>NZ_JAARMC010000002.1:0-629794 GCF_012985595.1 Pseudomonas sp. WS 5411
CGATCTCTCGTTAGCGGGAGGCGAATTCTACAGCGTTACACGCTGCTGTCAACACCTCTTTTTCTCCGCTTTCGACCGAGAGGATCGAAACGTTAATAGAGCCAAACAACACTGCTCTACCAACTCCCTCTGGGCTTCGATGAACTGAAGCAACTCGCTGTCGAATTCTGCGTAACTCTTTGTTTACCAAGGAGTTTTCCGTTTCGACTGCGCCGGAAGTGGGGCGAATTATAGACTTCCAGAATCTGCCGTCAACCCCTATTTTCACAATTCTGTCATATCGGTCAAAAAAGCCCCGAAAACGCGAAAGCCGGCCCCCAAGGGCCGGCTTTCTATTCATGCAACCTTACAAACTAGGGAACGCGAACTGCGACGCTTCATGGCTGGCACGCTGCGGCCAACGCTGAGTGATCGCCTTGCGACGGGTATAGAACCGCACCCCATCCGGCCCGTAGGCGTGCAAGTCGCCAAACAGCGAACGCTTCCAGCCACCAAAGCTGTGATACGCCACCGGCACCGGCAATGGAACGTTGACCCCCACCATGCCCACTTCAATCTCGTCACAGAACAACCGCGCCGCTTCACCGTCACGGGTAAAGATGCAGGTGCCGTTGCCATATTCATGGTCATTGATCAGTTGCATCGCCGCTTCCAGGCTATTCACCCGGACGATGCACAGCACTGGGCCAAAGATCTCTTCTTTATAGATGCGCATTTCAGGCGTCACGCGATCAAACAGGCAGCCACCGAGGAAGAAACCGTCCTCATGACCACTGACGCTCAGGCCACGCCCATCGACCACCAGCTCAGCACCCGAAGACACACCGTCTTCTATATAGCCACTGACCTTGTCCCGCGCCTGCGCAGAAACCAGCGGCCCCATGTCCAGGCCACAGGAAGTACCCGCACCAATTTTCAGCGCCTTGACCTGCGGCACCAGCTTGGCGATCAGAGCATCCGCCACCTGGTCACCCACACACACTGCCACCGAGATCGCCATGCAACGCTCGCCGCAGGAACCGTAGGCTGCGCCCATCAAGGCACTGACCGCGTTATCCAGATCCGCATCCGGCATCAGCACCGCGTGGTTCTTCGCCCCGCCCAGCGCCTGTACACGCTTGCCGCGCTTAGTCGCTTCGGAATAGATGTACTCGGCAATCGGCGTCGAACCGACAAAACTCAAGGCCTTGACCTCAGGCGCCTCGATCAGCGCATCCACCGCACCCTTATCACCATGCACCACGCTCAGTACGCCTTTGGGCAAACCGGCTTCCTGCAGCAACTGGGCGATCAGCAGCGTCGAGCTTGGGTCGCGCTCTGATGGCTTGAGGATGAAGCAGTTACCGCAGACGATGGCCAGCGGATACATCCACAGCGGCACCATGGCCGGGAAGTTGAACGGCGTAATACCTGCCACCACGCCCAACGGCTGGAAATCGGACCAGGCATCAATGTTCGGGCCGACGTTGCGGCTGTATTCGCCCTTGAGGATTTCCGGTGCCGAGCACGCGTACTCGACGTTCTCAATCCCGCGCTTCAGTTCGCCGGCAGCGTCTTCCAGGGTCTTGCCATGCTCTTCGCTGATCAACTGGGAGATGCGTGCTTCGTTCTGCTCCAGCAATTGCTTGAAACGAAACATCACCTGGGCACGCTTGGCCGGTGGTGTGTTGCGCCAGGCCGGGAACGCCGCCTTGGCCGAGTCGATGGCTTGTTGAATGGTTTCACGGCTGGCCAATGGCACCTGGTGAATCACCTGGCCGGTGGACGGGTTGTACACATCGGCACTACGACCGCTGTCGTTGACCAATTCGCCGTTGATCAAATGCTGGATAAGGCTCATGCAAGGCTCCTGAAAAGTTGTCCACAGGCGCGACACGTGTCGCGCCCGACAGTTGTTCTATATAGAAGAAGAAATCAGTCGATCTTGTTCAGCACTTCGCCGACCGCATCGAACAAGCGATCCAGGTCCTGCGGCTTGCTGTTGAAGGTTGGGCCGAACTGCAGGGTGTCGCCGCCAAAGCGCACATAGAACCCCGCCTTCCACAACGCCATGCCCGCCTCGAATGGACGCACGATGGCATCCCCATCACGCGGTGCAATCTGGATAGCACCGGCCAGGCCGTAGTTACGGATGTCGATTACGTTCTTGCTGCCCTTGAGGCCATGCAGCGCATTCTCAAAGTGCGGCGCGACTTCAGCCACGCTCTGCACCAGGTTTTCCTTCTGCAACAGATCCAATGCCGCCAGCCCCGCTGCGCACGCTACCGGGTGCGCCGAGTAGGTATAGCCGTGTGGGAATTCCACCGCATACTCAGGCGTCGCCTGGTTCATGAAGGTCTGATAAATCTCGCTGCTGGCAATCACTGCCCCCATCGGGATCGCACCGTTGGTGACTTGCTTGGCGATGCACATCAGGTCTGGGGTCACGCCGAAGCTGTCTGCGCCGAACATCGAGCCGGTACGACCAAAGCCGGTAATCACTTCGTCGAACACCAGCAGGATATTGTGCTGATCACAAATTTCACGCAGGCGCTTGAGATAACCCTGCGGCGGCACGAGCACGCCAGCGGAGCCCGCCATCGGCTCAACGAACACCGCAGCGATATTCGACGCATCATGCAACTCGATCAGCTTGAGCAACTCGTCAGCCAAGGCAATACCGCCCTGCTCCGGCATACCGCGGGAGAAGGCATTGCTCGCCAGCAGGGTGTGCGGCAGGTGATCGACATCCATCATCGCCTGGCCAAAAATCTTGCGGTTACCGTTGACGCCGCCCAGGCTGGTGCCGGCGATGTTTACCCCGTGATACCCACGGGCACGACCAATCATCTTGGTCTTGGTCGCCTGGCCCTTTAGGCGCCAGTACGCACGCACCATCTTCACCGCCGTATCGGCGCACTCGGAGCCGGAGTCGGTGAAGAACACGTGATTCAGGTTACCTGGGGTCAGGTCGGTAATCTTTTCTGCCAACTGGAAGGACAAAGGATGACCGTATTGGAAGCCCGGCGAGTAGTCCAGGGTGCCCAATTGCTTGGCGACCGCTTCCTGGATTTCCTTGCGCGTGTGCCCTGCGCCGCAGGTCCACAGGCCCGACAACGAGTCATAGACCCGGCGCCCCTTGTCATCGATCAACCAACTGCCTTCGGCCCCCACGATCAGGCGCGGGTCGCGCTGGAAGTTACGGTTGGCGGTGTAAGGCATCCAGTGGGCATCCAGTTTCAATTGGCTGGCCAGGGTGGATGGGGCGTTTTCGGGCATGTTCATCAGCAAAACCTCGCAGGGCAAAAGGCAGCGTCGGGATTGAAAAGCGTTGTTGCAGCTAAATTGCCACGGAGATAAAGTCTAAGAAATGCAACTCTTCTAACCTTCAGTCAGGCCTTTACTAAACTATGAGCAGCCGCCGACCCGATCCACTGGCACAAGTCAGCGACTTCGATATCCGTTTGCTGCGCATCTTCCGCAGCGTGGTGGAGTGCGGCGGCTTCTCGGCGGCAGAAACCGTGCTGGGCATCGGCCGTTCCGCCATCAGCCAGCAAATGAGCGACCTGGAACAACGCCTGGGCCTGCGCCTGTGCCAACGCGGGCGCGCCGGCTTCTCCCTGACGGAAGAAGGCCGCGAGGTCTACCAATCGGCACTGCAACTATTAAGCGCGCTGGAAAGTTTCCGCACCGAGGTCAACGGCCTGCACCAACACCTGCGCGGCGAACTGACCATCGGCCTGACCGATAACCTGGTGACCCTGCCCCATATGCGCATCACCCATGCATTGGCGCAGTTGAAAGAGCGCGGTCCCGACGTGCAGATCCAGATCCGCATGATCGCCCCCAACGAAGTGGAACAAGGCGTGCTCGACGGGCGCCTGCATGTCGGCGTGGTGCCCCAGGCCAGCGCACTGTCGGGCCTGGAATACCAACCGCTGTATAGCGAGCGCTCGCTGCTCTACTGTGCGGTGGGTCATCCGCTGTTCTACGCCGAAAACAAACAACTGGACGACCTGCGCATCAATAGCCAGGACGCCATCGCGCCGACCTTCCGCCTGCCCGCCGACATCCAGGCCCACTATCAAGCGCTCAACTGCACCGCCAGCGCTTCCGACCGCGAAGGCATGGCCTTCCTGATCCTCACCGGGCGCTTCATCGGCTACCTGCCCGACCACTACGCCAGCCTATGGGTGCAACAAGGCCGACTACGCGCGCTGAAACCGGCTACACGCTTTTACGATTTAAGCCTGGCTTCGGTCACGCGCAAAGGCCGTCGCCCTCATTTGGTGCTGGAAAGCTTCCTCGAAAGCCTGGCAGCGACCCGCTGATACGGGCTCCATACAAAACCTGAGCAAGTGGACAGCTTTTTGCAAGGCACAGGGACCATGAACCGTCAGCCCTGAGTCCACATGCCATGCCACCAGAATCCTCCAGCGCCAGCGACCTGATCTACGGCCTCAACGACCGCCCCAAACCATTGCCCGCCCTGCTTGCCGCCCTGCAACATGTACTCGCCAGCTTCGTCGGCATCATCACCCCGCCGCTGATCATCGGTTCGACCCTGGGCCTGGCCGCCCACTTGCCCTACTTGATCAGCATGGCGCTGATGGTTTCCGGTGTCGGTACCTTCATCCAGGCCCGTAGGCCATTTGGGATTGGCGCTGGGATGATCTGCCTGCAAGGCACCAGCTTTGCCTTTCTCGGCGCGGTGTTGTCGGCGGGCTTCCTGGTCAAGCAGCGTGGCGGCAGCCCGGAAGACATTCTGGCAATGATCTTCGGCGTGTGTTTTTTCGGCGCGTTGGTGCAGGTCGTGTTGAGCCGGTTTATCGGCCAGTTACGCCGGGTCATCACGCCGCTGGTAACCGGGATTGTCATTACCCTGATTGGCATCAGCCTGATCAAGGTAGGTATCACCGACCTGGGCGGCGGCTTCAATGCGCCGGACTTTGGCGCGCCGACCAACCTGGCCCTGGGCCTGTTCGTGGTGCTGACGATTATCCTGCTCAACCGCTCGAACACGCCGTGGGTACGCCTGAGCGCGATCATCATCGGCCTGCTGCTGGGCAGCGTCGCCGCCTGGTTCAGCGGCAAGCTGGTGCCCCAGCCCCTGCCCGACCTGCCCTTGATCAGCCTGCCGACGCCATTCCATTTTGGTTTCAGTTTCGATTGGAGCGCCTTCCTACCGGTAGCGCTGATTTATCTGATCAGCAGTATCGAAACCGTAGGCGACCTCACTGCCAACTGCATGATCGCCCGCCAGCCCATCAGCGGCCCTTCCTATATAAGCCGACTCAAGGGCGGCGTGCTCGGAGATGGCGTCAGTTGCATGATCGCTGCCACCTTCAGTGCCTTCCCCAACACCACCTTTGCCCAGAACAACGGGGTGATCCAGTTGACCGGCGTTGCCAGCCGCTATGTGGGCCTGTACATCGGCGTGGTGCTGTTCTGTCTCGGATTGTTTCCACTGATTGGTGCAGTCTTGCAGCAAATCCCCAAACCCGTGCTGGGTGGCGCGACCCTGGTAATGTTCGGCAGTGTTGCCGCCGCCGGCGTGCGCATCCTGGCCCAGGCCCCGCTGGATCGGCGCAGCATGCTGATCATCGCCACCTCGTTCGGGGTCGGCCTGGGCATCGCGGCGCAACCGAACCTGTTGCACCTGATGCCAACCCTGGTGCAGAACCTGTTCGATTCGGCCATCACCAGCGGCGGGCTGACGGCAATCGTGTTGTGCCTGCTCCTGCCGGAATCCAAGGCCGCAACACCTGCCGCAAATCCAGCCCTGGAAAGCGATACGCTGGAACCGCTTTGACGCTTTTATCGTATCGGGACTTGTCTGAGGCTTGAGGGTGGGTTATCTGTGCAGCAATCGCATTCATCGATCTGCACGGAAACCTCCATGAGCCTCGAAGTTCCTGCCCACAACAGCCACGCCGGAAAACCCGCCAGCCGCATTCGGCAAAAGAACGAACAAGCGATCATCCAGGCCGCCGAAGACGAATTCGCCCGGCATGGCTACAAAGGCACCAGCATGAACACCATCGCCGCGAGCGCCGGGCTGCCGAAGGCCAACCTGCATTACTACTTCACCAATAAGCTGGGGCTGTATATCGCGGTACTGAGCAATATCCTCGAGCTGTGGGACAGCACCTTCAACACCCTGACCGCCGAGGATGATCCCGCCGAAGCACTGACCCGCTACATCCGCACCAAGATGGAATACTCGCGACGTCAGCCACAGGCCTCGCGGATCTTCGCCATGGAGATCATCAGCGGCGGCGAATGCCTTACCGAATATTTCAGCCAGGACTACCGCACCTGGTTCAGCGGCCGCGCCGCCGTGTTCCAGGCCTGGATAGATGCCGGCAAGATGGACCCTGTCGATCCGGTACACTTGATCTTCCTGCTGTGGGGCAGCACCCAGCATTACGCTGACTTTGCCACCCAGATCTGCCGCGTGACCGGCCGTACCAAGCTGACCAAGCAGGATATGGAAGACGCGGGTAACAACCTTATCCACATTATTCTCAAAGGCTGTGGCATCAAGCCGGCCCTCTGAACGAAGCGACTCAATGCCTTTCACCCTTACGGGCTTTTGCGAATTTCGCGAAGAAATCCGCAAAAGCCGCTTCATCACCTATGCCGCGCCGATTAGCAGCCCGCAAGACGCCCAGGGGTTTATCGAGCAGCACAGCGACCTCAACGCCACACATAACTGCTGGGCCTGGAAACTCGGTGGGCAATACCGCAGCAACGACGACGGCGAACCCGGCGGCACTGCTGGGCGACCGATCCTGGCTGCCATCGAGGCCCAGGGATTCGATCAGGTCGTGGTGCTGGTGGTCCGCTGGTACGGCGGCATCCAACTGGGTACCGGCGGCCTGGCCCGGGCGTATGGCGGTGGCGCGAATAAATGCCTGCAAAACGCCGAGCGTATCGAGCTGATCAGCCGTGTGCCGTTGAGCTGCGCCTGCGGCTTTGCTGAACTGCCCCTGGTCAAGCTGCGTGTCGCCGAACTGGGCGGCCTGGTGGTAGAAGAAACCTTCACCGCCAATGGCGTGGAGCTACAACTGGCCCTCGGCGAAGCCCATATCGACACCTTGCAAACCCAGTTGGCCGACCTGAGCCGCGGACGAATCCTGCTGCAACGCTGAACCTGATAAGGTTGTTCACTGAACCTCGATGCCATAGGAAGCCTTCATGTCTACGCCAAAAACCGCATTGATCATCGGCGCCTCGCGCGGGCTGGGCCTTGGCCTGGTCAAGCAATTGCTGGCTGACGGCTGGCACGTCACCGCCACCGTGCGCAACCCGCAAAAAGCCGACGCCCTCAAAGCCCTCGGCCCGGTACAGATCGAGCAACTGGACATGGACGACCAACAGGCCGTCATCGCCTTGAACCAGCGCCTGAAAGCCCAGACCTTCGACCTGCTGTTCGTCAACGCCGGCGTCAAGGGCCCGGCCAACCAGACCCCGGGCCATGCCACCCAGGCCGAAGTCGGCCAACTGTTTTTCACCAATGCTGTGGCACCGATCAACCTGGCCCAGCGCTTTGCCCCGCAGATTCGCCAGGGCAGCGGCGTGCTGGCGTTCATGAGTTCGGTACTGGGCAGCGTGACCATGCCCGACGCGCCGGACCTTGCGCTGTACAAGGCCAGCAAGGCCGCGCTGAACTCCATGACCAACAGCTTCGTGACGCAACTGGGCGAGCAGAAGCTGACCGTATTGTCGCTGCATCCGGGCTGGGTCAAGACCGATATGGGCGGCGAAGGGGCCGACCTGGACGTGGAAACCAGCGTGCGCGGCCTGATCGCCCAGGTGAACGCCTACACCGGCAAGGGCGGCCATCACTTCGTCAACTACAAG
This sequence comes from Pseudomonas sp. WS 5411, assembly GCF_012985595.1. Taxonomy (NCBI): domain Bacteria; kingdom Pseudomonadati; phylum Pseudomonadota; class Gammaproteobacteria; order Pseudomonadales; family Pseudomonadaceae; genus Pseudomonas; species Pseudomonas sp. WS 5411. The sequence goes on from NZ_JAARMC010000002.1 coordinate 7,846, forward strand.
GGCCAGACCATTCCCTGGTAAGCCAACAGATAAGCGGTGGATAGACCCCACCGCTCACTCCACGTAAACTTCCCACCTCGCCCTTACCGGCGACCCTGGATCAGCAGACAGGGCAACACTGAGCTGGCAAACCTGAACCCATCATTCAGAGGAGCCGGCCAATGCCTGCGACCCGTATCTGGTTAAAAAACCCTCTCGCGATTTTCACTGCCAACACCCTGGACGCCCGTGGCGGCCTGGTGCTGCAAGACGGTGTGATCGTCGAAGTGCTCGCCCTCGGCCAGCAACCGAGCATCGCCTGCGAACAAACCTTCGACGCCCGCGAGCACGTGGTGCTTCCCGGCCTGATCAACACCCATCATCACTTCTACCAAACCCTGACCCGCGCCTGGGCGCCGGTGGTCAACCAGCCGTTGTTCCCCTGGCTGAAAACCCTGTACCCGGTGTGGGCGCGCCTGACCCCGGAAAAACTCGCGCTGGCCAGCAAAGTCGCCCTCGCCGAGCTGCTGCTCTCCGGCTGCACCACCGCGGCCGATCACCACTACCTGTTTCCCGATGGCCTGGAACAGGCGATCGACGTGCAAGTCGACAGCGTGCGCGAACTGGGCATGCGCGCCATGCTCACCCGCGGTTCCATGAGCCTGGGCGAAGCCGACGGCGGGCTGCCACCGCAGCAGACCGTGCAGCAGGGCGAAGTAATCCTTGAAGACAGCCAACGCCTGATCCAGCGCTACCACGAGCGCGGCGACGGTGCGCAGATCCAGATTGCCCTGGCGCCTTGCTCGCCATTTTCGGTCACCCCCGAAATCATGAGCGCCAGCGCCGAACTGGCCAACCAACTCGATGTGCGCCTGCACACCCACCTGGCCGAAACCCTCGACGAAGAAGACTTCTGCCTGCAGCGCTTCGGCCTGCGCACCGTGGACTACCTCGACAGCGTCGGCTGGCTCGGCCCCCGCACCTGGCTGGCCCATGGCATTCACTTCAACCCGGACGAAATCGCCCGCCTGGGCGCGGCCGGCACCGGTATCTGCCATTGCCCAAGCTCCAATATGCGCCTGGCCTCCGGCATCTGTCCGACCCTGGACCTGATCGCCGCCGGCGCGCCGATTGGCCTGGGCGTGGACGGTTCGGCCTCCAACGATGCGTCCAACATGATTCTCGAAGCGCGCCAGGCTTTGTACATCCAACGCCTGCGTTATGGCGCGGAAAAAATCACCCCTGAAGGCGTACTCGGCTGGGCCACCAAAGGCTCCGCCAAACTGCTGGGCCGCAGCGACATTGGCGAGCTGGCGGTGGGCAAACAGGCCGACCTGGCCCTGTTCAAGCTCGATGAGCTGCGTTTCTCCGGCAGCCACGACCCACTGTCGGCCCTGCTGCTATGCGGCGCGGACCGGGCGGACCGGGTGATGGTGGGCGGCAAGTGGCGGGTGATCGACGGGCAAATCGAGGGCATGGACCTCAAGGCCTTGATCGCCGATCACAGCCAGGCGGCGCGGCAGTTGATCAACGCGTCCTAAGACGGGCCCGAGCTCGAATGCCAAAGCAGCGACCTGGGTCGCTGCTTTGGCACTTGCACAAAAACGCAGGGAAAACAGCGCTCTGGTTACAGGTCTTTATGTTTAAGTTTGTCCGGCAACATAAACATCAGGATCAAGCACGCCAACAAGCTGGTGGCGCTGATCACATACAACGCAGGCGTCGCACTCCCCGTAAACTCGATGATCTGACTGACCATCAATGGGCTGACGATTCCACCGAACTGCCCCAGCGTGTTGATCAATGCGATACCTCCCGCCGCGGCCGCTCCCGATAGAATCATCGGCGGCAATGCCCAGAATGCGGGGATGGAGGCAATCACGCCACCGCCCAATACGCCCAGGGCAATCACCAGCAACGTCGTATCGTCATCGAAAAAGCCCGCTAACAGAAATCCGATAGACGCCAGCAACAACAGGCCTGCCACGAATTTTCGGCGCTCGCCTGAACGGTCTGACAGGCGTCCAACGGTAATCATCGCAATTGCCCCACAGACGTAAGGCACCGCAGTCAAAAGCCCCAATGTGCCTGACGACTCCACCCCAGTGGAACGAATCAAATGCGGCGCCCAGAAATTAAGGCCATGGGACCCAAGCTGAATGAGAAAGTAGAGAAACCCCAACAACAGAAGAATCGGCGATTTCAATGCGCTTCGAAAGGAGTGCTCTACAGAAGACGATTGGTTCTTTTCCGATATTTTTTGCGCCAACCATGATTTTTCGGCCCGCGTCAGCCATTTAGCGTCCTCCACACGATCACAGAGTACATTCAAGACAACGATCCCCAGCACAACGCAGGGAACACCTCCGAATAGAAACAGCCAATGCCACCCGGGAAGACCAAACACGTTATCCATATGTTCTAACAGGAGCCCCGCCAAGGGTGCGCCTATCAGTCCTGAAAATGCCGAAGCGAGGAACAAGTGCGACGTCGCTCGACCTCGAAATGCAGAAGGAAACCAAAGCGTCAGGTAAAATACGACCCCCGGCCCAAAACCCGCTTCCATTGCGCCGATCAGGAAGCGCAGCACATAAAACTGCCATTCGGTCTGGACAAAGACCATGGCACAAGTAGCAATCCCCCAGGACATCATGATCCTGGCAATCCACCTGCGCGCCCCCACCTTGTAGAGCATCAAGTTACTGGGCACTTCGAAAATCACATACCCGACAACAAATAAACTGGCCCCCAGCCCATACACCGAATTACCGAACCCTAACTCGCTTTCCAGCTGAAACTTTACAAAACTGATATTGATCCGATCAAAAAATGCAAAAAAAAAGCAAATTATAATTAATGGCATCAAGCGCCAGGTTATTTTTCTTATCAGTGCCTGGCCCTGAACATCATCCGAGACACTGTCTTGCGCCAACTCTGCCTTTGCAGCCTGCATACTTCCCCCCATTGAGAGATGTAAACCCTCTCAAATTATTATTTTTATTATTCAACGTTTCAAGCAAGACTAACCAACCACTCATCAATCATTCCGGCCACTTGATTGCTGTTAGCATCCATCATCAACATATGACTGTTACCCGACACTCCGACCGTCGGCAACTCCAAGACCCGGGAATCTACCGATTTATTTTGCAGTTGCTCAAAGTACGCCTCACATCTGTGAAGGTAGCTCTCCCACATGACACTTTTATCGCGAATGAAATCCCCCCAAATGGCTAGATGCGGAGGAAGCGTCAGTACACTTTTGGATAGTTCGGGAACTGCCGATGGCTCGATAGCAACCACCCCTTTCACCGTTCCTGCAAACTCCTGCGCCAGTTGCAGGGCGTAGTAAGCGCCCTGGCTATGCCCGATCAATACACAAGGTCCAATTTTTTCCAGCAAGGCTCTATAGCCGGCAAGTGCCCGGTGATCGGTACCTGCCCAGCGAGGCACGAACTGTTGGCCAAAAACATCCAGGTGCTCCACCGGGAACTGCTGCCCGGGGTAAGCCTGCTCTTCACGGGCCTCAGCGCAGTAACTGGACGCCGGACCGAAGCGGAAATGATGCCATACCGCATCCAGCGTCCGGTGTTCAGGCTTGCCTGCGAGGATCTCGGGATAGGCAGGCCAGGATGCACGTCCACGCTCAAACGCATCGCACAAGCAGGCGTCGTATCGGGCCTTCAGAAAAAAAGTCAACCACCCCGGCCGGCCATCCGGTGTGTTTTCCCAACAGGCGCCGGTCAGGCCGCCGCCATGCAGAAAAACCAGTGGATAGGGGGAGCGCGGGTTGCTTTGTGTATACCGTTGGCAATACATCTGGCCAACCATGTGATGCCCATTCATGGACACCCGGATAGGCGCGGCGCCGGGAACCTTGGTCATCAGTTGTTCCGGAAAGCCGTCCATATACACGCGCTCTCCGCCAACATGAAAACCCTCGATAGACTTCAATGCAATGTCCTGGATCGTCATTGTGATTACCTCTGCTTTTTTAATACACAGCTTGTTTAATCACTTGAGATTGATCCTACTCAGGCTATATTGGAAATACCGTTTTTTGATTGACCCATATATAAGATATATACCCCATGACAGGCTAACCCATGAAAAATGCCCGAAAGCTCGATATAGGCAGGCTCATTGCATTTGTGACTGTATGCGAAGAAGGCAGTGTGACGGCCGCATCGCGCAAACTGGGCATTGCACAACCTGCTCTTACTGTAACGTTGACCAAACTCGAACAAGCTATTGGTGTGCAATTGTTAACGAGAGATGCCAGAGGGGCTTCGCCGACTGCATTGGGCCAACGTTTTTTAAGCAGCGCTTATGAACTACTGGGCATGGCCGAAATGGCCTACAAAAAAATACATGAAGATTCTGATTTTCCCGAAGGAGAAGTCGTCATAGGCGTGCCCTACTCTTGCGCCAATGTATTGGTCGTCCCACTCCTGACCCGACTGGCAGCCGCCTACCCGGGAATCCGCTTGCGCGTCGTAGAGTCCCCGTCCGCTTATCTTTGGGATTGGCTGAGCGACGGGAAACTGGACATCGCGCTGCTGTTCGACCGCAAATCCTCCACCGAGGTGGTCTGCGAAGACTTCGCCCAGGAAGATCTCTACTTGGTGGGCAGTCACAGCCTGCTCAATCTGCAGGAGATCAACGTCAAAAGACTCTCGGAGTTTCCGCTGGTCATGGCCTCGCGCCTCAACCGTATTCGCACCCTGTTGGACAATCATTTGGCGGGCCACGACCTCACCCTCAATGTGAGCATTGAAATAGACTCCGGCGAATTCCAGGTGCGCTTGATAGAAACCGGCAATTGGTTCGGTATCCAGGCCGCCAGTTCCGTTGCGGAAAAACTACGCACCCGGCAATTGCAGGCCGCGCTGATAGTCCCTCGGGTTACTCGCACCATCTGCATCGCCCGCCACCGGGGAAAGTTGACGGACCCTTGCGTCGCACGTGTGATTACCGAGTTGAAACAGGAAAGCGAGAGGATGTTTGAAAACGGGCTCTGGCCCGCGCGCAAAATCACCTAGCCAGGCCTATACCCCCAGCAGCGACAGCATGATAAAGGTCGCAAACAATACAAAATGGGTCATCCCTTCGATGGCGTTGGTTTCGCCATCGTTGAGGTTGATCGCACTGACAATCAGTGTGATAAACACCATCACCGTTTGCACCGGGGTCATCGCCATCTGAAACGGCTGGCCGGTGTACAGCGCCATGGCTTCCATCACCGGCACCGTCAGAATCACCGTCGACAACGAAGCCCCCAGCGCGATGTTGACCACCGACTGCATGCGGTTGGCCAAGGCTGCGCGCAAGGCGGTCAGAATCTCCGGGGCGGCGGAAATCGCCGCCACCAGGATCGCCGTGATCACCGGCGGCGCCCCCGTGCCCTCCAGGCCAAGGTCCAGGGTCTTGGACATCACCTCGGCCAATGCGCCAATCACCACCACACCAAACACCAGGGTCGCGATGGAGAACGTCAGGTTGACCGGCGAGGCGTGCTCTTGCGGCGATGGCTTGCGACGTTTTTCCGGATAGCTGTAGCTGAAGAAGTAACTGTGTGGCCCCACCTGCATACGCAGGAACAAGGCATACAACACCACCATCGCACCGATGGTGAAGGCCGAGTAGATTTTCCAGTCGGCCTCGGGGATAAATTCCGGCACCACCATGGACACGCCCATGGCAGTCAAGATCATCACGCTGTAGGTCCGCGCCGAATCATCATTGTAGGACTGCTCCCCATGCTTGATGCCGCCCATCAACGCAGCCAGGCCAAGGATGCCGTTGATATCCAGCATTACGGCTGAGTAGATCGTGTCACGCACCAGGGTCGGCGATGCCTCGTTGCTCATCATGATCGCCAGGATCACCACTTCCACCAGCACCGCCGCCAGGGTCAGGATCATGGTGCCGTAGGGGTCGCCGACCTTTTCGGCGAGCAGCTCGGCATGGTGGGCCACGCGCATCGAGGCCATGACAATAAAACCGATCAGCACCAGGCCGCCGAACAGGGCCGTCATCTGTCCGCTGTGCAACAGCCAGTGCTCCAGAGGGTAGGCTGCGAGGGCGGCGATCAGCGCCAGCCACATGTACTTTTCTTGCTTGAGGGATGTGAGCATTACGGGCCTTTTCGAGCGGCAAATCAGTCATTGATGGGGTACAGACTGCGGCGTATCGCTAACGTTTCGTTACACCTTAGTTCATTCGCCCATTGCCGCAGGCACGAACAATGCTTACCGCTCGGTCAGGTTTTACCGATTATTTGCGCCCTGGCCTGTAGAATGCCGCCATTGCACCTGATGAGAACGCACCCATGTACGACTGGCTCAATGCCCTGCCCAAGGCCGAACTGCACCTGCACCTGGAGGGCTCGCTGGAGCCCGAGTTGCTGTTCGCCCTGGCCGAACGCAACAAAATCGCGCTGCCGTGGAACGACGTCGAAACCCTGCGCAAGGCCTACGCCTTCAATAACCTGCAGGAGTTTCTCGACCTCTACTACAAGGGCGCCGATGTATTGCGCACCTCCCAGGATTTCTACGACCTGACCTGGGCCTACCTGCTGCGTTGCAAGGCGCAGAACGTGATCCATACCGAACCGTTCTTCGACCCACAGACCCACACCGACCGGGGGATCCCGTTTGAAGTGGTGCTCAACGGCATCGCCAGCGCGCTCAAAGATGGCGAGCAGCAACTGGGCATCACCAGCGGCCTGATCCTCAGCTTCCTGCGCCACCTGAGCGAAGAGCAAGCGCAAAAAACCCTCGACCAGGCGCTGCCGTTCCGGGATGCGTTTGTCGCCGTAGGCCTGGACAGCTCGGAAATGGGCCACCCGCCAAGCAAGTTCCAGCGCGTATTCGATCGCGCCCGTGGCGAAGGTTTCCTGACCGTCGCCCATGCCGGTGAGGAAGGCCCGCCGGAGTACATCTGGGAAGCCCTCGACCTGCTGAAGATCCAGCGAATCGACCATGGTGTGCGCGCCATCGAAGACGAGCGCCTGATGCAGCGGATCATCGACGAGCAGATCCCGCTGACCGTGTGCCCGCTGTCCAACACCAAGCTGTGCGTGTTCGACGACATGGCCCAGCACAACATCCTCGACATGCTCGAGCGTGGGGTGAAGGTCACGGTGAACTCGGATGACCCGGCGTACTTCGGCGGTTATGTCACCGAGAACTTCCACGCGCTGCACACCTCGCTGGGCATGACCCAGGACCAGGCCCGCCGCCTGGCGCAAAACAGCCTGGATGCACGCCTGGTCAAGCCCTGACCAAACCCTGTAGGGGCCGGTTTTCCGGCTCCTACAAGGCCGCCATCCGGGCAATTTCCAGGCGCCCGGTCTCGGTGACCTGCAGTACGCTCGACTCATTGATCACCGTCAGCCAGCGTGACTGCATGAACAACTGCAACAATCCCGCCCCCAATGCCCCGCCCAGGTGCGGTTGCTGCTCGCTCCAGTCAAAACAATCACAAGCCATCGTCGAGTAACTGTGCTGCGCCAGGGCCTGGGTGTAAATGCCACGCTCGGCCAATTGGCGTGCGCCCAACGGCGTCACGTGAAGCCGCTGTTCGAAGCGTTCAACCCACTTCGCCAACACCATGCGTTGATAGAGTGCTGCCGCCATTTCACCCCCCAGATGGTCATGACAAAGCCGCGCATGACGCAACGACGACGGTGCCAGCAAGGCCGCCACCGGCAGGCCGACTGCACTGCGCGCCAAACTGGCCATGGTGGTACTGGCCAGCGCATCGACTGCCGCGCTCACATCGGCCGCCGCCATGCGAAAGAAGCGTTTGCGCCCCCGGGCTTCAATGCGCAGCAATCCACCCGCCGCCAATCGCGCCAGATGCGCATTGGCCGATGACGCGGATAACCCCGCCAGCATCGCCAGTTCTTCGGACGGCTTGGCCGAGCCGTCCATCAACGCCCAGATCATAGCGGCGCGTTTGGGGTCGGCCAGCAAGGTGGCGATCTGGCTGATGCAAGGTGCCTGTTCCATGTATTCACTCCCTGTAGATTCGTTGGTCTGCTCCATTTCGCGGAAAAGTATAAGTGTGTAAGCAGCAGATTCCGTGGCGTCTTACAGCCAAATCAGCGACAGCATTTGCCTGAAGTTTCCTGAATTCCCTGGGGTTATTACGTAGTCCCTTGCTGTTCAGGCAACTGCGCGCTCAACTTCCCACAACGTGCCACGAGCATTTCACGCAGGAGGTTGATCGGCTTACTCAACTGCGCGCGATGGGCGCACAGCAGATTGAGCGGTGTGCGCTCACCCTGCAGCTCCGGCAAGAGCAACCGCAGGCGGCCTGCCAGTACGTCGGCACTGACATCCAGCCAGGACTTATAGGCAATCCCCACCCCGGCCACGGCCCAGCGCCGCACCACATCGGCATCGTCACTGAAGCGGTCACCGGTAACCGTCAGACTGATTTCCCGTTTGCCATCCTGAAAGCGCCAATGGTCATGCACTCGGCTACCGAGCATGTACAGCAGGCAGTTGTGCTGGGCCAGTTCCTCCAGGTGGCGCGGCTCGCCATGCCGGGCCAGGTAGCTGGGCGCGGCGCAGAGCACCCGGCGATTGTCCGGCGCGACCGGCAAGGCCACCAGGCTCGAATCCTCGGGTTCGCCATAGCGCAAGGCGATATCCACCGGCTGGCGGAACAGGTCGGCAATCCGGTCGCCCAGTAGCAGGCGCACACTTAATTGCGGGTGCTCGCGCTGAAATTCGTCCAGCCACGGCAACAGCAGGTTGCGGCCGAAGTCCGAAGGCGCCGACAGTTGCAAAACACCACTGACATGGTCCTGGCTGCTGGCCAGCAGGCGCCGGCCTTCATCCAGTTGGCTCAAGGCACCGCGGGCGTATTGCAAGAAACCCTCGCCCTCGGCAGTCAGGCGCAGGCTGCGAGTAGAACGTGCCAGCAAGCGCGCGCCCAATTGTTGCTCAATGCGTTTCAACGCTGCGCTGGCCACCGCCGCCGACATATCCATGACCCGTGCGGCGGCCGACAAACTCCCCAAATCCGCCGCACGTACGAACAACTGCAAATCATCAAAACGCAGCATGACCACCGCCCCGAGGGATTATCAAAAAACCATTGAAAGAGACTGCTCTTTTAGCGGGTTTTATCTGCAAGAGAAATAGCTAATGATCTAACCATCCCATTCCGCCCTTCCTGGAACTTGCCATGAAAGCCATCGCCTACTACGCCGCATTGCCAATCAACGACCCCAAGTCCCTGCAGGATATCCAGTTGCCTGAGCCGGTGGCCGGTCCGCGCGACCTGCTGGTAGAAGTCAAAGCCATCTCGGTCAACCCGGTGGATACCAAGATCCGCCAGAACGTCACCCCGGAAAACGGCGCGGCCAAAGTGCTGGGCTGGGACGTGGCCGGTGTGGTCAAGGCCGTGGGCAGTGAAGTGACGCTGTTCAAGGCCGGCGACAAAGTGTTTTATGCGGGCTCCCTGACCCGCCCGGGTGGCAACAGCGAACTGCACACCGTCGATGAGCGCATCGTCGGCCATATGCCCAAGAGCCTGGGGTTCGCCGAAGCTGCCGCCCTGCCGCTGACTGCCATCACCGCCTGGGAACTGCTGTTCGAGCGCTTGCAAGTGCCTGAAGGCAAGACCGATCAAGGCCAGAGCCTGCTGATTGTCGGCGCTGCCGGTGGCGTAGGTTCGATCCTCACCCAATTGGCGGCGCAACTCACCGCACTCAAGGTGATCGGCAGCGCCTCGCGCCCGCAAACCCAGGCCTGGGCCAAGGACCTGGGCGCTGACCTGGTAGTCGACCACAGCCAGCCTCTGAGCGAAGAGCTCAAGCGCGTAGGCCACCCACAGGTGACCCACGTCGCCAGCCTGACCCAAACCGACCAGCACCTGGACCAGTTGGTCGAAGCGCTCGCGCCCCAAGGCAAACTGGCACTGATTGATGACCCCAAGTCGCTGGATGTGCTCAAGCTCAAGCGCAAGAGCCTGTCGCTGCACTGGGAATTCATGTACACCCGCTCGATGTTCGAGACTGCCGACATGATCGAGCAACACAACCTGCTCAATCGAGTGGCCGAGCTGATCGATGCCGGCACCCTGAAAACCACGGTGGGCGAGCACTTCGGCGTGATCAACGCAGAGAACCTGCGCCGCGCCCATGCTTTGCTGGAAAGCGGCAAGGCAAAGGGCAAGATTGTGCTGGAAGGCTTCTAAGAAGCGGGCTCTGTCAGTGTCGTCCGTTCCACCTGTGGGCAACGGACGGCACCGCTAGTCAGACACTTGATCCTTGTCATATTTTTGAGCGTCTTCGGGTTTATATTGGCCGCCTTTGCCACGCAATCTTTTACGTGAGGAAGTCAGCAATGAAGATCCTGATAAAAGCGTTAGCAAAATCCCAAGGCAACAAATGGCAGGTCCGCCTGGACCAGGACGCCTTTACCTTCCGCAGTGAAGCCGAGGCCCGCGCCTTCGCCAACACCCTGCAAAACCGGATCCAGGCGCCCCACCGGTTTCCCGAAAACCAGCAGCGCGCTACGGGCTGAAAAGACTGTCAGACCTGCGCTTGCAAGGCTCGCTGCCGCTGCAGGCGCTGGGTCCACATGGCCACCACTACCGCCAACACCCCGCACAGGCTGATGACGATCGACATCGGCATGGCCGTGCCGTCGTGCAATGCGCCGACCAACGATGCCGCCCCCGCCGCCACACCAAACTGGATACAGCCCAGCAGTGCCGAGGCGCTGCCGGCCCGCGCGCCCTGGCCGTTCATGGCGCACGCCGAGGTATTGGGCATGATGCAGCCCAGGCTGGCGATACACAGGAACAGCGGCACCAGCAGCGGCCACAGTGCTTCGGTATGCAAGGCACTGACGGCCAACAACGCCAGCGCTGCCGCGAGGTAAACCCATACCGTACGGGTCAGGAGAAAGGCCGGCCCGCGCTTGGACAGCAGCCGCGCATTGACCTGCGCCACCAGGATAAAGCCCGCGGCGTTGGTGCCGAACAGCCAGCCATAATGCTCAGCCGGCACGCCGTACAGCTTGATAAAGACGAAAGGCGAACCGGCAATGTAGGCAAACATCCCGCCAATCGCGATGCCGCCGGTCACGGCATACCCCAGGTATACGCGGTCGGCCAGCAGGCGCCCGTACTGGCGCAACGCTCCGGACAGCGGCTGCCGAGGTTGATGGGCCGGAAAACTCTCCGGCAGACCGACAGCCACTGCCACACCCGCACCGACGCTGAACAGGGTCAACGCCAGGAAGATCGACTGCCAGCCCCACAGGCTAACCATCACCCCACCGAGCATCGGCGCCAGGATCGGCGCAAGCCCGACCACCAGCATCAACTGCGAAAAGACCTTGGCCGAACCCACCGCGTCGCACTTGTCGCTGACCACCGCCCTGGAAATCACCATGCCCGCACACCCGCCCAGGGCCTGGACGAAGCGCGCACCGATCAGCCACTCCAGGGACGGCGCATAGGCGCACGCCAGGGAGGCCAAGGTGAACAGGGTGACACCACTCAATAGCGGGACGCGCCGGCCAAAACGATCCGCCAGCGGCCCATAGATCAATTGACCGACCGCAAGCCCGGTGAAGTACACCGCCAGGGTCAACTGGATATGTTTTTCGTCGGTGCCGAACGCCACTGCCATGGCCGGGAAGCCCGGCAGATAAAAGTCGATGGCCAGCGGCGCAAATGCGCTCAAGGCCCCCAGAATGAGGAGTATGCGAAGGTTCATCAGGCACCCAAAAGAGTCGGCAGCCCGACAGTCTAGCCGCGCTTGGGTGCCTTGAACATTACGATAGCTCGCTAACTATTAAATAATCAGGCGAGCTTGGCGCTGTAGCCTTCATCGGTAATCACGCGGATCACTTCTTCCGGCAACAAACGACTTTCCACCCCCACTTCCTTGGCGCCCAGATCGACCTTCACACTGGCTGCCGGGTCCAGGGCCTGAACGGCTTGGGTAACGGCACGAACGCAGTGGCCGCAGGTCATTCCTTCAACGCTGAATATTTGCATGACATGACTCCTTAAGTGAGGTTGCGCCCAGTTTCATCCTTGCCACGATGGCAAGGTCAAGCGCCGAAAACAACAGCCGGGCTGGTATTCCCTGGCGGCGTCGGCCAAGCTGCAACCATCCACGATTTGAAACCCGGAGAATTCACCATGCGCTGGTCGCTTTTTGGCCTTGTGAGCCTGTTGAGCCTGTTCGCCGCCGCCCCCCAGGCCAGCGCGGCCGAGGATTATGCGGTGCTGATCATTTCCAGGGAGCGCCTGGAAGTCCCCACCAATTGCGAGATTGGCCTGTACGTCAATGACCAGTTGGCCGGGCGGCTGTTCCAGGAGCAATCCACCTCGTTCAACTTCCCCGCAGGCCCGGTCTCGCTGCGCCTCAAGCTACTGCCAGGCCAAGCCCCAGGCTGTCTGCCGGGATTGCTGGCGCCCAAGGCACAGCACATCGAGTTGAAGGCTGGCGATGTGCGCAAACTGCGCATTGCCCAGGGTGCGGACGGCATGTACCTCAAGGCGGCAAAGCTGGGCTATTAATCCACGGCAGGTAAACAATGGAGCTTGACCTTCCCCTAAGGTCAAGGTTGATGCTACAGCCAACATTTCCCGGAAGACTGCCGCAAAGCGCAACCGCCGGCGCGAGATCTGCGCAAAATTGGGCAGCATCCATTCGGGGCTGTTGTGTCCAACTGGTTCGGCCTGCTCGACCCGCTACGGACCCTGTCCAGTGAGGACGTGGTGAGCAATGCGCTGCTGTTGAAACCTGGAAACCCAAGGATCTGGAGGATCACCGCCCATGAACATCGGTCTGGCAGCCCGGCAAAGCGGCTTGAGCGCCAAGATGATTCGCTATTACGAATCCATCAACCTGCTTAAACCGGCCAATCGCAGCGACAGCGGCTATCGCCTATATGGCCACGACGACCTGCACACCCTGGCATTCATCAAGCGTTCGAGGGATCTGGGGTTTTCCCTGGAGGAGGTCGGCAAGTTGCTGGAACTGTGGCAGGACCGGCAACGGGCCAGTGCCGACGTCAAGGCGTTGGCTCGCCAGCATATCGAAGAGTTGAACCACAAGATCCGCGAGTTGGGGCAACTGCGCGATACATTGCAGGACCTGATGGAGCACTGTCAGGGCGATCACCGGCCGGACTGCCCGATTCTCAAGGAGTTGGCAGCGGGCGGTTGTTGCAAGTGACGGGGTATCACTGACCGCCCACAAAACCCAATGTGGGAGCCAGCTCCCACATTTACATTGCCAGTGACCTGAAGATCACTGCATCCAAGGCGGTGGCGGTTCTTCCGCCGGTTTGCCCGGTGGCGCATCATCCGCCGCACGGATCGCCTGGCGCCGCTCTTCGTCGAGCCGTGCCGCTTCGATCTCGCGCATCACGCCGCCCACATCCGCCAACTCTTCCGGCTCGTCGAACTCACCGGTCAGCACGCTGGCCGGGTGCAAGGTGCCGGCTTCGTACAGCGCCCACATTTCCTTGGCGTACTTGGTGGTCTTCAATTCCGGGGCAAAGCGCCCGAAATACGACGCCATGTTGCCCACGTCCCGCTCCAGCATAGTGAATGCGTGGTTGTTACCCGCCGCATCCACCGCTTGCGGCAGGTCGATGATGACGGGGCCGGTCGGCGTCAACAGCACGTTGAACTCCGAAAGGTCACCGTGCACCAGGCCGGTACACAGCATCAGCACGATCTGCGAGATCAGGAAGGCGTGATACTCACGGGCCTGATCCGGTTCCAGGACCACGTCGTTCAGACGTGGCGCCGCGTCACCGTATTCATCGGCCACCAGCTCCATCAGCAACACGCCTTCGAGGAAGTCGTAGGGCTGGGGCACACGAACGCCCGCACCGGCCAGGCGAAACAGCGCCGCTACTTCGGCGTTCTGCCACGCGTCTTCGGTTTCTTTCTTGCCGAACTTGGAGCCCTTGGCCATGGCCCGGGCCTGTCGGCTGTTACGGACCTTGCGGCCTTCCTGGTATTCGGCCGCCTGACGAAAACTTCGTTTATTCGCCTCCTTGTAGACCTTGGCGCAACGTAACTCGTTGCCGCAGCGCACCACATAAACAGCTGCTTCTTTACCACTCATAAGTGGGCGCAGCACTTCGTCGACCAGACCGTCCTCGATCAGGGGTTCAATGCGTTTAGGAGTCTTCATCAGCTTTTATTGTGGGTCCTTTATTACCAAACACGCGTATGGCACTCGTTATACGGCAATCCTCGCACAGCGGGGAGAGGGTAACGAGCTTTGATCTGCTAAAGAATGCATCCAATATGCCAGATTAATCCGACAAAGCCGTTATTGCCCAAGGCGTTCGGATGATAGCCGAGATCAGCGCTCAATGATCGCTGTCACACCCTGCCCGCCCGCCGCGCAGATCGAGATCAGCCCGCGCCCCTTGCCCGCCGCATCCAGCAGCTTGGCCAGGTTGGCGACGATACGCCCACCGGTGGCGGCAAACGGGTGCCCGGCCGCCAGGGAGCTGCCCTTGACGTTAAGGCGGCTGCGGTCGATGGCGCCCAACGGCGCGTCCAGGCCCAGGCGGGTCTTGCAGTAATCGGCATCTTCCCAGGCCTTGAGCGTGCACAACACCTGGGCGGCGAAGGCCTCGTGAATTTCGTAGTAATCAAAATCCTGCAGTGTCAGGCCATTTCTCGCCAGCAGGCGTGGCACGGCATACACCGGCGCCATCAACAGCCCTTCGGCGCCGTTGACGAAATCCACCGCCGCCGCCTCGCCATCGCGCAGGTAGGCGAGGATCGGCAGGCCACGCTCCTTGGCCCAGGCTTCGCTGCCCAACAACACCAGGGACGCGCCATCGGTCAGGGGGGTGGAGTTGCCGGCGGTGAGGGTACCCTTTTCGCTGCGTTCAAAAGCCGGTTTGAGGCTGGCGAGTTTTTCCAGGGTCAGGTCCGGGCGCAGGTTATTGTCGCGGGTCAGGCCGAGAAACGGCGTGAGCAAATCGTTGTGCCAGCCCTCGGCATAGGACGCAGCCATCTTCTGGTGGCTTTCCAGGGCCAGTTGGTCCTGTTCGGCGCGGGGAATCTGCCAGGTCTGCGCCATCAGCTCGCAGTGCTGGCCCATGGACAGGCCGGTACGCGGCTCGCCATTGCGCGGCAGTTCCGGCTTGAGGTGTTGCGGACGAAGTTGTAACAGAACTTTTAATTTATCCGCCATGGATTTGCTGCGGTTGGCTTGCAGCAGGATCTTGCGTAACCCCTCATTGACGCCAATGGGCGCATCGGAGGTGGTGTCGACGCCGCCGGCAATCCCGCATTCGATCTGCCCCAGGGCAATCTTGTTGGCCACCAGCAGCGCCGCTTCCAGCCCGGTGCCACAGGCCTGTTGAATGTCATAGGCCGGGGTTTGTGGCGACAGCCGCGAGCCCAGCACGCATTCGCGGGTCAGGTTGAAATCCCGCGAGTGCTTGAGCACTGCACCTGCGGCCACCTCGCCCATGCGCAGGCCGTGCAGGTTGTAGCGCTCGATCAAACCTTCCAGGGCGGCAGTCAACATGGCCTGGTTACTCGCTGTGGCGTAGGGGCCATTGGAACGAGCGAAGGGGATACGATTACCGCCAATGATCGCGACGCGGCGCAACTGAGTCATGTAAAGCTCCCTGAAGGTGGTAGGTGCAATCCTGAGCCTAGACTAGGAACGACTGTCACCGATTGATGGTCCACCCTTTGAACCCCAGCAGCCGGAGAGCGTTCCATGTCTGACCGTTATATCGACTTCGCCAACTCAAGCCTCGGCCACCGCCTGGTCTCGGCCATTGGCCTGCCGTCCCCGGTACGCCTGGAGCGCTGGCAAGCCGGGCGCCTGCGCCCGGTGGACGGCGCCCTGCTGTTGGGCGGCGGCCCGCTCGCGGCCCAGGTACAGGGGGTTGCCAATAAACTCACCGAGGCCATCTACAGCTACGGCCCCGAATCGCTGCAGGCCACGCCGTGGATTCCCGGGCATGGCCCCAAGCTCAAGGCGGTGCTGTTCGACGCCAGCCACTTGCAGCACACCGACCAACTCAAGCAACTGCGCGAATTCTTTCAGCCGCTGCTGAAAAATCTCGACCACAGCGCACACCTGGTGATTCTCGGCCGCGCCCCGGAAAGCCTCGACGAGCCGTTTGCCGCCAGCGCCCAGCGCGCCCTCGAAGGCTTCAGCCGGTCCCTGGCCAAGGAGCTGCGCAACGGTGGCACGTTACAGCTGCTGTATGTCGCAGAAGGCGCCGAGGATCAGTTGGAAGGTGCGCTGCGGTTTTTCCTCTCGCCGAAAAGTGCCTATATCAGCGGCCAAGTGCTGCGCCTGAGCACCTGCCCGACCCAGGTGCACGACTGGACGCGCCCGCTGGCCGGGCGCAAGGCCCTGGTGACCGGAGCTGCCCGTGGCATCGGCGCGTCGATTGCCGAAACCCTGGCGCGCGACGGTGCCGAAATTGTGTTGCTGGATGTGCCGCAAGCCAAGGCCGATCTCGACGCCCTCGCCGCACGGTTGGGCGGGCGTGGCATTGCCCTGGATATCTGCGCCGATGACGCGGCCACGCAATTGATCGAGCAATTGCCGGACGGCATCGACATTGTGGTGCACAACGCTGGCATCACCCGCGACAAGACCCTGGCCAATATGACCCCGGAATACTGGGACGCGGTGCTGGCGGTCAATCTCAACGCCCCGCAAGTGTTGACCAAGGCCCTGCTCGACAGCGGCACCCTGCACGACAATGGCCGCGTGGTATTGCTCGCGTCCATCAGCGGCATCGCTGGCAATCGCGGGCAAACCAACTACGCCGCGAGCAAGGCCGGGCTGATCGGCCTGGCCCAAGCCTGGGCGCCGTTGCTGGCGCAACGCGGCATCAGCATCAACGCGGTGGCACCGGGCTTTATCGAGACCCAGATGACTGCGCATATTCCCTTCGCCTTGCGTGAAGCCGGACGACGCATGAGCTCCCTGGGCCAGGGCGGCCTGCCGCAGGACGTTGCCGAAGCAGTGGCCTGGCTAGGCCAGCCAGGCTCGGGGGCGGTCAGTGGTCAGGCGTTGCGGGTGTGCGGGCAAAGCCTGCTGGGAGCATAACGATGCTGTGGCACACATTACCCAGCAGCCCGGCGCTGCCACCGTTGTACTGGCGCGCCGCACTCAAGCGCAAAATTACCGGCACCACCCTGCCCGACTTTGGGCTGCACTGCCGGGTGCAGGTCAATCCCGAGGCAGTGGCGGCCTATCGCAAGGTCTGCGGGTTTGCCGACAGCCCAATGCTGCCGGCGACCTATCCGCACATCCTGGCGTTCGGCCTGCAGTTGCAGTTGCTGACAGCCCGGGAATTTCCTTTCCCACTGTTGGGGCTGGTGCATCTGAGCAACCGTATCCGCGTATTCCGCCCCATGGGCGGGGTCAGCGAGGTGCGGGTCAGTGTGCATACGCGCAACCTGCGACCCCATGCCAAGGGTGCGACCTTTGACTTGATCACCACCGTCGAGGATTCCCTGGGCTTGCTGTGGGAAAGCGAAAGTCGAATGCTCTGTCGTGGGGTGAAACTCGAGGGGGAGACGCCGGAGCACTCCCTGCCAACAACTAATACCGTCAGCGAACTGACCCGCTGGCAGGCGCCGTCCGACATCGGTCGGCGGTACGCCCGAGTATCCGGCGACTACAACCCGATCCACTTGAGCGCCCTCACTGCCAAGCTGTTCGGCTTCCCCCAGGCGATCGCCCATGGGCTGTGGAACAAGGCGCGCACCGTCGCGGCCCTGCATGAACATCTGCCGGCGGCGAATATCGAGATCTACGTTGAGTTCAAGAAACCTGTGCGGCTGCCTGGACAGGTCATCTTGTTAAGCAGTGCCCCCGGCTCCGGCGGCGAGTTGCAACTCAAGGGCGATGGCAACATCGAACATATGCTCGGGAAGTGGCAGCCGATTGCCTGAAACCGGGGTAATTTGCTGATTAATTGTATATATACACCCTAAGTTATAGCGGGCCATTGGTAGCCCGCTAACTTATTTAAGCCATTGATTTAAAACACATCACCCCAAAAAAAAAACCGTCTTATATACCTTTGGCATTAGTCATCAGGACGAATAAGCCTGCCTGTATATAAATCGTTAATACCAAGTTGAGCGTTGCGATAAAGAGTACCGAGGACTGTTATAGCCACAACGGACGCATGTATTGCTCGCTGAAGAACGGGCGAACTAGCGAAACCAACAAAGGCTGTACCAGGTGCTAAGGAACTCATCATGAAAACTCAAGTCGTGTTGTGGAAGGCAAGTACTGCATTGGCCCTTATTCTGGCGATGAGCCTGGGAGGCTGCAGCAGTGGTGGTGGCGGTCATAAGAGCAGCGTCGCATCCTCCTCCCCGGATGCCGGTGCAGGTACCGGCGGTGGTGATGGTGGTGGCACAGGCGGCGGCACTGGTGGCGGTACCGGCGGCGGCACTGGCGGTGGCACTGGCGGCGGCACAGGTGGCGGTACCGGCGGTGGCACTGGCGGCGGCACTGGTGGCGGTACCGGCGGCGGCACTGGCGGCGGCACAGGTGGCGGCACTGGCGGCGGCACTGGCTCGACCACCAGCCCCTTGGTCACTGGGCAGATTGCAGCCAGCCTGGGCGACACGCTCGGCAATGTCGGCACAGCCATTGGTGGCATCGGCACAACCGTTGGCGGCGTTCCAGTAGTCGGCACTACGGCAGGTGGCCTGGTGACCAGCGTGGGCACCGCAGTCGGCAGCATCGGCACTGGCGTCGGCGATGGCCTGGGTTCCCTGGGCACTAACAGCAACTCCCTGGGCGTTACCGTGGCCGGCGTAGCCAACGGCGTTGCCGACCTGGGCACCGGGGTTTCGAACACCGGTAAAACCCTGTCGACCACCTTGGGCGGTATCCCGGTAGTCGGCGGCCTTACTGGCGGCGTCGGTGGGGCCGCCGGTGGCCTGGTGGATAAAGTCGGCCAGGCGGTCACCATGCTCGGCGATACCTTGAGCACTGCCAGCACCACCGGTCCCCTGGGATCGGTCACCAACACCCTGGGCGGCAAAGTGCTGGTGCCTGTGGTCTCGCTGGTGGAAAACACCACGGGCAATCTGGGCAAAGCCACTGGCCTGGGCAACCCGGTCAACGGCCTGCTGGATAAAGTCGGTTCTACCGCCACCGGCCTCGGCACCCAGGTGGCAGGCGCAGGTGGCACAGGCAACCCGGTGACCGGTGCCCTGGGCACGGTACTCGGCGGTGTCGGTGCGGTAGCAGGCACTGCAGGTGGTTATGTCGCACCGTCTGCCGGAACCGGCAGTGGCAGCGCCCCAGCCTCCGGTCTGCCTGAACTGGTGGGCGGCCTGGTGTCCAACGTCGGTAACGGCCTGAATGCGGGCAACACCAACGGCGCCGTCAGCGCGGGCGGTGTGGCAGGTGGCGCATTGGGCAACACGGTGGCCTCGCTCGGCACAGTGATTGGTGGCAACGGCGTCGCCAACACGGCGGCAACCGCACCGGTCGCAGGTCTTGCGAACAATGTGGGCGCGGCGTTGAACCCTGTGACTTCAGGTATCAGCAGCCTGACCCAAAACATTGGCACCACTACCGGCATCGGTGCACAGGTCAACGGCCTGGTGACTCAAGTGGGCGGCGCAACCAGCGGCCTCGGCGGCAACATCACCGCCACCAATGCCAACCCGATCACCAACACCGTGGGTCAGACCGTCAACGCAGTCGGTGGAGTGGTC
Source organism: Pseudomonas sp. WS 5411 (assembly GCF_012985595.1). Classification (NCBI taxonomy): domain Bacteria; kingdom Pseudomonadati; phylum Pseudomonadota; class Gammaproteobacteria; order Pseudomonadales; family Pseudomonadaceae; genus Pseudomonas; species Pseudomonas sp. WS 5411. The sequence goes on from NZ_JAARMC010000002.1 coordinate 27,568, forward strand.
TCCTCCGTGGGTGGCCTGGTTACCGGCGGCACCAGCGGCAGTGGCGGTGGCCTGCTCGGCGGCCTGAACATCAACGCCACGGCGTCTGGATCGGCCACTGCAAACACCGGCGTAGGCGGCCTGCTCAAGGGCCTGACCGGCAAATAGAAGAATTGCACCTGGCCATTAGACGGCCTCCCCTACAGCGCCTACGCTTGGTTGAGACGAGAGATTCCAATGGGTCTCTCGTCTTTTTTATTGGACTCCCAACCGCGTCCAAGAGCCCGGTGGGAACCTGCGAAATGCCGCTGCAGTTTTGACCATGGAGTGTCCTATGCGCGCCTTGACCCCGTTGTTATTGCTCACCCTCAGCGCCTACGTCCACGCCGAGACCCTACCCAGTTTCCTCAACAGCAACGACACCATTCGCAATCTCCCGGTTCCCAACCTGCCGGCCGACGCCTACCGCCCAGTGACGCCGCAGACCCAGCTACCCGAGACCCCGGCCGCACAAGCGCAACCGCTGCTGATGGACACCAAAGTCACCATCCGCAAGCTGCAGATCGAAGGCGGCACGGTGTACCCGCTCAAGGACGTTGCACAGGTGTTCGAGCCGTTGATTGGCCGTGAAACCAACCTCGCGCAACTGATCGAAGCGACCCGCAGCATCACCCGCCGCTACCAGCAGGATGGCTACTTGTTGTCCTACGCGTTCCTGCCCGACCAGCGCTTCGAACAGGGCCTGGTGCGCGTGGTGCTGGTCGAGGGCTATATCAAGGACTACCAGGTACAGGGTGACATTGGTTCGGTCTCGGCCTACGTCGACAAACTGGCGCAAAAACTCCAGGCCGAACGCCCGCTGACCCGCAAGACCTTTGAGCGCTATACCACCTTGATGGGGCGCATTCCGGGCGTCACGCTGCAAGCGCAAGTACCGCCACCGGGCACCACCGATGGTGCCGCGCATATGAACATCCAGGCCAGCCGCAAACCCTTTACCAGCAGCATGAGCATGACCGACGACAGCCGTGGCGGCCTGCAAGCCTTGATCGCCGGCACCAGCAATTCCCACACGGCAATGGGCGAACAAGTGAGCCTCAGCGGCCTGTTCCCGCCGGGTGAAGACAAAGAGCATTACTACCGGCTCGACTACAGCCAATTCATCAACGCCGAAGGCACACAACTGAGCCTGTATGGCGCACGCTACCGCAGCGACCCAAGCACCCATATCCGCCTCGACGGCGGCTTCTCGCTCAAGCCGCACCGCGAGAACGACCGCTTCTCCATCGGCCTGAGCCACCCACTGATCGCCTCGCCCAGCGAGTCCCTGACCCTCGGCACCCGCTTCTACGGGGTGAACGACAAGACTCGCTATCAACTGGTGGGTTACCCGCAACGCTTTGACGTAGAAACCGACTTGCGAGCGCTGGCCTTTGAAGGGGATTGGCGCAAGGCCGACAATCGCCAACTGCGCATCCTCAGCGCCGGCCTGTACCAGGGCATCGACGGCCTGGGAGCCCACACGCGCAGTGACCTGGAGGGGACAAAGTCGGACCTGGACTTCTTCCGCCTGCGCCTGTCCGGGGTGCAGAGCGACAAGTTCTTCGACAACTGGCAAGGCGTGCTCTCGGCAGCGCTGTACTGGAGCGACGACACCTTGCCCGACAGCGAACGTGCGGTGTTCGGTGGGCAAAATTTCGGCCGAGGCTACCCGGATGACCAGGGCTCGGGCGACAAGGGCTGGGGGGTGGCCTACGAGGTGAACTACAGCTACAACCGCGCCGGCGATTGGGTAAGAATCGTGCAGCCCTACGTCGTGCTCGACCGCGCCAAGGCCTGGTTCAACAACCTGCCGGTCAAGGACAGCGACATGTCATCCGCCGCCGTTGGCGTGCGCTTTGGCGATGCCAAGTACTACAACATCGCGCTGGAGGCGGCCAAGCCGATGTCCGATATGGCATTGGATAGCTTTAACCGGCGGCCGCGCTACACATTGAGTTTTAGCTATCAGCTATAGGAACCGGCTTGCCGGCGATGCGGCGACCCGACAAGCCAGCTCCCACAGGGAACGCAGCTTCGCGCTCTGACTCTGCGGTTGCCGTAGCTCTGCTTTTGATCTGGCTGTTGCTGTGGCTCTGCTTTTGATCTGGCTTTTGATCTTGATCTCAGGCGCCCCGTTAAACCACGCTGGCCGCAGGCAGGTATTGCGCAGTGGGCACCCCGGCATGGATGCCGGGGTAGCCGCGACACGGCCATGGATGGCCGATCGCGGCGGGCCCACGGAGCAATGCCTGACTGCGGGCATGCCGAGCCTAGGCGAGGCACCGAGTGGTGGGGCAAAAGCGCTTTGGTTACTTTCGCGCTCTTCGAAAGTGACCCGCCGTAAGGGCGGAACCAATAGCCGCCGTGACCGCAGCAACGGATATGTACACAACCCCAGTGTAGATACCTATGGCCATCGCACTCAGGTCAACGCATCCCCCACCTTGCCAAAAAACGCCTCAATCTGCGGCCCCAACAACTTCCCAGCCGCCAACACCACCAACGCAATCACCACAATCAAAATCACATACTCGATAGCCGTCGCACCGTCCCGCCGGCGCCAGAACAGCATCGACCACGCATACATCCTCAGCAGCAGGGCAAGCAACATAGGGCATCTCCTCAACAGGGCGCTACGGACAGACCAACTGTTCCCTACGCCCGGGGGAACAGATTGTTCAGGGTGTCGATCAACCGAACCAGATAGATCGGTTTGCGAAACAGGTCCAGGACCTGCAACCGCAACATGTCACTGACATCATCCATTTCGGCATGGCCAGACATGACAATCACGGGCAGGTGCTGGCGTGAGGTGTGCTCACGCAAGCGCTTGATCAGGGAAATGCCGCTTTCTTCAGGCATGCGCAGGTCGGTAATGACCAGCGCAATATCAGGATGCAGTGTCAGCTCCTGCAATGCGTCCGTGACGGAGTTGGCGCAGAAACAAACGAAGCCCTCGTCTCCCAGCGATTCCGCCAGTTCAACGAGGGCCTCTTCTTCGTCATCCACCAACAGGATCTGCTGGCGGCTCGCAACAACAGCGTTCATGAGCAATACCTTCCAAGACAATCACTGATGGGCTTGCTCAAGGCTCTATTGCCAATCAGGTCAAGGCTGCCCCGACTTTAGCGAACATAGCCGCAATCTGAGGCCCAAGCAGTTTGCCGGCAGCCAGCACGACCAGCGCAATAACCGCGACAAGAATCACGTACTCAATCGCCGTCGCCCCCTCTTTGCGATGAAAGAACAGTTGGAGTTGGACATACAGCTTCATCATGAAGGTAAGGAACATATGACTTCTCCTTTGCGCTTGCTTGCGCAGGTCGCGGTGCTACACGGTGATTGCTGCGTGCCACTAGAGCATTGTCAACAAAACCCACCTCAACAACTGTAAGAACGGATTAATCACAAAGTATTAGCCGCCACTTTGGCGCCATAAACCTGTGCGTCTAAGGCAATGCGCGAGGGTTCCAAAATAAATCGTGGTGGCTAATGGCATTTTGTCTTAGCTCGGCTACCGTCAAATAGCGAAATCGTTAGATGTTCATAGCTGCCTGGTTGCGAAATCAACTCGTTAGGAAAAACGGGCCCGTAGTGCAAGCAACAGGATAGGGAGAGCCTTCATGAACAGTCGTGTCAGCATGATCCTGGCCGGGTTGTTATTAATCGGTGCGCTGTTTGCAGGCTATTGGGGGCTGGTGCTAAGTCGTCCGCCTGAGCCGGCTGCAGAGCCTGCGCCCTCTGGTGTTTCTGTAGAAAAAACCGTCGCCGCCGTCGAAGACCAGACCCGCCAATCGGTGGTGGTACTGGCCCATGATGTGCCACCGTATGTTGCCCTCACCGCCACCGACCTGACCCTAGAAAAGCTGCGCACCGCACCCGCTGGCAGCTTGACCAGCCTCGACCAGGCCATCGGCCGCACGCCCTTGAGAGCCCTGAGCGCTGGCACTTGGCTGGACGATTCGAGCTTCAATGCCGGTGGCCCACTGGCCCGCATGATCCGCACTGACGAACGCGCCCTGGCAGTGGCCGTCGATGAAGTCATCGGTGCCGCAGGCCAGTTGAGCCCTGGGGATTATGTGGATGTGCTGCTGTTCCTGCGCCCGGAAGGCACTAACCCGGAGCCCACCTCGCAGATCATCGTGCCAGCCCTGCGCCTGCTCAGTGTGGGCGATAACCTGGGCCCCACCAACGATGGCAAGCCCGCCGTTGCGCCGCCCACTACCGATGAAGAAAAAGCCCGCCAGGCACAACGTCAGGCAGGCCCGCCGCGGACGGTAGTGCTGGCGGTGCCGGAACAGTTGATGAGCCGCTTGATGCTGGCCACCAGCGTCGGCGCCTTGCGTCTGGCGGTGCGCAGTGCCGATGAACAATTGCTGAGCCAGTACTGGGCCGGGGACAACGAGGCCTTCGCCAAACTGCAAAGCGCCAATCGCGAGCTGTACCAGTTCACCCAACTGGCCATGCTCGGTACGCCGAAAAGAGTCGCCCAGGCCGCAGGCGCCAGCGAACCCCGGCGCTCCGGCATCGAGGTCATACGCGGTAACCAAGCGACCCAACAAAATCCCTGATTGAACAAGGACGCCTTGAATGCGCCAACGTTTTGCACCTGCGTTCACTCAAATGGCCTGGGCACTGATGCTGTCCAGCCTGCCTGTGGGCCTGGCGTTCGCCGCCACCGACAGCTGCAGCAACCTGGGCGCCTTGCCGGCCGTGGTCGAGGTCGGTGAAGGCCTGCAACAAACCCTGCAATCGCCAGTGCCTATTACCCGCCTGGCCATCGGCGACCCGAAAATCGCCGACGTGCACCTCAACGGGAATCGTGCGTTCCTGCTCACCGGCGTTGCCTCTGGCGCCACCAGCCTGATGGTCTGGACCCACTGCTCCAGCGCGCCGCGCCAGAGCATGGTGTTCGTCAAGGGCAAGGCCACCTCGACCCTGACCAGCCTGGCCCTGTCGCCCTCCGACGACCCGTCCCTGCCGAGCCAGGTGCAGACCGATATCCGCTTTGTCGAAGTCAGCCGCACCAAGCTCAAGGAGGCCAGTACGTCGATCTTTGGCGGCACCCGCAACTTCCTGTTCGGCAGCCCGCGCACAGCCGGGGGGGCCCTGCCGCTGGACAACGAAAGCTTTAACATCGGCATCGGCGGCGGGCGCTTTTCGGCGATGATCAACGCCCTGGAGCGCAGCGGTTTTGCCTATACCCTGGCGCGTCCGAGCCTGGTTGCCATGAGCGGGCACAGCGCGACCTTTCTTGCCGGCGGCGAAGTGCCGATCCCGGTGCCGAGTGCCGGCAGCGACACGATCTCCATCGAGTACAAAGAGTTCGGTATCCGCTTGACCCTGACCCCCACCGTGATCGACCGCACGCGGATTTCCCTCAAGGTCGCACCGGAAGTCAGCGAGCTGGATTACGCCAACGCCTTGGAGTTAGAAGGCATCCAGGTCCCGGCCCTGACCGTGCGCCGCACCGACACCACGGTCTCCCTGGCCGATGGCGAAAGTTTTGTGATCAGCGGCCTGATCAGCAATAACAATCGCTCCACCGTCAGCAAGTTTCCTGGCCTGGGCGATATCCCGATCCTTGGCGCGTTTTTCCGTGACAGCAACGTCAGCCGCGAGGAAAAAGAGCTGCTGATGATCGTCACCCCGCACCTGGTCCAACCCCTGGCCGCCAACGCCCGTTTGCCGTCCCTGCCCGGTGAAAAACTGCGCAACTACGACCCCAACTGGTATCGCTTGTACTTCCTGGAAAACGGCAACTTCGACCGACACACAGGACTTTCCCAATGAGCGATAGCCTGAGCCAGACGTTCCTGGCAATTACCCGCAACACCACCGACCTGGAATGGCTGCAAGGGGCCCTGGCGCCCCTGGGCCAAGTGGTCAGTGCCGGTGGCGGCAGCCTCGACGAACTGCTGGCCCTGGTGGACGTAACCTTCGCCAACCTGGTGTTCGTCGGCCTGGACCGCGAGCATGTGGTCGCCCAGAGCGCCTTGATTGAGGGCGCGCTGGAAGCCAAGCCGATGCTGGCCATCGTCGCCCTCGGCGACGGCATGGACAATCAACTGGTGCTCAACGCGATGCGCGCCGGGGCGCGGGATTTTGTCGCCTACGGTTCACGCTCCAGTGAGGTCGCCGGCCTGGTGCGGCGCTTGAATAAACGCTTGCCGCCAGTCGCCCACAATGCGCACCTGGGTGGCCTGACGGTGCTGTATGGCACCCAGGGCAATGCCGACGGCGCGCTGCTGGCCAGCCACCTGGCGATGGTGGTGCAGAAGAGCGGGCAAGAGACCCTGCTACTGGACCTGGGCCTGCCCCGTGGCGACAGCCTGGCGCTGCTGGGCCTGGAAAGTTCGTTCAACTTTGGCGATGCCCTGCGCCATTTGCGCCGCCTGGACACCACCTTGATCAACAGCGCCTTCACCGCCACCGAAGGCGGCCTGCGCATCCTCGCCTACACCGAAAACGACGAACCGCTGGAAATGACCAGCGCCGCTGAGCTGTACATGCTGCTCAGTGCCTTGCGCCAACACTTCCAGCACATCGTGGTGAACCTCACCGGCCAGCGCGACAGCGAAGCCCTGCGCACCTTTGTCAGCCACTGCGACAAGCTTTTGTGGTGTACCGACCAGAACGTCCTCGACTGCCGGCGCAACCTGGCCGTGCTGAACCATTGGCGGGAAAAAGGCATGAAGCTTGATCATGCCAAGCTGCTGGTGGACCGCTACCTCAAAGGTGCCGCGCCGGATACCGATACATTGGAAAAGAGCTTCGCCCTGGAAGCCATCGCGGTTTTGCCGTTCAGCCCCGAGGTGCGCCTGAACGCCAAGAACCAGGGGCAAACCTTATTCAGCCTGGCGCCCAGGGAGCCCCTGACGCAAAACCTCAAGACCCTCGGTGAACGCCTGGCCAAGCGTTCCGAAGGCCTGCAAAAACCCTCCACCCGTTGGTTTGAACGGCTGCTGGGGACAACCAAATGAGCAGCGAAAATCTCTTCGGCACCCCCGCTCGCGGGCTTAACAGCGCGGTGGATCACGACGGTCTGAAACTGGTGCTGCATCGCTACATCATCGACGCCATCGAAGAGTCGGGGAAAAACCTGCTGGAAGGTTCGCGCCAATCCCTGGCGCAATTTGTCATCGACAAGGTGTCCGAATACATCACCCGCATGCACCTGGCGATTTCCCGTTATGAGATGGAGCGCCTGGCCGAAGAAATCGTCGATGAGCTGACCGGTTTCGGCCCGCTGGAAGTGCTGTTGCGTGACCCGTCGGTGACCGAGATTCTGGTCAATGGCCCGCACCGGGTGTTTGTCGAGCGGGACGGCCTGTTGCACCAGAGCGACCTGCGTTTTATCGACGCCCACCATGTGGAGCGGGTCATGCAACGCATCCTCGCCCCCCTGGGCCGGCGCCTGGATGAGTCATCGCCGATGGTCGATGCCCGGCTGCCCGACGGCAGCCGGGTCAATGCGATCATCCCGCCGATTGCCCTGGACGGGCCGTGCCTGTCGATTCGAAAGTTTCGCAAAGACATGCTCAAGAGCAGCGACCTGGTGGCGATGCAGACCATCGACCAGTCGATCTTCGAGTTCTTCCAGGAAGCGGTGGGCAAGCGCTGCAATATCCTGATCAGCGGTGGTACCGGCACCGGCAAGACCACCTTGCTCAATATTCTCAGCCAGTTGATCAACCCCCACGAACGCCTGGTGACCATCGAAGACGTCGCCGAACTGCAACTGGGCCACCCTCACGTGGTGCGCCTGGAAACCCGCCCGCCGAATGCCGAAGGGCACGGCGAGGTGAAGGCCAGCGACCTGATCCGCAACGCCCTGCGGATGCGCCCGGACCGCATCATCCTCGGCGAGATCCGTGGCGTGGAAGTGCTGGATGTGATGACCGCGATGAACACCGGCCACGACGGTTCCATGAGCACCGTGCACGCCAACAATGCCCAGGACGCCCTGTTGCGCCTGGAAACCCTGGTGGGCCTGACCGGTCGCGTGGTTGCCGAAAAAACCCTGCGCCAGATGATCTGCGCGGCCCTGGATGTGGTGATCCAACTGACCCGCCTGCCCGATGGCCGGCGTTGCGTCAGCGAAGTGGTGGAAGTGGTGGGTGTGCGCGATGACGTGTATGTCACCAACACCCTGTTCCGCCATGACCGGCGCACCGGCTTTGGCTTCCTGCGCGAGGCCCTCAACCCGGCGGGTGACAAGCTGCGCCGCGAATCCGCCCTGCCGCTATAGGAGCGTCACCATGACCGGCGCCATCCTGATGTTCAGTTGCGTGATTCTGATTGGCGTGTCGCTGCACCTGTTCCTCAGTGGCCTGCGCCAGGCGGAAACCGACCGCGTGCTGGAACGGCTCGCCGCAGGCCAGCCACTGCTGGCCGAAGAACGCGGGCGTTGGGTCGGCCTGGAGCGCATGTTCCTGCGCGCGGGCCTGGGCAAACCCACCGACAGCCTGGGCCTGTGGCTGACCTGCTGGGTGTTGGGCGCAGTCCTCGGGTTTCTGGTATGGAGCTGGGTCGGCCTGCTCGCCATGCTTCTGTTGCCGCCGCTGATACTGCGGCTGTACATCGCCTGGCGCTATCGGCGGCGGGTGAAGCGGATGATCGAACAACTGCCCCAGGTGCTCGACCATACCGTGCGCAGCCTGAAGTCCGGGCGCACCCTGGCCGATGCCTTGCTGGGGGCCATCGACAGTACCGAGGAACCCTTGAAGCCCGCCATGGGGCGCATTCAGCGCAACGTGCAACTGGGGGTCAGCCTGCCCGAGGCCGCCAGTGATTTCGCCGAATTCTACGAACAGGACGAGTTCCGCATGCTCGCCCTGGGACTCAAGGTCAACCATCGCTATGGCGGCAACGCCAGCGACTTGCTGGAGAACCTGATCAAGGTCATTCGCGAGCGAGAACAAGGCGCCCGGCAATTGCGCGCCATGACCGGCGAAACACGCGTCACCGCGTTCGTGCTGGCCGGCATGCCGATTGCGATGGTGGGCTATTTCATGCTGATCAACCCCGGCTACCTGATGACCATGTGGAATGACGACAGCGGCCGCTACATGCTGCTGGCCGCGCTGAGCATGCAGGTGCTGGGCTGCCTGACGATGTGGCGCATGTTGCGGAGTATTTGAGATGGTCCTGCTGATCAGTGCCTTATTATTTCTGGCTGCGCTCGTGCTGATCGCCGGCCAGTTGCTGAACCAGCGCCGCCGCGAGCGCCTGGTCAACCAACGCCTGCAAGGCCAACTGGTGCGCGGTGACCGTCTCGGCACCCTGCTCAGCCAGTTTGGCAGCAGCCAGTTGGCCCAACGCTCAGTGAGCATGGATAACGAAACCCAGCTCCTGCTCAACCGCGTGGGCTGGCGCAAAGCCAATCAGCGCTCGATCTTCGCTGCTTGCCAGATTGGCGTGCCGCTGTTGCTGGCCGGGGTGATGCTGGTGGGACAAAGCCTGATCTTTCCCAATGCCGACTCCCCGTGGATCGCCCCCCTGCTCGGCCTGGGCGTGGGCTACCTGATCCCCAAGCGCATCCTCGCCAGTGCCGCCAAGGCCCGGCAGCAGCAAATCTCCCGCGAGGTGTCGACCTTTATCCCGCTGCTGCGCATTCTGTTCGAGTCGGGCATGGCGGTTGAGCAGTCGCTGCGTGTGTTGAGCGTTGAAGCGCAGCGCCTGCTGCCCGCCCTGACCCAGGAATTGCGCTTGATCCTGGCGCGGGTCGACTCGGGCCTGGAACTGGGCGAGGAACTGGGCAAGACCGCCAGGCTCTTGGCCGTGGATGAGTTCACCGACACCTGCATCATTCTTCAGCAACTGATCCAGCAGGGTGGCGGTGCCATGAAGTCGCTGCTGGCCCTCAAGCAACTGCTCGATGATCGCCGCTTGACCCGTTTGCAGGAATTCATCTCGAAGATGTCGGCCAAGATGTCGGTGGTGATGATGGTCTTCCTGTTTCCCGCTTTATTGATTGTGCTGGGGGGGCCGGCGTTTATTGCGATCTCCCGGGCCCTGAGCAGCTTTTGAGGAGCACTCGATGAAAGCACTGATTGCAGGCCTGAGCCTGCTGATGCTCGGCGGTTGTGCCAGTAACGGCCAGACGCCGTGGTCGGCATTGATGACCCCGGGCAGTTGCGCCAAGCCCAGCGCCGAACAGGAGCTGTCGCTGAACCTGGCTGACGACATGGCCAACGAAGGGAAGATGCACGCCAGCCTGGCCAACCTGCAAAGCCTGCCGGACTCGTTGCCGCAAGTGCGCCAGCGCAAGGCCAAGGTTTATCGCCTGCTCGGACGCAGCGAAGCGCAACCGCTGTACCGCAGCCTGCTGGGCACCTGCATGGCCGCCGAAGGGGAACACGGCCTGGGGCAATTGGCGGCGACCCAGGGCGACAACGCCCAAGCCCTGGCCCATATGCAGCGGGCGGCGCAACTGGCGCCCACCAACGAGAAAATCCGCAATGACCTGGGCGTGGTCTACCTCAATCAACGACGCCTGGAAGAGGCGCGTTTTGAGTTCATGACGGCCATGGAGCTCAAGCAAAGCGACCAATTAGCGGCGGTCAACCTGGTGACGCTGTTGATCTACCAGGACCACTGGGGGCAGGCCGCGCAACTGGCCAGCCAGGTGGGCTTGAGCGCCGAGCAGGTCAGCGAGGCCCAGGCCCGCGCCGAGAAACTCAAGGCCTCCGGCACACCTGCGGCCAAGGACCAGGTCGCGGCGGCCAGCGATGCACCGCCCGTACTAATCAAGTAAGCGCTTGAAGGAGCCGATGATGAAATTCCATTACCTCGCCAGCCTGACGCTGCTGGCCCTGCCCCTGACGGCAATGGCCATCGAACCGGGGCCCTCGTCCAAGGCCCAGGAGGAAACGGAAAACTGGCTGGGGCTGCAAGTCAACGGGCAAGCCGCCTCGCCCACGGTGCAGAGAGCAACGCCCGCCGAACGCGAACTGGCGATGCAGCGTTTGCTGGAAAGCAAAAGATACGCGATCCCCGAAAAGTTCGGCGAAAGCAGCGAAGGCGGGAGCTCGGGTGGCAGCAAATAAACCACAGCCACTGGAGAAATGTGGGAGCGGGCTTGCCCGCGATGGCGGTGTGTCAGCCGATACATGCCCTGGCTGATCCGACGCTATCGCGGGCAAGCCCGCTCTACATGGCTGTACGCAAAGCGTCAGTGCGCCGTCACCCGCTGGCGCAATGCCGAGTTGCTCGGCGACAGTGCCAACGCCAGTTGGGTGCGGTTGTGCATATGGGTCAAGCGCAACACCTGAGACACGTACAGCTTGACCGTGTTCTCGGTAATACCCAGCTCGCAGGCAATCTGGTAGTTGGTCTGGCCCTTGCCCACCAGCCGGGCAACATCCAGTTGCCGGGGTGACAGCTGATTGAAGATCGCCGGCACTTCCAGGACCTCCTCGCTTACCCCTTCGCCCTCGGTTTGCGGCGCCGGGCCGCGACGGACCTTGTCCAGGTCCTGGTACAAATCGTCGATGGACTCGGAAAGATACTGCAGCTTCTGGTTCAGCTTCCCCAAATGCAGATTCTTGTGGCGTTCTTCCAGCGCGGCTTCCTGGCGCTGCAACCCCTCCAGCAACTCATTGAGGTTGATGGGCTTCTGGTAGTAATCGGAGATGCCCACACGCAAGGCCTTGATCACGTCCTGCTTGTCGGCCCGACCGGTCAACATAATGGCTTCGAAGGCACGCTGCTTGCCGGCGATTTTCTGCAGGGCCTGCACCAGTTCGATACCGTCCATGTCCGGCATATGCAGATCACACAGCACCAGGCCGATCTGCGGATCGTCGCTGAAGCGTTGCACGGCCTGCTGGCTGGACTCACAAGGGACACAGCGATAACCGCTGCTTTCAAGAAATTCGCAAAGCTCCTCCACAATCAGCGGCTGATCGTCGACCACGAGCACTTTTACTGCAGATGTAACTTTGTCCACACGCTACTCCATGCCTGGCAAGCCAAAGATTGACCTATCGGTTGCGAAGAACCTTCCTACTTGCTTGTATAAATAAACGTAGACGTACTTTCCGACTATGTACATAGCGATACAGAGCGCCCACGACTAATGGAGCCACGCCCAGGCCAGGCTAAAACCCACTAAAAGAAACGGCGCGAAAGGCAGCTTTTTTGACGGGTCCACCACCAGGTAACCCAGGCGCGCTCTAACACCTTGACTGGCAAGGGGCAGCAGCCGCGGCCCATAGACCAGCCAGGCGACATTGGCTACGCCAGCACCGATCAGAGACCACAACAGGTAGGTCGAATTCGACGCCAGCGCCAACGCCGCCAGCATCTTCACATCGCCCGCGCCCAGGCGCCCGAGGGCGTAGCCGGGCAGGGTCAACAGCAGGGCCAGGCAGAACGCCCACAGCCCTTGCGCCCTGGAAGTACCCAGCCACGTGCTGCCGCTCCACAGCAGATAGAACAGTGCCAGCAGCAGCGCGCCCACGGTCAGGCGATTGGCAATCTGCCGCTGGCGAATATCCTGCTGCGCACACACCACCAACCAGACAAACACCACGAGGCCTTGGATCACGTAAAAACCGTCCCTTTTTGCTGATTGATTCTATGCTGATAGCAGGTAGTAGCAGTCAGGGTAGTCGCAGTGATGAAAACCAGCCTCCCTAGAAAGCAAAAAGGCGCCGTCGCTATCGAATTTGCCGCGGTGTTCGTGATTTTTTTTGCCGTGTTCTATGCCATGGTCAGCTACAGCCTGCCACTGTTGCTGCTGCAGTCGTTCAACCAGGCCACCGCCGAGGCCGTGCGCCGCAGCGTGGCACTGGACCCCAGCACCCCCAACTACAATGCAGCGCTCATCCTGCGGGCGACCCAGACCGTGCAAAGCCAATTGCAGTGGATTCCAGCGACCTTCCAGTTCCAGACGGCCCATATCAATCCGACCTACACCGCAGGCGTGCTGACCGTCGAGATCAACTACCCCTCGGCCAACCTGAAGAACGTCCTGCCGTTTATTGTGTTGCCGGGCATTGGTACGGTGCCCCGGCTGCCGACCACGTTGCACGCCCAGTCGAGCCTGCAATTTTGAACTCCGGTGACAAAATCTTCGGCAGGCTGCTCGGCCGCAACAGCGCCCAGGCCCTGGAGACGCCCGCCAGCCCACCCGCGCAAGGCTTGCACCTGCGCCTGGATCAGCATGGTCATGTGCTGGATATCAGCCGCGCGTTGCACCCACAGTTAGCCCGCCACCTTAGTGCCCAGGCTCACCCGTTGTTGCGCGACCTGCTGTGCCTGCCTGGCGCCCTGAGCATCGAAGGCACCCCTGCCGACTGGCAGCGGCACAGCCTGGACCTGGATTTCCAGGGCGCCGCCGAGACCATCCTGCATACCCGTGGCTGGATCGAACCGGATGGCGACGGCTGGATCCTGCGCCTGCTGGATATCAGCGACCTGCTGAGGGGCCGGCAATTGGCCCAGCAGCGCGAGCAGAACCATCTGCTCGCCAGCCAGATGAGCGAACAACTGCGCGTGTGCAGCCTGTCGCGCCTGCCGCAAGTGTTCAGCGAGCACCTGCGCAGCCTGACCCAGCGCTGGCGTATCCCTTGCGCGGCGATGGTGCTGCTCGACCAGCAGGATCAGGACTGGCTGGTCTACAGCAGCTACAGCGCCCATGACGCGCCGCAACTGTGGGCGCCTGGGCAGCGCCTGGGCACCTGCCTGGACAGCCTCAACGGCAACACCCCGCTAAGCCTGAAAACCCTCCAGGGCCGTAGCGAGCACCCGCGCCTGCACAGCGTGTTTGGCAATGCCGAGGGCCTGCTGGTGCCGTACCGCGATAGCCAGGGGGTCGCCGCGTGGTTACTGTGCGGGTTCTACAGCGGCCACCCCGACGTCAGCGAACGTGACTGGCTGAACCTCACTGCCGCCCTCGCCGCGCCCTTGCTCAGCCGCCTGCGCGAGCAGCGCCATCACCAACAACTGGAGCGGGTGGAAGCCCTGCAAGGCCTGCTCGGCACCGGCTGGTGGGAACTGCTGGCCAACGGTGAAGAGATCCTGCTGGCCCCCCAACTGATGCGCAGCCTGAGCCCGGAAGATGCACCGACCAAACAGGTGCTGGCCAACTGGCTGGAACTGATCCACCCCGCCGACCGCCAGGAACTCAACAGCCGCCTGCAAGACCTGCAAAGCCTGGGCAAACCTTTGCTCGCCAGCGTGCGCCTGCTGCGCAGCGACGCCAAACAGAACCCCATCTGGTACCGCGTCCAGGGCCAGGTGCTGGGCGCCGGCGAGCAGCGGCGCTGGATCGGCTTCATGCTCGATATCAGCGACATCAAGAACCAGCAACTGCAGGCCGCCGCCGCCCATGCCCGCCTGGACAACCTGATCGCCAGCTCACCGGCGGTGATCTACGTGCAGCGCTACGTCAACGGCGCGCTGCACCCGGCATTTTTCAGCGACAGCCTGCTGCCGCTGCTGGGCTGGACCCTGGCCGAATGCACCCACGACACCTCCGTGGAATGGGTGCACCCCGAAGACCGCGACCTGTACTTCGAACGCACCCGGCAATTGCTACGCGAAGGCAACGTGCGCAGCCGCTACCGCGTACGCGATCGCCAGGGCAACTACCACTGGCTGCTGGACGAAGCCAAGCTGCTGCGCGACGACCTGGGCTTGCCGGTGGAAGCCGTCGGCCTGTGGCTGGACGTCACCGAAGCCACCCTGGCGGCGCAACAGATCAAGGACAGCGAAGAGCGCTACCGCCTCCTCGTCGAAGACTCGCCGGCGATGATCTGCCGCTACCGCCCGGACCTGACCCTGACCTTCGGCAACACGCCCCTGGCCAACTACCTGGAATGCACGCCCGCCCAATTGCCGGGGATCAACCTGGGCCACTGGTTATCGGACGAACAACGCAACGCCTTTGTAAAACGCATCGGCCAACTGAGCCCGGAATTCCCGGTCAGCACCGCCGAAATCAGCCTGCAACTGCCGGGACGCGAACATGCGTGGTGGGTCTGGTCCGACCGTGGTGTGTTCGACGAGCACGGCCAGTTGCAGGAAATCCAGGCCGTGGGCCGCGACAACACCGAAGTGCGCCGCTCCCAGCAACAACTGACCCAAAGCGCGAAAATGGCCACCCTCGGCGAGATGGCCACCGGCCTGGCCCATGAGATCAACCAGCCGCTGAACGTCATGCGTATGGCCATCGCCAACGTGCTCAAGCGCCTGGGCAACGGCGACGTGCAACTCGACTACCTGACGGAAAAACTCCAGCGCATCGATGCACAGGTCCAGCGTGCGGCCAGGGTGGTGGACCACATGCGCGTGTTCGGCCGCCGCTCGGAGGTCGAGCAACAGCCCTTCGACCCGGCCCAGGCGGTGGAAGGTACGCAATCACTGCTGGGCGAAGGCCTGCGCGGTAAAGGTGTGGATCTGCGCATCACGCCCATGGACTTCAAGGTGCAGGTCAACGGCCATGTCGACCAACTGGAGCAAGTACTGATCAACCTGATGGTCAACGCCCGCGATGCGCTGATGGCGCGACACGAAAAAAACCACGATTTTCGCCCATGGATCGCCCTGTATAGCGAACACGACAGCCGCCATGTACGCATCTGGGTCGAAGACAATGGCGGCGGCATTGATGCACGGCTGCTGGAGCGGATTTTCGAGCCCTTTTTCACCACCAAACCGATTGGCGTCGGCACCGGGCTGGGGTTATCGGTGAGCTACGGCATTGTGGAAAACATGGGCGGACGCCTGAGCGTCGCCAACAGTGAACATGGGGCGCGGTTTTGCGTGGAGTTGCCGGTGGTGGGTGGGGGGTTAGATGACTAGGTAGGCGCGGCCTGATTGACAACTCAGGTTGGCACCTACATCCACTTTGTTCAGGTCGACGCCCAAGGCTAGTAATAGGGTGTTTATCAGCGAGTCCAGCAACGGTGTCAGTGTGGTTTTGATGGTATTGATCAACAGGGACGTTACGCTGTTAAACACGGTTCCAAGACCACCAATGATATTACCTAGTAAGTTTTCATTTCCGGGTTGTGGGCCGTACATATTTAGAACAAGACCTGCTGCCGTCCCCTTGGCCGGGTCTGTGAGCCCGCTGACGATATTGCTAGTGGTGTAAGCGTAATAAAACGGTGGCTGCGAAATTTCCGGCAAATTGGGAGACAGGTATGTATGGGCAAGGTTTTTACTCCCACCCACATCAATGTTGGCAGATAACCCAATACCACCCCCCACGGAGGGAACACGGGCGTTGCAGTCGTTGAATATCAAAAAGCGGCGGCATGACTCGGTACCGATATCCACGACCTTCAATGGTTTCACAACCATCTGGGGCGGAGTTTGACTGCTGCCGAAAATGCTGGACAAGCCATCAACCTGACCCAGTTTCAAATTGACCAGCGAGGTATTGGTGCTGGTTGTCAGGCTTTTATTGGTAGGACTTGCGCAGCTGTAGGCTGTCACCCAACTACTGGCACTGGCGGCTTCCACCGCAATATCCACACGGACAGGCGAGTCCAGAATCTGCAGGCTGGGCGAAGTACACAGTGCTCCCAAGCCACACGTCAGCGCATTGATCGCGCCCACAACATTCAGCTGTAGCAGTGCACCCACCGTATTTGCCAGTGGTCCTGCCAATCCAGCCACCCCGTTCACCAGATCCAGGACTGTGTTCATTACGGGCAAGTTGACCGAGAGCAGAACCCGCAATTGAGACGTGCGCACATAGATGCGATTCGGACCGGTTTCAGGATTATGCCCCGCTGCTACAGCTTTGGCTGGATTGCCGACCGCAGATAGTTGAGGCGGCTGTAAAACCTGAACGGTCGCAGTGATTTGCGCCACTCCAGGCACGTTGATCGGAACACTAGCCAGCAGGCCATTTTTCTTGTTGGCCAGTTGCACAAAACCTTCGATCAGATCAAACACCCGCATGTTCACTGCCAGAGACGCCACATCCGTGCCACTTGCAATCTGCAGAATATCGCCCAACACCACTTGAGTGGCACCGGCCGCCGTCTTGAGCGCGTTCAAGCCGACAATCGTCACATCTGTGGCCAATGTGTTGGTGGGGTCCAATACATTGATTGCACTTTGAATGAGCTGACCAACACCGACGGTATTGCCAAGAACTTCGGTATAGCCGACCGCTGTCAGGCCCAGGTCGAGCTTTAGCCGGTCCAGGTAACTCAGTAGAGAGATATTGGTATTAACTAAACCATTCCACCCGGCCACCGACAGGTTCAGGCCACCGCCCAACAACCCTCCGAACAGAGCATTGAGAGTGGAAGCCTTGCTGGCTGTATCGACAACGACTGCCGTGCTGCGGATTGTGAGTGCCGCCACCGGAGTCGCCAGCGCCGCAACGGCCGTCGCGCTCAATGTCGTATTAGCGTTATACGTACCGCTGAACAACCTCCAGACCCCGTTGGCGATACCGGTGGTCACCGTGCGGGTAGCAACGACGCGGATGGCTTCATTCTTGGTGGCATCTGCAGTAAAGACACGGATATTGGCCGCATTGGTCAGCAACGTCCCACACGTCACCGCCAATGCGCGGCTGCTGTCGTTGGCGACAACGGTGAAGCCGTTACGGGTGGCATTCTGCTTGGCGTAATCGACGGCGGTGGTGCTGCCTGAACACTGCCCGCCACGATTGGCGGCTTCCAGGGCGGCAGTGTCGGCGACGGCCTGCAGCTTGCGCTTTTCCAGGTACAGGCGGCCGCTATCGACCACCAGCAACAGAAACACCAGGGCCAAGGCCAGGGTGCCGGCGAACACCAGACCGATTGCGCCACGCTGGCCAGAACGAAGTCGGGGAGACATCGAGCACTCCTTTGCCGGCGAACTGCCGAGCGCTTACTCTCCTGTAGTCAACAGCAGTGTAGACAAGGCTTGGCAGGTGCGCTGGCAAGTCGCCACTTTGGCGACTGACGGAAATAAACAGCGCCTGATGCTGGCTTGTCGGGCCGCCGTATTGTTGCGATGCGGGCACCTCAGTGGATCGGGTGTAAGGAGGCGATCCCATCGCAGCCTCGCCGGGGCTCGACAGCTCCCACAGGGGAGCCGCGGCACCTGCAAATCTATCTTGGAAACACAGATCGAATGTGGGAGCTGTCGAGCCCCGGCGAGGCTGCGAAGGGATCGCCTCGGTGTACCTGTTAAACCGCAGCGCCCGCATCGCAGTGATGCAGCGGCCCTACACGGACCGAGTACAACTTAGCGTGGCGGATAGTTGGACAGCACCTTGGTCACTGTCGCCCGGATCGCCGCACTGCGGTCCTGGGGGCTGGGCGAGTTGCTCATCATCTGTTCGTCGCTGCCGCGCCACACCAGCTTGCCGTCCTTGCCGTCGAGCAAGTCGATCTGGAGGGTCGCGACCTTGTAGGTGACGTTGCGGGTTTCGTTGTACATCGGTGCGCCCCAGTAGCCATTCCACGGGCCGCCCCAGGCGCCGCCGTAGTTGGTGGTGACTTGCTGCTGGCGGTCTTCGACGATCAGGTAGGCCTGCACGTTCAGGTCTGCCTTGGCCCCGGGAGCTGCCGGGCGCAAGCCGCGCTGGTCGAGCTGATCGGCCACCGCCTGGCGGATGCGCTGCTCGGTCAGGTCGCTCTTGATCCGCGGATCGTCAGGGCGGTACTGCAACGCCGGGTCTTTCCAGGCCCAACTGCGGTAGGCGGCAAAGTCGCGGCTGGCGTCAAAATCGTGATTGACCTGATGAGTCTGGCAACCACCCAGCAGCACGGCAAAAGCGAGCAAAGCGATACGACGCAACATGGTAGTTCTCCAAAGGGCAAACCGAGCCTGAAATGAGAATAGCTGTTAACTGGGAGGATACGCCGTCATGGCCTTCTGCACAGCCTGGCGCAAGGCATCGCCGCGTTCACTCAGGCTGCCCTGGCTGCCCGTTTCGGCGCTGGCGCTCCATACCGCCTGGCCCGTGCGGGCGTCGAACAGGTTGACGCGCACCACCACGACTTGCACTTCATAGGTGCGCACGATCGGCACCGAGTTGTACATGCCGTAGCCGTTGCCATAGCGGTTGTAGCCACCGTAGCCGTAGCCATAATCGTCCTGCACCTGGCGCAGGCGTTTTTCCAGATGCACATCGGCGCTGACCAGCAAGTCCGGCGCGCGCTGGTCATGCACCGGCCGCAGGCCACGCTGGTCAAGGGCACCGCTGACGGCTTCGGCGATCTGCGCAGGATCTGCCCAGGCCGAGCCGGCCGGCAACTGGCCGTTGCGCCAGGCCCAATTGCGATAGGCACCGTAGTCACGCACCGGCGCCGGGTAGGCGCTGGCATCAAAGGTGTTGGCCGCCTGGGCAGGCGCCGGCGGCATGGGCTTGGAGGCCGCCACATACGGGTTGTTGCTGGAGCAGGCCCCCAGCCCCAGGCACAGCAGGATCAATGCACAGCGCTTCATTTCGATCTCCGCAGACTGGGCCGCTTAAACCGGACGGCAGATCCAGTGCAAATAACGCCCAAGTCCGGCAAAGCTTGGGTGACGACGGTGAGCGAGTTCCATCTCCAACAAGTCCTGCAAATCGGCGCGGGCCTGGAATTCCACCGGCATATAGTCGTGGAAGACCCGCACCCCGCTCTGGCTTTCGACCTGCCACAGGCCTTCAAGTTGCGCCGCCAGTTCCCGTGGGTCCAGGGGCTGTTGCGGGGTCAGGCTCTGTTTTTCGCCGGCCATGTCATTTTTGCGCATCTTGCGAAAGTGGCCCTTGAGCAAGTTGCGGTAAATCAGCGCATCACGGTTATAGAACGCCAGGGACAACCAGCCACCCGGCGCCGTCAACTGGTGCAGCACCGGCAGGATCGCATGGGGTTCGGCCAGCCATTCCAGCACGGCGTGGCACAGCACCAGGTCGTAGGGCTCGGTGAGCTGACCCAACAGGTCCTGCCAGGGCGCCTGGATGAACGTTGCACTCTGCCCCGCTGCGGCGAACCGCTGGCGGGCGCCTTCGAGCATCGGCTCGGCGGGCTCGGCCAAGGTCACATGATGCCCGCGCTCGGCCAGCCACAACGACATATGGCCCAGGCCGGCGCCGATATCCAGCACGCGCAACGGCCGCTCCGGCAGGGCCTCGGTCAAGTCGGCCTGCAACACCGCCAGGCGAATCGCGCCCTTGGCACCGCCGTAGATCTTCTCGGCAAAACGCGTGGCCAACTGGTCGAAATGGCGATCACTCATGGGTAAACCGCCGCTCGTTGTCGGCCAGCTTGGCGCTGACCACCTGATCCATATCCAGGCCCAGCTCACCGCAGAGCAGCAGCAGATAGAGCACGATGTCCCCCACTTCCTGGCCGGCATGGGCGAGTTTGTCGGCGGGCAACTGGCGCGACTGGTCTTCGCTCAGCCACTGGAAAATTTCCACCAGCTCGGCCATCTCTACGCTGGCGGCCATGGCCAGGTTTTTCGGGCTGTGGAATTGTTTCCAGTCGTTGTTATCGCGGATGCGATGCATGCGTTCGGTAAGGTGTTCGAGATTCATGGGGCGCTCCTGAAGGGGTATAGCTTCAGGCTCAAAGGCGGGGATGGCAAATAAATTTGCGCTGCTTGTCAGGGCACTATCGCAGGCAAGCCAGCGCCCACATTGGACGGTGTTAACAAATCAAACTGTGGGAGCCGGCTTGCCTGCGATGGCGATCTAATCAACCACGCTGAACTCAACCCTGGCCGTCTGCCCCGCCTCATCGAGCACACTCAGTTGATAGCGTCCCAACTGCTCCAGGCTGGCATTGATGCTGTCCTGATTGGCACTGTCGCCCAGCGGCGCACCATTGAGGAACCACCAGCGCCGCCCACTGCCGCCCAGGGCCGAGAGCTTCAGGCGCAGTTGCTGCTGGCTGCCCGCCGGCAAGCGCAGTTGATCGCCCTCACGCACACCCACCACCGACAACGGCGACGACGCCGCCAGCGCTGGTGGCGGGCAATCCGGGTCTGGCGCGGGGATGCGTGCGTCACGCCGCTCGATCCTCGGCAACCACGGTTCCAGCGGTGCCGGCCACAGGGCAATGTCCCGCGATACCGCGCCTGGGCAACTGGCCGCCACGCGCAGGCCCTTGGCATTGACCCACACGGTTTCCATCAAGCCGACACCCAAAGGTTGGTCAAGGGCCTGCAAGGTCGGCGGCGTGGTGTTGTCCAGCGTCCAGGCAAACCGCTGGCGCCGGCAATTGGCGTCGCTGCGGCTCATGGGCTGGCCCAGGGGCCAACAGATCGCCGCCACGCCGACATTCATCGGCACGGGTTTAACGGGTGCGGTAATGCCGCGCTGGCTGTCACGGTTGGTCAACACATCGTGCACTTGCAGCATCAACGGCGCCGCCGACGCCAGGCCAAACTGGCCGGGCACCGGGGTGCCGTCCGGGCGGCCGATCCACACACCAATCAAATAGCGCGGCCCGACGCCAATGGCCCAGGCATCGCGAAAGCCGTAGCTGGTGCCCGTCTTCCAGGCCAACACCGGGCGCTGCACCAACTCGGCCCGGGGATCACGGTCCGGCCGCGCCTGGCCACTGAGGATGCGCCGCACAATCCACGCCGAACCCGGCGATAACAACGGCCGCTCCTTGAGCACATCATCGGGCTGCAAACGGATGGCCGCGCTCTTGCCGTCACGGGCCAACGCGCTGTAGCCACCGACCAGGTCTTCCAGGCGGCTGCCGGCGCCGCCCAGGATCAACGCCAGGTTCGGCTCGGCCAGCGCCGGCAGCGCCAGGGGCATGCCGCCGATGCGCATTTCGCCGGCAAAGCGCTTGGGCCCATAGGCTTCCAATAGTTGCACCGCCGGCAGGTTCAGCGAGCTGGACAGCGCCGTACTGGCCGGCACCGCGCCGGTAAAGCCCATGGAGAAGTTGCCCGGCCGGTAATCGCCATAGCGCCGAGGCACATCCTGCAACAGCGATTCGGAGTGAATCAGCCCCGCGTCCAAAGCCATGCCATACAGGAAGGGTTTGAGGGTCGAGCCCGGCGAGCGCAGGGCGCTGATCATATCCACATGGCCAAAGCGCCGCGCATCGTTGATATCCACCGAGCCCAGGTAGGCGCGCACGGCCATGCTTTCTTCTTCGACCACCAGGATCGCGGCCGAGGTGTGCTCCGGCAGCCGCGCGCGCCAACCCAGCAGCAGGTCTTCGAGACGGCGTTGCAGGGTCGCGTCGAGAGTGGTGCGAATCAGCGGCGGGCTGTCGGGACGGTTCAGGCGGCGCGCCAGCAGCGGCGCCAGGCTGGGCTCCAGGCGCGGCGCCAGCAACAGGGGTTCTTCCAGGGCTTCGTCGACCGCCGATTGCGGCCACACCTGGAACTCGGCCAGGCGCCGCAGCACTTTGTCCCGGGCCTCCTGGGCGCGCTGCGGGTGACGGTCCGGGCGCAGACGGCTCGGTGCCTGGGGCAGTACCGCGAGCAACGCTGCTTCGGCGTGGGTCAGCTGTTGCGGCGACTTGCCCAGATACGCCCAACTGGCTGCCGCCACGCCCTGCAAGGTGCCGCCAAAGGGCGCGCGATTGAGGTACAGGTTGAGGATCTGGTCTTTGGACAGGTGCCACTCCAGCTGCGCGGTGCGCCACAGCTGGCGCAACTTGCCCGGCAGGGTGCGCGAATGGGGATCGAGCAGGCGCGCCACCTGCATCGACAAGGTGCTGCCGCCAGACACTACCCGCGCGCCGGTCAGGTTCTGCCAGGTCGCCCGCACCAGGGCCAGCGGGTTGACGCCGGGGTGCTGGTAGAACCAACGGTCTTCGTAGGTCAGCAGCGCATCGAGGTAATACGGCGAGACTTCATCGGTCGCCACCGGGTAACGCCATACGCCGTTGGCATCGGCAAAGCGCCACAACGGCGTGCCGTCCTCCGCCAGTACCACACGGGCCAGATCGTCCTTGGGCAACGGCAGGGGCCAGAGGCGGTCGGCCAGCCACAGCAGAGCTATCACCACCAGCAGGCTACCCAGGGTAGCGCGTGCAACTATTCGCAAATTCAAACGGGCAAACCTCTATGCTTCTAGGGAACTCGCCCAAGGGATTGGCGACCAAAGGCTCAGGTCCGGCAGATACGCCCACCCTTTCATCAGGAAACTCATATGCAGGTAGAAAGCTTTTTCGAATGGCTGGGCCAGGCGCTCGGTTCGGTCATCCGCTTTATCGTCGATGGGCTCAGCGGCTTGTTCGGCGCCCTGACCAATGCCGGCGGCAACTTTATCGACGGCCTGTCGCGCACCCTGGGCATGGACACCTCGATCATCAGCATCATCACCCTGATCATTGGCCTGATGCTGCTGTACTCGGCAGTCCGGGCGTTTATGCGGGCCTCGATCATCATGGGGATTATCTGGTTGATGCTGGGGTTGTGGCTGCTCAGTTGGGTTGTGCATTAAATACAGACCCTGTGGGAGCGATCTTGCTCGCGATAGCGGTGTGTCAGTCGCCGAATACATCGGCTGAAAAACCGCTATCGCGGGCAAGCTCCCACATTAAAGGCAGCACCAGTTCCTACAGAAGGCGCTTAACGCCCCTTGATCACCATATCCACTGGGGTATCCCCCACTGCCTGCCAGTTCGGCCGGTACATCGACTCCACTTGCGGCGGCGGTACGCGATAAGTCCCAGGCGTGACAGCGCGGGCCAGGTACAGCAGGTGCGTGGTGCCGTAGCCGTCCAGGTTCAGCGCGGCCACATAGCGATCATCGCGGTATTCCTGATGCTTGATCGACGCATTCTGCATCGACTCGCGCCATTCCTTGACCTGACTGCTGGCGTTTTCCAGGCTGGCGGCGCTTTGGCCCAGGTTCTGGTTCTCCAGCTCCAGGCCAGCTGGTAGCAGGTCGACCACCAGTGCATCCGGCACCCGTTGCTTGTTGGCGCTGACCGCAATGTGCACCAGCACCAGGTCGCCGCTGCGCAGGTTTTGCAGGTTCAGCGGCTGGCCGTTCATCCCCAGGTACTCACGACGAATACTCAGGTTTTCGCCACCCGCTACCGGCGCGTGCTGTGGATAACCGGAGATGCTCAGTTGCTGGTAAATCGGCTCGCTGCCCGGGTTGCGCAGGGTCAGCGGTGAAGCCAGCAACGGGCCTTCCAACTTCAGGCCGGACTGGCCGTTGTTCAGCTCGCGGGTTTCGCCGCCGCTGCTCAACTGCGCCGTCCAATTGGTTTCCGGTTTGCCCAGCAGGCCACGGCCGGCGAGGAACAGCGAGTTGCGCTCCTGGGTCGACAGCCATGGGCTGGCCGCCATCTGGTCCGACAGCTCGAACAGGCGCTCTTCACGCTTGCCCTTGGCCAGGTCGTTTTCTTCCAGCAAGGCCAGGATCATCGCCTGATCACGCAGTGGGCTGCCGTAGTCGGCCAGCCATTCATTGGCTTTGCGCTTGACCGCCAAACCGGCAAGCAATGCCTGGTCGGCGCGCGGCTGGTCGCCCATTTTCTGCAAGGCAATCGCCAACTGCACCAGGGGCAGGCCGGAACGCGCATCGCTGCGGCGTTCGAACAAGCTGCGCAATGCGCCCAGCGGCGCCTGCTGACTGCGCGCCAGCACCAGCCCGGCGTAGGCCTGCACGGCGAAGCGCGTGTGGTCGGCGTTGTCGCTGTAGTCGACTTCAATCAGATTGCGTTCCTGCACATAGCGCAGCAGGCGTTCGCTGGCCTTTTTCAGCGCTTCAGGCGGTACGGCAAAACCCTGGTCGCGGGCGCGCAGCAGGAAGTCGGTGACGTACGCCGTCAGCCAGTATTCTTCCTCGCCATCGGCGCCCCACAAACCAAAGCTGCCGTTGTAGCGCTGCATGCCCAGCAGGCGCTCGATGCCCAGTTCGATCTTGCGTTTGCGCTCGGCATCCGGCTCGCCGGTCAACCCCAGGCGTGTCAGCACGGCGGCGTCGGCGTACAGCGACGGGTACAGGCCGCTGGCGGTTTGCTCCAGGCAGCCATACGGGTAGGCCTTGAGCGCACGAATCTGCTCGCCCAGGTTCAACGGCGGGCGGCTCGACAGGCTCAACAGCGCCTCACGCCCGGCCGGTTCAAACAGGGCCAGTTCGCTGTCCGGCAGGCTCCAGGCTTCGTCCTTGAGCACTGCGCGGTATTGCTTGAGCAGCGCCGGATAAGCCGGGCGCACACCCAATGTCCATTCGCGGGTAAACGCCGGCAGGTTCTCGCCCGGCAGGTCCAGGCCGTTGACCGTAACCTTGATCTTGCCCTGGCCAAAACCGCCCAGCGCACGCACTGGAATCTGCAAGGTGGTGCGCTGGCCCTGGGTCAGTTGCACGCTTTGCGATGGCTCGCCCAGCAGGGTCAGTTGACCTTCGGCGGTCAGTTGCACATCGAGCTTCTGTGCCTTGCCCGACAGGTTGGACAGGTCCAGCGCCAGACGCGTCTGGTCGCCGCCAGCGAGGAAGCGTGGGGCCGACAGTTCGGCAATCAAGGGCGCGGCGATCACGGTCTTGGCTTCGGCCATGCCGTAGCGGTCATCGCTCCAGGCCTGGGCCATCAGGCGCAGCTCGCCGTTGAAGTCGGGGATATTGACGCTGACTTCGCCCTCGCCTTTCTCGTTCAGGGTCACCGGCGCGCTTTGCAGGGCGACGATGGTGACGCTGGTGTCCGGGCGCTTGCCGCCCTTGGCCAGCGCCGCGTCACCACCAAAGGCCAGGCTGGCCAGGCGGCCCTGGCCGGCTTCGATCAACTGCCCATAGATATCGAACTGATCCACGCCATACGCCTTGCGGCCGAACAGGCTGGAGTACGGATCCGGGGTCGGGTACTCGGTGATATTGAGGATGCCCACGTCCACCGCCGCCACCAGCACATGCACCTGTTTCGGCACGCTGCCATCGGCATTTTTTGCCGCGACCTTGACCGTCAGTGGCTGCTTGGGGCGCATTTTTTCCGGTGCAGTCAGGGTCAGGCCCAGTTTGCGCTGGGTACGATCCAACGGCAGGTGCAGCAAGCCCACGGCGCGTTTGGGGGTGATGTTGGCTTTGCGCTCGCCGGGACGGATCACCAACGCGCTGACATACAGATCATGACGCGACCATTTCGGATCGAGCTTCACTGCAAAGCTCTTGCCTTCGGCCGGCACCTCGATTTCCTGCCACCACAACGGGCCTTCACTGGATTCGACCAACAGGTAGCCCTTGCCGGCTGCCGGCGGGGTGACGGTGACGTTGGCCGTATCGCCATCGCCATATGCCGGTTTGTCCAGCGCCAGCTTGACCTGGTCCGGGCGCACGGCGCCGCCTTCGGTGTTGTCCTGAGCCTGGTAGCCAGCCCAGAAGCGCTTGCTGCTGATCAACCCGGTCTGTGGGTCTTCGACTTCGACGCGGTAAGGGCCCCACTCCACCTGGAAGCTGACCTTGGCCGTATCGCCGGCCTTGATGTTGACGGTCTGCTCATCGAGGTTGAGGAATTTCTCGTTGTAGTGATAGCTCCAGCCGTCGTTGTCCGAGTAGTTCCAGTAGTAGTCGCGGCGCTCGCGGATCAGGCGGACCTTGAGGTTGTCCGCCGCCAGCTTGTCACCTTGCTGGTTGGCCAGCAGTACTTCGAATTCCGCCGGGCCATCGCCATCGGTCTCCTTGCCATCGAACAAGCCGCGCAGGCCGGGCAGTTGCTCGGCCGGCCATACCGGCTGTACCAGGCGGCGGGTGATCGGGCGCCCGCCGGATTCTTGCAGGCTGGCCTGCACGATCAGTTGCAGCGGCGACTTGGCCTCGCTCCATTTGCTTTCCAGGGTCAGCTTTTCCTGGCCCTGGGCATCGAGCACGCTTTCGTCCAGTTCAAAATCCTGGCTCAGCTCTTCTTCCGTTACCGAGCCAAACTCGTAGCCCGGCAGGGCTTTGACCGCCTCGCGCAGAGGGCGCACATACACTTGCCCGCTCAGGCGATTGCCCGCCGCCGGGGCGCCGTAGAGGTAGCGGCCGTTGACCTGGATAACGGCGTTGTCCGCCGGGCTCAACGGCGTGTCGCTGCCCTTGAGTTCCAGGGCCAGGCGCTCGGGCAGGAAGTCCTCGACGAGGAATTCATACAGCTGCGGCTTACCGTCACCCAGGTCGAACACCAGCTGCCAGCGCCCGGTCGGCGCTTCGCCGGCCAACTGCAACTGGTACTGATAGAGGCCAGAGGCATCGGCGTCCCATACGAATTTGCGGCTGACCTGCTCATCCGGGCGGCGCACTTCGACACTCACGGGCTGCGGCTTGACGGCATTGCCGTCCTTGTCGCGCAGCAGGGCGTTGAGCAGCACGGTTTCGCCAGGGCGGTACAGATCACGCGGGCCGAACACAAAGAATTGCAGCGGGTGCGCGGGCTGGCCGCCGATATCGAACTCGGCCAGGTCCAGCGCTGCGCTGTCGAGGCGCAACAGGCTGGTTTGCTCGCCCTGCTTGGCCAGCAGTACCTGGGCCTTTTTCGGCAATGGCAGTTCGGCGTGGCCGCCCTTCTCGGTCTTGCCCTGGCCCAACACGCGGCCTTCGGCATCGAGGATTTCCAGCTCGACGCCATCGAGTGCCTTGCCGCCTTCCAGCGCCTGGGTAAACACATCCAGGCGGTTGGCGTAACGGTGCACCGACAGGCCGATATCACTGAGGGTGAACAGCGTGGCCGGTTGCGAATAGTTGTAAGTGCCCGAGGCGCGCATCACCGCCAGGTACACGCCCGGCTGTTGCAGTTGCTTGAGGCCGGCGATGGGCAGCAGCAGGGTTTCACGGGTGTTGCGCGCAGGATTCAGGTCGAAACGGCCGCCGTACACCAGGTCGGCCATGGGCAGCAGTTCACGGGACTCATAGCTTTGCAGGCTGGTATTGCGGCCCCACTGGGCGAGAAACGCCGGTAGCGATTCGGGCTTGATGCGGAAGAATTCGACGTCGATCTTGTCGACATTCAGCGCGATCACCGGCAAACCTTCGGCCAGACGGGTGGGCAACAGGGTGCCACGGCTGGCGAAGCCGACGGTGGCTTGCAGGTCGCGGGTTTCCAGGCGGCTGACGTACTCGGCGGCGAGCTTGGCGTCATTCACCCCACGCAGGCCGGCGTCCACGGTCAGCACCAGTTTGCGCTGGGGCTCCAGGTGACGCAGGCGCAGTTCCATCAGGTTGTCGGAAAGCTCCCAGGCACCGTCGACCTTGCCGGATTTGCTGTCCACCAGGTGCAGCTTGTCGGCGAACTTCTGGTCCGGGTCCAGCGGAATCGAAAAACTCACCGACAAGGTGCTGGCGCCATCCAGTTGCACCTCAGACACGTCCACCACGCTTAACTCACGGCCGGCATAACGCTGCTTGAGCGTCGCCACGTCTACCGCGGCCTTGGCCGGCGCCGTCACCGCTGCCGCAGGGGCCGCTGGCGCTGCTGGTTTGTCGGAAGAATCGCAGGCGCTCAGCAGGGCCAGCGCGCAGGCCAGGAACAATCCTTTGTTAAGCATGGGGCACTCGTTGTGAGGGTGTCTGAGGGGTGAACTATATATCAGCGCCAGTGAAGCGGGTTATGGTGGCGATCACATTGACCGACGGAGGGCGATTTGGTTCTGTGTACAGACCAAGTCAGGTCAAACCCTACCTCTGAAATGCTCCAGCGCCCGCTATTTGCGGATGCCTCGCCCCAACCTCCCGCAGAAACTCACCCGCGCTGAGCTTGAGCCACTCAATCAACCGGGCGATGGCCGGCTCGGACTGTCGACCCTTGCGGCAAATAATGTAGTACGCCGCCGGCGACATCATCACCGGGCTGCTCAAGGCAACCAATCCCCCCTCTTCCAACTGGTCATATACCAACGCCGTCCTGCCCAGTGCGATCCCAGCCCCCTTGAGCGCAAGGCTTATAGCCAGGCTCGAATCCGGAAACCGAGGCCCAGGGTGATACGGGGGGGCCGCCACCCCCTGGAACGCAAACCAACTCTCCCACCCCGGACAGATCTGATCATCCGCCCGGTGAATCAATGGGTACCGGGCGATATCCTTCGGCGCAATATCGCCATGCTCGCGATAAAACGCCGGCGAACATACGGGAAACACCGCATCGCGCATCAGCAACTCGACATGATGCTCCGGATAGTCCCCGCCCCCTATGACTACTGCGACATCAAATTGATGAGCACCCAGGCTGGCAGGGCTCATATCTGCGCTGGTCAGCACCAGGTCGAGATTGAACGAGGCGTCAGTATGCGAGCCATGCACTCTGGGAATCAGCCAGGTCGAACAGAGTGAAGAGGTGCACGAGAGGTACAACGGTTGGGCTTCGCGCGGATTGAGAACCTGCAACGCCGCCTCCAGCCCTTTGAAAAACCCATCAGTGACCGGCAACAAGGCGTGCCCTGCCGACGTCAGCTTGACGCCACGTGAGTGCCGCTCAAACAACTGCACGCCCCACCACTCTTCCAGGCCCGCAATTTGATGGCTGATGGCACTGGCGGTGAGGTTAAGCTCAGATGCCGCACGCGCGAAACTGCCCGTTTGCGCGGCGCTGACAAAAGCCTGAAGCATCGCAGTGGGTGGAGGACGCTGAGCCATCAAGTGCTCACTTTGATCAGGATGATCCCGCAAACAATGACGCACGCCGAGAGCATCCGTCGCCAGCCGAACCGTTCATGAAAGAACAGCGCGGCAATAATGGCGCCGATAATAACACTGGTTTCCCGCAGCGCTGAGACCTTGGCCACCGCGTCCAGCGACAGCGCGAACAACACCA
This sequence comes from Pseudomonas sp. WS 5411, assembly GCF_012985595.1. Lineage (NCBI taxonomy): Bacteria > Pseudomonadati > Pseudomonadota > Gammaproteobacteria > Pseudomonadales > Pseudomonadaceae > Pseudomonas > Pseudomonas sp. WS 5411. The sequence continues at coordinate 57,243 of NZ_JAARMC010000002.1, forward strand.
GGCCGTAGGATGCCAGGTAAAAAACACCCCCCAAGACACCCACTCGCCAATGACTGCCAATGGTTTGGACAAGTGCCGCACGCTCCTTGCAAAACGCCAGCAGCGGGATAGGAATGCTCTGGAACACCGTCAGGTAAATAATGTATTGCAGCACCGTTTCACTGGCTCTCACGCCCTTGGCGTCCACCACTGTGTAGGACGCAATAAACACTCCAGCGCCCACCGCCATCAGGATTGGTTTGAGCATGTGCGCGGTCATCCTGCGCACAAATGTCAGGCTGATGATCCCCAGGCAAATCAACAACACCCCTGCCATCGCCTGGAACGACAGTTGCTCATGCAGCAGAAAGTAGGAAAACAACGCCACCAGCACCGGCGGCACACCACGCATCACCGGGTAGACCTGACCGAAGTCGCCCGTCTCATAGGCCTTGATCAGAAACAGGCGATAGACCGTATTCAATATCACCGAGAGCAGTACATAACCCCAGACTTGCAGGCTCGGCACATTGACCAGCGGCAGCGCCGCCAGGCAGATCACCAGCGCCGTGCCATCGACGATGGCCAGGGTCATGAAGCGGCTGCTGCCGGCTCGGACAACAGCGTTCCAGGTGGCGTGCATGAAGGCGGAGATCAGGACCAGGGTGATCGCGATATCGGAGTTATCCATGGAGTTTGGCTGTTCTGAGGAGAAGGCGGGTATTTAACTCAGCCTCGCGTGCTGGCCAGAAGCGAAAGCTCATCAGCGCAGCCATGAGCCTTCATCATGCCGACATTGCCACCCACAACGCTGGGACCTGCTGTGGGAGCTGGCTTGCCTGCTCCCACATTGGGTCTGCGATGCTGCCCAGGCAGCGTTACAATGCCGCTCCCCCAAGGAGCCCGCATGTCCACCTTACTCACCGACTGGCGTCATCGCCCCACTCACCGCCGTGTCTGGGCCCTGGCCGCGCCGATGATTCTGTCGAATATTTCGGTACCGCTGGTGGCGCTGGTGGACAGCATGGTCATCGGCCACCTGCCCCACGCCCACCAATTGGGCGCCGTGGCCGTAGGGGCCAGCCTGTATACCTTCCTGGCCTGGGCCATGGGCTTTCTGCGCATGGGCACCACCGGGTTTGCCGCCCAGGCCGCCGGGCGCAATGATGGCGCGGCGCTGCGGCAAATCCTGCTGCAAGGTCTGCTGCTGGCACTGGGGTTGGCGATGGTGCTGGGCACGGTGGGCATTCCCCTGAGCCACCTGGCGCTGGAGTGGATGCAGCCCTCCGCCGAGTTGAATCAACTGACCCGCGAGTTCTTCCACACCCGCCTGTTCGGCCTGCCCGCCGCCCTGGCTACCTATGCCTTGGTGGGCTGGTTCCTGGGCACGCAAAACGCCCGGGCCCCGCTGGCGATTCTATTGACCACTAACCTGGTGAATATCGCCCTGAACCTGTGGTTTGTGCTGGGCCTGGACTGGGGCGTGGTCGGCTCGGCGCGGGCCTCGGTGATTGCCGAATGGACCGGCGCCCTGCTCGGCCTGGCCCTCACGCAAAAAGCCCTGCGCGCCTACCCTGGGCATATCGCCTGGGCGGCGCTCAAGGTCTGGCAAAGCTGGCGCGCGCTGCTGGCGGTCAACCGCGACATCTTTATCCGCAGCCTGGCGCTGCAGTCGGTGTTTTTCATGATCACGGTGCAAGGCGCACGGTTGGGCGATGCCACCGTCGCGGCCAATGCCCTGCTGCTCAACGGGCTGTTGCTGACCGCCCATGCCCTGGACGGTTTGGCCCACGCGGTAGAAGCGCTGTGCGGCCACGCCATCGGCGCCCGTGACCGTCAGGCCCTGCGCCGCTCACTGGTGGTCGCTTGCGGTTGGTCGCTGATCGCCAGTCTCGGCTTCGCCCTGCTGTTTACCTTCGGCGGGCACCTGTTTATCGCCATGCAGACCGATATCCCCAGCGTGCGCGCAACCGCCGATCTCTACCTGCCGTACCTTGCGGTACTGCCGTTGATTGCGGTGTGGAGTTACTTATTGGACGGTTTGTTTATCGGCGCGACCCGTGCGCGGGAGATGCGCAATGGCATGCTGCTGACGGTGCTAATTATGCTGCCGCTTGCCTGGGCGCTGCAGGGTTTGGGTAACCACGGGCTGTGGATAACGTTCCTGCTGTTTATGGCGGTGCGCAGTCTGACGTTGTGGGCGATTGCGTGGCGACTGAACAAACAGGACCGCTGGCTCGGCCAACCCTGAGAACGCGGGCTATCTGTTGATTGTTACAAAACAGCTTGGCTGTTTTCGGGGAGCAGACCACAGAGCATTTACACCTTCGAGGTCAAACATCACCTCTCATCCAAGGTAGGTCTGTGAATGAATATACTCCCGACACCAGCAACCGCAGCCCCCCTTTCACCACGCGTCACTCCACCGGCGGAACCGGTCGGCACCCCACATATCAGCGTTTTAGCGGATGATGGAAACACCAAGATCCAGCAGATTTCAACCTATAAAACAGACCCTCAAGGCAAGCGTGTGCCCGATGTCAGCAGAGTGCTGATTACCACCTCCGACCGGGCTGACAACGTCAGTATTACCGTAGGCGCAAACCACCAGCTCAACGCGCGTATCAATGGCAAAGACTACAAACTCCCACTGACAGCAAACAACAACGCGCACTCACTGAGGATCAACACTGCTGGAGGCAATGACCGTATTACCGTCGACAAGTACGTCAACATCGAAATGCACATAAACAGCGGCGACGGTGATGACGATATTGTTTCAAATGGGCGAGTGGGGACCGTGATCGGTGGAAAAGGAAACGATCACATACGCTTGGGCACCGGCGATATGGCGGTAACTGGCGGCGATGGCGACGACACAATTACTGCCGGCACGGGCAACGCTGCGATATCGGGAGGAAAAGGAAACGATCACCTGTATGCAGGCTTTGGTCCTGCCAACAGAGTGTTATTCCTCAACGGCGACAGGGGAGATGACCATCTTTACGCTGGGCCTGGCAAGGTTGTACTAAACGGGGGAAGGGGCAATGACACACTGAGTGGTTATTACCGGACTACCTTTTATAGCGGCGAGGGCGCCGACGCCATTAACTCTTATGATAAAAACGATAAGATCTATGCCAAGTCTACCGACACAATTAACAACCAAGGCAACTCTAAAATCATCCCTGTTACATATTCCGAGAGCGGTAGAAAAGGCCTGGTAATAAAAGGTACAGAACAATTCATAGAACAGACGGAAGATGTTATAGACCGACTAAGAGCCTCACCAGCGGGTCAAAAAGCACTCGAAGCCATGGATCAATTTGTTGAAGACGGGCATAGGCCTATCGTCCTTACCGAATCGCACACCCCAGGCTTTAGCGCCTACGGATTCAGGAATGAGTACACCTCAAACGCTGAACTCAGGAAAGACCCTTTCCGCCCTGAGTTTGGTTATATAAAAGACAACAAACCGGGTTCAGTTTCGACCCAGCCCGAAATCGTTTTCGAACCCGCTGACTTTGACCAGACCTTTTCCATCTCCCCGGAGATTACGCTCCATCATGAACTCGCTCACGCGTTCAATGGAGCCACAGGGACGGGCATACCTGGCAAACAAATCCTGAAGGACGCTAATGGAGCCCCCCTCCTCAGAAGCGGAGTGCCGAGAACCGTAAACAACGAGGAATACCAAGTGGTTGGAATTCCCACGGATGCCACGCCTTTCGACTTTGACAATAACCCCAACACTCCAGCGACCAACGTCAACCCTTATCCCTTCACGGAAAACGCCCTCCGTGAGGAAATGGGCGTTCCGCTGCGCGACCGTTATGACGTGGATGAGGCGCCGCGCATCTGATAAGTCAGGAAGACAGGTACGAGGAGCGGGTCAGGCCCAGGCGCAAAGCATCCAGGAACTGCGTACGCTCCGCCGCCGTGATCTTCGCGCTGGCGCACTTGTCACGGTAGTGGGTCATCAACTCCTCCGGCGACAAGTGCACGTAGCGCAGCATGTCTTCGATGGTGTCGTGGGTCTCGATCCCGGCGCTGTAGACCGTGCCGTCGTCGCGCTGGTAGATGTTCACCGAGTCGGTGTCACCGAACAGGTTGTGCATGTCCCCGAGGATTTCCTGGTAGGCGCCCACCAGGAAGATGCCCAGCAGGTAATCTTCGCCTTCGTTCAAACCGTGCACCGGCAAGCTGGTCTCGATGCTCTGCTCGTCGACGTATTGCTTGATCTTGCCGTCGGAGTCACAGGTCAGGTCTTGCAGTACTGCACGGCGCAGCGGCTCTTCGTCGAGGCGATGCAGCGGCAGAATCGGCAGTACCTGGCCGATGGCCCAGGTGTCCGGCAGGCTCTGGAATACCGAGAAGTTGCAGATGTACTTGTCGGCCAGCTTGTCATTGAGTTCGTCCAGCACCTGGCGGTGCGAGCGCTGGCGGGCCTTGAGCGAGTTGTGCAGGCGGCGGCACACGGCGAAGTAGCACTGTTCGGCCAGGGCTTTTTCCGCGAGGGTCAGTTTGCCGTCGGCGTACTGGGCGGCCACGTCGCTCATGTAGTGGGTGGCGCGCCAGTAGGTTTCGGTGACCATTTCAATGTCGGTCGGGCCCAGCAGGTCAACCAGCCATTGCACGGTTTCCGGCAGGCTTTCCTTGTTCTCGATCACCGGCACGTCGTCGTTGTGTTTCTCGACGTCGGTGACTTGCACCACCAGCATGGCGTGGTGAGCGGTCAGGGAGCGGCCGCTCTCGGAGAAGATATTGGGATGCGGCAGGTTCTGCGCGTCGCAGAACTCCTTGAGCATGCCCACCACCACGCCGGCGTAGTCGTCCATGTCGTAGTTGATCGAACTGGCGTTGCGCGAGTGGGTACCGTCGTAGTCCACGCCCAGGCCGCCGCCGACGTCGATGTGGTCCACCGGCAGGCCAAGGTTGCGCAGTTCGCCGTAGTAGCGGATGGCTTCCTTGAACCCGTGCTGGTAGTCCGCCAGGTTGGCGATCTGCGAGCCCATATGGAAGTGCAACAGGCGGATGCCCTGGTCCAGGCCCGCGGCGCGGAAGCGCTCGACCACCGACAGCAACTGCGCCGCCGACAGGCCGAACTTGGACTTCTCGCCACCGGTGTCTGCCCACTTGCTCGACGCCAGGGACGACAGGCGCACCCGCAGGCCGACCTGTGGCTTGACCTTGAGGTTGGCGGCTTCTTCGATCACCAGGCCCACTTCGGACTCTTTCTCGATCACGATAAACACGTTGTGGCCCAGCTTCTGGCCCATCAGCGCGAGGCGGATGAACTCACGGTCCTTGTAACCGTTGCAGACGATGGTGCCGCCTTTCGGTGCCAGAGCCAGCACCGCCAGAAGCTCAGGCTTGGAGCCGGCTTCCAGGCCGATGGACACGTCCTGGGTGGCGATGATGTTCTCGATCACCGCTTCCTGCTGGTTGACCTTGATCGGGTACAGCGCAGTGTATTTGCTCTGGTATTCCAGGCGCTCGATGTTCGCGTCGAAGGCGCCGGTCAGCTGGCGCACGCGGTCTTGCAGGATATCCGGGAAGCGCACCAGCAACGGCAGGGACAGGCCGCTTTTGCGCAGCTCATCCACTTGCTCGTACAAGTCGATGGGCGAGCTGTTCGGGCCGTTCGGACGGACTTCAACGCGACCGGCATCATTGATCGCGAAATATCCGGCCCCCCAATGGCGAATCCCGTAAACACTGCGGCTGTCCGCAACTGTCCATTGGCTGCCATCGTCTTTGCGTGTGCGTCGTACGGACATCGAAGTCCCCTATATAAAGTCGAAGAGCGCCACCCAAGTCAGAGGCTGGCGCAGTCTAAAGAGTGAAAATGACGATTTGCCTGTGAGAGAGGTAGACCCCGCTCGCAGGACAGAGTTTAGACACCGGTCAGGAACAGGCTCTGTGAAACCATGGAGACGACGAGCGCGCTCGTCGGTGCGGGTTTCACAGAGGCTGCTAGCCGCCGGATTTCTTCGCCTTGTAACCGAGCTTGATCAACTCGGCCAACAGCAACTCGACGTGATCGCCCTGGATTTCGATGATTCCGTCTTTCAGGGCGCCACCGGTGCCACAGCGCTTTTTCAGCACGGTGGCCAACTCCTTGAGTGGCTCGGCCGCCAGAGGCACGCCGGTGATGGTGGTCACCGTCTTGCCGCCACGGCCCTTGCTCTCGCGGCGTACGCGGGCAATACCGTCACCTTCGGGAATCAGGGTCTGTTTGCAGGTACAGGCGTCCACGGGCTGGCGACAGTCCGGGCAATGCCGACCTGCGTCGGTGGAAAACACCAGGCCACCAAGGGCGGCGAAGGATGCGGCTTTTTTGGCCACCGGCAATCCTCTTGGGAGGATGAAGACTGATCAGTGCCCGTCAACCGGCCACCAACCGCGAAGCCCCACTCAGGCAGGGGCAGCGCTACCGAACCGCCAAGGCAGTTCGGCTTGAAAAGTCGCGCAGTGTAACGGCAAAAAGCCTACTTGCTAAGAGCCAAATGGCGCCAATTTATGCAACTTTAGCGACGCGCCGCCAGATAGCGTTTTAAGGCGGCCAGGGAGTCGGGGCAATAGGACTTTTGCTCGATATCGGCCAGGACTGCCTCAATGGACATAAAACGCGCTTCCAGCACCTCTTCGGGCTGCAACTGCAGCGGCCCATCCCAGACCGCCGAAAACGCCGAGCACCAGAGCCGGTTGCCCGTGTCCTCGAAAAAGAAGTGGTCGTGGGCGGTCAGCTCTACACCGCTGACGCCCAATTCTTCTGCCAGCTCACGGGCGGCCGACTGCTCGTAGGTCTCGCCAGCCCCGACCATGCCGCCCGCCGCCACGTCCCAATAACCGGGATAGATGGCTTTGCTCAGGGTGCGCCGGTGCACGCACAGTTCACCCTTCGAGTTAAACAGCATGATGTAGGTGCCGCGCCCGATCAGCCCGCGCTCGCGCAGGTCAGCACGCACCAGGGCGCCGAGCAGGTTGTCCTGCTCGTCGACCCAGGCGATGTGTTCGGCATCCGAGGCCGCGCGGTGCGCGACCTCCTTGGCGCTATCGACCATGACTCAACCCTGGTTCAGCAGTTGACGCAGGTCGATCACCGCCGCGTTGGCACGGGAGATGTAGTTGGCCATCACCAGCGAGTGGTTGGCCAATACGCCATAGCCGCTGCCATTGAGGATCATCGGGCTCCACAGGGTTTCCTGGGACGCCTCCAGCTCACGAATGATCTGGCGCACGCTGACGGTGGCGTTTTTCTTGGCCAGCACGTCGGCAAAGTCGACTTCGATGGCGCGCAACAGGTGGGACAGGGCCCAGGCCTGGCCGCGGGCCTCGTAGAACACGTTGTCGATCTGCATCCATGGGGTTTCCACCACTTCTTCATCGAGCTGCGGCACTTCGCCCGGCGCCAGCGTTTCGGTTTTCAGCGCGGTATTGAGCTTGACCCGGCCGACACTGGCCGACAGGCGCTGCGACAACGAACCGAGGCGGGTAGCAACATCGCCCAGCCAGTTGTTCAGGTTGTCGGCACGCGCGTAGAACAACGCGCCTTTCTGGTTGGGGTCGGACAGGCGCGCCTGATAGCGGTTCAGGGAGTTGATGCCTTCCTGGTACTCCGATTCGCTGGAGGGCAGCACCCAGCTCTTGTTGTCGAAGTTAAAGCGCGGCTCGGCCTTGGCCAGGTCGGCGTCTTCTGCCGATTGCGATTGCGAGCGGGCGAAGTCCTTGCGCAGGGCACGGGTCAGGTCACGCACCTGCACCAGCACGCCATATTCCCAGCTGGGCATATTGTCCATCCACAACCCAGGCGGGAAGCGGTCATTGGAAATATAACCACCAGGCTTGTTCAGCAGGGTACCCACCACGGTCTTGACGGTTTCGACAGTGGTAAAGCCGATGACCATTTGCTTGCCGTCTTTTTCGGCGGCAATTTGCGCGTTTTGCTGGACCGGGAACAACGCTGGCTCCTGGCTCCAATACCAGCCCAGGCCACCGGTGACCAACAGGTAAATCACCACCAGGGTCATCAGGGCACGGCTCATCAACAGATTACGAAAATAGCTGCGGGAGGCCGACTTGGGCGCAGGGCTTGGGCCTGGGGCGCTGCCTGCACGGTTTTTCCAGTCCAGCATGGCGGATATCCTTTCAGTCACTTGAGTTCAATAGCTACGACCACAACCCTACCCCATCGTGCCCGTCGGTGCGGGGCTTTTAATCAAGGTGGCGTAAAGCTGGCACTCAACTATAAAGGATGGGCGCCGATGCGCCTACGCGACCCAAGGGTCAGCAAATGAATCCACAGGACGCTGCAGTTAATTGACGTATGACACTCGTGCGAATGAAAAGAGGTGCTAGCATAGAGCCACCAGTCGACCTCAGCATGCACCCTTACCTAGTAGTCAGGATATGACCGAGCCAGAAGACCCCAGTCGTGAGCGTCTCAAGCACCACTTTGCCCAGCGGGTAATTCATCAGGCGCGTCAAATTCTTGAGATCTGGCAGCGTTTACAGCGCAGCGAATGGTCGAACGCCGAATTGAATGAACTCAGCGAGGCCAATCTGCGCCTGCTGCGTTTTGCCGAACGCTTCGAACAACCCGAGCATGGCCAACTGGCCCGGCACATCATCGAGTCGCTTAAAGCCGTGGACGAAAACCGCGGCCGCCTGAGCAGTCACCTGATCACCGACCTCAACCGTTTGATGCAGCGCCTGTCGCGGACCGGCCTGCGTCAGGGCGACCAGTTGGATCAGACCTTCCTGCCGCCAATGCGCAAGCCGATCTACGTGATGCTCGCCGATCACGACCGCGCCGAGCGCCTGGCCAAGCAGCTGGAATTCTTTGGTTTGAGTGCGCAGTCTCTGGACAGCGTGGCCGCCTTCCGTTCGTCCATGGCCGAACGCCTGCCGGCGGCGATTGTGATGGACGTGGACTTCTGTGGCGCCGGCCTGGGCCTGAAGTTGGCCGCCGAAGCCCAGGAAGGCCTGGAGCAGAAACTGCCGCTGCTGTTCTTCAGCCTGCACGAAACCGACACCCCCACCCGCCTGGCCGCCGTGCGCGCCGGTGGCCAGGAGTTCCTTACCGGGACCCTGGAGGCGTCGAGCCTGCTGGAAAAAATCGAGGTGCTGACCTGCGTCGCCCAGTACGAACCCTATAAAGTGTTGATCATCGACGACTCCCGCGCCCAGGCGATGCACACCGAGCGCCTGCTCAACAGCGCCGGGATCGTCACCCGCACCCTGATCGAGCCGATCCAGGCCATGGCCGAGCTGGCGGACTTCCAGCCCGACCTGATCATCCTCGACATGTATATGCCAGCCTGTACCGGCACCGAGTTGGCCAAGGTGATCCGCCACAATGACCGCTATGTCAGCGTGCCGATCATTTATCTGTCGGCCGAAGATGACCTGGATAAACAGCTGGACGCCATGAGCGAAGGCGGCGACGACTTCCTCACCAAGCCGATCAAGCCGCGCCACCTGATCACCACCGTACGCAACCGCGCCGCCCGCGCCCGCCACCTCAAGGCGCGGATGGTGCGCGACAGCCTGACCGGCCTGTACAACCACACCCATATCCTGCAACTGCTGGAAGACTGCAGCTTCCGCTCGCGCCGCGAGAACAAGCCGTTGAGCTTTGCCATGCTCGACATTGACCACTTCAAGCGGGTCAACGACAGCCACGGCCACCCCATGGGCGACCGCGTGATCAAGAGCCTGGCGCTGTTTCTCAAGCAGCGCCTGCGCAAGACCGACTACATCGGCCGTTACGGCGGTGAAGAATTCGCCATTGTGATGCCCGACACCGACCTGGACGCCGCTTGCAAAGTGCTCGATGAAATCCGTGGGCGCTTTGCCGAAATCCATTACCCGGCCCAGCCCCAGGACTTGTGGTGCACCTTCAGCGCCGGAGTGGTCGAGCTGTGCGACGGCTCCGACAGCCTGATGATGGCCGCCCAGGCCGACGAAGCGCTGTACCGCGCCAAGGACGCCGGGCGCAATCGCGTACACGCCGCAGGCACATCAAGGCAAAGTGCCACCTTTTCATCGGATTCCACTCAGTCCGTCATAACGCTGTAACGAAAACGCAATAACTTCAGGCACTTATTCTTCCGCCGTTGGTTGAAACCACGCATGCGCCTGAAGCTGCTGACAAATCTCAATACCCTTCTGCTGGTCGCCGTTTGCCTGGCCCTGGGCGCTACGCTCTGGTGGTCGCAACGGGCGCTTGAACGCCCTTATGTGCTGATGGAGCGCTACCTGGGCCTGTCCCAAGCCTTCCAGAACCAGACCGCGCGCAATATCGACGACTATTTGGCCAGCGGCGATGCCTTGCGCCTGAGCGCTGCCGGCCAGAGCCTGGAAAGCCTGGCGCTGAACCTGGACGAACTGCCGCCTGAGCTGAGCGAAAAATTGCGCCCCGGCTTGCTGGACCTTGAGGGTTTCAGCAAGACCGACCTGCTGGCCGCCGGCAAGCTGGCCGGCGACCCACAAGCCTTGCTGCTGCAAGCCGAGCGGGAGCTGGGGGCCAATCTGGAGCAACTGAGCCAGTACGCCATCGGCGTCAGCTCACCGGACGCGGCGCGTTATCTACCACCGTTGCTCGCCGCCGCGCAGCATCTGGGGCGGCTATCCCTGGCGCGGGACAAACTGGTGAGCAGTGGGCGCAGCGAGCTGGCGGCCGATGTGGAGCGTGAACTGGCCAACATCCGCAGCCAGGCGGACTTGATTGAGCAGCTACCACTGTTGGGCGTGACCGCCAGCAGTGCCTCCAACAGCGATGATTTTTCGGCGTTGATGGGCCTGGAAAGCAGCGAAACCACGGTCGCCGAAGACACCGGCGTAGGCCTCAAGCGCGAGCTCAACAGCCTGCTCACGCGCTACCCTTCCGAACTGGCGCGGACCCGCGAGCAAATCCAGAAACGTACCGAACTGGCCGCCGCCACCCACCTGAAAATCAACACCGTGCAGCACGCCATTGCTGCGCTGGAGCCCGAAGTGCGCGCCCAGCACGCTCGAATCCAGGGCGAAGTGCGGGTGATCCAAGGCGTAATGATTGGCCTGATCCTGCTGATCGCCCTGCTCATCGACACCCTGCAACGGCGCCTGGCGCGGGTGCTGACCAGCCTGGCGCCGGCCCTGTCGACCTGGGCCGAGGGCGACTTCAGCCAGGAGATCGCCCTGGGTGCAACCAACCGTGAACTGCATGATATTGAAGCCTCGCTCAATCGCCTGCGGACTTACCTGGTGAACCTGGTGGGCACTATTCGCGCAAATGCAGAGCAAGTGGCCGGCAGCAGCCGCGCCCTGGCCGAACTGAGCGGCGGCTTGCATGACGGCGCCGAACGCCAGGCCGGGGACACTGCGCAAATCCGTGATTCATTGGGCGAGTTGGAGGCCACTATCCAGCAGGTCGCGGGTGACGCCAGCCAGGCCGCCGGGGCCAGCCGCAGCGCCGGCGAGGCCGTGGAGCATGGGCAACGGGTGATCGGCTTGAGCCTGACCGGCCTGCACGCGCTGGTGGGCGAAGTGCAGGGCAATGCGCAAATGATCGAGAAACTCGCCGAAGAGTCCGCGACCATTGGCAACGTGCTCACGGTGATCCGCTCGATTGCCGAGCAGACCAACCTGCTGGCGCTCAACGCCGCCATCGAAGCCGCCCGCGCCGGCGAGGCCGGGCGTGGGTTTGCCGTGGTCGCCGACGAAGTACGCTCCCTGGCCCAGCGCACGGCGGGCGCCACCGCCGAGATCCAGACCTTGATCGCCGGCCTGCAAACCGCAGCACGGCAATCGGTGGAAGGCATGCGCGCCCAGGTCGAACACGCCGAAGCCACCGCCCAGCAAGCCGAAGCGGCCGACGGCGCACTGGACGAAATCGTCGGCGCGATCCAGACCATTTCCGACACAGCCATCCGGATTGCCGATGTAACGGCCCAGCAGAGCGGCGCGGTCAGTGAGATCCGCGATAACAGCGAGCGCATCCACCAGTTGGGTGAGGACAACCTGTTGCGCATTGGCCAAGGCCGCCGCCAGGGCGAGCATCTGTTGGTGCTCGGCGGGCAGCTCAACACGGCCGTGCAGGCATTTCGCGTCTGACTCTATCTCCCAAATCAGACGGGAATCAAAAATGTGGGAGCGGGCTTGCTCGCGAATGCGGTGGGTCAGTAATGGATAGGTTGACTGATACACCGCATTCGCGAGCAAGCCCGCTCCCACATTTGATCTCCTGTGTACTCTCAACCGTGTTACCAATGACCGGATCCAAGGCCCTAGTCACAAATTTTGCGCAATCCTCGCTAATCGTGCTGGCTATTGCAGAGAACTGGACAGTCACAAAGGCTTTGCGGCATAGTCGCCGGGTTCTGACGTACCCACATCAATAACAAGGAACAGCCGATGGCGACCTTACTGGTTCTGCACGGACCCAACCTGAACCTGCTCGGCACCCGCGAACCGGGTGTGTACGGTGCAGTCACCCTCGAACAGATCAACCTCGATCTGGAGCGACGGGCCCGTGAAGCCGGCCACCATCTGCTCTACCTGCAAAGCAATGCCGAGTATGAATTGATTGATCGCATTCACGCCGCGCGCAGCGAAGGCGTGGACTTTATCCTGATCAATCCCGCCGCTTTTACGCACACAAGTGTTGCTTTACGTGACGCGCTGCTGGCGGTGAGCATCCCATTCATCGAAGTGCATTTATCGAACGTGCATAAACGCGAAGCTTTCCGCCATCACTCTTACTTCTCCGACGTAGCGGTAGGAGTGATCTGCGGCCTTGGCGCCAGCGGTTACCGACTGGCCCTGGAGGCCGCCCTGGAACACATTGAAGAACAGGCTAAACGCCCCTGACCGACCCTTGGGAGTTGATGATTCATGGATATCCGTAAAGTTAAGAAACTGATCGAACTGCTGGAAGAATCCGGTATCGACGAGCTGGAAATCAAGGAAGGCGAAGAATCCGTACGGATCAGCCGTCACAGCAAGACCCCGGCCCAACAGTTCTACGCACCCCAGATGCAAGCGCCGGCGCCTGCCGCTGCTGCTCCAGCCGCCGCACCTGCTGCTAGCGCTGCACCTGCCGCACCTGCTGCCCCTGCGCTGAACGGTTTCGTGGTCAAGTCGCCAATGGTCGGTACTTTCTACCGCACCCCGGCACCGACCTCGCCAGCCTTCGTTGAAGTGGGCAAGACCGTGAAAGTGGGCGACACCATCTGCATCGTGGAAGCGATGAAGATGATGAACCACATCACGGCCGAAAAAGCCGGCGTCATCGAATCCATCCTGGTAGAAAACGGTCAGCCGGTTGAGTACGACCAGCCGCTGTTCACCATCGTTTGAACCGCGGAGCGCCTTCGATGTTGAAACCTGCGAAGAAACTGCAAAAAGTCCTGATCGCCAACCGCGGCGAGATCGCGCTGCGGATCCTGCGCGCCTGTAAGGAAGAGGGCATCAAGACCGTCGCTGTTTACTCGACGGCCGATACCGAATTGATGCACGTGAAACTGGCGGACGAAAGCATCTGCATTGGCCCGCCACTGGCCACGAACTCGTACCTGAAGGTCTCGAACATCATCGCCGCGGCTGAAGTGACCGGCGCTGACGGCATCCACCCTGGCTACGGCTTCCTCGCGGAAAACGCCGATTTCGCCGAACAGGTGGAAAAATCCGGCTTCGCCTTCATCGGCCCGAAAGCCGAGACCATTCGCCTGATGGGCGACAAGGTGTCGGCCAAGGACGCGATGATCGCAGCCGGCGTGCCAACCGTTCCAGGCTCCGACGGCCCACTGCCGGAAGACGAGGAAACCGCCCTGCGCATTGGTCGCGAAGTCGGTTACCCGGTGATCATCAAGGCCGCCGGCGGCGGTGGTGGTCGCGGCATGCGCGTGGTGCACAAGGAAGAAGACCTGATCGAAGCGGCCAAGCAGACTCGCTCCGAAGCGGGTGCCTGGTTCGGCAACCCGATGGTCTACCTGGAAAAGTACCTGACCAACCCACGTCACGTGGAAGTCCAGGTACTGTCCGACGGCCAGGGCCACGCCATCCACCTGGGCGACCGCGATTGCTCGCTGCAACGCCGTCACCAGAAAGTCCTGGAAGAAGCTCCGGCACCGGGCCTGGATGAAAAAGCACGTCAGGAAGTCCTGGCACGCTGCGTCAAGGCTTGCATCGATATCAACTACCGTGGCGCCGGGACTTTCGAGTTCCTCTACGAGAACGGCCGCTTCTACTTCATCGAGATGAACACTCGTGTGCAGGTAGAGCACCCGGTTTCGGAAATGGTCACCGGTATCGACATCGTCAAGGAGATGCTGAGCATCGCCGCTGGCAACGTGCTGTCCTTTACCCAGGACGACGTGAAGATGCACGGTCACTCCCTGGAGTGCCGGATCAACGCCGAAGACCCGAAAACCTTTATCCCGAGTCCAGGCCTGGTCAAGCATTTCCATGCACCAGGCGGCAACGGCGTTCGCGTCGATTCGCACCTGTACAGCGGCTACAAGGTTCCGTCCAACTACGACTCGCTGATCGGCAAGCTGATCACCTGGGGCGCCACTCGCGACGAGGCCATGGCCCGTATGCGCAATGCCCTGGACGAAATCGTGGTCGACGGCATCAAGACCAACATCCCTCTGCATCGGGATCTGGTTCGTGATGAAGGCTTCTGCGAAGGTGGTGTGAACATTCACTACCTGGAACACAAGCTGGCCAACCAGTAAGTTTGTGCTCCACCCACAAAACCGCCTTCGGGCGGTTTTGTCGTTTATGCGCACACAAGAACACCACAAAACCCTGTAGGAGCTGGCTTGCCTGCGATAGCGGTAGGCCAGACACTGATGAGCAAGCTGACACCCCGCCATCGCAGGCAAGCCAGCCCCCACATTTGGCTCCCGTGCTGTCAGTGGTGTCGTCTTCTGGCCTGCTCTCGCGTAAACTTGCGCCCTTTCGCAGCCCCACCCCGCTGCACACTCATTTTTTCAAAGGTGCCCGCCATGCCTTGGCTGCAAGTCCGTCTCGCCATCAGCCCAGAACAAGCCGAAACCTATGAAGACGCGTTCCTCGAAGTCGGCGCCGTGTCGGTGACCTTCATGGACGCCGAAGACCAGCCGATTTTCGAGCCTGAGCTGAACACCACGCCGCTGTGGTCCCACACCCACTTGCTGGCCCTGTTCGAAGACGGCACCGACGCCAGCAGCGTGTTTGCCCATATGGAACTGCTGACCGGCGGCCCGCTGCCCGAGCACCATAGCGAAGTGATCGAAGACCAGGACTGGGAGCGCAGCTGGATGGATAACTTCCAGCCCATGCGTTTCGGCCAGCGCCTGTGGATCGTACCAAGCTGGCACGCGGCCCCGGAGCCTGAGGCGGTCAACCTGCTGCTGGACCCGGGCCTGGCGTTCGGCACCGGCACCCATCCGACCACCGCCCTGTGCCTGGAATGGCTCGACGGCCAGGACCTGCAAGGCTGCAACGTGCTGGACTTCGGTTGCGGCTCGGGCATCCTGGCCATCGCCGCGCTGTTGCTGGGCGCCAAGGAAGCCGTCGGTACCGATATTGACGTGCAGGCCCTGGAGGCCTCCCGCGATAACGCCGGGCGCAACAACATTCCTGAAGGCAAATTCCCACTGTACCTGCCGGAGCAATTGCCCCAGGTGCAGGCCGATGTATTGGTCGCCAATATCCTCGCCGGGCCGCTGGTTTCGCTGGCTCCGCAACTGTCGAGCCTGGTCAGGCCCGGTGGGCGCCTGGCGCTGTCGGGGATCCTCGCCGAGCAGGGCGAAGAAGTCGCCGCCGCCTACGCCCAGGACTTCGACCTGGACCCCATCGCCAACCGCGATGGCTGGGTACGCATCAGCGGTCGTCGGCGCTAGAATGAGCGCCTGCATGAATCGGATGGCCGCATGACCGACAGTTTCGTCACCCAGTGCCCGCATTGCCAAACCCGCTTCCGCGCCAGCCATGCTCAATTGAGCGTGGCCCGTGGTGTGGTTCGTTGCGGCTCGTGCCTGCAAGTGTTCAATGCCGCCCGGCAACTGCTGGAGCAACGCGCCCACGCGCCTGAAGCGCCGGCTACCGAAGCCCCGCCACGCGCCATCAGCCAGAAGCAATGGACCGCCGAAGAGCTGGACCTGGACCACCTGAACCTCGACGAAGAATTGGCCAAGCTCGAGCGCCGGGAGATCCAACACACCCAGCCCCAGGGCAGCGACCGCCGCCAGGCCGGCGCGGACCGTCGGCAAAAAGACGAGTCGATGATCGCCAGCCGCGATACGGTCAAGGCTGAAGAAGAACAGTGGGCCGCCAGCCTGTTCAGCGACCCGCCGGACGAACGGGCTGCGACAATCGCCCACACCGAGGAAACCGTCGAACCAGCCCCGGCCCCCACGGGCAAGCCCCAGCGTACCGAGCCCTCGATGTCCTTCGACATTCACGAGGTGGACGATGAGCCCGTGCTGCGTGCCGACGACGCTCTCGAGTCGCCCGAACCAACGCTCAGCAGCGAGCCGGACGAACCCGAGCCTGAACCACGCCGCAAGCGCACACGCGCCACGGGCAACGTCCATGACGAGATGCTGCAGGACCTGGAAGACGACCCGCTGCACCTCTACGCCGGCAAGCGCCCCGCCGGCTGGGGCCGCCGCCTGCTCTGGCTGACCCTGGTGCTGCTGGCCGCCGCCGCCCTCGCCGGCCAGTACATTGCCTACCAGTTCGACGACCTGGCCCGCCAGGACAAGTACCGCCCATGGTTCCAGGAACTGTGCCCGAAACTGGGCTGTACCGTGCCGTCGCGGGTGGATATTGCCCATATCAAGAGCAGCAACCTGGTGGTGCGCAGCCATCCGGAGTTTGCCGGCGCGCTGGTGGTGGATGCCATCATCTATAACCGTGCGACGTTCTCCCAGCCGTTCCCGCTGCTGGAGCTGCGCTTCGCCGACCTTAATGGCCGGATGATCGCCAGCCGGCGCTTCAAACCCGCCGAATACCTCAGCGGCGAGTTGGCCGGCCAGACCGAGATGCCGTCCCAGACCCCGATCCATATCGCCCTGGACATTCTCGACCCAGGCAACAAGGCCGTGAACTACAGTTTGAGTTTCCACTCCCCCGAGTGATTGGTTGCGCGCGTCAAGGTTCGGACGGCAGGTTATTGACTTGCTCGTCCACGACCAAACCGCTGGCGATAAGAAAATAACTGCTCAGATTTTATCCAATTCAGCCTTTAACCAGTCATCGAGAGCGGGTATCATGCCAACCCTTTTTCGAACTCTAATGATCCGGCCCCACAACAGGGAAGTCCTATGTCGGCGGTACGCATCGGCCCATATACATTGCCAAACGCTTTGATTCTCGCCCCGATGGCGGGCGTCACTGACCAGCCCTTTCGTCAGCTGTGCAAACGTTTGGGGGCAGGGCTTGTAGTCTCGGAAATGGTCACCAGCGACATGAGCTTGTGGAACACCCGCAAATCGCGGATGCGCATGATCCACGAAGGTGATCCCGAGCCCCGCTCGGTGCAGATCGCCGGCGGTGATGCGCAAATGCTGGCGGATGCAGCCCGAGCCAACGTAGAGCTGGGTGCACAAATTATTGATATCAACATGGGTTGCCCGGCAAAAAAGGTCTGCAACAAGGCCGCCGGTTCCGCCCTGTTGAAGGATGAGCAGTTGGTGGCCGAGATCCTGCACGCCGTGGTGGGTGCAGTGGATGTGCCGGTCACCCTGAAGATTCGCACCGGCTGGGACCGGGACAACAAGAACGGCCTGACGGTGGCGAAGATCGCCGAACAGGCAGGCATTGCAGCATTGGCGGTGCATGGCCGCACCCGCGCTGACCTTTATACCGGCGAGGCCGAATACGACACCATTGCCGCGATCAAGCAGGCAGTGTCGATTCCGGTCTTTGCCAACGGCGACATCGACTCGGCCGAGAAAGCCCGGCGCGTATTGCACGCAACCGGTGCCGATGGCCTGTTGATCGGCCGGGCCGCCCAGGGGCGGCCATGGATTTTTCGTGAGATCGAGCATTTCCTGCGTACCGGCGAAATCATGCCGGCACCGGGGCTGATCGAGGTGGAACGTATTCTGCTAGAGCATCTGGCCGCCCTGCACATCTTCTATGGGGACGTGATGGGCGCGCGCATTGCTCGCAAGCATGTGGGTTGGTACCTCGCAACCCTGCCCGGCGCCAAAGAGTTTCGCACCGGGTTCAATCGTTTGGATGAAACGCAAGCACAGGTCACCGCCGTTCGTGAGTTCTTTGCCGAACGAGACAAGAGCCTGAGAGCAGGGGACGGAGAAGGGGTGGCCGCATGACGATGATGACCGAGACTTTAGTGAGTGGAACAACACCCGTGAGCGACAACGTCAATTTGAAACAGCACCTCAACACGCCGAGCGAAGAAGGCCAGACCCTTCGCGGGAGCGTCGAGAAAGCGCTGCACAATTATTTCGCCCACCTTGAGGGCGCGGCCGTCACGGATGTGTACAACCTGGTGCTCTCCGAAGTCGAGGCGCCCTTGCTCGAAAGCGTGATGAACTACGTCAAGGGCAACCAGACCAAAGCCAGTGAGCTGCTGGGCCTGAACCGTGGGACCCTGCGCAAGAAGCTCAAACAGTACGATTTGCTGTAAGCATTCAATCAAACCAGAAAGGCGCCCGCGTAAAACCGGTCGCCTTTTTTGCTGACTCCTTTGCTTTTGATGGAAATTGAGATGACCGACCAGACTACCCGCCTGCCGATCCGCCGCGCCTTGATCAGTGTTTCCGACAAGACCGGGATCCTCGAATTTGCCCGGGAGCTGGAAGCCCTGGGTGTGGAAATCCTCTCCACGGGCGGGACCTTCAAACTGCTGCAGGACAACGGCGTGGCCGCAGTAGAAGTCGCGGACTACACCGGTTTCGCAGAAATGATGGACGGTCGGGTCAAGACCCTGCACCCGAAAATCCACGGCGGCATCCTCGGCCGTCGCGGTATCGACGATGCCATCATGAACGAGCACGGCATCAAGCCGATCGACCTGGTGGCCGTCAACCTCTACCCGTTTGAAGCCACCATCAACAAGCCAGGCTGCGACCTGCCGACCGCTATCGAGAACATTGATATCGGCGGCCCGACCATGGTGCGCTCGGCAGCCAAGAACCACAAAGACGTGGCCATTGTGGTCAACGCCAGCGACTACGCCCAAGTATTGGAAAGCCTGAAAGCTGGCGGCCTGACCTACGCCCAGCGTTTCGACCTGATGCTCAAGGCCTTCGAACACACGGCTGCCTATGACGGCATGATCGCCAACTACATGGGCACCGTGAACCAGGCCGCCGAGACCCTCAGCACTGAAGGCCGCAGCCAGTTCCCGCGTACCTTCAACAGCCAGTTCATCAAGGCCCAGGAAATGCGCTACGGCGAGAACCCGCACCAGAGCGCGGCGTTCTACGTGGAAGCCAAGCCTGCCGAAGTGGGGATCGCCACCGCGACCCAACTGCAGGGCAAAGAGCTGTCCTACAACAACGTGGCTGATACCGACGCCGCGCTGGAATGTGTGAAGAGCTTCGTCAAGCCAGCCTGCGTGATCGTCAAGCACGCCAACCCGTGCGGCGTGGCCGTGAGCCCGGACGCTGAAGGCGGGATCCGCCAGGCCTACGAACTGGCCTACGCCACCGACACCGAATCGGCATTCGGCGGCATCATCGCCTTCAACCGCGAACTGGACGCCGAGACCGCCAAGGCCATCGTCGAGCGTCAGTTCGTCGAAGTGATCATTGCCCCATCCGTCAGCGAAGAGGCCCGCGCCATCGTCGCCGCCAAGGCCAATGTGCGCCTGCTGGCCTGTGGCGAGTGGTCGGCTGAGCGTGCCGCTGCCTGGGACTACAAGCGCGTCAATGGCGGCTTGCTGGTGCAGAGCCGCGACATCGGCATGATCGGCAGCCAAGACCTGAAAGTGGTGACCAAGCGCGCACCGACCGAGCAAGAGATCAACGACCTGATCTTCGCCTGGAAAGTAGCCAAGTACGTTAAGTCCAACGCCATCGTCTACGCCAAGAACCGCCAGACCATCGGTGTCGGCGCCGGCCAGATGAGCCGCGTGAACTCGGCGCGTATTGCGGCGATCAAGGCCGAACACGCCGGCTTGCAGGTGGTCGGTTCGGTGATGGCCTCGGACGCGTTCTTCCCGTTCCGTGATGGCCTGGACAACGCTGCAAAAGCGGGCGTGACTGCGGTGATCCAACCGGGTGGCTCGATGCGTGATGCTGAAGTGATTGCCGCCGCTGATGAAGCCGGCATTGCCATGGTCTTCACCGGCATGCGCCACTTCCGTCACTGATTGATCGCGCCCACGCTCCGCGTGGGTGCGCAGCCCGGGACGCTCCGCGTCCCTCGGACGCAGGGCGTCCGTAGAGGCATTCCCACGCAGAGCGTGGGAACGATCAACTAACAGAATTTGAGGTTTTTGAAATGAATGTTTTGATCATTGGCAGCGGTGGCCGTGAACACGCCCTGGCCTGGAAAGTCGCCCAGGACCCTCGCGTCCAGAAAGTCTTCGTCGCGCCCGGCAACGCCGGTACCGCCATTGAAGCCAAGTGCGAAAACGTCGCCATCGACGTCTTGGCCCTGGAGCAACTGGCCGACTTCGCCGAAAAGAACGTGTCCCTGACCATCGTCGGCCCTGAAGTACCGCTGGTGGCCGGCGTCGTGGACCTGTTCCGCAGCCGTGGCCTGGACTGCTTCGGCCCTACCGCTGGCGCCGCCCAGTTGGAGGGTTCGAAAGCCTTCACCAAGGATTTCCTGGCTCGCCACAAGATCCCGACTGCCGACTACCAGAACTTCACCGAGATCGAGCCCGCCCTGGCTTACCTGCGTGAGAAAGGCGCCCCTATCGTGATCAAGGCCGATGGCCTGGCCGCCGGTAAAGGCGTGATCGTGGCGATGACCCTGCAGGAAGCCGAAGACGCGGTGCGCGACATGCTCGCCGGCAATGCCTTCGGTGACGCCGGTTCGCGGGTGGTGATCGAAGAATTCCTCGATGGCGAAGAAGCCAGCTTCATCGTGATGGTCGACGGCAAGAACGTCTTGCCGATGGCCACCAGCCAGGACCACAAGCGCGTCGGCGACGGCGACACCGGCCCGAACACCGGCGGCATGGGTGCCTACTCCCCTGCCCCGGTGGTCACCGCCGACGTGCACCAGCGCGTCATGGACCTGGTGATCTGGCCGACCGTGCGCGGCATGGCCGATGAAGGCAATGTCTACACCGGCTTCCTGTACGCCGGGTTGATGATCGACAAGGCCGGCAACCCGAAAGTCATCGAGTTCAACTGCCGCTTCGGCGACCCGGAAACCCAACCGGTGATGCTGCGTCTGCAGTCGAGCCTGGTGCTGCTGGTGGAAGCCGCCCTGGCGCAAGCGCTGGACAAGGTTGAAGCCCAGTGGGATCCACGCCCAAGCGTCGGCATCGTGCTGGCCGCCGGCGGCTACCCTGCCGACTACGCCAAGGGTGACCTGATCCAGGGCCTGGACGCCGCGGCTACGCTGGAAGGCAAGGTGTTCCATGCTGGGACCGCGCTCAAGGATGGCCAGGTGGTTACCGCCGGTGGCCGCGTGCTGTGCGCCACCGCCATGGGTGCCAGTGTCGATGCCGCCCAGCAGCAAGCCTACAAGCTGGCTGCAAAAATCGACTGGCAGGGCTGTTTCTACCGCAAGGACATCGGCTATCGCGCCATTGCCCGTGAGCGGGGCGAGAGTCAGTAAACAGCTATCCGTTCGGCTAGGCAGGGGCCTTTGGCCCTTGCCGTCCCATTACGGTCCCGCGCATAGTTAACCCCGTGCATTAACCTACGAAGGGATTTCGCCGTGCGCTGGCTCAGGATCGCCATAATCTTCACGGTCAGTCTGCTGACCCTGCTCTGTCTGTTGCCGGCCCAGGCCGTTGCGCAAGGCAGTGGCTGGGCCGTATTGCTTGATGAACAGGCCGACCTGCAATTGAGCGATATTCGCTCGCCACGCTACATCAACCAATTCAGCCCTATTGAACTGGAACGGATCACCGCCGCCGAACCCAACGGTGCGCTATGGGTACGTTTCAAGCTGCAACCCGGCAAGCACGAGCAAGTGCTGCGGGTCTTCGCGCCGGACCTGGCGCATCTCAATCTGTATGTGCTGGACGGCGACACGCTGATCGAGCAGATCAACACCGGCACCCGCCAACCCCAGGCCGAACGCCCACTGCCCAGCAGCGAATTCATGCTGCCCATGCCCCAGAGCCAGAAGCCCCTGGATGTGTATGTGCGCCTGGTCTCGGAGCATGAGCTGCGGCCCTACCTGACCCTGGAACCGGCCGTGCAGGCCGCCGCCAACCAGACCCAGACCCTGGTCTACGGCCTGTTGTTCGGCTGCCTGCTGATGCTGATCCTGCACAACCTCACCCGCTACGCCTACCATCGCTCGCGCAGCAGCCTGTGGCTGGCGGCCTGCGAAGTGCTGCTGATGCTCAGCCTGTTGCTGTTGCTCAACCTGCTGGGCCCGTGGCTGCCGAACTGGCAGGCGGTGCAAACCCCGGGCGCCTACATGGCGTTGCTGCTGACCGCGCCATGCGGCCTGATGTTCGCCTACCGTTTCTTCGCGCCATTGGGCCCGCACCCGCTGAACAAGTTGCTGATGGCGGACATCCTGTTGATCGTGCTGTGCGGCCTGTTGCTGCTGTTCGTCAACACCCTGCCGCTGAATATCATCACCTACGCCCTGGTGGCGCTGGCCGGCCTGAGCATGCTGTTTGTCTCGGCCTACCACTGGCAAAAAGGCTACCGGCCGGCACGTCTGTTCCTGCTCGCCATGGTGGTGTTCAACACCGGCACGCTGATTATCCTCCCGGCCCTGCTGGGCCTGACCCTGGTGGCGCCGCAAGGCCTGATCATCACCTTGCTGGCGGTGATCTGCGTCAGCGGCCTGTTGATGAGCCAGGCCCTGGGCGAGCGCCAGCGCAGCATCGTCGAGGATCGCTTCAGCCTCAGCCGCGACCTGGCTGCCAGCAATGCCGAAATTGCGGCCAAGGCCGAGTTCCTGGCGAAGATCAGCCACGAAATCCGCACCCCCATGAACGGCGTGCTGGGCATGACCGAGTTGCTGCTGGGCACGCCGCTGTCGGTCAAGCAGCGCGACTACGTGCAGACCATCCACAGCGCCGGCAATGAACTGCTGACCCTGATCAACGAGATTCTCGACATCTCCAAGCTCGAGTCCGGGCAGATCGAACTGGACGATGTGCAGTTCGACCTCAATGCCCTGATCGAAGACTGCCTGAGTATTTTCCGCGCCAAGGCCGAGCAGCAGAACGTCGAACTGATCAGCTTTATCCAGCCCCAGGTGCCACGGGTCATCAGTGGCGACCCGACGCGCCTGCGCCAGGCCCTGTTGAGCCTGCTGGAAAACGCCCTGCAAAAGACCGACGAAGGCGAAGTGCTGATCGTGGTCGCCCTGGATGAGCGCAGCAGCAAACCGCGCCTGCGCATCGCCGTGCAAGACAGCGGCGTGCCGATGGAGGCCGCCGAGCGCGATGCCCTGCTGCACAGCGAACTGCACAGCAAGAACTTCCTCTCGGCCACGCGCCTGAGCGGCCACCTCGGCCTGGTGATCGCCCGCCAGCTGATCCTGTTGATGAATGGCGAGTTCGGCATCAAGGCGGGCAGCCAGCAAGGCAGCACCCTATGGCTGACCTTGCCCCTGGACCCGGAGCGCCTGGAACACCCGACCTCCGACCTCGACGGCCCGCTGCAAGGCGCACGGGTGTTGGTGGTGGACGACAACGACACCTGCCGCAAGGTGCTGGTGCAGCAATGCACCGCCTGGGGCCTGAATGTCAGCGCCGTACCGTCGGGCAAGGAGGCCCTGGCCCTGCTGCGTACCAAGGCGCACCTGCGCGACTATTTCGATGTGGTGCTGCTGGACCAGAACATGCCCGGCATGACCGGCATGCAACTGGCGGCGAAGATCAAGGAAGACCCGAGCCTGAACCACGACATCCTGCTGATCATGCTCACCGGCATCAGCAATGCGCCGAGCAAGATCATCGCGCGCAACTGCGGGATCAAGCGCATCCTGGCCAAACCAGTGGCGGGCTACACCCTCAAGACCACCCTGGCCGACGAGTTGACCCAGCGCAGCAAGGGTGTGGTCCAGCCGCGCCATGCCGCGCCGAACGTCCCCGTGACCATCACCGTGCCCAGCGATTTCCGCATCCTGGTGGCCGAAGACAACAGCATCTCCACCAAAGTGATTCGCGGCATGCTCGGCAAGCTCAACCTGCAACCCGACACGGCCAGCAATGGCGAGGAAGCCTTGCAGGCGATGAAGGCCCAGCGCTATGACCTGGTGTTGATGGACTGCGAAATGCCGGTGCTCGATGGCTTCTCCGCGACCCAGCAATTGCGGGTCTGGGAAGTCAGCAACCAGCGCACCCGCACGCCGGTGGTGGCGCTGACCGCGCACATCCTCTCGGAACACAAGGAACGCGCACGCCAGGCCGGGATGGATGGGCATATGGCCAAGCCGGTAGAACTGTCGCAACTGCGCGAGCTGGTGGAGTACTGGGTGACACAGCGCGAGCAGCCGCAGGAGCAGGCGCACACGTCCTGAATTGGAACGCCCCGCTCACCACAACGCTCTGTGGGAGCTGGCTTGCCTGCGATAGCATCACCTCGGTGCAACTGAAACACCAGGGTGCCTGCATCGCAGGCAAGCCAGCTCCCACACAAGCCCACTCCCACATTGGTTCGCAGTCGCGCCTTCTGGCCCACAAGCCTGATAAACTCCCCCTCGCCCTTCCTTCGCTGTGAGCTCCCACCATGCTCCACGTGTTGTTCAGCGTTTATTTGAAGATGCTGGTGCTGTATAGCCCCTTCTTCGTCCTGTCCTGCTTTATCAGCCTGACCCGGGGCTATTCCAGCAAGGAGCGGCGACGCCTGGCCTGGAAGGTCGCTCTGGCGACGCTGGTGTCGAGCGTGTTGCTCTACCTGTTTGGCCGGGTGATTTTCAGTGTATTTGGCATCACCGTGGACGCCTTCCGCATCGGCGCCGGCAGTGTGCTGTTTATCTCCGCCCTGGGCATGGCCCAGGGCAAGTCGGCAGTGCAGACCGACAATGTGCAGCAGGACGTGACTATCGTCCCCCTGACCATCCCCTTGACCGTCGGCCCCGGCACCATCGGCGCACTGCTGGTAATGGGTGTCAGCCAGCCCCATTGGGATGACAAGCTCATGGCCATTCTCAGCATCGCCCTGGCCAGCCTGACGGTGGGTGTGGTGCTGTATCTGTCCAACCGCATCGAACGCATCCTCGGCGACCAAGGGCTGCAGATTGTCAGCCGCCTGATGGGCTTGTTCGTCTGTGCGCTGGCGGCGCAGATCATCTTTACCGGCGTACGCGGTTACCTGGTGCCCTGAGGCCCCGGTCAGATCCGATATTGGGCGATGGCCAGCAAGACCTTGTCGCCCGCACTCTCACGCAACTGCTGGAGGGTTGCGTCGTTGACCACGGCAGGGTTGAGCATCAGGCAGGTCTGGCCGCTGTAGGCTTCGACCGTGGAGCTGTCCCATTCAAAAAACGGCACCCCCACTTTCTTGCTGACGCCCTGGGCGCTGTAGGTCACCAGCACCATCAACACCTCACCGTCGACCTCGGAACAGGACGCCAGGCCAAAGTCGCCGCCCTCATGGTTGACGATGTTGCGCTTGAACAGATCAAAGGGTGCCGACAGCTGTTTCAAGGCGTCGAAAGCATCCGCCGCCAATTTGGGCAGCACCATTGCCAGGGAGCCTGACAGAAACGTCGAGGCCACCGTGGAGGTGATGATATTCAGCGCCGCCACCTGCACGCTCAGCCCCTTCACGGAGGTGGTGACGCGCTCGAAACTGCTGCGTATCGGCAGCCACCCCAGGTTGCCCATGACCTTGATGAACTCGTCGTACCAGGCCTGCGTGCCGCGCCCCACTTTCAGCACATCACTCACGTAGCTACTGGCCAACAGGTAACTCTTGCGGGTGTATTCCTTGTTGAGGCGGCTCATGCCCGCGACAAACGAAAACACACTGTTATTGATCACCGCGCCATTCAGGTCGCCGTCAGCCTGCACCGGCGCCGGCGAACCCGCCGGCCGGCTGCTCAGCGGCAGTCGGTACGCTGCGATCAGCTTGTTCTTTTTAGCCAGATTGATTCGTTTATGTTTGCGCTCCATAACTGTTTCTCCACAAAAACCCACATGGGCTTACAAGAAACACTAGTCGCGTGATTGAACTTTTTTCAGGGGGTACGGAGAGCGTCATTTCACCGTAGGAAAAATCAGAGTTTGTTGCACCCCGCGTAAATACTGGGGATGGGGTGACACCTGATAATCGCAGGCTTACTTTCTGCAACTGAAAGAGAGGAACCGTTAATGGCATTGCGAAATGACGCGGCAGAACACAGAGGTTTCTGTCATCAATGATTAGCCTTTTCTGACAGATCAGCGGCCCCATTGCGGGGCCGCTGCCGTTTCAGGAGGCCGGTTTCTCGCCATACCAGCGTGGCGTGTACACCCACTCACCACCGCCCACCCGAGGGAACGCGCAGGTGGTGGACGAACCGATCAGCACCATGGTGCGCATGTCCACCTGGTCCGGGGTCAGTTGGCCCAGGGTGGTGGTGCGCAGCGTTTGCCCGGGGCGACCGATATCGCGCCCCAGCACTACCGGCGTGGCGGCGAGGCGGTGCTGGGCGACGATTTCCAGGGCACGCCCCAATTGCCATGGGCGCGAACGGGAGATGGGGTTGTAGAACGCCAAAGCCAGGTCGGCCTGGCAGGCCAGGTCCAGGCGTTTCTCGATGATGGACCAAGGCTTGAGGTTGTCCGACAGCGACATCACGCAGAAGTCATGGCCCAACGGCGCACCCGCCTGGGCCGCGGTGGCGAGGGACGCCGAGACCCCCGGCAAAATTTCCAGCTCGACCCGCTGCCAGGCCGGGTCGCTGGATTCGTGCAGCGCCTCCAGCACCGCCGCAGCCATGGCGAACACCCCTGGGTCGCCGGAAGACACCACCACCACCGAACGCCCCTGGGCCGCCAGCTCGAAAGCATGCCGTGCCCGTTGCATCTCTTCGCGGTTATCGGTGCAGTGCTGCACCTGGTCGGCGCGAAACGGCCCGGCCATGCGCACATAGGTTTCGTAACCCAGCACATCGGTGCAGCGCGCCAGTTCTGCCTTGACAGCCGGCACCATCAACTCGGCTGCGCCGGGGCCCAGGCCGATCACGGCGAGACGGCCACGGGGGCGGCCCAGTTGCGCCAGGTCCACGGGCCCGGCGGCCGAGTGGATGATGATATCGGGGCCTGCCGCCAGCGCCGTAAAGCGCAGCGGCACGCCCAGTTCCAGCGCCGCCTCATGCAGTTCGCCACTGGCCATGTCGGCGTCATCGGCCAGCAGGCACGCCAGGGACTGCACGGCGATGCCGTCCTGCTGCAACGCCTGGCGCACCCGCGCGGCCAAGCCGACGCCGGGGCGGCAGGTGACCCAAGTGTTTTTCGGATAGATCAGCAGCTCATTGGCCGCCGGCACGCGCTCGGCACTGCCGACATGAATGCTCAGGCGCGCCTGCTGGTCCTGCGGCAGGTTGGCCTGCTCCAGCCATGGTGCGGCGCCTTCAATGCGCACCTGTTCGCCGGCCAGCAGGTCCGAGACAAAACGCTTGCCCAGCTCAAGGTCCGCCAACTGATAACCCTGGGGCGGATTGAGCAGGCAGGTGCCAAAGCGCAGTTCACCACTGGTGGTAATCGCAGCCGCCACCCCCAGGGCCGCCGCGATTTCCCGCGCCATGATATTCACCCCGCCCAGGCCGCCGAGCAACGGCACCACCGCACTGCCGTCTTCAGCGACGGCCAGCACCGCCGGCTCTTCGCCTTTCTCCAGCAACAGCGCCGCCAAGGTGCGGATCACAATCCCGGCCGCGCACAGGGCAATGATCGGCGTGCCCTGTTGATACAACTGGCGCACGGTCGCGCCAAATTCGCTGTAGGCCTGGTCGGCGCCTTCCACCCGGCCTGCCAGGCCGTGGATCAAGGCGCCGGGGTACACCTGCTGGATGCTGCGCGCGGTGGCGAGGCTGCCCTGGCCGAGAATGACGATCGCCGGCGTCATCACCCTTGCCACCTTTCGCCCGGCACGATGATCAACGAGAAATATGGCGAAGACATGGGCTCCACCTGATCCAGCGCGACGATTTTCTGGTTGGCCATGGTGGCGCGCTCCACATACAGCGCACGCCCGGCCAGCCCCAGCTCCTCCAGCACCTGGCGCACCTTGGTGAAGTTGCGTCCCAGCTTCATGATCACCGCCGCATCGGCATCCGCCAGGCGGCGTTTGAGTTCGTCGTGGGGCAGCACCCCGGACAATACCGACAGGCTCTGGTTGCGATACACCAAAGGCGCCCCCAGCACCGAGGCACCGCCGAGCATCGAGCACACCCCGGGGATGACTTGGGCGTCATAGCGCTCGGCGAGGCGGTCATGCAGGTACATGTAGGAGCCGTAGAAGAACGGGTCGCCTTCGCAGATCACCGCCACATCGCGCCCGGCATCCAGATGCGCGGCCACATCAACACTGGCCGCGTCGTAGAAATCGCTGATCACCTGTTCATAGGACAGCGGCGCCGGCAAGGCTTCGGTGGTCACCGGGTACACCAGCGGCATCAGCGTCTGCTGGGGCACCAGGTGTTCTTCGATAATGCCGAACGCATTGCCCTTCTTGCCCTTGGCGACGAAGTACGCCACCACCGGCGATTCGCGCAGCAGGCGCAGGGCCTTGAGGGTAATC
Source organism: Pseudomonas sp. WS 5411 (assembly GCF_012985595.1). Classification (NCBI taxonomy): domain Bacteria; kingdom Pseudomonadati; phylum Pseudomonadota; class Gammaproteobacteria; order Pseudomonadales; family Pseudomonadaceae; genus Pseudomonas; species Pseudomonas sp. WS 5411. The sequence continues at coordinate 86,054 of NZ_JAARMC010000002.1, forward strand.
AGTTCCGGGTCGCCGGGGCCGACGCCCAGGCCGATCAAACGTCCACGCGCCTGCATCATTCGACCTCCGTAGCCAGGGCGTTGACCGCTGCGGCGGCCATCGCACTGCCGCCCAGGCGGCCTTGCATGATCACAAACGGCACGCCACGGCTGTCTGCGGCGAGCATCGCCTTGGACTCGGCGGCGCCGACAAAACCCACCGGAAAACCGAGGATCAGCGCCGGCTTGGGGGCGCCAGCGTCGAGCATTTCCAACAGATAGAACAACGCAGTCGGCGCGTTGCCGATCACCACCACACTGCCTGCCAGGTGCGGGCGCCACAATTCCAGGGCGGCAGCGGAACGGGTGTTGCCCAGCTCCCGCGCCAGCTCCGGCACGCTATCGTCACGCAAGGTGCAGATCACTGGGTTATTGGCAGGCAGGCGCGCACGGGTCACGCCTTCGGAGACCATCCGCGCATCGCACAGGATCGGCGCACCGGCGGCCAGGGCCTCACGGCCGGCTTTGCCTGCGCCTTCAGAAAACTGCAAACCGTCGATAGCCTCGACCATGCCGCAGGCGTGAATCACCCGCACGGCGAGTTTTTCCAGGTCGGCCGGGATGCGATCCAGCTTGGCCTCTGCGCGAATGATCGCAAAGGAGTTGCGATAGATCTCCTGACCGTCGCGGATGTAATCAATCATCGGTGTTGCTCCGTGGACGGGCACGCAACACGGCGCCCGCCGCTTCAATAGAAAGGTTGTGCGCGTGCAGGCGGCCGAAACCCGGCTGGCCTGCATCGCGAAAATAGAGGTCGTAGTGCCCGGTGCCCACTGCCAGCAGGGTGACCGGGGCAATGTGTGCCGCAGCGCAGGTGCGTGGGCAGCCAGACAGGTGCACATCAAGGCCATGGCCCTGGAGCAGCGTGGCCAGGTGCAGGGCGTCGGCCTTGGTGTCGGCCAGGGCCTTGGCGCAGCCGCTGGAACCGGTGCAGGCAATCAGCCGCGCCAGGGCCTGGTCGGCGGAACAGAGGAAGCCCAATTGCGCCAGGCCCGCCGTCACGCGCACGGCGGCGTCCGGGGCCAGGTTGGGCAGCAGCAGGCCTTGCCACGGGGTGAAGCGCAATGTGCCGTCGCCCTGTTCGAGGGCCAGTTGCGCGGCGCCACGCAGCATGCTCGAGTCCAGGCGTCCTAATGGCGTGACCGCCGCCACATAGACCTGCTGCGGTTGGCGCTGTGGATAAGTGCCCAGGCGCAAACTGCTCGGGTTGGCGCGGCGACGATAGCCATCGGCGGGCAGTACCGGCAGGCGCAAGCGCCCGACGAAGTTATCCACAGACGTGTGTGTCAGCAGGTCGCGCATGCGGTTCTGGTCGGGTCGGGCCAGCTCAAGAAACAGTTCCAACACCGCCACGACCAGCTCATGGCCTTGCTCCAGGGGTACGGCGCCCAGCGGCCTGTCACGCCCCGGGCAACCGGCCAGGCCGAATGCCAACAAGGTCTGGCCCTGCGCGGGGTAAGCCGATAACCACAGGTCGTGATGATGTTCGAGCATCGCCAGGGCTTCGCCGCCATCCAGTTGCACGGCGAACTTGGCCGACAACTCATGGAACCGTGGATGGGTCTGCAGGGTGGCGAGGATCTGCTCCGCCAGGGGCCGGGTGTCCAGCAGCATGTCGCGGTCGATGCCCGCGCCGGGGCTGAGCATCACATTGCGCACATCATCGCCCGCAGCGGTGGTCGGGCCCAGGCCTGCGGCCAGCAGGTGCGCGATCAAACCCTCGTGCTCCAGGCCAATGCCGCGGATCTGCAGGTTGGCGCGGTTGGTCGCCTCGATCACCCCGCCGGCGTAGCTCTGCGCGGCGTGTGCCACGGCCAGCGCCTGCGCGGCGGTGATGACCCCACCGGCCAGTTTGATCCGGCAAATCCCGCCATCCAATGCCTGGACAATACGCAGCAACCCCGGACAACCCGAGGGACGTTTGCTGGCGGACAGAGGAAGTGGCTTCACGGGGGCTACCGGTTCACGGGTAAAGGCGCGGTATTATGCCTGCTTTGTCCGGCAGCATGAAAAGCCTGCCCGTCGGATGTCGTTCAAGGAATCAATATGTCGCCCTGGCTGACAGTAGTAGGCATTGGTGAAGATGGCTTCAAGGGCCTGGGCAGGAATGCCCGGCATGCTCTGTTGCGCGCCTCTCGTATCATCGGCGGCCAGCGCCAGCTGGATTTGCTGCCGGTGTGCATCCGCGGCGAACGCGAGCTGTGGCCCAGCCCGTTTTCCCTGGAGCCGCTGCTGGCACGGCGCTTTGAACCGGTGTGCGTACTGGCCAGCGGCGACCCGATGTTCTACGGCGTCGGCGCCAGCCTGGCGCGGCAGGTGGCGGCGGATGAGCTGTTGATCCTGCCGGCGCCTTCGTCGGTGTCACTGGCGGCGGCGCGCCTGGGCTGGCCGTTGCAGGACGTGGTGACACTGTCGGTGGTCGCCCGCCCGGTGGCCGCGCTCAATGCTCATCTGGCCAGCGGCGTGCGCTTGCTGGTGTTGAGCAACGACGGCCAGAGCCCGACGGCCATCGCCGCGTTGCTGCGCGCCAGCGGGTTTGGCCCGAGCCGCCTGAGTGTGTTTGAACACCTCGGTGGCGCGGCCGAACGGCGTATCGATGGCCACGCCGAAAGCTGGCAAGACCCAGCCATTGCCGCGCTGAACCTGGTCGCCATCGACTGCCTCGCCGACGCCAATACCCCACGCCTGTCGCGCCTGGCCGGCCTGCCGGACTCAGCGTTCAAGCATGACGGCCAACTGACCAAGCGCGATGTGCGGGCCATGACCCTCGCGCGCCTCGCCCCCACCCCTGGCGAATTGCTGTGGGACGTCGGCGCCGGCAGCGGCTCCATCGGCATCGAGTGGATGCGCGCCCATCCCAGCTGCCGCGCCCTGGCGATTGAAGCCGACGCTGGCCGCCAGCAACTGATCGAACATAACCGCGATGCCCTCGGCGTGCCTGGCCTGCAATTGATTCGCGGCAGCGCGCCCCAGGCCCTGGCAGGGCTGGAAGCGCCTGATGCGATTTTCATCGGCGGCGGCGTGACCCGCGACGGCGTGCTCGACACCTGCTGGCAACACCTGCGCCCCGGTGGGCGGCTGGTGGCCAATGCCGTGACCCTGCAAAGCGAAATGACCCTGATGGCCTGGCGCGCGCAACACGGCGGCGAGTTGACCCGCATCCACGTGGCCCAGGCCCAGCCCCTGGGCGACTTCGATACCTGGCGCCAGGCGCTGCCCATCACCTTGCTTGAAGTGCTCAAGCCGCTATGAAGCGCATCCTGCTGCTGGGCGGCGTGACGGAAGCCCTGGCCATCGCCCGCACCCTGGGGCCCCAGCATATCTACAGCCTGGCCGGGATTGGCCGGGTGCCCACTGACCTGAGGTGCCAGGTGCGCGTCGGTGGTTACGGCGGCGCCGCAGGGCTGGCGCAGTTTATTCGCGAACAGGGCATCGACCTGCTGCTGGACGCCACCCATCCCTACGCCGCACAAATCAGCGCCAACGCCGCCCAGGCCGCGCGCTTGTGCACGATCCCCTGCTGGGCCCTGCGCCGTCCCGCCTGGCAGCCACAACCGGGTGATGACTGGCGTGAAGTCAGTGACTGGAGCGAACTGATCGAGGCATTGAAACCCTTCCAGCGCCCACTGTTCACCCTCGGTCGCGAACCGCTGCAACACCTCGATGAAATCCCCGCCGGGCAGTTCTGGACCTTGCGCGCCCTGGACGTCTACCCCGGCAACGAACGCTGCGAAGTGATCGGCGCCCGTGGGCCGTTTTTGATCGAGGATGAACGGGCGTTGTTCGAACGACGGCGGATTGATGTGCTGATCAGCAAGAACAGCGGCAGCAGCGCCACCGAACCCAAGCTGGAGGTGGCCCGCGAGCGCGGCATACCGGTGGTGGTTTTGCAGCGGCCGGTGTTGGCGGGGGTGGATCGGGAGTTTTTGACGGTCGACGCAATACTGCAGGTTTTATAGAACAACACAGCTCAAATGTGGGAGTGGGCTTGCCCGCGATAGCGGTGTATCAGTCAGCATATTTGATCCTGACATACCCCAATCGCGGGCAAGCCCGCTCCCACATTTAGGACTGCGGTGTTTTCGCGATTGGTAATCCTGCGTTCGCGTCTATCATGATAAGCACAGCCACTGACATCACTGCGACACCAAACCACACCAGCAACTTTTACTTATGCCCCCCGATCAGGCTAAATACCCACCTGATCGCTTAACCCTACGGATTGTCCGCCATGGCCCGTCAACGCTTTGCATTTGCCTGGATCGCCTGCCTTGCAGTGCTGTTCAATGCGTTTGCCATGCCATTGGCCGGGGCAATGCAACAGGGTAAAAGCCCTTCCGAGCAATTGCTGTGGGGCAGTTTCTGTTCGTCCAATGGCAGCAAGCTGGTGGCGATGTCCCTGGGCACGCTGGATATACCGGCGCCGCAGCAGGACGAACATTCCAGCATGCAGCATTGCTGGTGCTGTTCGGGCTCGGCGCCATTGGTGGCGCTGCCGGGGCATGTGCCGCAGTTGTATCTCACACGAATCGACCCGGCGCCTGGCCTGCCATCGCCTGCCCTGCAAGCCCCGACTCCGCGCCAGCAATGGCCGAGCCTCAGCCCCCGCGCCTCTCCTACCGTTTGATCACTTCGCAATTGAACTGCGTTTGAATCGTTCTGGAGAACTGCCATGCTCAAATCTTCCCTGCTTCTGGCGGCCTTGCTGCTGCCTGCGTTCAGTGCCGCCAATGCCGATGACTACAAGGCCGGCGACCTGCTGGTGAGCGACCCCTGGTCACAGGAATTGCCGCCCAATGCGCCGACGGTAGCCGCCTACTTTGTGATCCATAACCAGGGTGAAGCCCCGGACCGCTTGCTCAGTGTCGACACGCCAGTGGCGGCCAAGGCCGAGCTGCATGAGCATGTGATGCACGGTGACCTGATGAAGATGCAGCAGGTGCCCAGCGTGGCCGTGCCGTCCAAGGGCGAGCTGACCTTTGCGCCGATGGCCTATCACGTGATGCTCCTGGATCTTAAAGATCGCAGCCAGTTGCGCGACGGCCAGCACTTCCCGCTGACCTTGAACTTCGAAAAGGCCGGGCCGGTAAAAGTGCAAGTCTCGGTGCAAAAAGTACCGCCGATGGCCGAGCACGGACACAAGCACGCCCATTAACCAGCCCAGGCCGCTCCCCATGGGTGCTCGCGCCAACAGGTCGACCACGCGCCGCCGCCAGCCTTTGAGGTTGGCGGGCGGCAGTTGGATCAGCCTGTTCGCCATGCTGATGATCTTTATCGGACCGCTGATTTCCCAAGCGATGCCGATGGATCATCACGCCGGCATGTCCATGCAGATGTCCATGGACGACACCTGCCATGCCGCGCCCCAGCACCCGGCCGAGCACGCCAAGGTCCCCGCCGCCGACCACGTGATGTGGGAGAAATGCGGCTATTGCAGCCTGTTGTTCAGTTGCCCGGCCCTGCCTGGCAGCGTGTCATTCGTGGCCCTCGGCAGCCCGCCGCCGGCCACTGGCCTGATCCCCGCACCGCGCCTGGGCCATGCCCGGCAGAGCATTTTCCCCGGCGCCCGCAGCCGCGCCCCGCCCAGCCAGTCGTAGACCGCCAATAACACACAACTTCGCACGGCCGCCTTCACACAGACAGCCGCAGGCTGCTGGCCGTGTTGTTTACGACTGATTGATGGAATTTTTATGTCCAGGTTTCCTGCTGACACCCGTATGGGACGTACCCCTGTGCTCGCCGTTTTGTGCGGCGCACTGTTGGCGCCACAGGCGCATGCCGACGAACACGCCGAGCATCACAATGAGCTGAGCCCGACAGTGATTACCGGCGTCGCCCCCAGCTCCCCCCTGACCATCGTCACCAACCCCAAGGACCCGCGCCAGCCTGTGCCGGCCAGTGATGGCGGTGACTACCTCAAGACCATCCCCGGCTTTGCCCTGGTGCGCAATGGCGGCACCAACGGCGACCCGGTACTGCGCGGCATGTTCGGCTCGCGCCTGAATATCCTCACCAACGGCAGCATGATGCTCGGCGCCTGCCCTGGCCGCATGGACGCACCCACCTCCTATATCTCGCCGGAAACCTACGACAAGCTGACCGTGATCAAAGGCCCGCAAACCGTGCTCTGGGGCCCGGGCGCCTCGGCCGGTACGGTGCTGTTCGACCGTGAGCCGGAGCAGTTCGGCGAGTTGGGCACCCGAGTCAATGCGAGCATCCTCGCCGGCTCCAACGGGCGCTTCGACAAAGTCGTGGATGCCGCCGCCGGCGGTTCACTGGGCTACATTCGCGTGATCGGCAACCAGGCTCACTCCGACGATTACAAGGACGGCAACAACGACACCGTCGCCTCGCGCTACGACAAATGGAACGGCGACGTCGCCCTCGGCTGGACCCCGGACGCCGACACCCTTCTGGAGCTCACCGCCGGCCGTGGCGATGGCGAAGCGCGTTACGCCGGGCGCGGCATGGACGGCTCGCAGTTCCTGCGCGAAAGCCTCGGCCTGCGCTTCGAGAAATCCAACATCGGCGAGGTGCTGGACAAGGTCGAAGCACAGGTCTACTACAACTACGCCGACCACGTGATGGACAACTACAGCCTGCGCACGCCGTCGGGCACCGGGATGATGGCCGGGCCCATGGCTTCCAACGTCGACCGCCGTACCCTCGGCGCGCGGATCAAGGCCACCTGGCGCTGGGCCGATGTGCAACTGATCAGCGGTATCGACGCACAGACCAACGAACATCGCCAGCGCAGCAGCGCCGGGGTCGACACCTACAAGAACCTGCCGCGCAACAAGGACGCCGACTTCCATAACTACGGGGTGTTTGGCGAGTTGACCTGGTACGCCGCCGACAATGACCGGCTGATCACTGGCGCCCGCCTGGATCGCGCCTCGGCCAAGGATTACCGCCAGCGCACCGGCAGCGGCATGATGAGCCGCGCCAACCCGACCGCCGGCGATACCCGCGCTGACACTCTGCCGTCCGGTTTCGTACGTTATGAACATGACTTGGCCGACAGCCCGACGACCCTCTACGCCGGCCTCGGCCACGCCGAACGCTTCCCGGACTACTGGGAGCTGTTCTCCCCCGGCAAAGGCCCAGCGGGTTCGCTGAATGCCTTTGATGCAGTCAAACCAGAGAAAACCACCCAACTGGACTTCGGCCTGCAATACAAAACCGCTGACTTGGAAGCCTGGGCCTCCGGGTATATCGGCCAGGTGCGCGACTACATCCTGTTCAACTACACCCCGGGGATGATGGGCATGACCTCCCAGGCGCAGAACATCAACGCGCGGATCATGGGCGGTGAATTGGGCGCAGCCTACAAGCTGACGGCCAACTGGAAAGCCGATGCGACCCTGGCCTACGCCTGGGGCAAAAACAGCAGTGATGGCAAGGCCCTGCCACAAATGCCGCCATTGGACGCGCGCTTCGGCCTGACCTACAGCGAAGACGACTGGAGCGCCGGCGCCTTGTGGCGCGTGGTGGCGGCACAAAACCGCATCGACCAGAACAAGGGCAACGTGGTCGGCAAGGACTTCGCCAAGAGCGGTGGCTTTGGCGTGTTCTCCCTCAATGCGGCGTACCGCATCAACAAGAACTTCAAGGTCAGCACCGGCGTCGACAACCTGTTTGGCAAGGCCTACGCCGAACACTTGAACCTGGCCGGCAACGCTGGCTTCGGCTACCCGGCCAACGACCCGCAAGCCATCAATGAACCAGGGCGCACGCTCTGGACCAAGGTGGATATGAGCTTCTAACAGCTAGTGGGAGGTGGCTTTGTGTGGGAGCGGGCTCGCTCGCTCCTACACAGGCCCGTACCTCCAGACCTACCTATAAATAAAAAACCTTGCGGAGCACCCTGATGAACCCGCCAAAAATTTCCTTCTACAACCTGGCCTGGCGCTGGCATTTCTACGCCGGGCTGTTTGTCGCGCCCTTCATGGTGTTGCTGGCAGTGACCGGCATCATCTACCTGTTCAAACCCCAGCTGGACCCGTTGATGTATGGCGACCTGCTCAAGGTCGAGCCCGCCGCGCATGTCCTCAGCGCCGACGAGCAATTGCAGCGCGCCAAGGCCGCCTACCCCCAAGCCACCCTCAGCAAATACCTACCACCTGTGGACGCCAGCAGCAGCGCGCAATTTGTCCTGCACAACGCCGGCCACGAACTGACGGTGTTCGTCGACCCCTATCGCGGCAACGTGCTCGGGGAGCAGGACGCGACCTACAACCTGCAAGCCATCGTCCGTGCCCTGCATGGCGAGTTGATGATCGGCACCACTGGCGACCGCCTGATCGAACTCGCGGCGGGCTGGGGTGTGATGCTGGTGGTGTCCGGCCTGTACCTGTGGTGGCCGCGCGGCCGATCGGCCGCCGGGATCCTGTGGCCACGCCTGGGCAGTCGCGGGCGCCTGTTCTGGCGCGACCTGCACGCGGTCACCGGGTTTTGGGGCGCGGCGTTCCTGCTGCTGATGATCCTCAGCGGCCTGACCTGGACCGGCTTCTGGGGCAAGCAATACGCCGACCTTTGGAACCGCTTCCCGGCCGCCATGTGGAACGACGTGCCGCAATCCGACCAGCAAGCCCGCAGCCTCAATACCGCCACGCAACAGACCGTGCCCTGGGCCATGGAAAACACCCCCATGCCGATGTCCGGCGAGCATGCCGAGCACATGCAGCACGGCGGCATGCACCACGGTCCTGCCGCCCCGACAATCAGCCTGCAACAGGTGGTGGACCTGGCCACCGCACGCCAAGTCGAGCCGGGCTACAGCATCACGTTCCCGACCACAGCCACGGGCGTGTTCACCATCGCGGTGTTCGCCAACGACCCGCGCAATGATGCGACCCTGCATGTCGACCAATACACCGGCAAGGTCCTGGCCGATGTGCGCTGGGAGCACTACAACACCGTAGCGCGGGTCACCGAGTCCGGGGTGATGCTGCACGAGGGCAAGATGTTCGGCGTGGTCAACCAGATCATTGTGCTGCTGGTGTGCCTGATGATTCTGCTGAGTTCGGTCAGCGGCCTGGTGATCTGGTGGAAGCGCCGGCCACAGGGTGGCCTGGGGGTTCCGCCGTTGCGCCATGACTTGCCGAAGTGGAAAACCGCGATGGTGATCATGCTCGCCCTGGCGATTGTTTTCCCGCTGGTCGGCGCCTCGCTGATCGTGGTCTGGGTATTGGATCGGCTGGTCTTGTCACGCCTGTTCAAGCAACGTGAATCGGCCTCATCTTCTGCATGAGGTAGGCGAGATGCCCTACATAGAGGCGTTATGTAGTCTTACGCGGGCTTTCATCCTCCACGTAAGAAGTGTTAACTTATAACACTTGTTGCTCTGTCCCCACTCGCCGCGCCCAGCGGCGAGTACCGTCTCGAAGAAGCGATCTGCCGCCCAATGAACAAGTACCTTGCCAGCGGCCTGTGCCTGCTTGCCTTGCACAACAGTGCCCAGGCCCTGACCCTGCCCGTCAGCCCCGTGACCGCCCCGGCGGTGGACAGCGCACCGGTCGACCTCAACACCCCGACCACCGCCGGTTCGCGCCTGGGCCTCAGCGCCTTGCAAACCCCAGGCAGTGTCGAAAGCCAGACCGGCGAGCAGATCCGTGAGCGCGCTGATGCCAGTGTGCAGGACGCCATCTCCCGCGCCACCGGAATCAGCCGCACCGGCACCCCAGGCGACGGTGGCACCTCGCTGCAGGCTCGGGGTTTTGCCGGCCAGGGCTCAGTGATGCAACTGTATGACGGCAACCGCCTGTACAACGGCATGGGCACCTCGACCTTCCCGGTCGACACCTGGGCCGTCGAGCGCGTGGACGTGCTGCGCGGCCCCGCATCGGTGCTGTATGGCGAAGGTGCCACCGGCGCGGTGGTCAATACCGTCGCGAAAAAGCCCTTTGAGGGCGAGATCGAAAACCACATCCGTCTCGGCTACGGTTCCTATGATCGCCAGCAACAGGCCCTGGACAGTGGCGGCTCGCTGACCGACACCCTGAGCTATCGCCTGAACCTCAACCGCCTGCGCAGCCATGGCTTTATCGACCGTGGCGACTCGGCCAGCGATTTTGCCAGCGGCGCCCTGCGCTGGCAGGCTGCCGACAACCTGAGCTTCACCCTGGCCCACGACTACGGCGACCAGCGCCCGCAGAACTACTTCGGCACACCACTGCTCAACGGCCACTTGCACAAGGGCCTGCGTGACAAGAACTACAACGTCAGCAACGACACCCAGCATTACAACGACCAGTGGACCCGCCTGAGCAGCGAGTGGCAGATCAACGACAGTGTCAGCGCGCGCAACGAGCTGTACTACCTCAAGGCCCAGCGCCGCTGGCAGAACGCCGAGAACTACAATTTCAGTGCCGGGCAACTGACCCGCAGCGGCTTCTACGGCATCAAGCACAACCAGGAACAGGTCGGCGACCGCCAGACCTTTACCTTCAAACACACCCTGTTTGGCCTCGACAGCCAGACCGTGACCGGCGTGGAATACAACCGCATCCGCTTCCGCCTGGCCAGCAATTCACCGTTTACCGACGTAGTGACCGGAGGTCAGCCCATTGACCTGAAACACCCGGCCCAGGCACCGTTTGAAAGTGCCACCCCGTTCCTGCCGCTGTTCGCCACCACCACCAAGCAGTTCGCGGGCTTTGCGGAAAACCGCCTGCAACTGACTGACCGGCTCTCGCTGATCACCGGCATCCGTCGCGACTACGTGCACCTGGACCGCGATGAACTGCGCAGCGGTGAACGCAACGACAAGACCCTCACCGGCAACAACTGGAAGGCCGGCCTGGTTTTTGCCCTCACCCCGGACACCTCGGTCTACGGCCAGTACGCCACCAGCACCGATGGGGTCGGCGGCCTGATCTCCCTGAGTTCAAGCCAACAGGCGTTCGACCTGTCCACCGCCAAACAGACGGAAATCGGCATCAAGCAAGCCTTCTGGGACCAGCGCGGCGAGTGGACCCTGGCGGCCTACCATATCGTCAAAAAGAAACTGCTGACCGATGTACCGGGCAACCCGCAGTTCAAACAGCAGGTGGGCCAGCAATCCTCCGACGGCCTGGAGGCCAGCCTCGACCTGCAACTGCCCCACGCCTGGCAACTGCAGGCCAATGCGGCCATCGTGCGGGCGCAGTACGACGACTTCCAGCAGGACGTCGGCGGCGTGCAGGTTTCGCGCGACGGCAATCGCCCGGTGGACGTGCCGCGCCGCACCGCCAACCTGTGGCTCAGCAAGGCCGTGACCGACGACATCCGTGCCGGGGCCGGCGTGCGTTATGTGGATGCGCGTTACGCCGACATGGCCAATCGCAATGAGCTGCCCAGCTATACCGTGGTCGACGCCACTGTTTCGTGGAAAGCCCTGCGCAACACGACATTGGGCCTGCAATTGAATAACCTGTTCGACCGCACCTATGCCGTAAGCCAATACAATGACGGCCAGCAATGGATTCTGGGGGAGCCGCGCTCGTTCTTCGTGACGGCGGACTACACCTTCTGACCCCCACCCCGGATCGCTGTTTGACTCGAGATATTTGATGCCCACACTCAACCTTCACCACCTCGCCTGGTCCCCCCTGGGGCATGGCCACTGCCATCACCAGTTCCATCTGCGTGATGCCAGCCTGCAGGTGGGTGCCGGGGAGTTTGTCGGGTTGATCGGGCCCAATGGCAGCGGCAAGACCAGCCTGTTGCGCTGCGCCTACCGCTTCAGCAAACCCGAGCAGGGCGAAGTGCACCTCGATCACCAGAACGTGTGGAAGCAATCCTCGCGCTGGTGCGCCCAGCGCATCGCCGTGGTGCTGCAGGAATTCCCCGATGCCTTCGGCCTGCGGGTCGATGAAGTGGTCGCCATGGGCCGCACTCCGCACAAAGGGCTGTTCGACAGCGATACCCTGCACGACCGCCAATTGATTCAACAGGCCCTCGAGTCCGTCGGCCTGCTGGGCTTTGAAGACCATGCCTTCGCCACCCTGTCCGGCGGTGAAAAACAGCGCGTGATCCTCGCCCGCGCCCTGGCCCAGCAACCGCAACTGCTGATCCTCGACGAGCCGACCAACCACCTCGACCCGCGCTACCAGCTGGAGCTGCTCAAGCTGGTCAAGCGCCTGCAGATCGGCACCCTGGCCAGCATCCACGACCTGAACCTGGCCGCGGCCTTCTGTGATCGCCTGTACGTGATCAACCATGGCCGTATCGTCGCCAGCGGCACGCCCCACCAAGTACTGACCGTCGAGCTGCTGCGTGAGGTGTTCGGGGTTGATGCCTTGATCGACACCCACCCTTTGTCCGGCTACCCACGAATCACCTGGATAACCCAACCATGATCCTGCGTTCCCTGCTGTGCCTTACCCTGCTGTGCGGTGCAACCCAGGCCTTTGCCGAAGCCACCCGCTACCCGTTGAAGATTCAGAGCTGCAACCGCGAGGTAACCTTCAATCAAGCCCCTGAACACGCGGTCAGCCACGACATCAACATGACCCAGATGATGCTCGCCCTGGGCCTCAAGTCGCGCATGGTCGGCTACAGCGGCGTGACCGGCTGGAAAGCGGTGACCCCGCAAATGGCCACCCTTCTCGACGGCCTGCCGGAGCTGGCGGCCAAGTATCCGTCGGTGGAAACCCTGCTCAATGCCAACGTGGATTTCTTCTTCGCCGGCTGGGACTACGGCATGCGCGTCGGTGGCGACCTCACCCCGCAAACCCTGCAACCGTTGGGCATCAACGTGCTGGAATTGACCGAGTCGTGCGCATTCGTGATGAAGCGCCCGGCTGCGACCCTGGACGACACCTATAACGACCTGCGCAACCTGGGCCGGATCTTCGACGTGCAGGACCGCGCCAATGCCCTGATCGCCCGGATGCAGGCCCAGGTCGCCGCCGTGCAGAAAACCCTGCCCGCCGAACAGCCACGGGTATTTCTCTACGACAGCGGCGAAGACCGCGCCATGACCTCCGGCCGCCTGGGCATGCCCCAGGCGCTGATCGCTGCCGCCGGCGGGCGCAATATCCTCGACGATGTGGATGCCAGCTGGACCCGGGTCAACTGGGAGACCGTCGTCGAGCGTAACCCCCAGGTGATCGTGATCGTCGACTACAGCGAAATCACTGCCGAGCAGAAAATCCAGTTCCTGTTGGATAACCGGGCCCTGCAATCGGTGGATGCGATCAAGCAGCGACGCTTTATCGTGATCCCCTACGTGCAGGCCACGCCGGGCATCGACAATGTGCTGGCGGTGGAAACCCTGGCCAAGGGGTTCCACGGCCAATGATCGAGCGCCGCTATGCCCTGCTGCTCGCCGCCCTGGGTGCGGTGCTGCTGGTGTCCTGTGTGGTCTCGCTGGGCTTCGGCTCGGCGCGGGTGCCGGTGGACGTGGTGTGGCGGATTCTGTTGTACAAGGCCCTGGGGATCGGCGAAGTGGATTGGTCGGTGGGCCAGGAGCATATCGTCTGGCTGATCCGCGTGCCGCGCATGGTGCTTGGGGCACTGGTGGGCGCCGGGCTGGCGCTGATCGGCGCGGTCTTGCAGGCAGTCACCCGCAACCCGCTGGCCGACCCGCACCTGTTAGGCGTGACCTCGGGCGCAACTCTGGGCGCAGTGATTGTGGTGCTGCATGTCGGCCAGATCATCGGCCTGCTGACCCTGCCCATCGCCGCCTTTATCGGCGCCTTGCTGAGCATGCTGGTGGTGCTGGCGGTAGCCAGTCGCAACGGCCGGCTAGAAAGTGATCGCCTGTTGCTGTGCGGCGTGGCGGTGTCGTTTGTGATGATGGCGGCGGCCAATCTGCTGCTGTTCATGGGCGACCATCGCGCCGCGTCGGCGGTGATGTTCTGGATGCTCGGCGGCCTCGGCCTGGCACGCTGGGAACTGCTGGCGATTCCCAGCGCCACCGTGCTGTTGGGCCTGCTGTTGCTGCTGGGCATGGCCCGCCCACTGAACGCGCTGATGGCCGGCGAGCAGACCGCCGTGACCCTGGGCCTGAATGCCCGCACGGTACGGCTGCGGGTGTTTTTGATTGCCTCGCTGATGACCGGCGTACTGGTGTCGATCAGCGGCTCTATCGGCTTTGTCGGGCTGATGGTGCCGCATATCGCCCGGCGCCTGGTGGGCGCCGAGCACCGGCGCTTATTGCCGGTGTGCGTGCTGGTGGGCAGCCTGTTCCTGGTCTGGGTGGACGTCGCCGCGCGCACCCTGATCGCCCCCGAAGACCTGCCGATAGGCGTGGCCACGGCGGCGATTGGCGGGCTGTTTTTTATTGGCCTGATGCGCAGGCGCTAGGCCTCCTCAACACTCATCGACCGGCGGCGTATCGGCAGGTTGACCCTCGCCCTTACAACTCATCGCGGTCGCGTATCCTCAACGCTTCATCCATCTGGATTTCTTCGGTTTGCGTGTCGTCGCGGGTATCGACCTGAGCGTCTGACAGGCGTCCCTCGTACCGCCATAACGCATCCCGCTCCAGTACAAAAAGCTCGCCGCTACTGGTCACGCGTTTCAAAAAGACACTGGGCTGAAGGCCGGTGCCCAACACCATGACTTCCTCTTCCATCCTGGAAAAACTCGGGATGTATTTGAGGAGTGCCCCTTCGCGAACCGACAGATAAACGCTGGCTGGCCGTTGCGCATGGGCACGTACCACGCGCAGATAGAATCCGAGGAGGGTCGGGCCGACAAAGTTATTGATCAGCCTCTGTTCCTTGGGATCACTGCTTTGAGTAGACGGCATGCTTTTATAGACAAGCTGGGCAGCGACCACTTCATAGCGCGACGGGAACACGGGTAACGGCACCGGGCGGCCCACCGGCTGTACCAGAGGTTGTACCGGCCCGTCGGGCCCCGTGTAGAAAAGTGCCAGTTGCTGCGCCGTATCGAGCCCGGCCGCCAATGGTTGCGTGCCGACAAACGAGGTGCGCGTGGGGTTGCCCAATACGGCGGCCAGGTACTCCCGCCCCCGATACGGCGCGAGCCTGCGGTGGATGGAGCGCGCTGCATCGTCGGCAAGGGAAAACAGCGGGCCACAGGCCTGCCAGGTTGCAAAAAAGCCTTCCCCCGTACCGGGTCGCCAATCGGCGGCGACCCGCACGGTGCCGGACCAGACACGGCCCTCGATCAATATATCCAGATTGCCTCGGGCAATCAGGCTGCGCACGTAGTCGAGCATGCGGGTGCCCCCTTGCAGTAGCTGCAAACGCAGGGTCTGTAGCGTGCTCAGGGTGTCCAGTTGCTCATCAGTGCCAAGGTACTGATACCTGAGCAGCGCGCCGTCCAGGCACGACAGGTAAAACGTTAGTTTTTTGTCCTTGAGCCCGTGAATGGAGAAGCGTATCCCCGTATCAATATCCGACGGCAGAAAGAACGCCTGATGCAACGGGTCATCCTCCGCGGTCAGAACCTCCCGGGTAGCACAGAGGTAGAAACCTTCGAGCGTATAGCCCTGGGGAAACAGGCCCTGTGGGAAAACCTGGTTGTAGTCGCGATAGCTCTGGCGCACCAGCGGCAGACTGACCATGTAATGCCCCGATCTGTGCGACTTGAAGATGTAGCCGAACTGTAGGCTTTCGCCGTGCCTGCAGTGCTCATGGGCATAGCGCACGGCATCCTGTTCCTGAGTGAAGACCGGGCTGAACGGCGGATCGGCCAGCGAGTTCCTGATCAATAACGGCTCAGGTCGGTCAAGGTTGGCAATGAACGGGGTGCTGATCCTGCGCGGCAGGCCCCACACCTGGCTCCCCTCCACGACCCGCAATACACCAGCCAGGCCCAACCGGGACACAAACTCGACCGGGGTCAGCGTGCCATCGCGCATCTGGCGCTCGACAAGGTTATCCAACAGTTCCGCCCGTTCGAGCGTCAACGGCAGCAAGGCCTTTTTCAGCTCATCCTCCAGGACTGTATGGCTTCGGGTGTAACTGAGCACACAGCCGTCACTGCCCAATAGATACTCGCGGGTCAGACGCGTGTCCGGGGACTGCAACGATGAACTGATCACCCGGGTGGAGAGCATGTTGCGATAGACGTTTTTTTGCGTGACCTCCAGAGCAAACGGCAACTCCCGCACCGGGCTGGTGCGGTAGCGCGCGACAATCGTGTGTCCCGCCGGAAAGCCCCCGGAGGCGACCACTTCATCCGGCAGGATCCACTTGGGATCGAAATCTTCCCGAGGCACCCTCAACGGTTCGGTCGCCACGAACAGGCCGTCAGGGCGCTTGAGGATCACCCCCCCCATCCCTCCGTTATCGTGATTGCTCAGCTGCGAGCGCACATGCCGCACCGCATCATCCTGCTCCTGGAAAGTCGGCCCCAGGCGACGACGGATAAAGTTCCTGTAGGGCCGCCATAACACAGCGTTTTCGCTCACCGGGCCCCGTCGGTCCCAGCACTGGCTGCTGTACAACACCCGCAAGTCTCCGGCCTTGGCAATCAGCGAAATATAGCGGCGGGTATCCAGGGAGCCATTGCGCAGGCTCATGCCCTGGATCGTCACACCGTCCCCGCCACTACTCTGCTTGAGCAATGACGAAGCCTGGGGCTGATACCGCAGCAAGGCCCCGTCCAACGTCGAAAAATACACCGGCAGCACGGGAGTGGTGGAAGACCGCGGTAGATTCCGGGCATCCTCTTCAGCACGCAACAACACCTCGGGCGTGACAAAAAAACTCGTCAGCCAGGCCTCTGTCGTGGATAGCCCCACGGGCAGCCATTGCTGTGAATACAGCAGGCCCACCAGGACAAACCCCCTGGCGAAATCGCCACCGGCCAGATACCCGGCGCCTCGGGTGGAATCACTCAACCAACGCCCGTCCGGCTTGACCGGCAACAGTTCACTGACCACGAATTCATCGCGTTGCGGGTGTTTGAGGATGTAGGCCGCCCCTCCCTGGGCATCCAGGTTCCTGCCGTACCAGCGAACGTGGGCGTTGAGTGCCGCCGCGTCCTGGCTGTTGAAAATCGCACCAAACGCCGGGGCTTGCAGATCCACTTCGGCGTACTCGAAGTTGGGCGTCCAGTCGTTGTAGACCTTGCCACGCGGCCCCCACAACTGGCTGCGAATCAGCACCTGCAGATTGCCCGCCTCCGCCAGGCGGCTGACAATGTCCACGGGCTTGAGCTTGCCGGTTTCCAACCGTTCGAAATACCCATGCTGGCCCGGCTCGCGGGTGGTGTTGTTGAGCACCAGCAATTCATTGGCCGAGCCACTGGGGGTGTAGCCGATCAGGTTGTTCGGCGACCCGCTCAGATAGGCCGGCTGCCGGGATTCGATCACCGAGCGGATCTCCCTGTCCGAGAACATCGTGATATTCACCTCCAGGTCGGCAGGGGTCCAGCCAAGACGCCGCTGGCGCCCCAGGTCACTCAAGGACAAAGCCGCATGGGAGGCGTAGCGGGCATGAATTTCATAACCCGCCGGGGGCACCAGCAAGCCACTGCCCTGTGTCGGCAGCAGCAGGTCGGAGGCAAAGCCGTCACCGTGGATGCTCACCGGATCAGTGAACACAAACCGCCCGTCGGTCTTCTTGAGGAGGTAGCCACCCAGAGCGGTCCCACGGCGAAAGCCGATCTTCTCGTGGGCATGGCGTGCGGCGTCATCGGCCGTCAGGAACGAGGCACTGAGCACCATGGCGCCCGAGCCCAACGGCAGTTGCTCAAGGTCATGCAGCGGCCCCAGGACGTTCCATAACCCGCCCTGCTGAAGCACCACCAACTCCCCAGCGCGGATGACCCGGCGCACGAACTCGCGCGGGGTCAGCGAGCCATCGAGCAAGGCGGCCTGGTTGCCGTTGTCGGTGACTGCCTGGCCCGCCACGCTGAACAGTTCGTTGGCGGCCTGCGCACTCGGCACCTGCCAATGCAGCAGCGCGTTGTCGGCGGTCTGCAGATACAGCTTGAACCCCAGTCCGGCGATTTGCAGGCCGAAGGTGGCGATGGCCTGAGTCATGGCGTCCACCCACAGCGCCGGGCTGGCAAAGCGCTTGTACAACCAGGCTTCGCTGGCCGGCAATTGCCCGGGCTCGAAGCGCGGTGCGTTCCGGTAGACGCCGACCACCCGATAGTTAGAGAGCAGTTTCGGCTGACCGTCGGCGCGGGTCGGGAACAGGCTTGCCAGGGTCGAGCCCGCCGCCACCGGTAACGTCGCGACATACGACGAGCGGGTCTGATGCTTGAGGACAAACCCCTGGTATGCAGCAGGCGGCAGCGAGTCGAGATTATTCAGGGCGATCAGCGCCGCCACATGCCCCATGCCGGCGACCGGTGTAAAGAACGGCTGTTCCTGCACACTGCCGGCGGGGGCGACCGGGTGGCCGAGACGCCAGCCTCTGGATATCCGACCGCGAGCACCGCCCCAGACACGATTGGGCAATACCACCCGCAGGTCTCCAACATCCGCAAAGCCCCAGATGGCCCCTTCAAAGTCAGTGAACGGCTCGATCTCCAGCTCGCCGGTCAGTTGCTTGAGCAGCTTCTGCTCCGCTGCCGAGCCGCTGCTCATGTACTTGAGCAAAGAGCCCTCCGGCCCCGAGAGATAGTGGGCCGGGGCGAACTCACGGTTACCGATGATAAACGCCTGGTCGGCCGACGAGAAAAAGCTGATAAACACCCTGACCTGGTCGGCGGAAAACTGTTCGTGCAGC
Source organism: Pseudomonas sp. WS 5411 (assembly GCF_012985595.1). Taxonomy (NCBI): domain Bacteria; kingdom Pseudomonadati; phylum Pseudomonadota; class Gammaproteobacteria; order Pseudomonadales; family Pseudomonadaceae; genus Pseudomonas; species Pseudomonas sp. WS 5411. The sequence continues at coordinate 104,736 of NZ_JAARMC010000002.1, forward strand.
TGTTGTTCCCCAGCGGAGCCTGCCGGATGCGAATGGTAGAAGGCGTGGCAGTCATAGGGCGACGGTGCAATGAAGTAGTCATGCTCGTCGGTGGCCATCATGGTGCGGAAATCAAACTGAATGGACGCACCGGCCACCGGCTCAGTGGCGAAATAACGCCCGCCCTGTTTCAGTACCGCGCCGCCATACTCCTTGTCACGCCGCTCGCCGATCCGATTGTGGGCCCAGCGGGCAGCATCGTCGGCCGTGGCAAAAGGCGGGCTCAAGACGGGCTTGGGAATCAATGAACAAGCACGCCAGTGCCCATCGACCGGGCCAACCTTGTCCCAGATCTTCCCTGCCCGGATCACCGCCAAATGCCCGGCTGCTGCCACGCGCAGCACAAAATCCCGCGGCCGCAACGTGCCGGCAAGCAGCGCCGAATCAATCTGGTTATCCACCACCCGCCCGCTGGGCGCGACGCGAAAAAGCTCCGTCTCAGCCGCCGAAAACCCACAGGTGTATCGCAACAACGCGCCATCGTTGAGGTTGCGATAGAACCACAGCTGGCGCCCCGGCCCCAGTAAATCCGTGGCCTGGTGCCCCTGATAAAGCTGGGTCGCCAGCTCAAGCGGAGTAAAGAAGTTACGGTACAGCCAGGGTTCCAGGGCGGCGAGCCGCACCGGCGTCGGGGTTTTTCCCAGATAGACCCCGACCCAATGAAAATGGTCGTGCACCACGCGCTTGCCATCCGGGGTGCGCGGGAAGAGCTGTTGAACCGACAGCGCCGGTGCGCCATCGGCCTGGGGTTCACTCAGCACATAGTCTTCTTTGTCGACGTGCTTGAGGATAAACACCGGCCGTGTCCGCTGGGGGCTGCGCGCCTGCAGCACCGCCAACGCAGCCGTCAGTCCCGCCTGGACAGGCCCGCAGGCAGGCAGGTCGTAGGTGTGTGAGGCAAAGGGTGAATACGCCTGCCACTGCTTGGGAACGGTGCCCACCGAACCGCCCCACAAGGGACTGGACACCACAAAGGACAGTTGGCTGACACTGAGCACCTTCTTGATAAGGCTTTCCGGTTTGTTGTCGGGGATCCCGTCCTCATGATTGAAGTGCAGCTTTTGATCAAGCCAGACCCCGAAACGGCGCTCCTCTTCCGAGCCGCTGGTGACATGCTTGAGCAGCGCGCCGTCGGGAGCGGACAGATAGGACGCAGAGAAAAAACCGCGCTCCAGAATATTGATGGCCAGATCAATGTCCGAAAAAAAGCCGTTCAGCGCCCGGACCTGACGATCGGAAAACTGCGGATTATTGGCTTCGAACTCATCGAACAGATCGGGGTGAGAGTGGTAGTCGGCCACACACCGATAGCCTTCCGGGGCCAGGTACTGCCCATTGCTGTCGACTTTCAGTACCTTCCAGTGATCGAAACTATTGCGCTCCCCGGCGATGGGCTCGGTGGAATGAAAGTAACCATCCGCCAGGCTCTCCAGAATCACTCCGCCGTACTCCACATCCCGCCGCCGACCAATCTGCTGATGAGCATAACGAGCCGCATCATCCATGCTGGCAAAGGCCGGCCCCACTGGCGGCAGCACCGCATCTGACTGCAAACCGCCCCCGAACCAGCCGCGTTTAGGTCGCTCCATGACATCCCCTCCAATTGGATAATCGCTGTGGCCAGACGCTGGCCACACAACCAGCCAAATAATCACCGCTGCGGCCAGGCAGGGGGCGCTAGATAGTTATCTGCCGCCGCGCCCTGCCCTATTCGGGCGCGCGTCACGCACCAGCATGCAAAACAGGCCCTCACTTGGTGCAGCGTGCCTTGCCCACCCAGTCGATAGCCCCTGCAACCGCGCGGTGCAGGCACTAGGCACAGCCTTTGCAAACGCTCCAGCAATGCCCCTATCTGCCCTCATGAAAATAATCAGTTCTGGAGATCGCACCATGAAGCGTCGCAGCTTGATCAAGGCTTTCACTCTGTCGGCATCCATTGCCGCCATGGGCCTGACCTGGACCGTCCAGGCCGCCGAGACCATCAAGGTCGGCATCCTGCATTCGCTGTCCGGGACCATGGCCATTTCCGAAACGTCCCTCAAGGACATGGCGCTGATGACCATCGACGAGATCAACGCCAAGGGCGGAGTGAACGGCAAGATGCTCGAAGCGGTGGTGGTCGACCCGGCCTCCAACTGGCCGCTGTTCGCCGAGAAGGGCCGACAGTTGCTGACCCAGGACAAGGTCGCGGTGGTGTTCGGCTGCTGGACCTCGGTGTCGCGTAAATCGGTGCTGCCGGTGTTCGAAGAACTCAACGGTCTGCTGTTCTACCCGGTGCAATACGAAGGCGAAGAGATGTCGCCCAACGTCTTCTACACCGGCGCCGCGCCGAACCAGCAGGCGATCCCGGCGGTGGAATACCTGATGAGCGAAGAAGGCGGCAGCGCCAAGCGTTTCTTCCTGCTGGGCACCGACTACGTGTACCCGCGCACCACCAACAAGATCCTGCGTGCGTTCCTGCATTCCAAAGGCGTGGCCGACAAGGACATCGAAGAGGTCTACACCCCGTTCGGCCATAGCGATTACCAGACCATCGTGGCCAACATCAAAAAGTTCTCGGCGGGCGGCAAGACCGCCGTGGTCTCCACGGTCAATGGCGACTCCAACGTGCCGTTCTACAAGGAACTGGCCAACCAGGGCCTGAAGGCCACCGAGGTGCCGGTGGTGGCGTTCTCGGTGGGCGAAGAAGAACTGCGCGGCATCGACACCAAGCCGCTGGTGGGCAACCTGGCGGCGTGGAACTACTTCCAGTCGGTAGAAAACCCGGTCAACGCCAAGTTCGTCGCCGACTGGAAAGCCTACGCCAAGAAACACAACCTGCCGGGCGCCGATAAAGCGGTGACCAACGACCCGATGGAAGCCACCTACGTCGGCATCCATATGTGGGCGCAGGCCGCTGAGAAAGCCAAGTCCACCGACGTCGACAAGGTGCGCGAAGCCCTGGCCGGCCAGACTTTTGCGGCACCGTCGGGCTACACCCTGACCATGGACAAGACCAACCACCACCTGCATAAGCCGGTGATGATTGGCGAGATCCAGTCCGACGGCCAGTTCTCGGTGGTGTGGCAGACCGAAGGGCCGATCCGTGCCCAGCCGTGGAGCCCGTACATCCCTGGCAATGACAAGAAGCCGGATCACGCGGTGAAGAGCAACTAAACCGCACCACAGATCAAATGTGGGAGCAGGTCGAATCGCCGCTCCCACATAAACCTAGTCCGCGCATGACCAGGACATTTGTTTATGCCCACTGCCCTCCACCGCTTCCTCCTGGCCTGCCTGCTGTTGCTGCCCCTGGCCGCACACGCCGGTGATGCCGAAGACTTCCTCGCCGCCAACCCGAGCCAACAAGCCAAGCTGTTGCAGGACTGGGCCGCCCAGCCTGACCCGGCGCGCATCGAGTTGGTCAACGCCCTGCAACAAGGCCAACTCACGGTCAACGGCGAACCCAAGACCGTGCGCCTGAACAACCGCCTGCGCGGCCTGATCGACAATGTGCAGGCCAGCCAACAACTGCTCGCCGCCGATCCCACGGTGCGCCTGGCCGCTGCGCGGACCCTGCAAAAAAGCGCGCAGCCTGCGCAACTGAAATTCCTCGACCAGCAACTCGCCAGCGAAGCCGACGACGACGTCCACAGTGCCCTGAGCCTGGCCCTGGCCAACCTGCAACTGGTCGACCCCGATCCGGCCGTGCGCCTGGCTGCCGTGCGCCTGCTTGGCAGCACCGGCGACCCGCTGGCCCGCACGCGCCTGGAAGCCTTGCTGGCGCCCGGCGTGGAAACCGATGCCGGGGTGCACACCGCCGCCGAAACCAGCCTGGCCCAGGTCAAGCGCAAGTTGCTGGTGGGCGAGATCCTCGGGCAAGCCTTCAGCGGCATGTCCCTGGGTTCGATCCTGCTGCTGGCGGCCCTGGGCCTGGCGATCACCTTCGGCTTGCTCGGGGTGATCAACATGGCCCACGGCGAGATGTTGATGCTCGGTGCCTACTCCACCTACGTGGTGCAGTTGCTGATGCAGCGCTACATGCCCCAGGCAATCGAGTTCTACCCGCTGATCGCGCTGCCGGTGGCGTTTTTTGTCACCGCCGGCATCGGCATGGCACTTGAACGCACGGTGATCCGTCACCTCTACGGCCGCCCCCTGGAAACCTTGCTCGCCACCTGGGGCATCAGCCTGATGCTGATCCAACTGGTGCGCCTGCTGTTCGGTGCACAGAACGTCGAAGTGGCCAACCCGGCCTGGCTGTCGGGCGGGATCCAGGTGCTGCCCAACCTGGTGCTGCCGTACAACCGCATCGTGATCATCGGCTTTGCCTTGTGTGTGGTGGTGCTGACCTGGCTGCTGCTGAACAAGACCCGCCTGGGCCTCAACGTGCGTGCCGTGACCCAGAACCGCAACATGGCCGCCTGCTGCGGCGTGCCCACCGGGCGTGTGGACATGCTCGCCTTTGGCCTCGGCTCGGGTATCGCCGGCTTAGGTGGCGTGGCCCTGAGCCAGATCGGCAACGTCGGCCCGGACCTGGGCCAGAGCTACATCATCGACTCGTTCCTGGTGGTGGTGCTCGGCGGGGTCGGCCAGTTGGCCGGCAGCGTCATGGCCGCCTTTGGCCTGGGGATCGCCAACAAGATTCTCGAACCGCAGATCGGTGCCGTACTCGGCAAGATCCTGATCCTCGCGCTGATCATTCTGTTTATCCAGAAACGCCCGCAAGGACTCTTCGCACTGAAAGGACGGGTGATCGACTGATGAACCAGCCATTGATGCTTACAGCCGCGCAAAAGGCCGGCCCCAAGGTAACGATCGCGGTGGGTGTGGTGATCCTCGCCGTGCTGCTGGCGTTGCCGCTGCTGTCGCTGCTGCCTGCCGATAACGCATTGCATGTCTCGGCCTACACCCTGACGCTGGTGGGCAAGATCCTCTGCTACGCCATCGTCGCCCTGGCCCTGGACCTGGTGTGGGGCTACGCCGGTATGTTGTCCCTGGGGCACGGCCTGTTTTTTGCCCTAGGCGGTTATGCCATGGGCATGTACCTGATGCGCCAAGCCGCCGGCAGCGAGTTGCCGGCGTTCATGACCTTCCTGTCGTGGACCGAACTGCCGTGGTATTGGCTCGGCACCCAGCACTTCCTCTGGGCCCTGTGCCTGGTGGTGTTGGCCCCGGGTTTGCTGGCGCTGGTGTTCGGCTTTTTCGCCTTTCGCTCGCGGATCAAGGGCGTGTATTTCTCGATCATGACCCAGGCCCTGACCTTTGCCGGGATGCTGTTGTTTTTCCGCAACGAGACCGGCTTTGGCGGCAATAACGGCTTTACCAACTTCCGCAGCATCCTGGGCTTCGGTATCACCGAGCCCGGTACCCGCGCGGTGCTGTTCCTGGCCACGGTGCTGCTGTTGGTGGGCAGCCTGTTTATCGGCTGGCGCCTGGCCCGGAGCAAGTTCGGGCGGGTGCTGACGGCCCTGCGCGACGCGGAAAACCGTCTGATGTTCTGCGGCTATGACCCGCGTGGCTTCAAGCTGTTTGTGTGGGTGTTGAGCGCAGTGCTGTGCGGCCTCGCCGGGGCGCTGTACGTGCCGCAAGTGGGCATCATCAACCCCAGCGAAATGTCGCCGACCAACTCCATCGAAGCCGCTGTATGGGTGGCCCTGGGCGGGCGCGGCACACTGATCGGCCCACTGCTGGGTGCCGGCGTGGTCAACGGCATGAAGAGCTGGTTCACCGTGGCCTTCCCGGAGTACTGGCTGTTCTTCCTGGGGGCACTGTTCATTATCGTCACCCTGTACCTGCCCAAGGGCATCATCGGCCTGCTGAAGAAAAGGGGCGAACAATGAGAGTCACGGCAACCGACCAGTTCATGCTCGAACCGATCATCGAACCGAACCGCGACCAGGGCACCAGCCGCGACGCCATCGGTCTCGGCCAGGCCGCCGGCAAGGGCCTCAATACCCGCCATGGCACGATCCTGACCCTGGAAGATATCAGCGTCAGCTTCGATGGTTTCAAGGCCCTCAACGACTTGAACCTGTACATCGGCGTCGGCGAATTGCGCTGCATCATCGGCCCCAACGGCGCGGGCAAGACCACGCTGATGGACGTGATCACCGGCAAGACCCGCCCCAGCCACGGCAAGGCGTGGTTCGGTGAAACCCTGGACCTGACGCGCATGAGCGAAGTACAGATCGCCCAGGCCGGTATCGGCCGCAAGTTCCAGAAGCCCACGGTGTTCGAGGCCCTGAGCGTGTTCGAGAACCTGGAGCTGGCACAGAAGACCGACAAATCGGTGTGGGCCAGCCTGCGCGCGCGTCTGAGCGGTGAACAGAAAGACCGCATTGAGGAGGTGCTCGACACTATTCGCCTGACCACGTCGGTACAGCGCCCGGCCGGCTTGCTGTCCCACGGCCAGAAGCAGTTCCTGGAAATCGGCATGCTGCTGATGCAAGACCCGCAACTGTTGCTGCTCGATGAGCCCGTGGCCGGCATGACCGACGCCGAGACCGAGTTCACCGCCGAACTGTTCAAGCGCCTGGCGGGCAAGCATTCGCTGATGGTGGTGGAGCACGACATGGGCTTTGTCGGCTCGATTGCCGACCATGTGACGGTGCTGCACCAGGGTAGCGTGCTGGCCGAAGGGTCGCTGGAGCAGGTGCAGGAAAACGAGCGGGTGATCGAGGTGTACCTCGGTCGCTAGGCCAGATGCAAGCCACCTCCCACAGGGGATTTGAGGAGAGTTTGAACATGTTGCAAGTCGACAAGCTGCACCAGTACTACGGCGGCAGCCACATCCTGCGCGGCCTTTCGTTCGACGTGAAAGTCGGTGAAGTCACCTGCCTGCTCGGCCGTAACGGCGTGGGCAAGACCACCCTGCTCAAATGCCTGATGGGCCTGCTGCCCGCCAAGGAAGGCGCGGTGAACTGGGAAGGCAAGGCCATCACCGGCTTCAAGCCGCACCAGCGGGTACACGCCGGCATCGCCTACGTGCCCCAGGGCCGTGAGATTTTCGGCCGGCTGACGGTGGAAGAAAACCTGCTGATGGGCCTGTCGCGTTTTCCCGGCAGCGAAGCCAGGGAAGTCCCGGCATTTATCTACGAGCTGTTCCCCGTGCTGCTGCAAATGAAGCACCGGCGCGGTGGCGACCTGTCCGGTGGGCAACAGCAACAACTGGCCATCGGGCGCGCCCTGGCCAGCCGTCCGCGCCTGTTGATCCTCGATGAGCCCACCGAAGGTATCCAGCCGTCGGTGATCAAGGAGATCGGCGCGGTGATCAAGAAGCTCGCCGAGCGCGGCGACATGGCGATTTTGCTGGTGGAGCAGTTCTACGATTTTGCCGCCGAACTGGCCGATCAATACCTGGTGATGTCCCGGGGTGAGATCGTCCAGCAGGGCCGTGGTGAAAATATGGAGGCCGACGGTGTACGCGGCCTGGTTACCATCTAATCTGTAGCGTCCCGTTGATTAAGCCCTGACCATGACCGTTCCTGCCCCCACCGCCCTGTTCACCCCCAGCTGGCACGCCGCGCTGGAGTTGGGCTATGCACGCTTCGGCGCCAGCACACGCCCGGTGATGCGCCGCCACCTGGGCCCGCTGCGGGTGCAAAAGCACCTGTACGCCGAAGGCCCCGAGGTGTGCCAGCACATCATCGTGCACCCGCCGGGCGGGATTGCCGGAGGGGATCGCCTGGAGATCACCGCCCACCTGGCTGAGGGCGCGTGGGCGCAATTGACCAGCCCCGGCGCTGCCAAGTGGTACCGCGCCAGCGGGCCGGCCTATCAGCAGGTGGCTTTGACGGTCGAGGCCGGCGCCACCCTGGAGTGGCTGCCCCAGGAAACCATCGTGTTCAGTGCGGCCCAGGCCGAACTCAGCACCCGCATCGACCTGCACGGCGACGCCCGGCTGTTGTACTGGGATGTGGTGGCGCTGGGGCGCCCGGCCAGTGGCGAGCGTTTCGAGCGCGGGCACTTCCAGTCGCACCTGGACATCCGCCGCGACGGCCAGTTGCTCTGGCATGAGCGCCAGCGCATCGTCGGCGACGACGGCCTACTCGACTCGCCGATCGGCCTGGATGGCCAGCCGGTGTTTGCCACCTTGCTGGTGACCGGTGAAATCGACAGTGAACTGCTGGAACAGTGTCGCGCCCTGCCCCATGCAGTACGCGGCGACCTGACCCAGTTGCCGGGCTTGCTGGTGGCGCGCTGCCTGGCCAGCGAGACCCTGCTGGCGCGGGCGTGGTTGATTGATTTATGGCGACTGTTGCGCCCGGCACTGCTGGGGCGTGAGGCTGTACCCCCAAGAATTTGGAACACATGAAGGTGGAACCGGGCTTGTGTGGGAGCGGGTTCCCACAATGAATCTTCGGTGTTTTTTAGAATGCTTTTTATGACGGACTGCTGACCATGGACCTGACCCCAAGGGAAAAAGACAAACTGCTGATCTTCACCGCAGGCCTGGTGGCCGAGCGTCGCCTGGCGCGCGGGGTGAAGCTCAATTACCCGGAAACTATCGCCTATATCTCCGCCGCCCTGCTTGAAGGCGCGCGCGACGGGCGCACCGTGGCCGACCTGATGCACTTTGGCACCACCCTGCTCAGTCGCGAGCAAGTGATGGAAGGCATCCCGGAGATGATCCCGGATATCCAGGTTGAAGCCACTTTCCCGGACGGCACCAAACTGGTGACCGTCCACCAACCCATCGCCTGAGGCCCGGCCATGTCCTTGCTGATTCGTGACGCGGTACACGGCGACCTGCCGGCCATCTGCGATATCTACAACGATGCCGTGCTCAACAGCACCGCCATCTGGAACGACCAACCCGTGGACCTGGGCAATCGCCAGGCCTGGTTCAGTGCGCGCCAGGCGCAGTGCTATCCGATCCTGGTGGCGGTGGAAGCCGAGAAAGTGGTCGGCTATGCCTCGTTCGGCGATTGGCGGCCCTTCGACGGTTTTCGCCACACCGTCGAACATTCGGTGTACGTGCGCAACGACCAACGCGGCAAAGGCCTTGGCCCCTTGCTGATGCAGGCACTGATCGAATGCGCCAGGGCCTGTGACAAACACGTGATGGTCGCCGCCATCGAAAGCGGCAACCAGGCCTCGATCCGCCTGCATGAGCGCCTGGGCTTCAGTGTCACCGGGCAGATGGCCCAGGTAGGCACCAAGTTTGGCCGCTGGCTGGACCTGACCTTTATGCAACTGCTGCTCAACCCCGGCGCCCAGCCGCCGGCGGTTCACAAGGAGTAATAGCGATGAACGCTGCCCAACTGCGTCGAGTGAATGCCGAAAGTTTTGCCCATTACCGCCAGGGCTTGATTGAGTTGTTGCTGGACGCCGTGCAGCACGGCGCATCGGTAGGCTTCATGGCCGACCTCGACGCGGCCCAGGCGCGCAGCTACTTCGATGGCGTACAAGCCGGCGTCGAGGACGCCAGCGTGTTGCTGTGGGTGGTGGTGCGTAATGAGCAAGTCCTGGCCAGTGTGCAACTGGCGCTGTGCCAGAAAGCCAATGGCCTCAACCGTGCCGAGGTGCAGAAACTGTTGGTGCGCAATGACGCCCGGCGCCACGGCCTCGGCCAGCAATTGATGAGCGCCCTGGAGCTGTGCGCGCGCCAGCACAAGCGCGGCCTGCTGTACCTGGACACCGAAGCCGGCTCCCCCGCCGAAGCCTTCTACCAGGCCCTGCGCTACACCAAAATCGGCGAGCTGCCGGATTACTGCCAAAGCCCGGACGGGCGCTACAGCCCGACCGCCATCTACTACAAGACCCTGGGGCAACCTGCATGATTCCTGGCCAATTCCAGATCCAGCCTGGCGACATCGAATTGAATGTGGGCCGGCGCACATTGAGCCTGAGCGTGGCCAACAGTGGCGACCGGCCGATCCAGGTCGGCTCCCATTACCATTTTTTCGAGACCAACGACGCGCTGACCTTTGACCGCGCCCTCAGCCGCGGCATGCGCCTGAACATCCCGGCGGGCACGGCGGTGCGCTTTGAACCGGGGCAGAGTCGCGAGGTGGAGTTGGTGGAGCTGGCAGGGTTGCGCCGGGTGTTTGGCTTTGCCGGACGGATCATGGGCGACCTCGACTGACTGATCGTTCCCACGCTCCGCGTGGGAACGCCGCCTGGGACGCTCCGCGTCCCGCTCTTAACGTCGTGACGCAGAGCGTCAGCGGATGCATCCCCACGCAGAGCGTGGGAACGATCAACACAAATTTTTCAGGACACCCCAATGAAAATCAGCCGCCAAGCCTACGCCGACATGTTCGGCCCCACCGTCGGCGACAAGGTCCGCCTGGCCGATACCGAGCTGTGGATCGAAGTCGAACAGGACTTCACCACCTACGGCGAAGAAGTGAAGTTCGGCGGCGGCAAGGTCATCCGGGACGGCCAGGGCCAGAGCCAACTGCTGGCCGCCGAGGTGGTCGACACAGTGATCACCAACGCGCTGATCATCGACCACTGGGGCATCGTCAAGGCCGATGTCGGCCTGAAAAATGGCCGCATCGCCGGGATCGGCAAGGCCGGCAACCCGGACATCCAGCCCGGCGTGACCCTGGCCATCGGCGCCAGCACGGAAGTGATTGCCGGCGAAGGCATGATCCTCACCGCCGGCGGCATCGACACCCATGTGCACTTCATTTGCCCGCAGCAGATCGAAGAGGCGCTGACCAGTGGCGTCACCACCATGATCGGCGGCGGCACGGGCCCGGCAACCGGCACCAACGCCACCACCTGCACCTCCGGCCCGTGGCACCTGGCGCGCATGCTGCAATCAGCCGACGCGTTTGCGATGAACTTGGGCTTTACCGGCAAGGGCAACGCCAGCCTGCCCGAGCCTTTGATCGAGCAGGTCAAGGCTGGGGCGATTGGCTTGAAGCTGCATGAAGACTGGGGCACCACCCCGGCCAGCATCGACAACTGCCTGAGCGTGGCCGACGAGTACGACGTGCAGGTGGCAATCCACAGCGACACGCTCAACGAGTCGGGCTTTGTCGAAACCACCCTCGCCGCCCTCAAGGGCCGCACCATCCACACCTATCACACCGAGGGTGCCGGCGGCGGGCATGCGCCGGATATCATCAAGGCCTGCGGCTTTCCTAACGTGCTGCCCAGCTCCACCAACCCGACCCGGCCGTTCACCCGCAATACCATCGACGAACACCTGGACATGCTGATGGTCTGCCATCACCTCGACCCAAGCATTGCCGAGGACGTGGCCTTCGCCGAAAGCCGCATCCGCCGCGAGACCATCGCTGCCGAAGACATCCTGCATGACCTCGGCGCCTTTTCGATGATCAGCTCCGACAGCCAGGCCATGGGCCGCGTAGGCGAAGTGATCATGCGCACCTGGCAAACCGCCGACAAGATGAAGAAACAGCGCGGGCCGCTGCCCGGCGACGGCGAGGGCAATGACAACTTCCGCGCCAAGCGCTATATCGCCAAGTACACCATCAACCCGGCGATCACCCACGGTATCAGCCATGAAGTGGGCTCCATCGAAGTCGGCAAATGGGCCGACCTGGTGTTGTGGCGCCCGGCGTTCTTCGGCATCAAGCCCACGTTGATCCTCAAGGGCGGGGCAATTGCGTCCAGCCTGATGGGCGATATCAACGGCTCGATCCCCACCCCGCAGCCGGTGCACTACCGCCCGATGTTCGCCAGCTTCGGCAGCTCGCTGCACGCCACCAGCCTGACGTTTATCAGCCAGGCGGCGCTGGCCGAGGGCCTGCCGCAGGCGTTGGGCCTGAAGAAGCAGATCGCCGTGGTCAAGGGGTGCCGCCAGGTGCAGAAGACCGACCTGATCCACAACGACTACCTGCCAGACATCGACGTAGACCCGCAGACCTACCAGGTCAAGGCCGATGGCGAACTGTTGTGGTGCGAGCCGGCGGACGTGCTGCCGATGGCCCAGCGTTACTTCCTGTTCTGACCGTTCATCGGCAGATACCCGCCGTGCCAGTGAAGCGAAGAGGTGTAAGGCGCTACGATGCGCCACGCTTCTTCACTGTCTTGCACTTGGGAACCTGGCTATGCGCCTATCCGAATTCATCGTGTTACATGCCGACCGGATCGTCGATGAATGGGAACAGTTTGCCGAAACCTTGACCCCGGCCGCCGAAACCCTGAACCGCACGCAACTGCGCGACCACGCGCACTCCATCCTGCTGGCCGCTGCGCGGGACATGAACACCCGCCAGAGCGCCAGCGAACAGGCGGCCAAGGCCAAGGGCGAAGGCCTGGAAAAAACCCCGAGCCTGGACGAAGCCGCCGCCAGCCATGGCGAGCTGCGCCATACCGTTGGCTTTGACCTGGTACAGATGACCTCCGAGTTCCGCCACCTGCGCGCTTGCGTGATCCGCCTGTGGGTCAATCACCTGGAATCGCCAGAGCTGACGTATTTCCAGGACATGATCCGCTTCAACGAAGCCATCGACGAAGCCCTGGCCGAATCCACGGCGGCCTACGCCGAGCAGGTCAATCGCTCGCGGGATATCTTCCTCGCCATCCTCGGCCACGACCTGCGCGCACCGTTGCAGGCGGTGAAGATGTCCACCGAGATGTTGTTGCGCAAAGCCCCGCTGGACAGCAAAGGCCTGAGCCTGGTGGGCAATATCCAGAATGGCGCCCGGCATATGGGAGCGATGGTCAGCGATCTCCTGGAGTTTGTGCGCAGCCGGCTGGGCAGCAGCCTGCCGATCGAGCCCAAACCGATGAACCTGGCCGATGCAGCCAGGGAGGCCATCGCCGAAGCGTGCGCAGGCCGCCCGGATTGCCAGGTTCACTTGCATACCGACGGGGACACCCAAGGGCAGTGGGATCGCGGGCGCATTGATCAACTGCTGCAGAATCTGATCGGCAATGCGTTACAGCACGGGCTCAACGGCCAGGCGCCGACCCTGAGCCTCGACGGTACCGCCGACAGCGTGGAACTGCGCATGCACAACTTTGGCCCGCCGATTCCCCAGGCGGCGCTGGGTACCGTATTCGACCCTCTGGTGCGCAGCGCCACTGAAGAACTGGGCAGCAACTCGACCAGCCTTGGGCTGGGGTTGTTTATCGTCAAGGAAGTGGTGCAGGCCCACCGAGGCACGATTGAAGTGGCGTCCAGCGAGGCGGGGGGCACCACGTTTACCGTGGTACTGCCACGCCGATAGGCCACGCAAATCCTTTGTGTGTCGAGCGAGAGCGAGGCTGCGATAGCGGTGGGTCAGCCAACATCAACGCTGGCAGTGCCGCCACTATCGCAGCCTCGCCGGAGCTCGACAGCTCCCACATTGGGCTTGTGTTCCTGACACAGATTGAGAGGCGCCGCCAATCCCTGTGGGAGCTGTCGAGCTTTAGCGAGGCTGCGATAGCGGTGGGTCAGCCAACATCAATACTGGCAATGCCGCCGCCATCGCAGCCTCGCCGGGGCTCGACAGCTCCACAGTAAACTTGCGTTCCTGACACAGATTGAGAGGCGCCGCCAATCCCTGTGGGAGCTGTCGAGCTTTAGCGAGGCTGCGATAGCGGTGGCTCAGCCAACATCAATACTGGCAATGCCGCCGCCATCGCAGCCTCGCCGGAGCTCGACAGCTCCCACAGTAAACTTGCGTTCCTGACACAGATTGAGAGGCGCCGCCGATCCCTGTGGGAGCTGTCAGCGGTTCCAGGTTTCCCGTGGATCAAAGTTGGCCTTTTTCGCCAATTCCTGCCACAGCGCCTTGACCTCTTCGTCGCTGCTTTTTGGCATCACTGCCTTGAGCTGCACAAACAGATACCCGCGCTGCCCGGCCTTGTTCAGCAAGCCATGGCCCTTGGCCCGCATGCGCTGGCCATTCTGGCTGCCGGCCGGGACTTTGAGGTTGATCTTGCCGGTCAGGGTCGGCACCGCGACTTCTGCACCCAGGGCCAATTCCCACGGTGCCAGCGGCAAATTAATCACCAGGTTTTCGCCTTCCACCTCAAACTTCGGATGCGGCGCAAAGCGGATGATCAGGTACAGGTCGCCATTCGCGCCGCCACCAATCCCCGGTGCGCCCTGGCCCTTGAGGCGGATGCGCTCGCCATCGGCCACGCCGGCCGGGATCTTCACGTTCAGGCTCTTGGTGGTGTTGCTGACGTGCTGGCCCGCCGCATTGTATTGCGGCACCTGGAAGCTGATCGCCTTGGACTCGGTAGACAGCGTCTCTTCCAGGAACACCGGCAGCTCCATCTCCACATCCTGGCCGCGACGGCCGGGGCTGCGCCCTTGAGCGCCGCCGAAGCCATTGCCACGCGAACCAAAGATCGAGCTGAAGAAGTCCGAAAACTCGCCCGTGTCCTGGCCACCGCCAAACCCGCCACGGCTCTGCCAGCCTGGCGGCCCCTGGAAAGGTTGACCGTGCTGGCCATAGCGGCGCAATTCGTCATATTCGGCGCGCTTGTCGGCACTTTTCAGCGCTTCATAGGCTTCCGAGGCGTCCTTGAACTTCTCTTCCGCGTCCTTTTCCTTGCTGACGTCGGGATGATACTTACGGGCCAGCTTGCGATAAGCGGCCTTGATCTGCTTGTCATCGGCCGTCGGCTCGACACCAAGAATCTTGTAATAGTCTTTGAAATCCATGGGGGCATCACCATCCGTTATCGAGATCGCACAGTCGGGCCCTGCCTGCCGGGGCATTGCGGGGCGATTCGAGGTGCGTCAGAAAAATATCGGCGGCTTGCAGGACAAACTTGATCCTTTCGACAGCCACCAACCGTATGCACAGGAGTTGGGGGCAAGGAGCCGACCTTTCAAGGTAACAAGTCTGCTGTATTTAGCGGATAGTCGGCCTACGCATCTGCACGCGAGTGACATACACTGCGCGGCCGTTTTTTAACCGGAACCTGTTAGACATGAACAACACCTCCCCAGCCCGTGCCTGCGGCATCGACTTCGGCACGTCCAACTCCACTGTCGGCTGGATCCGTCCCGGCATGGAAACGCTTATTGCGCTGGAGGACGACAAGATCACCCTGCCGTCAGTGGTGTTCTTCAACTTCGAAGAACGCCGCCCGGTGTACGGCCGTCTGGCGCTGCACGAGTACCTGGAAGGCTACGAAGGCCGCCTGATGCGCTCGCTCAAAAGCCTGCTGGGCTCCAAGCTGATCAAGCACGACACCAGCGTGCTGGGCACGGCCATGCCGTTCAAGGACCTGTTGGGCCTGTTTATCGGCCAACTCAAGAACCGCGCCGAAGCCACCGCCGGCCGTGAATTTGAAGAAGTGGTGCTGGGCCGCCCGGTATTTTTCGTCGACGACGACCCAATGGCCGACAAAGAGGCCGAAGACACCCTGGTGGACGTGGCCCGCAAGCTCGGCTTCAAGGAAGTCTCGTTCCAGTACGAGCCGATTGCCGCGGCCTTCGACTACGAGTCCACCATCGAAAAAGAAGAGTTGGTACTGATTGTCGACATCGGCGGCGGTACCTCCGACTTCTCCCTGGTGCGCTTGTCGCCCGAGCGACGCAAGCATGACAACCGCCACGACGACATCCTCGCCACCGGCGGCGTGCATATCGGCGGTACCGACTTCGACAAACAGCTCTCGCTGGCCGGCATGATGCCGCTGTTCGGCTATGGCAGCCGCATGAAAAGCGGCGCCTACATGCCCACCAGCCACCATATGAACCTGGCCACCTGGCACACCATCAACTCGGTGTACTCGCAAAAATCCCAGCTGGCCCTGGGCAGCATGCGCTACGACATCGAAGACACCGGCGGCATCGACCGTCTGTTCAAGCTGATCGAACAGCGCGCCGGCCACTGGCTGGCCATGGAAGTCGAAGAGACCAAGATCCACCTCACCCACGACGACAGCCGCCATGTGCCGCTGGACCGGGTAGAACCGGGCCTGAGCGTGGAACTGAGCCGCGCCCTGTTCGAGTCCTCCATCGACAACCTGCTGGAACGGGTGCGCAACAGCGTGACCCAACTGCTCGACGACGCCTCGGTGGATGTGGCCCAGGTCGACACGGTGTTCTTCACCGGCGGCTCCAGCGGCATCCCGGCCCTGCGCCAGAGCATCTCGGCGATGTTGCCCAATGCCCGGCACGTGGAAGGCAACATCTTCGGCAGTATCGGCAGCGGGTTGGCGATTGAGGCCAGTAAGCGTTACGGCTACTGAGTGAAGAAATCGCCTCGTGATGGCACGGGGCGATTCATCACAACTTACCTGTGGCCAACTGATCGACCCATGCCTTGAAGGTATCGGCATAGTCATAAAAACCGACAACCGTACGGACTAATTTTCCGTCCCGGAAAAACAGCGTGGTTGGCGCGGACTGCACGTCATAAGCAGGCGTCTTCTCGATCGGACCATTGACCTCCAGCGTCTTGTCGAGGAACTCAATAGCCGTGCCCTGATCCCGGGCTGCAGCCTCCAGTGTCACGACCATTCTGTTTGAAGAGGGCTTGCTGGCATTACTGAACAGCACAATCACTGGGGTCGTGGCCTTGAGCACACGACTTTCAAAGCTGCTGGCATCTACCGTAGGCAAAGACATGATTTAGCTCCTGTCGAAACGAAAAATGATATTCCGCACTCAGGAGCAGACCAGCAAACCCGTGGTGGGTCTACTGTCAGAAATAACAGGTGTGAGCCAAAGGCAGCCTCCTACCGCGGCTCTCTAAACCATCCCGCCCAGCTTCAATTCACTCTTCAAATACGCATAGTAGATCGGCCCCGCCACCACTCCCGGCAGGCCAAAGGCTGCCTCGAACACCAGCATCGCCAACAGCAACTCCCACGACTTGGCGCTGATCTGCCCGCCGACGATGCGCGCATTGAGGAAGTACTCGACCTTGTGGATCACGATCAGGTAGCCCAGCGCCGCCACCGCCACCCAGATCGACACCGACAACGCGACGATGGTGATCAGGGTGTTGGACATCAGGTTGCCGATCACCGGCAGCAGACCCAGCAGGAAGGTGAGGACGATCAGGGTCTTGGTCAGCGGCAGGTGGATCCCCGCCAGCGGCAGCACCACCGCGAGGAATATCCCGGTGAAGATGGTGTTGAGGGCGGCAATTTTGATTTGCGCGAAGACAATGTTGCGAAAGGCCTGGACCAGCAGGTGCAGGCGGTCGAACAGCACGGCGGCCAGGGGTTTGCGCTTGGTCAGGTCGGGCACCCGTTGCAGGGCGATGATCGCCCCCAGGACCATACCGATCAGCAAGGTTACGAACATATGGGCGGCGTCTTTGCCCACCAGTTGCAGTTCGCTCAGGTGCTTGCTCAGCCATTCGCCGATGGCCACGCGAAACTCGGCGGCGCTGGCTGGCAGGTAGGCGTCGAGGAACGGCGGCAACTGGCCGCGCGCGCGGTCGACCACGCCCATGAATTTATCGAGGGAGGCCCCGGGGTTTTCCGCTTCGTGCAGCAGGAAACTGATGGCGCCAGCGAAAATCAGGGTCAGCGCGCTGACAATCACAGTGCCAAGCAACGCCACCGCCAGCCAGCGCGCACGCCGGCCTTCGATCAGGCGTTGCAGCTGTGGGGTGAGCATGTTGACCAGTTCGAAAACCAACAGGCCGGCCAACAGGCTGGGCAGCAGTTTTAACGGTAGAACCAGCAACAAGCCGCCGAAAATGATGATGTAGCTGGCCAGCAACAACACATGACGCTGAGAAAACGTTGGCATACAGCCTCTAAACGAACGGCGTTAAAGGATGGGCAGTCTGCCAGCCTTGGGACAATCAAGCGAGAAGTCTGATGGCTGTAAACGCCATCGACTGTGGGAGCGGGCTTGCCCGCGATGGCGCTGGCTCAGTCGATATCTCGCCGGCTGACACACCGCAATCGCGGGCAAGCCCGCTCCCACAGGGGTATTTAAGCGGGTCAGCCTTTGAGGCAGGTGCTCATAAAGGTTTTACGCGCATCGCCGGTCAGCGCCTTGGTTTTTGCCGACGCGTTGCAGTCCTTCATTTTTTGCTGCTGCGGGGTCAGGGTCTTGGCGTCGTTGGCGGCCGGGGCCGAGAGGCAGGTTTTCATGAAGGCCTTGCGCTCGTCGCCCTTCAAGGTCTTGGTCGAGGCTTCGGCATTGCAGGTGGTCATTTTGTTTTGCTGGGCAGTGGCCGCAAACCCTTGGGAACAGAGCAGCAGACCGATCATCAACAACGGAATACGCAACATCTTCATGGAGTTTTCTCCCTGTTACCACGCCGAGGGGCGCGGCCTCCCCTGCAGTGTAGACAAAGCCTGTTACACCTTCACCTGCTACGTAAGTTCGTTCGTCGATACTGCTCCGGCGTACAACCGGCCTGGCGCTGGAACATCGCAATAAACGCCGAGGCGGTGCTGTAGCCCAGGTCAAACGCCACCTCCTGCACGCTGCGCGTGCTTTCCAGGGCCTCGATGGCCGCCAGAAAGCGCAGGCGCTGACGCCACTCGCCAAAGCTCATGCCCAGTTCGCGCACAAACTGCCGGGCCAGGGTGCGCTCGCTGACATGCACCTGCTGCGCCCACAGCGCCAGCGCGCGGTTGTCCCCAGGATCGGCCTGCATGCCTTCAAGCACGCTGAGCAGGCCGGGGCTGCTGGCATACGGCAGGAAACAGTCATGCACCGGCGCCTGCTGGAGTTGGTCCACCAGCACCTGGGCCAGGCGCACGTCGGCCTCGTTGGCCGGGATGTTCACGTCGCGCTCGGCGAAATCACTGAGGATCGCCTTGAGGATGTTGCTGATGGTCAGGGTGCAGGGCTGCTTGGGCAACAGCTCGCACAACGACGGCGACAGGTACACCGAGCGGTAGACAATCGCCTGGGCATTGTAGGAACTGTGCTGGGTGTTGGGCGGGATCCACACCGCGTATTGCGGCGGCGACATAAACCGGTTGCCGCCCACTTCAAAGCGCATCACGCCACGGGCCGAGTAGTCCAGGGAGCCCCAGGCATGCTGATGGCGGGAGGCGCGACTGTCGGCGGCAAATTCCGAGTAGCGGAAGTACACAGGGGCCGGTAGCACGTCGAAATCGGGCAGGTTGATGTAGGTCTTGGACATATTGTCTGGATACAAAGGCGGCTTGTCTGGATCGAAGTATAGGCTTCGATCCAGACAAAGGATAATCAACCCTCACTAACGTTCCTGGTTCCTTGCAATGCAATACGCTTATCCGCTGCTGGCCATCTTTATCTGGGCTGGCAATACCGTGGTCAACAAACTCGCCGTGGGCTCGATTTTCCCGGCCGAGATCGGTTTTTATCGCTGGCTGCTGGCGGCCATCCTGTTCACCCCGTTCATGCTCAAGCCGGTCATTGCCAACTGGGCATCGATCCGCCCCAACCTGGGCAAGATCGCTGTGCTCGGCGTGCTCGGCATGGCGGTTTACCAGAGCCTGGCGTACTACGCCGCGAGCCTGACCAGCGCCACCAATATGGGGATCATCCTCTCGCTGATGCCATTGATGGCCCTGACTGCGGCGATTATCAGCCTCGGCCAGCGCCTGACCTTCGGCGCCCTGACCGGGGCGGTACTGTCGTTTGCCGGGGTGGCGGTGGTGGTGTCAGCCGGCAGCCTCGGCGCGCTGCTGCAACACGGGGTGAACCTGGGCGACGCGATGATGTTGGTGGCCACCCTGGCCTACGCGATCTACAGCACCCTGTTGAAAAAATGGCAGCTGCGCCTGCCGCCCCTGGTGCTCCTGTATTTGCAGGTGCTGGTGGCTGTGGTGGTGCTGTTTCCACTGTTCCTGGCCTCGGACAAGGTCGGCCTCGGCCCGTCGAATATTGGCCTGGTGGTGTACGCCTGCCTGCTGGCCTCGATGATTGCGCCGCTGGCGTGGATGCATTCGGTCAAGCAGTTGGGGCCGAGCCGGACCACGCTGTTTTTTAACCTGCTGCCGTTGATCACCGCGCTGATTGCCGCAGTGGTGCTCAAGGAACAGCTGGCGCTGTATCACCTGGTCGGCGGCGTACTGACACTGGGTGGGGTGATTTTGTCGGAGCGCTGGACGACGCCCGTAAGACGTTAAAGCCCGGCCGCCTTCAACCGCTGTGCATGCTCGACAAACAGGCGGATCGGCTCGGCACCCTTGCCCACCAGGCCCAGCGACTGGTTGACGATATCGAAATGGTCCAGCGCATAGTCGTCACCGATCACCGTGCCCAGGTGTGAGCTGTAGCGCCCGACCATGCCGTCGCACTGGCCTTTCTCCTTGACGAAGGTCCGCGCAAACAGCCGGCAACTGCGGTTGGTGCCGTCCAGCAGGTTGCGCCCGCGATCGGTCTTGCCCGGCTGCAGGGTGCCGGACCAGGAGTAATAGCGCACACCGCCCACTTCCTCGGCGCCCTGCCCGCCCCAGGTATCTGGCAGGCCCTGAGGGTACTGGCGATTGAACAGCGCCACTCCCGCGCTGGTCAGCGACTGATGGGAGGCGTGGATATCCGCCGCAAAACGCGGGCCGCGATAGCCGGTTTCCAGAAGCCCCATCACCACGCCCACCAGGCGCAACAGCGCACTCATGATCCGGCCCTTGGCGCTGTCGGCCGGGTAGTGGGTGTGCAGGTAGTCTGCCAACTCCGAGCCGTGATTGGGTCCCGCCACCGACGTCACCGAAGCCACCCATTCCGGGCGTTTGGCCGCTGCGTAACGGGCGGTGAGCGAGCCCTGGCTATGGCCGATCAGGTTGACCTTGTCGGCGCCGGTCTGGCGGCGTATCTGCTCGATCTGCACCAGCAACTGCTCGCCGCGCACCTCGCTGGAGTTGAGCGGCGCCACTTGCACCGCAAACACCTGCGCCCCGCCGGCACGCAAGGCCGGGATGATGCCGTACCAGTACGGGTACAGCAGCAACCGTACAAACCCGAGCATGCCTGGCACCAAAACCAGGGGATAACGTGTAGCCAATGTCTGCGTCATAGGGGCAAACGTCCTTGAAAGAGGCGATTAGGCTGATCCTAGACCAGCCCTGCCGCCACCGATATGACACCCGGCAACATCCGATAAAACTTTTTGCGCCGCGCAGCACTCACAACTTGGAGCGATCACGCCCCGAGAGTGTGGCGCAAAACCGGATTAGCCTCAGGAGATTGAAATGACTGACATGCATTTGTCTGACGTAAGCACCCTTCGCGAACGGGCACGCAAGAATGTGGAAAACGGCGCGGTGACCGAAGGCTACAGCGCCGACCGCGAAGAGATCCTGCGTCTGCTCAATGAGTCGCTGGCCACCGAACTGGTCTGCGTGCTGCGCTACAAGCGCCACTACTTCATGGCCAGCGGCCTGAAAGCCAGCGTCGCCGCCGATGAGTTCCTGGAGCACGCCAACCAGGAACTGGAACATGCCGACAAACTGGCCGAGCGCATCGTGCAACTGGGCGGCGAACCCGAGTTCAACCCGGACCTGCTGTCCAAGAACTCCCACGCGCAGTACGTAGCCGGCAAGACCTTGAAGGAAATGGTCTACGAAGACCTGGTGGCCGAGCGCATCGCGGTGGACAGCTATCGCGAGATCATCCAGTACATCGGCGAAAAAGACCCGACCACCCGCCGCATCTTTGAAGACATCCTGGCCCAGGAAGAAGAGCACGCTGACGATATGGCGGACATTCTCAAAGACCTGTAAGGCTGCCAGCCAGCACAGCTAACGACGGTGGGAGCGGGCTTGCTCGCGAGAGCGGTGTATCAGTCAGCATTTTAGCGACTGACCCACCGCTATCGCGGGCAAGCCCGCTCCCACATTGAGCTATCGGTTTCTTCAGTTAGCCTTTCACCGTTTTCGGTGCCTTGCCTTCCCGCATCTGCTGCAACAGCGGCACGCACTGGTTCGGCTCATCCCCACTCGGCGCCACCAGCGCCAGCAAGCCCGCCGCAGGGGCGACGATCACACCCAGCGCCACCATGCCTGCGCCACGCAACAACAGTGGCACCGTCTTGACCCCGGCATTGGGCTTGATAAACGGCCCGTTGACGTACAACGGCGAACGCAGCGAGAACAGGCGAAAGCCCTTGGACTCTGGGCTGATCGTCAGGTCCAGCTGTTCGCTGGCCATGTTCGCGGTGCCGTCGATGTAGATGATCGCGTTCTCGGTATCGAACACAAACAGGCGGGTGGTGGCCAGGCCGGTCTTGATGCCGAAATCTGCCGCCGCGCAGTTGATCTTCACTTCCTTGTCGCCAAACAGTTTGCCGATCACATAGTTGCCCACGTTCAGCCCGGCGATTTCCATCAAGCCACGGCTGATGGCTCCGTCGTTGATGAGCATTTTCAGATCGCCATTGGCACTGCCCAGCAACGCTGCCACCGAGTTGCCGCGCCCCGCGATATCGGCATCGCCATTGAGCTCGCCAAAGCTGGTCTTCATCGGTTCAAAGGTGGGGAACAGTTGCTTGAGCTTGAAGTTGCGCGCCGTCAGTTTCGCCCGGCCTTCCAGCGGGGTGATGCGGCCATTGAGGCGAATCTGCGCATCCAGCTTGCCGCCCGCCACACCGAAACGCAGGGGTTCGAGGCTCAAGTGGCCGTCGTTGAGCACCAGGTGCGTGTAGAGGTCGGTAAAGGGCAGTTCGGCACTGTGGACGATGCGTTTGCCGGTGAACTCGACATCCGCGTCCATATCGCGCCAGCGCTCGGTGCGAAATTCCTCCACCGGCAACACCTTGGTCGCCGGTTGCTTGCTTTCACCGCCACGGGCTTTTTGCTTGGCATTGGAGTCGGCACCGATCAGCGGCGCGAGGTCGGCCAGCAGCAGTTGATTAGACACCAGCGCGCCGCTGAGCTTGGGCCGTGGCTGGCTGGCGACGTAGGCCAGGTCGCCGTGGATGTCGCTGTTGCCGATCTTGCCGTTGAAGTTCTCATAGCGGAACGACGCACCGCCGGCCTCCTGCAACTTGGCGATCAGGCGCCCATCGGTGGAATAGGCCGGCGAGTCCGGCAGGGTCACGCCAGTCAGTGGGTAAAGGTTGCCCAGGCTGGTGCCGGACAGTTTCAGGCGCAGGTCCAGGGCGCCGAGGTTCAGTGGGTCGGTCAGGGTGCCAGCTAGGGCAATGCTGGTATCACCGATTTTCGCCTGGGCTTGCAGGGGGAATGGCTTGGCAGCGTCCTGCAGGGCCAGCAGCCCGCCGATCTTGCCGCTGCCCGCGAGTTTCTGGCCGTGGTACTGGCCGCTGACCTTGAGGCCGAAGGCATAGTCCTGGGGTGTCGCGCCCTGCTCCAGGGCCTTTTTGGCATCGCGTTCGCCGACGATTTCGCTGAATGCGATGGGTTTGCCCAGGAGCTCGATCAGCACATCGAGACGGGTTTTGAGGGTCTGATCGTCGAGGGTCACGTGGCCCTTGTCGAAACCGATGGCACCGATATCCACCACCCAGTTGGACGGTTCGGCATTCGGATCCTTGGGATCAAAGGTGAAGGTCCAGTTGGCGCGGCCATCGGCCAGGCGCTGCAACTCGGCGCTCGGTTCGGTCAGGTCGATGCGCGGGATCACCACGCGCTGGGCCAGCAAGGCCAAGGGCGAGATGCGCAGTTCAACGCGCTTGAGGGTGACCATCTGCGGTTTTTTCGACCACTCGGGGTTGCCCAGGCTCAGGTCTTCGGCCACCACATGGGGCCACGGCACCCAGGCGCGCCAACCGCCCTCGTCCGCCTCGCGCTGCCAGACCACCGCCAGGTTGCCATTGATGGCAAAGGCGCGATGCAGCTCTTCGGAGACTTTGGCATTGAGTTGCGGCTTGATCCGGTTCCAATCGAAGAACACCAGGATCAGTACCACTGCGGCGATCAGCAGGACGAAGCAAGCACTGCTCCAGGCGAGAATTTTACGAGTGCGCGTCATTGCACAGGGCTCCTGATTACGACTGCGCGTGCCACGGGCAACGCGCGCAAGGGCTAAAGCTTATATGGCTACGACTGGCAAATGGCCTGGGGGTTTAACCGCAGAGGGCAATTAGCAGTGAAAAGCGTTTTTTCTGACTAATCCGACAGCTTATTTCATCAATGACGCACCGTTGTTACCCACGCCCGTGTCGAAAATACCCACCTCGGTGCAAAAGCGCGTGCTTGAGAGCCGCGATTTAGAGCCTCGGCGCAGAACAATCAATTCTGTTGATTATTACCATTGCGTTTATGAACTTTTATATCGAGATATCGAGAGTAGCATTGGCTCCGTACCCACTTTATCGCCCTCCCAAGGAGCCACTCTCATGAAACGCCAATTACTGCTCAGTGTTGCACTCTCCGTCCTGGCCACCAGCGCTTTTGCCCTGCCAGCCACAGAACAAGCCATCCCACAAGCCAAGGCTGACGCCGCGCACATCAGCCAGACCGTTGCCGAAGGTGGCCGCGATCGCCTGGAACAGAAAGGTCTGGTTGAAGGCGGTTCCGACCGTCTGCAAGAGCGCAACGCCGTCGCCGAAGGCGGTCGCGATCGCCTGGAACAGAAAGGCCTGGTTGAAGGCGGTTCTGAGCGCCTGCAGAAACGTGAATTCGTAGCCGAAGGCGGCCGTGATCGCCTGGAACAGAAAGGTCTGGTTGAAGGTGGCTCGGACCGCCTGCAACAGCGCGAATTCGTTGCCGAGGGCGGCTCCGACCGTCTGGATGACATGCATAAAGCTACGAGCTAAGCCTGTGCCGGCCCTGAAAAAAGCCCGATCCCCAGTGATCGGGCTTTGACTTTGTGGGACCTACCCCCCTTTTGCCCTGTTTCAAGTTCGACGCCGGTAAAGTTGTTTTGCTAGAGTGCGTCGCTGTCCTTGTCTACAAAGCCCAGCTGCCAATGCTCCCCCGCGCCGAACAGAAGCAACAGACCCGCCTTGCCTTGATGGACGCAGCCCGCCATCTGATGGAGGGTGGCCGTGGGTTTGGTAGCCTGAGCCTGCGTGAAGTGGCAAAGAGCGCCGGCATCGTGCCCACCGGTTTTTACCGTCACTTTGCCGATATGGACCAACTGGGCCTGGTGCTCGTCAGTGAGGTCGGCCAGACCTTCCGCGCCACCATCCGCCTGGTACGCCACAACGAATTCGTCATGGGCGGCATCATTGATGCCTCGGTGCGGATCTTTCTCGATGTGGTAGCGGCCAACCGTTCGCAATTCCTGTTCCTGGCCCGCGAGCAATACGGCGGTTGCCTGGCCGTGCGCCAAGCCATCGGCGCGCTGCGCGAGGACATCACCTCGGACCTGGCAGCCGACCTGACGCTGATGCCCAAGCTCCAGCACCTGGATGCCGACGGCTTGCATGTGATGGCCGACCTGATCGTCAAGAGCGTGTTCGCCACCCTGCCCGACATCATCGACCCGCCCGCCGCCGCCCTGCCGCCGCATCTCACGCCCCAGGCCAAGATCACCCAGCAACTGCGCTTCATCTTTATCGGCCTCAAGCACTGGCAAGGCCTGGGCAGCACCGAGTAGCGCGGTCAACGCACCGTGTGAAAACGCTTGGCGGTGGTGTAGTTCTTCTTCCAGTAGTTGTTGGCCAGGGAGTCGATGCGGATGCTCTTGCCCTTGCGCGGCGAATGAATGAACTTGCCCTCACCCACATAAAGGCCGACATGGCCGACCTGGCTGCTGCCATTGGCCTTGAAAAACACCGCATCGCCGGGCTGCAGCGCATCACGCTTGATCGTCGCCGCCGTTGACCGGTGCATCGCCGCCGTGGTGCGCGGGATGACAATATTGGCCTCGGTCTTGAACAGATAGACCAGCAACCCGCTGCAATCGAACCCCTGCTCCTGGGAGCTGCCGCCCCACGTGTACGCGGTGCCCAGCAACTCATGGGCGCGGTCGACCACACTCTCGATGGTGGGTTGCGGCACGGCCTGCAACGATGAACTGAAAGGGGCCAGGGAGGTGGTGCGCTTATTGAAGTTGGCCGAAGCCGATGAGGTGATGCCAAACAGACCGACCATGACTACACATAAAAATGACTTAAACATGAGGAACGTCGCAATGGATTAAACACGGGGGCGAAATCCTAGTGAAACGACGCGTAGAAATATGAGCGAGGAATCCCCTATGCGCGTAGGAGCAATCCCAAATCAACCCTGGGACAAGTAGCTGAAGGAAACGCCCTGCAAAACACCTGGCGGGCCCCGCCAAAACCGCCCAATTCGGGTGCTTACGCAGCCCATGACGCACCACAATGAATCACTCCCTCACCACCCCCTCGCCCCGTTTAGTGGCGCAACGCCCCAGACCTACGGCGTTTTCCTACGTCCAGCAGGGTTGGCAAGCCCCTTGCTCTAGCCTGTTTATCGCTCATAGCTGGAAGCTTCCTGATGCTGGTGATCCACCGCCGAATCGCCCCCCAACCCACCTGGGCCGCAGAGTTGCTGCTGAACTTCGAAGCCCGCAGCAAAAGCCGCCTGCGCTGTTTCAGTGCCGAGGGAGAAGACGTCGGCCTGTTTCTGGAGCGCGGTCAGCCGCCGCTGCATGATGGGGAATTCCTACAAGCTGAAGACGGACGTGTCGTACGTGTCTGCGCGCGCCCTGAACAACTGCTGCACGTGACCTGCAGCAGCGCGTTCGAGCTGACCCGCGCGGCCTATCACTTGGGCAACCGCCATGTGGCCCTGCAAGTGGGTGACGGCTGGCTGCGCCTGCTTGATGACTACGTGCTCAAGGCCATGCTCGAGCAATTGGGGGCCCATGCCGAAACCCTCGAAGCACCGTTCCAGCCCGAGCACGGCGCCTACGGTGGCGGTCATCATCACTCACGCCACGGTGACGAAGACTTCAACTACCCGCCCAAACTGCATCAGTTCGGCGTGCGCCTGTGAACCCGGCCTGGGCGCTGTTGCGTCTGGCCAGTCCGCAATTGCCGATTGGCGGCTACAGCTATTCCCAGGGCCTGGAAATGGCCGTGGACAATGCCCGTGTCAGCGATGCCGACAGCGCCCGACGCTGGATCAGCGACCAACTGCTACTCAACCTCGCACGCTTCGAAGCGCCGCTGTTGCTTGCCCATTGCCAGGCCGCCGCCGACCAGGACTGGGCGCGCCTGCGCCAGCTCTGCGAAGAGCATCGTGCCAGCCGCGAAACCCGCGAACTGTTCCAGGAGAGCCGGCAAATGGGCTACTCCCTGCAACAACTGCTCAACGGTCTGCCGGAACTGGATGACGCAGCGCGCCGCTTTCTCGACGCCACCCCCGAACCCCACCTGGCCCTGGGCTGGGCACTTGCCGCGCGCGCCTGGGCGATCAGCCCCGAGGATGCCCTGGCCGCCTGGCTGTGGAGCTGGCTGGAAAACCAGTTGGCGGTGCTGATGAAGACCCTGCCCCTGGGCCAGCAGGCCGCCCAACGCCTGACCAGCGAGCTGCTGCCGTTGCTGCAACAAGCCCAGCAGGACGCCCGCCAGTGCGATCCCCACCACGTTGGCAGCGCCGCGTTCGGCCTGTCCCTGGCATGCATGGCCCACGAGCGCCAGTACAGCCGCCTGTTCCGTTCCTAGGAGAAACCCATGAACACACAACCTCTGCGCGTCGGTATCGGCGGCCCCGTTGGCTCCGGCAAGACCGCCCTGACCCTGGCGCTGTGCCTGGCCCTGCGTGATCGCTACAACCTGGCGGTGGTCACCAACGACATCTATACCCGCGAAGACGCCGACTTCCTGGTGCGCAACCAGGCCCTGGCACCCGAGCGCATCATCGGCGTAGAAACCGGCGGCTGCCCGCACACGGCGATTCGCGAAGACGCGTCGATCAACCTCGAAGCCGTGGATCAACTGAACCGGCGCTTCCCAGGCCTGGACCTGATCCTGGTGGAGTCGGGCGGCGACAACCTGTCGGCCACCTTCAGCCCCGAGCTGTCGGACCTGACCATCTACGTGATTGATGTGTCGGCCGGCGACAAGCTGCCACGCAAGGGCGGGCCGGGGATCTGCAAGTCGGACCTGTTGGTGATCAACAAGATCGACCTGGCGCCGCTGGTCGGCGCCTCGCTGGAACTGATGAACAGCGACACCCAGCGCATGCGCGGCGGCAAGCCGTTTGTCTTCAGCAACCAGAAAACCGGCGTCGGCCTGGAAGAAATCGTCGCCTTTATCGAACGCCAGGGCCTGCTGACCGCAGCCTGATCCCTTACCAAGGAGCTGTTTATGAGCCTCAACAAACTGTTTGCCGCCGCCACCCTGCTACTGGTCCCAGCCCTGGCCTTTGCCCATCCGGGCCACGGCGACAATGGCCTGGTGGCCGGCATCAGCCATCCCCTCGGCGGGCTGGACCATCTGCTGGCGATGCTGGCCGTCGGCCTATGGGCGGCGCAGCAACAAGGGGCGGCGCGTTGGGCGCTACCGTGTACGTTTGTCGGCACCATGCTGCTCGGCGGCGTGCTGGGGTTTGAAGGGTTGGCCTTGCCGGCCCTGGAAAGCGGGATTGCCGCGTCGGTACTGGCCCTGGGCCTGGCGGTGGCCTTGGCGATTCGCCCGCCGGTGGCGCTGGCCGTGGCCGCAACAGCGGTGTTTGCCCTGTTCCATGGCGTGGCCCATGGCCTGGAGCTGCCGGACATGACCAGCCCCTGGGCGTATGCAGCCGGGTTTGTCGGGGCGACGGCGGTGCTGCACGCGGCCGGGTATGCGCTGGTGCGCTTCTTGCCGGCTGCGGCGGCGCCGCTGGTGCGGCTGGCGGGCGCGGCTTCGGCGGCGACCGGGGTCTGGTTGCTGGCGGGCTGAGCCTTGCGGCGCCTGTAAGGGCCCCATCGCAGGCAAGCCAGCTCCCACATTTGAAGGGGTTCACAACTCAAAAATGGGGAGCGGGCTTGCCCGCGATAGCGCTCGCACAGACACCACTGTTCTCAAGCCTGCTACCATGCGCGGCAAACACCCCTGCCGTGACGACGCCAGCCGATGCCCATCGCTCCAAGCTCCGCCCACAAGCCTCAATTGAACGCCGTGCTCACGCACTTCAACGACCTGATCGTGCCGCTCTGGCAGGGTCCGGGCTGGAATGCCGAGCTGGCGTTGCCCTATGAGGCGCTGGACGCCGACCACCGCCCCTTGCCCCCACAACGCTACCGCGCCATGGCCTGTGCCCGGCAGTTGTATGTGTTTGCCAGCCTGATCGGCGAGCCAGGCAAAGCGTTTGCGCAAGAGCGCGCTGCGGCGTTGTTTCGCTCGCTGCAACGGCACTTCCATGACGCCGAGCACGGCGGCTGGTTCTACAGCATCGACCCCCACGGCAATCCGCTGGACCAGCGCAAAGACCTCTACACCCACGCGTTTATCATCTTCGCCTGCGCCCATTACTGGGCCAAGGTCCGCGAGCCGTTGGTGGAGTCGGTGCTCAATGCCGCCCTGGAAGTAGTCGCCGAGCGCTTTGCCACGGGCGACGGCCTGTATGAGGCGGTCCTGGAGCGTAACTGGTCGTCCCTCAAGTCCGGGCCGCTGCAGAACCCGCTGATGCACCTGGCCGAAGGCTTCCTCGCCACCCTCGCGGTGCGTGAAGACGCGGCGGTGCAACAGGCCCTGCTGGCACTGGCGACGGCCATGCAACAGCGCTTTATCGAGCACCAGCATGGCGTGATGATGGAAAAACCCCTGGGCGCTGTGGATAACTGGTTCGAGCCGGGGCATCAGTTTGAATGGTTCTTCCTACTGGAGTCCTCGCCCCTGCTGCGCGGCACTGCGCTGCATGCCTCGCTGAGCCGGGCATTTGCCTATGCCGAGCAAACCGGTGTGGATAACCTCACTGGCGCCGTCAGCGGCATGTTGGCGCTGGACGGCAGCGTGCGTGACGCCACCCAGCGCATCTGGGCCCAGGCCGAGTACCTGCGGGCACTGACCTTGCGCCCGGGCAGCGCGGCGGTGCTGGAGCGCCAGTTGCTGGCGTTGCAGCAGCACTTCCTGCATGCCAGGGGCTGGAATGAGTGTCTGGATGCCAAGGGTGAGGTGAGCCGGCGGGATATGCCGTCGACTACGCCTTACCATTTGGCTACCTGCTATCAGGGGTTGAGCGAGTTTCTCGGCTGATTTTCCCGGCCCCATCGCAGGCAAGCCAGCTCCCACACTTGAACGGGTTCCATCGTTGGAACGCAGTCGAATGTGGGAGCTGGCTTGCCTGCGAGAGCCTCACCTCGGTCTAACCGCCGATCACGCAATCCACTTGCGATCCCCAGTAAAACTGATCGTCAGCCACCGCGCCTTGTCCGGCGCGCCCAGCCCTGTGGATATCTCTTCACGTAGCCCGTCGAGCGTCGCGACCTTATCCACCGGGTAATCGGCCGGCAACACCACATGGATCTCGATAAACCGCGCCCGCCCGTGTTTCTGCACGTAGGACACGTAGTCCTCGAAACCATGCCGGGCCTGGGCCGCATCCATCACTTCGCGCACCTTGTCGTCCAACTGGTCCGGGGCAATCCCCAGCACGTCACGCAAGGCCGGACGCAGGATCTTCAAGGCCGGCGCCAGCATGCTCAGGGCCAGCAGGATCAGGATCAAGGGGTCGACATACACCGCCCACTCGCCGTAGCCCTGGGACTTGAGCAACAACGCGGCCAGGAAGCTCACCAGCAGGCCCACGGAGAGCATCGCGTCCACCAACCAACTGATGTTGTCGAACTGGATCAGCGACGACTGCAGCTTGCGGTTGCGGTGGCGCACATAGAAGAAGTAGGCGAACTCGACCACGGTAAACACCGCGGCGTAGATGATCACCAGCCCCAACTCGATCTCGCGCCCGCCATTGATAATGCCGAACACCCCGTTGAGAAACGCGTAGATGGCGATCAACAGCAGGAAACTGCCCTCGATCAGCAATACCATGGGTTCCAGGTGCCAGTAGCCGAACTGGAAGCGGTCATTGCTTTTCTTGGCGATCAGCTTGGCCGTGATCAGCATCAGCACCTTGATAAAGGTCGCGATCAACGAGAAAAAGCCATCGAATAAAATGGATTGGGCGCCTGATATCACACCCGTGACAATCCCGGCGATCGCCACGGCGAACATCAGGATGGTCGATTGTTTGAGCAGTGCCTGCTCACCTCGGTTACTCACATATCCTCCTGTCAAAACCTTTAAACCGCTGGTTGCGGTGGGGTTTTCAGGAGTGGAGTGTACCTTATGTCGCCTTTTGGCCGATTTGCCGCCTTCGCCGGCAACCCCGGCTCCCCCATTTGATTGCATTTCAGAAGAGGGAGCCGCGCTGCAGGCGGCGCGGTGCTAAGCCTTATTTAGCCCCACGCTCAATCGCAAACCCAGCCCAGGTCTGGCTGACCGGCATCAGCTCCAGGCGGTTGATGTTCACATGCGCCGGGGTGTTCATCACCCAGAAGATGGTGTCAGCAATATCTTGCGGCTGGATCGGCTCGGCGCCCGCATAGGTGGCGTCGTAACGCGCCTGGTCACCGCCGAAGCGCACCAGGGAGAACTCGCTCTCGCACAGGCCCGGCTCGATGTTGGTCACGCGTACGCCGGTGCCTTGCAGGTCGCAGCGCAGGTTCAGGGAGAACTGTTTGACGAACGCCTTGGAGCCGCCATACACGTGGCTGCCCGGGTACGGGTAGTTACCGGCGATGGAGCCCAGGTTGATGATCCCGGCGCCACGACCATGGGCGATCAGGCGCGGCAGCAGCAGGCTGGTGGTGGTCAGCAGGCCCTTGATGTTGGTGTCGACCATGGTTTCCCAATCGTCGAGGCTGCACTTGGGCGCCGGGTCGGTGCCCACGGCCAGGCCGGCATTGTTGATCAGCCCACGCAGTTTGCTGAACGATGGCGGCAGGTTGGCAATTGCCTCTTCCATGCCCTTGCGATCACGCACGTCCACCACCAGGCCATGCACCTCGGTCTGCTTGGAAAGCTCTTCGACCAGGGCATTCAAGCGCTCGGCACGCCGGCCGGTGAGCACCAGTTTCCAGCCAGCCTCGGCAAAGCGACGGGCACAGGCTTCGCCGAAACCTGAAGTTGCGCCAGTAATAAACAGCGTGTTGGACATGGTGTTCTCCTTGCGGGCATCGGGAAAAAATCAGCCAGCAGAATGCCCTTACGCCGCCGTTGCGGCAACCGCTATGCACATAACGTCATGCACACCTGATCATTTTTTAATCACTCCAAGTAAAGCCTTATAAACCGTGGCCTGCAGCCATATGCGCGCAGGTTATCCACAGCTGCGCCCACAGTCTTTGGGGGCAAGTACAAAACCCTCCAGGCCGCTATGTACAAGGCTTTCAGGGCGATTCAAAAAGTTTTTTGCTTGACCTTGGGCGGGCCATATGTAGGCCCCTGCGGGAGGATGAGTCGGGATGCATGGCTCCAGGCCAGTAAATCCGGCCTCTACACCAGTCTTTCCAGAGTTTAACCACAGACTTATCCACAGGCTTGAATGTCATGTTTCGGTCATATACCTGTGTCTATGAACAGGTTGACAAAACCTGCGACACTCCACAAAAAAGCCCCTGATCAAAAAACAACCATAGCGCTACAGGCCGCGTAGATAAAGGCTTGCAGCCAGCTACTCCCATGTTACCCACAGCCGGTTCCACAGTGGATGGGGACAAGTCATTTGTGTGACAAAACAGGGATTTGCGGCGGCTATATGTCGCGCTTGAGGAGGTGTGTGGATTTGTTTTCCACAATTTGCCGGAGGGCCTGTGGACGACCGAAAAATGCAGGCGCCCGCTGATCGTTCCCACGCTTCGCGTGGGAATGCCGCCAAGGACGCTCTGCGTCCCAAAGCGTGACGCCGAGCGTCACAGGATGCGCTCCCACGCGGAGCGTGGGAGCGATCAGGCCGGGTTAGTGCCCGCCGAGGTAGGCGTTGCGCACTTCCTCGTTCACCAGCAACTCCTTGCCGGTGCCGGTCAAACGGATTTCGCCGTTGACCATCACATACGCCCGGTCAGACAGGCGCAACGCATGGTTGGCGTTCTGCTCCACCAGGAAGATGGTCATCCCGGTGGCGGCCAGCTCGCGCAAGGTGGCGAAGATCTGCTTCACCACAATCGGCGCCAGCCCCAGGCTCGGCTCATCGAGCAGCAACAGCTTGGGTCGGCTCATCAATGCCCGGGCAATGGCGAGCATTTGCTGTTCGCCACCGGACATGGTCATCGCCCGCTGGTTACGCCGCTCCTTGAGCCGTGGAAACAGCTCGAACATGCGCTGCATATCTTCGCTGGCGTGCTTGTCGCCAATGGGGATGGTGCCCATCAGCAGGTTTTCCTCGACGGTCATGTCCGGGAACACCCGCCGCCCTTCCGGGGACTGGGCGATGCCGTTGGAGGCGATGTAGTGGGACGACTTGTGGGTGATGTCCACGCCCTGGTAGAGGATCTGCCCGGACTCGGCGCGCGGCTGGCCGAAGATCGACATCAGCAGCGTGGACTTGCCCGCGCCGTTGGAGCCGATCAGGCTCACCGTTTCACCTTCGTCGATGTGCAGCGAGACTTTTTTCAGGGCCTGGATCGGGCCGTAAAACACGTCCAGGTCCTTCATTTCGAGGATAGGCGTACTCATACCAACTCCTCTTCATCGGCGCCCAGGTAGGCCGCAATCACTTTCGGGTCGTTACGGATCGCGTCCGGCCCGCCCTCGGCGATGACGTTGCCGTGGTCCAGCACCACGATGTGGTCGGAAATACTCATCACCATGCCCATGTCGTGTTCAATCAGCACCACTGTGAGGTCGTGTTCGTCGCGCAGCAGGCGAATCATCGCGCTGAGGGCTTCGGTTTCCTGGGGGTTGAGGCCCGCTGCCGGTTCGTCCAGGCAGATGATCTGCGGCCGGGTGCACATGGCACGGGCGATTTCCAGGCGGCGCTGCTGGCCGTAGGAAAGCTCGCCGGCCAGGCGGTTGGCACAGTCCACCAGGTCCACTACTTCCAGCCAGTAAAAGGCGTGGTCCAGTGCATCGCTTTCTGCCTTGCGGTAGCCCTTGGTGTTGAGAATGCCCGCCAGCATGTTGCGGTTGACCCACATGTGCTGGGCCACCAGCAGGTTTTCCACCACCGACATTTCCTTGAACAGGCGAATGTTCTGGAACGTACGGGCCAGGCCGGCACGGTTCACCAGGTGGGTGCCGCCGAACATCTTGTAGTACACCCGGCTGAAAAAGCTCTTGGGCGACACGAAGTCGGTGGGTTTGAAGCGCTCGCCGAGCAACTGGATCACGTTGGTCTGCTTGCCACGGATATTGAGTTCGATCTTGCCGCCGCTGGCCGTGTAGAAGCCGGTCAGACAGTTGAACACCGTGGTCTTGCCGGCGCCGTTGGGGCCGATCAGGGCGAAGATCGAGTTGCGTTCGACCTTGAGGCTCACATCGCTCAAGGCCTTGATGCCACCGAAGTGCATCATCAGGTGTTCCACGTTGAGGACCACTTCCTTGCTCATGGCGCTACCCCCTTGCGTGGTGTCACACCGGCACGGCTGATCCGGATCAGGCCACGCGGCCGCCAGATCATCATCACCACCATCAACACGCCAAACAGCAGCACACGGTACTCGGAGAAGCTACGCAGCAGTTCAGGCGCCACGGTCAGCACGAACGCGGCAATCACCACGCCCACCGTCGAGCCCATGCCGCCCAGTACCACGATGGCGAGGATCAATGCCGACTCGAAGAAGGTGAACGAAGACGGGTTGACGAAGCCCTGGTAGCTGGCAAAGAACACCCCGGCCAGACCGGCCGTGGAGGCGCCGATGGTGAAGGCCGAGAGTTTGACCAGCACATGGTTCAGGCCCATGGAGCGGCAAGCGATCTCATCTTCACGCAGGGCTTCCCAGGCGCGGCCTACTGGCATGCGGGTCAGGCGGTGCTTGATGTACAGCACGGCCAGCACCACCAGGAACAGCACGATGTAAATGAACAGGAATTTCACGTTGGGGTTGTAGGCAATGCCGAAGAACTCATGGAACGGCACCCCGCCTTCTTTGGCGCGGCGGCCGAACTCCAGGCCGAGGAAGGTCGGCGATGGCACCGGCATACCGTTCGGCCCGCCGGTAAACGACAGCCAGTTGTTAAGCACCAGGCGGATGATTTCACCGAAACCCAGGGTCACGATGGCCAGGTAGTCACCGTGCATTCGTAACACCGGGAAGCCGAGTATGCACCCCGCCAACGCGGCCGCAATGGCCGCCAGCGGCAACACCGTCCAGAACCCCAGCCCGAGGTATTGGTACCCCAGGGCCAGGCCATAGGCGCCGATGGCGTAGAACGCCACGTAACCCAGGTCGAGCAACCCGGCCAAGCCCACCACGATGTTCAGGCCCAGGCCCAGCAACACGTAGATCAGCCCGAGGATCACCACGGTCAGCAGGTATTTGTTGGCAAAAAACGGAAAGACAATGGCGATCACGATCAGCGCCGGGATGATCCAGCGCAGCCGCGACTTGTAGTCCGGCGCCAGCACATGCACCCCGGAGCCCGAGCTTTCAAAACCCTGGAGGATCTTCAAGCCCTTGGGCGTTTGCAGGAACAGGCTCATGACCAGCCGCCCGGCCATGACGATGGCGACCAGCAAGCCCACGCGGGCCGGCTCCAGGTTGAAGCTGTAGCCGTCCAGGACCACGCCGACGATAGGGCCGAACACGATCAGGGAAATCAGCCCGGCGAGGACCGCATCGACCACACTTTTCTTGATATCAATAGATTTGGCAGCAGACATGTTTACACCTTCGCCACGAGAGGGCGACCAAGCAGGCCCTGGGGACGGAAAATCAGAATCACCACCAGCAGGGAGAAACTGAACACGTCTTTGTAGTCAGAGTTGATCAACCCCGAGAACAGCGACTCGGAAATCCCCAGGATGATCCCGCCCAGCATCGCCCCAGGCAGGGAGCCGATGCCGCCGAGTACCGCTGCGGTAAATGCCTTGATGCCGATGATAAAGCCGGCATAGAAGTCGAACGTGCCGTAGTTCAGGGTAATCAGCACACCGGCCAGGGCCGCCATGGCGGCACCGATGACAAACACGTAGGAAATCACGCGGTCGGTGTTGATCCCCAGGATCGAGGCCATCTTGCGGTCTTGCTGGGTCGCACGGCACATGCGGCCGAGCTTGGTGTACTTGATGATGTAGGTCAGCAGCGCCATACCGGCAAAGGCTGCGACCAGGATAAACACCTTGGTGTAGGTCAACTGGACGAACCCGGTGCCGATATCGACGCGCCAGGCGCCGGCCAGCAGGGTGGGAATGCCTTGTTGCTTGGCGCCCTGGGCGATCTGCGCGTAGTTCTGCAGGATCAGCGAAATCCCGATGGCGCTGATCAGCGGGGCCAGGCGCGTGGAGTTACGCAACGGTTTGTAGGCGACACGCTCGATGACCCAACCGTAGACGCCCGTGACGACAACGGTGAACACCAGGGTGCCAAGAATGAGCAGCGGGAAGGATTCGAGGCCGAAGTAAGCCAGCAGTGCCAGACTGATCGCCGCGAGGTAAGCGGAAATCATATAAACCTCGCCGTGGGCGAAGTTGATCATGCCAATGATGCCATAGACCATTGTGTAGCCGATGGCGATCAGGCCATAGACCGACCCGAGGGTCAGACCGTTGACCAGTTGCTGCAGGAAAATACCATCCATAACGCAATCTCACGCGGTGAGAACCTGCACACCGTGGGGTGTGCGGTCCTTCTGGAGGAAAAGACAGATCTGGTGCCGGACGCAATGGCCCGGGCAACCGCGATCCAGTGTGGGAGCTGGCTTGCCGGCGATAGCGGTCTCACATTCAACACAGGTGCTGGCTGTCAGTCCGTCATCGCGGGCAAGCCCGATTCCCACAAGGGGTCGGTGGTGGCTGGTTGATTACTTCTGCTTTTCCAACTGGTGGTATTTGCCGTCCTTGTCCCACTGGTACACCACGTAGTCGGAGACTTTCAGGTCACCCTTGGTATCCCATTCTTTCTTGCCCATCACGGTTTGCACCGGGTTGGCCTTGAGCCACTTGGCTGCATCTTCGCCCTTGTTGGACTTGGCGCCGTTGAAGCCGGCGGCCAGGGCCTGGATCGAGGCGTAGGCGTACAGGGTGTAGCCTTCAGGCTCGGTGCCATTTTTGCGGAACTCTTCCACCACGGCCTTGCTGTCTGGCAGCAGGCGCGGGTCGGCGCCGAAGGTCATGTAGACGCCATTGACGTACTGCGCACCACCGGCGGTCGCCACCAGTTCGTCGGTCACGACACCGTCGTCGGACATGAACTTGACGTCGTTGAGGCCGGCTTCACGGATCTGGCGTACCAGTGGACCGGCTTCCGGGTGCAGGCCGCCGAAGTACACAACGTCGGCACCCAGCGAGCGGATCTTGGTGACCAGGGCGCTGAAGTCTTTTTCGCCACGGGTCAGGCCTTCTTCCAGCACCGGCTTGACGCCGCGCTTGGTCAACTGGGCGGCGGTGGCATCGGCCAGGCCTTTGCCGTAGGTGTCCTTGTCGTTGATGACCGCGACTTTCTTGCCCTTGAGCACGTCGACGATGTAGTCGCCGGCCACGATGCCTTGCTGGTCGTCACGCCCGCACATACGGAACATGGCCGCCAGGCCACGCTCGGTCACTTGTGGGTTGGTGGAGCCTGGAGTGATTGCGATGATGCCCGCTTCGTCGTACACCTCGGAGGCTGGAATGGTGTTGGACGAGCAGAAGTGGCCGACCACACCGATCACTTTGTCCTGGTCGGCCAGGCGGTTGGCCACGGCCACGGCCTGCTTGGGTTCGCACGCATCGTCACCGGCCACCAGCTTGATCTGTTCGCCGTTGATCCCGCCCGCCTTGTTGATCACATCGGCTGCCGCCTGGGCACCTTTCATGTACTGCTCACCGAAGGCTGCGTTGGCGCCCGTCATCGGCCCCGCCACGCCAATCTTCACATCAGCTTGAACAAACGTAGAAACACCCAGCGCGGCAGCTACCGCGAGGGCCAGGAAACCTTTCTTGTAAAACGTCTGGGACATGAGTGGTGCTCCGAGTTTTTTGTTGAATGGGCACTGCAATTTCACTTCAAACTTTCACTTGAAACCTTCACCGGAAAGCTGAGAGCAAGCGGCGTGCCATTGCGTTTTTATATTTCAAAAAGACACGGTGTCATTGTTATTACAGGCGTTTCGGTGCCTTTTTGCCGGGACGTGCAACCCTCTGGAACGCAGAGGTGCAACCAAAGGCCCGAAAGAGTGAAACCCGCCGATTGGACTGATGTCAGCCAGCCATCAAGCGCCCCTTCGGACATCTGTAACCACGCGCGTAACGGAAGTGCACATTTACAGTGCGTCACTGCTACGACTCGCACCAATACAGATTAGTAGCCGGCTAAGAAAACGCCGGCTTTTGGGCGGTATTTCGCTGATCAGATGACAATTCGCAGGCATTGGCCGGCGTGATACAACGAAAACCCGGCTTCATACAGGCAACTGCGCAGGCCTACCCCGGCCAGGGGCTGCATCGGTGCAAACGGAATCGGCAGAGCCTGGGGATCCTGGTGACACAGGTAGTCGGCAAATGCCTTGCCCACCACCGTCCCGGTGGTCACGCCACGCCCGTTGTAGCCAGTGACGGCCACCAAACCGGGCGCGGGCTCGAACAGCCGCATCAGATGGTCCGGGGTAAAGGCGATACAGCCGGTCCAGGTGTATTCCCAGTCCACCGTCTTGAGGTACGGGAAATAGTGCTGCTGCACACGGTCGGCCCAGGCCTTGAGGAACCAGGCGGGCTTCTGGTTGCCGTTGCCCAGGCTGCCCAGCAACAAACGCCCGTCGGCATCACGCCGGATACTGCTCAGCACCTGACGGGTATCCCAGGAACCCTGGCCGCCCGGCAGGATTTGTTGCGCGGCGGCATCGGTCAACGGCGCGGAGGCTACCTGATAGTAATAACCGGGGAAAAAGTTGCGCCGCAGCTCGGTCCATTCACCTTCGGTGTAGGCGTTGGAGGCGATCACCACTTGTGCAGCCTGCACCGCGCCCTGGGCAGTTTGCACAGACCAGTGCTGGCCCTGGCGCTCCAGTTGGGTCACCGGGGAATGGTCGAACAATTGCCCACCCAGGCCCACGGCTGTATGGGCCAGGCCGCTGGTGTAGGCCATCGGGTTCAAGGTACCGGCACGCCGGTCGAGCAAGGCGGCGGCGATCTTTCGGGTGCCGGTGGCCTGCTCGCACGCGGCCCCCGTCAACAGTTCGACCGGCGCACCACGGCGCTTCCACTGTTCCTCGCGGCTACGCAGGTCCGCTTCGCCACGGGCGTTGTGCGCCATGTGCAACGTGCCCTCGCGGCGCAGCTGGCAATCAATGTTGTATTTGTCGATCAGGCTGAACACCAGGGACGGTGCCGCGCCGAGCATGCGGTTGAGCTGGCTGCCCACCGCCGTGCCGAAACCGGCCTCGATCTCGTCCGGAGGAATCCACATCCCGGCGTTGACCAGCCCCACGTTGCGCCCCGAACCGCCATGGCCGGTGCGATGGGCCTCCAGCACGCAGACACTTTTGCCTTGCTCCAGCAGGTGAATGGCCGCCGACAAACCGGTGATACCGGCGCCGATCACGCACACATCCACCTTGACCTCACCCTTGAGGGCGGCGCGATTCGGCCGGCCAGGGGTCAGTTGTTCCCACAAACACGCTTCGCGTAATGGCATTGCCAGACTCCGGGATCTAACCAACAACGCTTATTCTGAATTGCGAACCCAATCGGATGTGGGAGCTGGCTTGCCGGCGATAACGATGGTGAATCCAATACCGCTATCGCCGGCAAACCAGCTCCCACATTGACCGCACCTGATTCAGTCGAAGGTAATGCCCTGGGCCAACGGCAGTTCCAGCGAATAGTTCACGGTGTTGGTCTGCCGGCGCATATACCCGCGCCACGCGTCCGAACCCGACTCACGCCCGCCACCGGTCTCTTTCTCGCCGCCAAACGCGCCGCCGATCTCCGCGCCACTCGGGCCGATGTTGACGTTGGCGATCCCACAATCACTGCCTACTGCCGACATGAACTGCTCGGCCTCACGCACATCGGTAGTGAAGATGCACGACGACAAGCCCTGCGGCACCGCGTTATTCAGGCGCAATGCCTCGCTGAAGTCCTTGTAGCCGACCACATACAGAATCGGCGCGAAGGTTTCACTGCACACCACATCGCTCTGCTCGGGCATTTCGACGATGGCTGGCGACACGTAGTAAGCGTTGGGGAACTGGTCCTGCAACTGACGCTTGCCGCCAAACACCTTGCCGCCTTCGCTCAAGGCCTGCTCCAGGGCGTCCTGCATGTTTTCAAAGCTGTGTTTGTCGATCAGCGGGCCGACCAGGTTGCCTTGCAACGGGTGACCGATGCGCACCTTGGAATAGGCGGCCTTGAGGCGCGTGACGATTTCGTCCTTGACCGACTCGTGGGCGATCAGCCGGCGCAGGCTGGTGCAGCGCTGGCCTGCGGTACCGACCGCACTGAACAGGATGGCACGCACGGCCATGTCCAGGTCGGCGCTGGGGCCGAGGATCATCGCGTTGTTGCCGCCCAGTTCCAGAATGCTGCGAGCAAACCGTGCGGCGACTTTGGGCGCCACTTCGCGGCCCATGCGCGTGCTGCCGGTGGCGCTGA
This sequence comes from Pseudomonas sp. WS 5411, assembly GCF_012985595.1. Taxonomy (NCBI): domain Bacteria; kingdom Pseudomonadati; phylum Pseudomonadota; class Gammaproteobacteria; order Pseudomonadales; family Pseudomonadaceae; genus Pseudomonas; species Pseudomonas sp. WS 5411. Next base: position 145,182 of record NZ_JAARMC010000002.1, read on the forward strand.
TCAGCGCCACACGCGGGTCGTCCACCAGGGCGGCGCCGGCATCGCGCCCGCCGATGACCACCTGGCAGAGATACGGCGGCGCGTCGCTGAAGTTTTTCGCGACACGTTCAAACAGTGCCTGACAGGCCAGGGCGGTGAGTGGGGTCTTTTCCGAGGGTTTCCAGATCACCGGGTTGCCGCACACCAGCGCCAGCGCCGTGTTCCACGCCCACACCGCGACCGGGAAGTTGAAGGCGCTGATCACACCCACCACGCCCAACGGGTGCCAGGTTTCACGCATATGGTGGCCAGGGCGCTCGGAGGCGATGGTCAAGCCGTACAGCTGACGCGACAGGCCCACGGCGAAGTCGCAGATGTCGATCATTTCCTGCACTTCACCCAGGCCTTCCTGGGTGATCTTGCCGGCTTCCCAGGACACCAGCTCGCCCAGGTCGGCCTTGTACTCACGCAGCAGGTCGCCGAACTGGCGCACCAGCTCACCGCGACGAGGCGCCGGCACCTTGCGCCAGGCGTCGAATGCATGCTCGGCGCGACTGACCTGCTGCTCGACCTCGGCCGCCCCTTCCCAGTGCACACTGGCGATGCGACTGCCATCTATAGGTGAATGCACAGGCTGTTTCCCCGCCTGGTACAACGCCGGGTCTACACCGAGACGATCAAGCAATGCGGCAACCATGGGTCACTCCTTCAATCCACCAACAGAAAAATTGCGCCGTGGCCCGCACGACGGTCCAGACCTTATTTGTAGCTGGCCCAGGACTTGCCAACAAACGACGATTAGGCGAGATATCATTCCGTTTATTCATGCAAAACAAAAAAAGAGGCGTGCCGTGCTCAATAAAAGACATTTGCCCTCGATCACCGCCCTGCAGTGCTTCGAGGCCGTGACCCGCCACCTGAGCTTCACCCGCGCCGCCGAGGAGCTGAACCTCACCCAGAGCGCCGTCAGCAAGCAGGTCGCACAATTGGAGGAGTTGCTGCAGCACCTGCTGTTTCGCCGGGTCCGCCGGCGCTTGCAGATGACCCCGGCGGGCGACCTGTACCTGGTGGAAGTACGCAAGATCTTGAGCCAGGTGGAGATGTCGACCCACTACCTGCGCTCCTACGGCGGCGAAACCGAAGTGCTGCGCGTATCGACGCCCTACACCTTTGGCGCGCGCTGGCTGGTGCCACGGCTCAAGGGCTGGCGCCTGCGCCACCCGCAGATCCACCTGGACCTGTGCAACGAGCAGACGCCGGACGAGTTGCTGCAAGGCAAGGCCGACCTGGCCTTCTACTTCGGCACAGGCGCAAGGCCTGGCACCGAAAGCCTCAAGCTGTTCAGCGAGGAACTGGTGCCGGTGTGCGCCCCCGACAGCCTGCCGGCCCAGCCCTTCAGCGACCCCACGCAACTGAGCGAGTTGGTGCTGCTGCAAAATGCCTCGCGCCCCCAGGGCTGGCATGACTGGTTCGCCAGCCTCGGCTACCAGACCGAACACAGCTACCACGGGCCGCGCTTTGACACCTTCTATATGTGCATCCGCGCCGCGCAGGTAGGTTGTGGCGTGGCGCTTCTACCGCGTTTTTTGGTGGAAGAAGAGTTGGCAGACGGCAAGTTGGTGATCCCCTGGCAGCACGCAATGCCCAGCCAGGATGCGTACTACCTGGCGTATCCGGAGCATTCGGCAGAGGTGCCCAAGGTGCGGGATTTTGTGAAGTGGATGATGGAGCAGGTTGTTTAGCCCCTGGAATACCGCCATCGCAGGCAAGCCAGCGCCCACATTTGGAATGCATTCTCCTGTGGGAGCTGGCTTGCCTGCGATGACGCCAGAGGCCACGACAAAAAAACCTCTGGCAAAACAACACAGGTCTATGCGCCACTAGCGCCATTCTTGTCTGGAGATTCCCGTTATGAGCGAGAGTGTGTTTGCCGATCGCATCGTGCAGAACCTGCTCGACACCGACTTCTACAAGCTGACCATGATGCAGGCGGTGCTGCACAACTACCCCAACGTGGAAGTTGAATGGGAATTCCGTTGCCGTAACAGCGAGGACCTGCGCCCCTATCTGGCAGAAATCCGCTACCAGATCGAGCGCCTCGCCGAGTTGAGCCTGAGCCCGGACCAGTTGGGTTTCCTGGAACGCATCAGCTTTATGAAGCCGGACTTCCTGCGCTTCCTGGGTTTGTTCCGCTTCAACCTGCGCTATGTGCAGACCGGCATCGAGAATGGCGAGCTGTTTATCCGCCTGCGCGGCCCCTGGCTGCATGTGATCCTGTTTGAAGTGCCGCTACTGGCGATTGTCAGCGAAGTGCGCAACCGCTATCGCTACCCGACCATCATCCTGGAGCAGGCCCGCGAGCAGCTGTATCGCAAGTTCGACTGGTTGACCGCCAATGCCAGCAGCGACGAGCTGGCCGAGTTGCAGGTCGCGGACTTCGGTACCCGCCGGCGCTTCTCCTACCGCGTGCAGGAGGAAGTGGTGAATGTGCTCAAGCACGACTTCCCCGGCCGTTTCGTCGGCACCAGTAACGTGCACCTGGCCCGCGAACTGGACATGAAGCCCCTGGGCACCATGGCCCACGAATGGATCATGGCCCACCAGCAACTGGGCCCGCGCCTGATCGACAGCCAGATCGCCGCCCTTGATTGCTGGGTCCGCGAGTACCGTGGCCTGCTGGGGATCGCCCTGACCGATTGCATCACCACCGATGCCTTCCTCAGCGATTTCGATCTGTACTTCGCCAAGCTGTTCGACGGCCTGCGCCATGACTCCGGCGACCCGGTGCAGTGGGCCGAAAAAGCCATCGCCCATTACCACAAGCTGGGCATCGAGCCGATGAGCAAGACCCTGGTGTTCTCTGACAGCCTGACGCTGCCCAAGGCCCTGGAGATTTTCCGCGCGCTGCGCGGTCGGATCAATGTCAGCTTTGGCATCGGTACCAACCTGACCTGTGACATTCCAGGTGTGGAACCGATGAGCATCGTGCTTAAAATGACCGCCTGCAATGGCCAGCCCGTGGCGAAGATCTCCGATGAAGCGGGCAAGACCCACTGCACGGATCCGAACTTCGTCGCCTATTTGCGCCACGTTTTCAAAGTACCTGCCATCTCTAGCGAGGAGTGAATCATGCAAGCCGTACAGCGTGAGATTGCTGAACAGCTCAAGGTCCAACCACCGTTCCAGGACCACGCCGCCCTCGAAGCGGAAGTGGCCCGGCGGATTACCTTTATCCAGGACTGCCTGCTCAATTCGGGGCTCAAGACCCTGGTGCTGGGCATCAGCGGCGGCGTCGACTCCCTGACCGCCGGCCTGCTGGCCCAGCGGGCGATGAAAGAGCTGCGCGCGCTCAAAGGCGATGACGCTTACCGCTTTATCGCGGTGCGTCTGCCTTACGAGACCCAGTTCGACGAACACGATGCCCAGGCCAGCGTTGACTTCATCAACCCCGACGAACGCCACACGGTCAACATCGGCCCGGCGGTCAAGGCCCTGGCCAATGAAGTAGCGGCCTTCGAGGGCAAGGCGGCGGTGTCCCGCGATTTTGTACTGGGCAATACCAAGGCGCGGATGCGCATGGTCGCGCAATACACTATCGCCGGCGCAGCGAGCGGCCTGGTGATCGGCACCGACCATGCGGCGGAAGCGGTGATGGGTTTTTTCACCAAGTTTGGTGACGGCGCCTGCGACCTCGCACCGTTGAGCGGGCTGGTGAAAAACCAGGTACGGGCGATTGCCCGGTACTTTGGTGCGCCCGAGTCGCTGGTGGAGAAGATCCCGACAGCCGACCTGGAAGACCTCTCACCGGGCAAGCCGGATGAAGCGTCCCATGGCGTGACCTATACCGAAATCGATGCGTTCCTGCACGGCCAGCCGGTGCGTGAGGAAGCGTTCAGGATTATCTGCGAGACCTATCGCAAGACTGAGCACAAGCGGGTGATGCCGTTTGCGCCTTGAGGTGAGGCGGGTGGTTGTGTATTGATTGTCAGGCCGCTATCGCGGGCAAGCCCGCTCCCACAGTTGAATGTATTCATACATCAAAATGTGGGGGCGGGCTTGCCGGTGATGAACGATAGCGCGGTCTGTGGCCTTACTTCAGGGTCACAGTGCCTTTCATCATCGCGATGTGGCCTGGGAACGAGCAGAAGAACATGTACTTGCCGTCAGCCTTGAGCTTGGACACATCGAAGGTCACCGAGTCGGTCTCGCCAGCGCCGATGATCTTGGTATGGGCGATGATGCGGGTGTCGTCTTTTTTCAGGTAGTTGTTGTCGATGCCGGCGGCCATGCCCTCGGTTGCAACCGGCTGCATATCAGCCTCAGTGGTCAGCACCCAGTTATGGCCCATGACGTTCTTCGGCAGGTTGCCCGAGTGCTTCAGCTCAACGGTGAACGTCTTGCAGCTCTTGTCGATTTCAATGGCCTTGGTGTCGAAGGACATTTGGTCGGTGGAGTCGACAGTGACCTTGCACTCTGCAGCGAGCAACTGACCGCTGGCCAGAGTCAGCAGGGAAACAGCAACGATTTTGGCGAACATGTGAATCTCCAAGGCAGGGTTTAAAAAACGCATATGCGACAAGGGTGCCTGAGGCAGGCAGATGTTCCAATGATCTGAATCAACAGATTGTATACAACTTTAGGCTATCAGACTGATCGACAGAATCAACCAGCCAAAGTGCCGCACGCTGCCTATGATCGGCTCATCTTTCCTTCCTGGAGTCCGAGCCATGCACCTCAATAGCCTGTTATGCAGCCTCCTTGCCGCTTACGCCTGTGGCGCCAGCGGTACTTACGAAACGGTTAATGTCGACTAACGTTTAGTCAGCAGAGACGATTCTGAAACCCGATTACCCCTTGGAGCCCGTTTAAAGGCAGAATACCCGCCGCTCAACCTCACCTTCGACCCCAGAGGATCGCCCATGGCAAAACCTAATTACTCCTTCGCCAAACGTCAGAGAGACTTGGCCAAGGAACAGAAGAAAGAGGAAAAGCTGCAACGTAAGAAAGCTGCGGCCGACGAAGAAGCAGGCGCACTGAACCCGGATGCTGAAGGGGAAGTGATTGCTGACGAAACTGAAACCCCGAAAGACCCGGCACCCGAGGCCTGAACCCCCGCCTCAATGAATGCCTGACCTGTGGCGAGCAGGCTTTATGTGGCGAGCGGGCTTGCCCGCGTTGGGCGCGAAGTGGTCCCCGAACTGGGACGGCTACGCAGTCCAGCGGGAGCAAGCGCCCTCGCCACAGCGGTCTGCCCTCCACGGGAGCATTGGCCACACCGCATCGGTTATTCCAGCGGCATCACCGTCACCCGCACTTCCGGGTCATGGCTGCCCCCTCCCAGAATCACCCCGCGCAACGGCGAGACATCGGAAAAATCCCGGCCCCAGGCCAGGGTGATGTGCTCCAGTGCCGGCTGCACATTGTTCGTCGGATCAAAATCCACCCAGCCCGACAACGGGCAAAACACCGACACCCACGCGTGCGACGCATCAGCGCCGATAAGCCGTGGCTGGCCGGGCGGTGGCTGGGTCAGCAGGTAGCCACTGATGTAACGCGCCGCCAGGCCCCGTGAGCGCAGGCAGGCAAGCATCAGGTGGGCAAAGTCCTGGCACACCCCCCGTCGACGCTCCAGCACCTCCACCAGCGGCGTGGCGACCTGGGTGGCTTCGGCATCGAAGGTAAACTCGCTGAAAATCTTCTCCATCAACGCCTGCACGCCCAGCAACAGCGGCCGGCCAGCCGGAAAGCAGCTCTCGGAAAAATCGACGAAGTTTTTCTTCAAATGCACGTAGGGCGATTCGAAACGATAGCGGCACGCCTCGATCGCCTCTGCCGACAACGGCTGGCCACTGTAGGTCAGGCGGTTGCGGGTCTGGTCCCAGGGCGGTGACTGGTTGAAATCCAGCACAGGCCGGGCCAAAACCTCCACGGTCAGGCCGGCATTGACCAGCAATTCGTCATGGGGCCGCTCGAACGCCAGCCGGGTGATCGGATTGCCAAACACATCCAGCTCATCACGGCGCGCCGTCGGCTCGGGGCTGATCTCCAGTTGCCGCGAAGTGCAGCGCTGCCACGCACACGGGCGCGGCCATAAGTGCGCCAGTTGCTGGGCCAGGGACACCGGGCTGTCGTAGTGATAATGGGTATCGTGGAAAATCTGATAGCGCGCGCTCATTACACAGACACCGTTTGCTGGCTGACATCATCCACATGGGCAAAATGGCGCAGGGCCAGGCGATCAGAGACTTGCCCGCTTTCATCGGCGACCGCCTGCAACAGGTCCGCCAGGCCGTCGAGGGCCGCGCGCACGCTGGCGTCACCAAACAACGGGTTCTCCAGGCAACCCAGGTCAAAGCGCGACAGGCGCTCCACCAGCGGCGCCAGCCCGGTCTCCCGAGGCACGCCGAAGTCATCGTTGAGGCGACGCAGGGTGCGACTCACCAGCTTGAGCTGGAACACCACCGCGTGGGGGTTCTGTTCATCCAGCAGCAACAGGTCCAGCACCGGAATCAATTGCGGCACTGCCAGGTAACGCGAGCGGTAGGTGATGCTGCTGTTGCCCAACTCCAGCAACCACTCCAGCCCGGCCTGGTCGAACACCGCCACGCCGCGCAGGAAGGCCGCGAGGCTGCTGCTGAGAAACTGCAGGCGCTCGATGCGCCGGCCCATCATCAAAAAGCGCCAGCCTTCGTCGCGGGTCATGTCGTCGAGGGCAAAGCCGGACAAGGCCGCCAGCGACATCACCAGGCGATTGAGAAAATCCAGCAGCTCGCCAAAATCCGGCGTCTCGCGCTCCAGCTCCAGGGCTTCGCGCTGCAACTCCACCAGAGCCTGCCAGTTCTCCCGGGACAGCTTGCCGCGCACCTGGGACGCCGCCCACTGCAAGCGCTGCAAGTTGGCGCGCAGGCTCGACGGCCAGTCATCACCGAGCAGGGCCTGCAGCAGGCGCTCGGGCAACTCGCCCTCCTCCGGCAGCAGGCGCAGGCTCTCACCGAGTTCTACGGCAGCCTGTAGGGCCAGCGGGTCGTCACCATCGACATAGCGTGCGAGCACCACACGCAGCCAGCGCGCACTGTTATCGCAGCGCTCGCAGTAACGGCCGAACCAGAACAGGTTTTCCACCACCCGCGAAGGCAGGTAGGGGTCGCGACGCACCAGGTCATGGGTGCCGATCACCCGCTGCGCACGCCATTGCTCGCCACCGGGGGCACGCTCGCCCAGCACCCAGGTGTCCTTGCTCGCCCCGCCGCGTTGCATCGACACCACTTCGGCATCCGCGTGGGCTGCCACGCGGGTCAGGCCGCCCGGCAGCACCCGGTAGCCATCCTCACCGGCCACCGCGTACACGCGCATGCCAATGGCGCGATGTTGCAGATGATCATCCACGGTGTGCCAGACCGGCGCCTGGGACAGCTGCGCCAGCTCCTGGGCCACGTAGGCGTATGGGCGCGCCTGCATGCGTTCGGCCAGGGCCTGGCGTTGTTCGTTGTTCAAGTCGCGGCCAAACACCGGGGCAAAACTTTGCGAAGGGAACGCTGGTTTGATCAGTAACTCCGGCAGTTTTTCCAGGGCTTCGGCCAGTACCGGGGCCTCGCCGCACCACCAGGTGGCGATGGACGGCAGGATCAGTTCTTCACCAAACAGAAATTGATTGATCTTCGGCAGGAAACCCAACAGTCCAGGGGACTCCAGCACGCCGGCGCCCAGGGCATTGGCCACCAGCACATTGCCCTGGCGTACCGCATCCAGCAGGCCGGGCACGCCCAGGGCCGAGTCGGTGCGCAGTTCCAGGGGGTCGCAGAAATCATCGTCCAGGCGGCGCATGATCGCGTGCACGCGGCGCAGGCCGCTGAGGGTCTTGAGGTACACCGTGCTGTCGCGCACGGTCAGGTCGCCGCCTTCTACCAAGGGGTAGCCAAGCTGGCGGGCCAGGTACAGGTGTTCGAAATAGCTTTCATTGAAGCGCCCCGGGGTCAGCAGCACGATCAGCGGCGGCTGGTCATCACCGGGCGCCTGGCGGGCCAGGGTTTCCTGCAGGGTACGGAAGAACCCGGTGAGGTGCTGCACCTGCAAGTCGCGATACAAATCCGGGAATGCACGGGAGACGATGGTGCGGTTTTCCAGGGCATAACCGGCGCCGGAGGGCGCCTGGGTGCGGTCTGCCGTGACCCACCAGCGGCCATCCGGGGTGCGCGCCAGGTCCACCGCGTACAGGTGCAGGAACACTCCATCGGGCGGCTGGATGCCCTGGCACGGCCAGAGGAAGTTGTTATGCCCAAACACCAGTTCTGCCGGCAGCAAGCCTTCGGCAATCAGGCGTTGCGGGCCATACAGGTCGGCCAGCACCGCATTGAGCAAGCGCGCACGCTGGGCAATGCCTGCCGACAAGTGCGCCCACTCATCCGCCGCCAATACGTGGGGCAGCAGGTCCAGCTCCCATGGGCGGTCGGCGCCCTTGGGGTCGGCATAGACGTTGTAGGTCACGCCGTTTTCCTGGATCTGCCGCGTCAGCAACGCCTGGCGCTGGGCCAGTTGCGCCGGGGTGCTGCGCTGCAGGTGGTCGAGCAGGCGCTGCCAATGGGCGCGCACCGCGCCGCTGCCATCCAGCAGTTCGTGATAGGTGCCCGCAGTCAGCGGGTAACGGTCGAGCAAGTCGGACATGGAACGCTCGGCAGGGGCAAGGGAAGCCAGATTAACCTAACAAACACTGCAAATCCTCTGTGGAAACTGGCCGTGTGGGGAAGCGGGCTCGCTCGCGATAGCAGTGCATCAGCCAATGCATATCCTGGCTGATACTCGGTCATCGCGGGCAAGCCCGCTCCCACATAAGCCCGCGCCTACAGGTGGGGTTGTGTTTAGTCATTTTTATTGGGGAACCGCCGCAGATCCAGGGTCATGGGCAGTTCATCGTTGATCACCATCGCCGGCACCGGCAATTTGCCCGGGCTGTGACCCAGGCGGAAAAACCGCGCCATGCGCCGGCTTTCCGCTTCGTTGGCATTCACCGGCAAGCTGTCGTAAATGCGCCCACCCGGATGGGCCACGTGGTATTGGCAGCCGCCCAGGGAGCGTTGCATCCAGGTATCCAGCAAATCGAACACCAGCGGTGCATGCACCGCGATGGTCGGCTGCAGGCAATTGGCCGGTTGCCAGGCGCGATAACGCACGCCCGCGACGAACTCCCCCACCCGGCCGGTGGCGTGCAGTGGCACCGCCACCCCGTTGCAGGTCAGCACATAGCGCTGCGGCGCCAGGCCGCTGAGTTTTACCTGCAAGCGCTCCAGGGATGAATCCACGTAGCGCACCGTACCGCCCGCCGCGCCCTCTTCGCCCAGCACATGCCAGGGCTCCAGTGCCTGGCGCAGTTCCAACTCGATACCGCTGACGGCATAGTCGCCGACTTTGGGAAAACGGAATTCCAGGTGTGCCGCGAACCACTCGGCGCGCAGTGGATAACCGGCGGCGTTGAGCTCGACGATCACGTCGGCAAAGTCCTGCTCGATAAAGTGCGGCAGCAGGAAGCGGTCGTGTAGCTCCGTGCCCCAGCGCGCCAGCTTCGGCGGCGCGTAGGGCTCACGCCAGAAGCGCGCCACCAGGGCGCGCAGCAGCAGCTGTTGGGTCAGGCTCATGCGTGCATGGGGCGGCATCTCAAAGGCGCGCAGCTCCAGCAGGCCCAGGCGCCCGGTAGCACCGTCCGGCGAGTAGAGCTTGTCGATGCAGAATTCGGCGCGGTGGGTATTGCCGGTGACGTCGATCAGCAAGTTTCGCAGCAAGCGGTCCACCCGCCACGGCGGGCATTCCTCGCCTGGCGCGGGCATCTGCGCAAAGGCGATTTCCAGTTCGTACAACGCGTCATTGCGCGCCTCATCCACCCGTGGCGCCTGGGAGGTCGGGCCGATAAACAGCCCGGAAAACAGGTACGACAACGACGGATGGTTATGCCAGTAGCTGATCAGGCTGCGCAGCAGGTCCGGGCGGCGCAGGAACGGCGAATCCTTGGGCGTGGCCCCACCCAGCACAAAGTGGTTGCCACCGCCGGTGCCGGTGTGGCGCCCGTCGATCATGAATTTTTCGGTGGTCAGGCGGGTTTGCCGGGCCTCTTCATAGAGGAACTCGGTGCGCTCCACCAGTTCGTCCCAGGTGGCGGACGGCTGCACGTTGACCTCGATCACGCCAGGGTCTGGCGTCACGCGGAAGTTGCTCAGGCGCGGGTCGCTCGGCGGCTCGTAGCCTTCCAGCAATACCGGGCAATGCAGTTCCTGGGCGGTGGCCTCGATGGCGGTCACCAGCTCCAGGTAATCCTCGACCCGCTCCAGGGGCGGCATAAACAGGTAGAGCCGCCCTCCCCGCGCTTCGGCGCACAAGGCAGTGCGGGTCAGCCAGTCGGCAGACTCGTCGACCTTGGGCACACGCTCGTCGCTGGGGGCCGGCTCGCCCAGGCCTGACGCACTGATGGCCAGCGCCGGCAGATCTTGATTGGGATCGGTGGGGTGCACAAAGGGGTAATCTGCCGCCGTCACCCAGGGCTGCGAGGCCAGGGGCAAGCGATAGCCCAGCGGCGAATCCCCCGGCACCAGCCGGCAATGGGTGTCGCGCAGGTACCAGCGGCCGCTCTGCCAGCGATCATTGGCTGCGGTGCGCGCCAGGGGCAGCACATGACCGATGACTTTACCCAGGCCCTGGCTGAACACCTTGCGCAGGCGTTCGCGCTCCAGCTCATCCTCCAGGCGTGAATCCTGGGCGCTGACGTTCTGTGGCAAGGCACCTTCGCGCCACAGGTAGTAAAAATTGTCCTCGAAGGCCGGGAATACAAAGCGCGCTGGGAGCTTCAGGCGCTCGGCAATGCTCGCCAGGAAGCGCCCGGCCATGACCTCATCCGCGCCGTAGTCTTGCTGCTCGTCGGCGATCAGCGCGTCGTTGTGCCAGACCGGCACACCGTCCCGACGCCAATGACAATTGAGCGACCAACGCGGCAGTTGCTCGCCGGGGTACCACTTGCCCTGGCCGAAGTGCACCAGGCCCTTGGGCGCGTAGTGCTTGCGCATGCGCTGGAACAGCTCGGCGGACAGTCGGCGCTTGTCCGGGCCCAGGGCAGCGGTGTTCCACTCGGCACCGTCGGGGTCGTCGATGGACACAAAGGTCGGTTCGCCGCCCATGGTCAGGCGCACATCGTCCTTGAGCAGGTCGCTATCAATCTGCCGGCCCAGGGCCTGGATCGCCAGCCATTGTTCTTCGGTGTAGGGCTTGGTCACCCGAGGGGCTTCCCAAATGCGCTCCACCGACATTTCGTGGGTGAACTCACACTCGCACGGCTCCACCAGCCCACTGATCGGGGCGGCAGACGATGGATCGGGACTACAGGCCAATGGGATATGCCCTTCACCGGCGAATAGACCGGAGGTGGCATCCAGGCCGATCCAGCCGGCGCCGGGCAAATACACCTCGCACCAGGCGTGCAAGTCGGTGAAGTCCACCTCGGTGCCGGAGGGCCCGTCGAGGGCTTTGACGTCGGCGGTCAACTGGATCAGGTAACCGGAGACAAACCGCGCCGCCAAACCCAGGTTGCGCAGCAGCTGCACCAGCAGCCAGGCCGAGTCGCGGCACGAGCCGGAGGCGTTTTCGAGGGTGAATTCCGGGGTTTGCACGCCCGGTTCCATACGGATCAGGTAGCCGATATCCGCCGCCAGGCGCTGGTTGAGGCCGACCAGGAAATCCACGGCCGGCAGCGGCGTGCGGTCAATACCGGCCAGGTACGCAGCAAACTTCGGCGTCAGCGGCAGAGTTTCCAGATACGGCGCCAGCTCGCGCTGCTCGTCGGCGGCGTAGCTGAAGGGGATTTTTTCGGCGTAGGGCTCAAGGAAAAAGTCGAACGGATTGAACACCGCCATCTCGGCGACCAAGTCGACCTCGATACGCAGCTCATCGGTCTTTTCCGGGAACACCAGGCGCGCCAGGTAATTGCCCTGGGGGTCTTGCTGCCAATTGATGAAATGCTGCTCGGGCAGCACCTTCAGCGCGTAGGACAGGATCCGCGTGCGGCTATGGGCCGCCGGTCGCAGACGCACAATCTGCGGGCCAAGCTCCACAGCGCGGTCGTAACGGTAATGCGTAACATGGTGCAACGCGACATGAATCGACACGGCGGCCTCCTGCGAGCCAGAGCATGAAAACAAAGCGCGCAAGACTTATGCCAGAGCGGCGGTCATTGCGCTTTATCGAGGGAGCCGGTGCAGTACAGCACCAAAACGGCGCGAGAGCGGCCGTCGTGGTGCGAGGGTTGCACATATTTGTGGCGCAAGTGCGGGGCGCAGTGGTGAATCTACCCAATCAGCGCTTTTTGCGCGTTGCGTTGAAACCGGTTATCGAAGGCAACGCCTTCACATGCGACTACTCGATCTAGCGGTTGATTTGACAGACTGCCGAATGCGACGGATTCCAACGAGTTTTGTACGCATCTCTCGTTGAACCTTGCTGTTAAGTGTCAACAATCCAAGGAATGGGAATAACAGCGCCAACCCATAGAGAACTTTATGAGGCTGGTACTGAACCATTGGAACTACAAACACTAGACAGGCGAGGTAGATACCGACCATCACCCACACCCAGGAGGGTCGGCCCCGCAAAATCATAAAGTTGCTATGGACCGTCAACAGAATGAGCAGCGCCCCGACCAACATGATCTTGAGCCCCACTTGAGCCAGCGGCACATCACGAAAATAAGTGACGAACGCCAGCGCAACAGCCAATGCCAACGAAAAATACGCAGCGAATACACCACCCAGAAACGTCAGAAAGTATTGCCTGAAAAAGTCGCGTAGCGTCATTAACTCGTTCATTCGCTTACCCCATCAACGCTTTTTGCGCGTTGCGATTACGGCTTGGCGCAGGTGGCGTATTTCGAGCAGCCGCTGGCGCATTTCGCGATGGCGCTTGCTATTGAGCAGCAGCAAGCCCAGCAGCGGGAACAGTACGGTGGAGCCATAAACCAGGCCATTGACGTCGTATTGAATCATCGGCAACACGAACAGCAGACAACTGCCCAGGTATCCCGCCACCAGCCTCGTAGCCCAAGAGTACCCACGCGCAATCATCACATTGCCAAACACCAACACTGCCACCAGCACCAGGATCGCGCCCCCCGTATAGCTGGACTTGAGCGCAGGATCAACGCCGCGTAAATACGTCACGCCAGCCATGGAAATCGCCGCAGCCCCCGAAAAGATCGCCATGAAGATGGTGCCCATGAACACGGGGAAATAACGGGCCAGGAAACGGCCCATGTCGGGAAAGCCGCTCACTGCGTTAACTCCTCGTACAGGCCGCTCGCGTTGAGGCAGGGCTAGTGAACATAAACAATCAAAGGTTTTTGTACTTTGCAGTCGCAGCCTCGCGCAGATGGCGCAGCTCGACGAGTTTCTGTCGCATTTCCCGATGACGCTGACTATTGAGCAACAGCAACCCCGCCAACGGAAACAGCAGCCCCATTACATACGCTGCCATATGTGGCCGATAGCTATAGGTTGGCAACACGACCAGCAAACATACAACGTAGAAGGCTGCGATAGCCCAAGCCCCCCATTCTCGCCCTCTGATCATGACGAAATGGCTGAACGCCAAGAGCAAGCCCAAGAAAACTGCCGCCAGAAAAGAGTAACGCGCCCGCTCTGGGTCACTGCGAAAAAATGTACTTGATGCCAATGAAATAGCGGCAGAGAGAGAGAAGCAGGCAAGGAAGAACGCGCATATAAACGCTGGAAAATATTGCGCCAAAAAAGCTCTTAATGAACCAGGACGATCCATCACTCAACCTCCTCATAGAGGCCAACTGCAATCGTTCGAATGTTGCCTGATATAGCGCTCCCGGTAAGACCAACGGCAGCCCCGAGGGAGTCTCTGATCTGCGTCACAGTAGCGTGATTGATCTCGCTAGCTGAATAGCGCTTGGCCAGCAGACCGGAGCGCTGGCGCAGTTTCAAGAGTTTATTGCTCAGTCTTGGATCTTTCAGGCTCAGCAACTCTTTGGTGAGCGCCTTGCGTTGCTGGCGGGTCAACCCCTTGGACAACTCGTACCAACTTCTGCCAGTGGTCACCTTTCGAGCCTGCAGCAGCCGAAGAGTGGTCAGAGTAGAGGCGCCGGCACCCAGCAGTGAAGCGGCGTCCAATACCGGCATTGCATAGCGATACCAGTCCTCGCTATCCATATCGTCGTTGGCTGCCGGGTCATTGAGTTCGTTGATAGTTCTCACCCCCCCGACGACACATTGCACAGTACTGGCCGCTGCAGCCGTCGCACCGATACCCGCCACCACCAGGCTCGCGCCACCCGTGAAAGGCACGGCGACTGTACCGCTGAACACAACAATCCAACCGAGGATTGCGCCCGCACAAGACAGGGTCGTATTGACTGCTTCGCCCACCAACCGGGACTCACGCGGGTTGTTAGCCACCTGATTGGCAAACTGCGCCGGCGAAATGTACCTCTGCGCCTCACGCAAAATGATGCGCTTGGGCTTGATGCTGCAGATCGGCTTGAACTCGCGCAGGGTAATTACATTGAAGTCAGCGTCGATATACACCACCCCTGCGCCGACGATGCCGGGGTCGGCGTCGATGGCCGCGAACAGCCGTGGCAGGTTGATCTGGCTTTCGATGCGCTGGCGCGCCATGAACTGGGAGCGGTTGGAGTCCATGCCGATGTTGAGCAAGGGGTTGCTCATGGGGTGTTCTTCCTTGAAATAGATGGTGTCTGAACTGGCGCCTTCGCGAGCAAGCCCGCTCCCACAGTTGACCGAGTTCCAGCATGAGAATGCGGTCGAATGTGGGAGCGGGCTTGCTCGCGAAGGCGATTCAATGGGCGCCACCTTAACAAACAGGTTTCCCACCCGCTAGAAAGCAAAACGCCAGCACGAGGCTGGCGTTTTGCATTTCAGGCTGCGATCAACGCGGTACGACCGGCTTACGCGCAGGCTTCTTGCCTTTGCCCTTGGCCGCGTCGGTGCGCTCTTTAGCCGCCTGCTTGTTGCGGGCCATGGCCGCGGCCTTGGCTTGTTCGCGCTTGTCCCACGGGTTGCTGCCGTCGCTGCCACGAGGCGGCAGGCCGGTGTGCTGGGTGAGGATCCTGGTGGTGGTTTCCTTGGCGACCTTATGGCTGCCCACCGGCGTCGAGTTCTTGCGACGGGCGCTCTGGTAGCTGTCGGTGGACGGCTGATGCAGCGGAATCAACTGATCTTTGCCCGGCCCGATCAGGTCGGCGCGGCCCATGCGGGTCAGCGCTTCACGCAGCATCGGCCAGCCTTTGGGGTCGTGGTAGCGCAGGAACGCCTTGTGCAGACGGCGCTGTTCTTCGCTCTTGACGATGGTCACCGCGTCGCTCTTGTAGGTGACCTTGCGCAGTGGGTTCTTGCCCGAGTGGTACATCGCGGTGGCGGTGGCCATTGGCGACGGGTAGAACGCCTGCACCTGGTCGGCGCGGAAGCCATTGCCCTTGAGCCACAGGGCCAGGTTCATCATGTCTTCATCGGTGGTGCCGGGGTGGGCGGCGATGAAGTACGGGATCAGGTACTGCTCCTTGCCCGCTTCCTTGGTGTACTTCTCGAACATGCGCTTGAACTTGTCATAGCTGCCAATGCCCGGTTTCATCATCTGGTTGAGCGGACCTTCCTCGGTGTGTTCCGGGGCGATCTTCAGGTAGCCACCGACGTGGTGGGTCACCAGCTCTTTGACATATTCCGGCGACTCCACAGCCAGGTCGTAACGCAGGCCGGAAGCGATCAAAATCTTCTTCACACCCGGCAAGGCACGGGCGCTGCGGTACAGCTGGATCAGCGACGAGTGGTCGGTGTTCAGGTTCGGGCAGATGCCCGGGAACACGCAGGACGGCTTGCGGCACGCGGATTCGATTTCCGGGCTCTTGCAGGCGATGCGGTACATGTTCGCGGTCGGCCCGCCAAGGTCGGAAATCACCCCGGTGAAGCCTGGAACCTTGTCGCGGATCTCTTCGATCTCGCGGATGATCGACTCTTCGGAACGGTTCTGAATGATCCGGCCTTCGTGCTCGGTAATCGAGCAGAAGGTGCAGCCGCCGAAGCAGCCACGCATGATGTTCACCGAGAAGCGGATCATGTCGTAGGCCGGGATTTTTTCCTTGCCGTACACAGGATGCGGGACACGGGCGTAAGGCATGCCAAACACGTAGTCCATTTCTTCGGTGGTCATGGGAATGGGCGGTGGGTTGAACCACACGTCCACTTCGCCGTGCTTCTGCACCAGGGCGCGGGCGTTGCCTGGGTTGGTTTCCAGGTGCAACACGCGGTTGGCGTGGGCATACAGCACTGCGTCGCCACGGACCTTTTCCACCGATGGCAGGCGGATCACGGTCTTGTCGCGGGTCATGCGCGGGCTGGCGAGGATCTGTACGACCTTGGCTTCTTCCGGGTCTTCAACCGGGCCCTTTTCCTGCTCGATGGCGCAGGCCTGGGTGTCCTGGGTATTCACGTACGGGTTGATGATCTTGTCGACCTTGCCCGGGCGGTCGATACGGGTGGAGTCCACTTCGTACCAGCCCGCTGGCGTGTCACGGCGAATGAACGCGGTGCCACGCACGTCGGTGATGTCTTCGATCTTGTGGCCCCACGACAGGCGCTGGGCAACTTCGACAATCGCCCGCTCGGCGTTGCCGTACAACAGGATGTCGGCGGTGGCGTCGATCAGGATCGAGTTGCGCACCCGGTCCTGCCAGTAGTCGTAGTGGGCGATGCGGCGCAGGGAAGCTTCGATGCCACCGAGCACGATCGGCACGTTCTTGTAGGCTTCCTTGCAACGCTGGCTGTACACCAGGCTCGCACGGTCCGGGCGTTTGCCGGCCATGCCGCCAGGGGTGTAGGCGTCGTCAGAGCGGATTTTCTTGTCGGCGGTGTAGCGGTTGATCATCGAGTCCATGTTGCCGGCCGCGACGCCGAAGAACAGGTTCGGCTCGCCGAGCTTCATGAAGTCGTCTTTGGACTGCCAGTTGGGCTGGGCAATGATCCCGACGCGGAAGCCCTGGGACTCCAGCAGCCGGCCAATGATCGCCATGCCGAACGAAGGATGGTCCACGTAGGCATCACCGGTGACGATGATGATGTCGCATGAATCCCAGCCAAGCTGATCCATCTCCTCCCTGCTCATGGGCAGGAATGGCGCTGGACCGAAACATTCGGCCCAGTACTTGGGATAGTCAAATAACGGCTTGGCTGTTTGCATGACGGTGACCGGTGTTGAGATGAAAAATCGCGGGCGCGGAATATAGCACAAAATTTGACCAATTCCGACGGTAATGGTCGGAATTGTGCTGACTCCATCGCGGGCTAGCCCCCCCCACACTTGAATGGTGAATGCTTTCAAATGTGCGGGCGGGCTTGCCTGCGACAGGGCCCTTATAGACGCTGGAAACTATTCGTCGTCGTCGAAGTTATAACTGCCCGGCGCCAGGTTCTCGAAGCGCGTGTACTTACCGATGAACGCCAGGCGGATAAAGCCGATCGGCCCGTTCCGCTGCTTGCCGATGATGATTTCGGCAATGCCCTTGTGCTCGGTTTCCGGGTGATACACCTCGTCGCGGTACACGAACATGATCACGTCGGCGTCCTGCTCGATCGCTCCGGATTCACGCAAGTCAGAGTTCACCGGGCGCTTGTTGGGACGCTGCTCCAGGGAACGGTTGAGCTGGGACAGCGCCACCACCGGGCAGTTGAATTCCTTGGCCAGGGCTTTGAGGGACCGGGAGATTTCGGAAATCTCGTTGGTCCGGTTGTCGCCGCTGGAGCCGGGGATCTGCATCAACTGCAGGTAGTCGATCATGATCAGGGCGATATCGCCGTGCTCACGCACCAGGCGCCGGGTACGCGCACGCATCTCGGACGGGCTGATACCGGCGGTGTCGTCGATAAACAGCTTGCGGTCGTTGAGCAGGTTGACCGCCGAGGTCAGGCGCGGCCAGTCGTCGTCTTCCAGGCGACCGGCACGCACTTTGGTCTGGTCGATCCGACCCAGGGACGAGAGCATACGCATGATCAGCGATTCGCCTGGCATCTCCAGGGAGTACACCAGCACGGCCTTGTCGCTGCGCAACACGGCGTTTTCCACCAGGTTCATCGCAAAGGTCGTCTTACCCATGGATGGACGGCCGGCGACGATGATCAGGTCGGACGGCTGCAGGCCGCTGGTCTTCTCGTCGAGGTCGGTGTAGCCGGTGGAAATACCAGTGATGGCGTTGTCAGTGTTGAACAAGGTGTCGATACGGTCGATGGCCTTGGTCAACAGGTCGTTGACGCTGACCGGGCCGCCGGTTTTCGGGCGGGCCTCAGCGATCTGGAAGATCTGCCGTTCGGCTTCGTCGAGGATCTCGGCGGCGGTGCGACCTTCAGGGTTAAAGGCACTGTCGGCGATTTCGGTGCTGATGCCGATCAACTGGCGCAGGGTCGCCCGCTCGCGCACGATCTGGGCATAAGCCTTGATGTTGGCGACGGACGGGGTGTTTTTCGCCAGCTCACCGAGGTAGCCGAGGCCACCGACTTGCGAGGTCTGGCCTTCCTTGTCAAGTTGCTCGGCCAGGGTCACCACGTCAATCGGTGAGTTCTGGTCGGCCAGCTTGGCAATGGCGCGGAAGATCAGGCGGTGGTCATGCCGATAGAAATCACCGTCCGAGACTTGATCGAGCACACGTTCCCAGGCGTTGTTATCCAGCATCAAGCCACCGAGCACGGCCTGTTCGGCCTCGATGGAATGCGGCGGCACCTTCAGGGCAGCGGTTTGCAGATCGTATTGCTCAGGAGCTGAAATATCGTTCATGGCCACTTGGAATTAGGGGGTGTGAAAAAAACAAAAGGCACGACCTGTAAACAGGATCGTGCCCGATGTTAACCGCCTGGCACGCGAGGTGCCAGTCAGTTAGGTGCTACTTAAGCTGCTACCACGACAACGCGTACGGTGGCTTCAACTTCAGCGTGCAGGTGCACGGCTACGTCGAATTCGCCTACGTTGCGGATGGTGCCGTTCGGCAGACGAACTTCGCTCTTCTGCACTTCAACGCCGGAGGCGGTCAGTGCATCAGCGATGTCGTGGGTGCCGATCGAACCGAACAGCTTGCCTTCGTCACCGGCGGTGGCAGTGATAGTCACTTCCAGCTCGGCCAGTTGGGCAGCACGGGTTTCAGCCGAAGCTTTCTTGTCTGCTGCGGCTTTTTCCAGCTCAGCGCGACGCTCTTCAAACGCGGCCAGGTTGGCAGCGGTTGCAGCGGTAGCTTTGCCGTATGGCAGCAGGTAGTTACGACCGTAGCCGGCCTTAACGTTTACTTTGTCGCCCAGGTTGCCCAGGTTGGCGACTTTTTCCAGAAGGATCAGTTGCATGTGAAAATCCTCTAACTTTTAACCTTCACCGTTCGCGTTATCGGCGTCTTTCGGCGCCAGACGACCGCGAAAATCAATCAGGCCGTCGACAATGGCCAAGACCACGAGTAACGGATAGATCAGTTGCATAAACAGCAACAGCGTCACGTACAACCCCACCAGCCAGAACTTGGCCAGGCGCTTTTGCGCCACCAGCCCGTGCATCAGGGCCAGCCCGGCAATCACCAGCGGTACGCTGCACAACGGCGTCAACATGGCCATTTGCGGACCAAAGTTCGGCCCTACAAGCATGCACGCCAGCAGCAACATCGCTGGTCCTGCGGGGATTCTGATACTGCGAAACTCGCGACCAAAACCACCCGGGTTATACAACAACGCCTGCCAGTAGCGCCCAAGAATCAGGCTCAGCACACTGACGATCTGCAACAGTGCCGCTATCAGGCCGGTAAGGACCGGAGCAATCAGTGTGGCCATGCGCGCTCGCTCATCTACCGACAATTGCTGGTAGAGATCCCCGAGGGCCAGTGGCAGGATTTTTACCAACTCCTGCGACAGCGCCTCGATTTGCGGGCGGAAAGCCGCGCCAAGCACCACTGAATACACCACTCCCAATGCCACGCTGACCAGCAGCGTACGGACCCAGGACTCACTTGCGCGTAAAACCAACGCAAGGCTCGAAGACCCCAGCAGTACCAGAAGTACCCGTGGATCGTCGAATTGCAGCCACCAGATCAAGGCCGGCAGCAACCCCAGGGCAAGAACGCCCAGGGCGTCCTTCAAACCGCGCCGCAGCAGCACAAGGCTTCCTGCGGCAGCACCCAACCAATACAACAACGGCAATGCAGCACATCCAGCCACTACCAGAGTGGCCTGCACACGACCGCGCATGATGAACTCAGCTAAGGCGCGCATGCATTCAATCCCTTACTACTTGTCGACTGCCCGGTCTCAGCGGCCGTGGCTGTCGGTGTAGGCCAGCAGGGCCAGGAAGCGGGCGCGCTTGATAGCGGTGGCCAGCTGACGCTGATAACGAGCTTTGGTACCGGTGATACGGCTTGGAACAATTTTGCCGGTCTCGGATACGTAGGCTTTCAGAGTGTTGAGATCTTTGTAGTCGATCTCCTTCACTTCTTCAGCGGTGAAGCGGCAAAACTTACGACGACGGAAGAAACGTGCCATTTGATAGGCTCCTTAATAAGGTCCGTGGATTACTCGTCAGCGTTATCGCTGTTGTCGCTGTCATCACTATCAGCGCTTTCAGCGCCTTCGTGCTCAGGACGGTCGCGACGCTCACGGCGCTCACTGCGGTTTTCTTCAGCCTTGAGCATCTCGGATTGGCCGGTAACGGCTTCTTCGCGACGGATGACCAGGTTACGGATCACTGCATCGTTGTAGCGGAAGTTGTCTTCCAGCTCGGCCAGGGCCTTGCCAGTGCACTCAACGTTCAGCATCACGTAGTGAGCCTTGTGAACATTGTTGATTGCGTAGGCCAGTTGACGACGGCCCCAATCTTCCAGACGGTGGATTTTGCCGCCGTCTTCTTCGATCAGCTTGGTGTAACGCTCTACCATGCCGCCGACTTGCTCGCTTTGATCCGGGTGGACCAAAAAGATGATTTCGTAATGACGCATGAATGCTCCTTACGGGTTGTAGCCTGCCGCTCAAAAACGGTCAGACAAGGAGTGAATGACACTTAGGAATCTTGCCGCTGGGAGGCACATGCGTGCCCGCCGGGAAGGCAAGGGGCGCAATTGTAGAGAAGGGGGAGAAAGGGCGCAAGGCAATTGGTGATTATTTGACCAAAAACCAATGTGGGAGCTGACTTGTGTGGGAGCTGGCTTGCCTGCGATAGCATCACCTCAGTACAACTGATGTACCGAGGTGCCCGCATCGCGGGCAAGCCCGACTCCCACACAAACCAGCTCCCACATTTTGCATCTATGCCAGGCTCAAAATTACTTCTTGGACTTGGCCTTGGCGCCACGCTGACGCTGGGCTTCGAACAGGCAGACGCCCGTTGCGACTGAAACGTTGAGGCTGCTGACGCTACCGGCCATCGGCAAGTGCACCAGGTAGTCGCAATGCTCTCGGGTCAGGCGCCGCATGCCCTTGCCTTCAGCACCCATGATCAGGATGGTCGGGCCGGTGAGGTCCTGGTCATAGATGCTGACCTCGGCCTCACCCGCCGTACCCACGACCCACAAGCCGCGCTGCTGGAGTTTTTCCAGGGTGCGCGCCAGATTGGTCACGGCCACCAACGGAATCACTTCTGCTGCGCCGCAGGCGACTTTACGCACGACCGGGGTCAAGGTAGCCGACTTGTCTTTCGGCACGATCACCGCCAGCGCGCCGGCAGCGTCCGCCGAACGCAGGCAGGCGCCAAGGTTGTGCGGGTCGGTCACGCCGTCCAGCACCAGCAACAGCGGCGCACCTTCGGTGCGGTCGAGCAGCTCGTCGAGCATGGCCTCGCCCCAGACCTGGCTCGGACTCACGTCCGCCACCACACCCTGGTGTACACCTTCGACCCAGACGTCCATTTCGCGCCGCTCGGCCTGGCCGATGGCAACTTTATTCTGGTTGGCCAGCTCGACCAACGCTTGAACGCGCGGCTCGCTACGACCCTCGGCCAACCACACTTGCTTGACGCGCTTGGGGTGGTGACGCAGCAACGCTTCTACGGCGTGTACGCCGTAGATTTTTTCCAGACTCATGACTTGGCCTTAGGTTTGCGCGACCCGCCGCTCTTGGCAGGGGCCGAACCCGCTTTTGGCGGGCCTTTACGGTGTTTACTCGGTTTGCTCGACGGCTTGTCGGCGGCCTGGGACTTTCCCCCAGACGCCGCTTTACCACCGCTTTTGGCTTCGTTGAGCAACTGCTGCTTCAACTCGCGACTCTTGCGCAACTCGGCGTTTTTCGCCGCCGCATCACTGGGGCGGTACGCGTCGCTGACCTTTTCCTTGGCCGAGGAGCGGCGCGCAGGCTTGGCCGGCGCAGGCTCGGCAGCCGCTGCAGCTTTCGCAGGAGCGCCTTTTTTCGCCGGCGCTGTGGTTTCGGCACCCCGCTTTTTGCGGCCAATCGGCGCTTCGAGGGTTTTTTCAGCCATCTCGAAGTCGATCTTGCGTTCGTCGAGATCGACGCGCATGACCCGTACTTCTACGGTATCGCCCAAACGGAAGCTGCGACCGGTGCGCTCGCCCGCCAGGCGGTGATGCACAGGATCGAAGTGGTAGTAGTCACCCGGCAAGGCGGTGACGTGCACCAGGCCTTCGACGTAGATGTCGGTCAGCTCGACGAACAGACCAAAACCGGTCACGGCGGTGATCACGCCTGGGAACGACTCGCCTACGCGGTCCTTCATGAACTCGCACTTGAGCCAGTTCACTACGTCACGGGTGGCTTCGTCGGCACGGCGCTCGCTCATGGAGCACTGCTCGCCCAACTGTTCCAGGGCCGCTTCGTCGTACGGATAGATCCGTGCCTTCGGAATGGTCATGGCACCGGCGCGCTTGACGTGCGGGGTGTTCTGCTTGGAATGGATCACGCTGCGGATGGCGCGGTGCGTGAGCAGGTCCGGGTAACGGCGGATCGGCGAGGTGAAGTGGGTATACGCCTCGTAATTCAGGCCGAAGTGGCCCTGGTTGTCGGCGCTGTACACCGCCTGGCTGAGGGAGCGCAGCATCACGGTCTGGATCAGGTGGAAGTCCGGACGGTCCTTGATGCTGGCCAACAGAGCCTGGTAATCCTTCGGCGACGGGCCATCCTTGCCTTTGTGCAGGGACAGGCCAAGCTCGCCCAGGAAGGCGCGCAGTTTTTCCAGGCGCTCCGGTGGCGGACCATCGTGCACCCGGTACAGCGCAGGAATCTCGTGCTTCTTCAGGAATTCGGCGGTGGCCACGTTGGCCGCCAGCATGCATTCCTCGATCAGCTTGTGCGCGTCATTGCGGGTGGTCGGCGTGATTTCCGCGATTTTGCGCTCGGAACCGAAGATGATCCGGGTTTCCTGGGTTTCAAAATCTATCGCGCCACGGACATGACGTGCGCCCAGCAACACCTTGTACAGCGAGTAGAGCTGCTTGAGGTGTGGAACTACGTCAGCGTACTGGCTGCGCAAAGCCTTGGCTTCGCTGGTTTTCGGCGTTTCCAGGATGGTGCTGACCTTGTTGTAGGTCAGGCGGGCCTGGGAGTGGATCACCGCTTCGTAGAACTGGTAGTCGGTCATTTCGCCGGTTTTCGAGATGGTCATCTCGCACACCATGGCCAAACGGTCGACTTTCGGGTTCAGGGAGCACAGGCCGTTGGACAGCTGCTCAGGCAGCATCGGGATCACGCGCTCAGGGAAGTACACGGAGTTGCCGCGCACCTGGGCTTCGTTATCCAGGGCCGAACCGATCTTCACGTAGCTGGATACGTCGGCAATCGCGACGAACAACTTCCAGCCGCCGGAGAACAGGCGCAGCTTGCCGGGCTTGGCTTCGCAGTAGACCGCATCGTCGAAGTCGCGGGCATCTTCGCCGTCAATGGTGACGAACGGCAGATGACGCAGGTCGATGCGTTTCTCTTTGTCTTTTTCTTCGACTTCCGGCTTGAGCTTGGCGGCTTCTTTGAGCACAGCCTCAGGCCAGACGTGAGGAATATCGTAGGTGCGCAACGCAACATCGATTTCCATGCCCGGCGCCATGTAGTTGCCGACCACTTCGACGATATCGCCCTGTGGCTGGAAGCGCGGGGTTGGCCAGTGGGTGATTTTCACCTCGACGAACTGACCGACCTTGGCGGCGCCATTGCGGCCCGGAGTCACCAGCACTTCCTGCTGGACCTTCGGGTTGTCCGGAATCACGAAGCCGATGCCGCCTTCCTCGAAGTAGCGACCGACGATGGATTCGTGGGCACGGGACACCACTTCGACGATCACGCCTTCGCGTCGACCGCGACGGTCCAGGCCGGACACGCGCGCCAGGGCGCGGTCGCCATCGAACACCAGGCGCATTTGCGCCGGGCTCATGAACAGGTCGTCACTGCCGTCATCAGGGATCAGGAAGCCGAAGCCATCACGGTGACCGGCAATGCGGCCAAGGATCAGGTCGAGCTTGTCCACCGGCGCGTAAGTGCCGCGACGGGTGTAGATCAACTGTGCATCGCGCTCCATGGCGCGCAGGCGGCGGCGCAGTGCTTCGAGTTGGTCTTCGGTGGTCAGACCGAATTCTTCAACCAGCTGCTCGCGGCTAGCAGGCGAACCCCGATCGGCGAGATGCGCCAGGATCAGTTCGCGGCTAGGAATAGGGTTTTCATATTTTTCCGCTTCACGAGCGGCCTCGGGATCGAGGGACTGCCAATCGGCCATTAGAGAGTTTTCACCTTGTCTATATGTGGGTTAGTTTGGCATACGCGTATTGAAACGGGAAATTTCAAGCAATAACTAGCCCGCAAATGCGTTTTATAGCCGCGCAAAACCACCTTGCGTGACCGCCTGCGAAATTTTCCAGGCTTTTTTGATGACGGGGGTTTACAGCTCAAAAGCCACTCCGTATAGTGCGCGCCATCGACGACGGCAACGTTGAAGATACTGCCCAGATGGTGAAATTGGTAGACACGCCAGCTTCAGGTGCTGGTGACCGCAAGGTCGTGGAAGTTCGAGTCTTCTTCTGGGCACCAATTCAAAACTTGAGGTTTGCGCCTTGAGTCTCACAAAAACCCGCGAAAGCGGGTTTTTGCGTTATAGCCCTTTGATTTTTAACCCAAAAGTTGATTTATAAAATCAAATCAGGGGTTTACAGATCAAAAAGCCCGCCGTATAGTTCGCCCCATCAACAGCGGCAACGTTGCTTGATAATGCCCAGGTGGTGAAATTGGTAGACACGCCAGCTTCAGGTGCTGGTGATCGCAAGGTCGTGGAAGTTCGAGTCTTCTCCTGGGCACCAAATTCAGATCAAACCCGCGAAAGCGGGTTTTTTCGTTTCTGGGGTTTAAAAACTCCACCCGCAATTCCCGCTGCGCCCGCACTTGAGAAGTTTTATCGTTTATCCTTGCAATGATTTGTTGCACTCAAGTGAGGAACACCCCGGATGATGATCCGCGATATCCGTCTCAAGACATCCCTTCTGCGTGGCCTGACCATCACTCTGCTCGGCCTGACCCTGCTCTCTCCCACCGCCTACTCGGCCGACAAGGTTGAACTGACCCTGTACAACGGCCAGCACAAGGAAGTCGGCGATGAACTCGCCAAGGCCTTCGAAGCCAAGACCGGCATTCATGTGAATGTACGCAAGGGCAGCAGCAACCAACTGGCCAGCCAGGTCGTCGAAGAGGGTGAGCGCTCCCCCGCCGACGTGATCTACACCGAAGAATCCCCGCCACTGAACAAACTTGGCGAACAAGGTCTGCTGGCCACTATCGACGCCAGTACCCTGGATGTCCTGCCCAAGGAATACGTGGCCGCCAATGGCGCCTGGATGGGCGTCACCGCACGTACCCGGGTAGTGGCCTTCAATCCGAAATTGATCAAGGAAGAAGAGCTACCCAAGTCGGTACTGGATTTCGCCAACCCCGAGTGGCAGGGCAAAGTGGGCTTCGTCCCCACCAGCGGTGCCTTCCAGGAACAGGCCGTGGCCATCATCAAACTGCATGGTCGCGATGCCGCCGAAGAATGGCTGACCGGGCTGCGCGCGTTCGGCAAGGTCTACAGCAATAACATGGTCGCCCTCAAAGCCGTGGAAAACGGCGAAGTAGCGACGGTGCTGGTGAATAACTACTACTGGTTTGCCCTGAAAAAGGAAAAAACCAACCTGGATTCGCAACTGCACTACTTCACCGATGGCGATGCTGGCGGCCTGATCACCGTATCGGCAGCAGCGGCATTGAAATCCAGCAAGCACCCCAAGCAAGCCCAGCAACTGCTGGCGTTCATGGCCAGCGAAGAAGGCCAGCGGGTTATCACCAACACCTCCGCCGAGTACCCGCTGCGCAAAGGCATGCAGTCCAACCGCGGCCTCAAGCCATTCAGCGAACTGCAACCGCCCAAAGTCACTCCCGCCGACCTGGGCAACGCTGAAGAAGCCCTGGAACTGGAACGTGACGTTGGCTTGAACTGATGACCCCATCGCAATCCGCCCCCGCCTTGCGCGGGGGCTTTAGCCCCCCGCGCAAACGCCCGTCAATCTGGCTGCTGCTGCCAGTCTTGTTACTGGTGGGCCTGAGCCTGCTGCCGTTGGTGTATGTGGGCCTCAAGGCGTGGCAAGCCGGCTGGGCCGAGGCTGTGCATCTGCTGTGGCGCCCGTATGTGTTCGGGCTACTGCGCAACACCTTGGCATTGATGGTCGGCGTGACCGTCGCCTGCGCGGTGATCGGCCTGTCCCTGGCCTGGCTGCTGGAGCGCAGCAACCTGCCGGGCCGGCGGATATGGGGCGTAATCCTGTGCCTGCCGTTTGCCGTGCCGGCGTTTGTCAGCAGCTTTACCTGGGTATCCCTGAGCGCCCAGTTCGAAGGCCTGGGCGGCGCCATCCTGGTCATGACCCTGTCCAAATACCCCCTGGTGTTCCTGCCGGTGGCGGCCACCCTGCGCAACCTGGACCCGTCCCTGGAAGAGTCGGCCCGCACCCTGGGGCTCAATCGCTGGAGCGTGTTTTTTCGCATCACCCTGCCGTTGCTGTGGCCGTCGCTGCTGGCCGGCGCCCTGTTGATCGCCTTGCATATGCTGGTGGAGTTCGGCGCCCTGTCGATCATCGGCCTGCAGACCTTCACCACGGCGATCTACCAACAGTTCGAATTGGAGTTCAGCAACGCCAATGCGGCGATGCTGTCTGCGGCGCTGCTGGTCATGTGCCTGACCCTGCTGTGGCTGGAACTGCGCGTGCGCGGCAAGGGCCGGCATGTGCGCACCGGACAAGGCGCGGCGCGGCATGCCGAACAGGTTCGACTGGGCAGATGGGCGCCATTGGGCCAGCTGTACTGCCTGATGCTGGCGATCATTGGCAGTGGCATTCCGTTGGGGATGCTCGGCTACTGGCTGGCCGTGGGTTCTTCAGCAGCCTTCCCGGTAGCCGAGATCAGCGAGGCGCTGCTGTCCTCCCTGGCGCTGTCCCTGGGCGGCGCGGCACTCTGCCTGGCGCTGGCCGTACCGGTGGGACTTCTGGTGGTGCGCTACAAAGGCCAACTGGCGCTGTGGGCCGAACGCCTGCCCTACTTGCTGCACGCCCTGCCCGGCCTGGTGATTGCCCTGACCCTGGTGTATTTCGCTCTGCATTACGTGCCGGCGCTGTATCAGACCTCGGCGTTGCTGCTGATCGCCTACGCGCTGTTGTTCCTGCCACTGGCCCAGGCGCCGATCCGTACCGCCCTGAACAAGGCGGCACCGCAACTGGAAGAGGCGGCCCGCACCCTCGGCGCATCGTCGTTCAGCGCGTTTTGTCGGGTGACCCTACCGATTATCTTTCCGGCATTGGGCGCGGCGTTTGCGCTGGTATTCCTCGATGCGATGAAGGAGTTGACCGCGACTTTGCTGCTCAGTCCGACCGGGTTGAATACCCTGGCCACGGCGGTGTGGGCGCACACCTCGAATGTGGAGTTTGCGGCGGCGGCGCCTTATGCGGCGCTGTTGATTCTGGTGTCGGGGTTGCCTGTCTACCTACTCACGACACGGATGTATCTGAGCCGCTGAGAGCGCTATCGCAGGCAAGCCAGCCCCCACACTGGAGCGGGCTTGCCCGCGACAAGGTCCGAGCCGCCAACCTCAGGCCCGGAACTGCCCCAGGCTGGCCTTCAACTGCGCCGCCAACCCATCCAGCACTTTGCCACTGGCCGTGGTTTCCACCACCGCCTGCGCTGCGCGCTCGGCCTGGGCATGGATCACCTCGACCCGCCCCCGCACCGCATGCGCGCCCTGGGCCTGATGTTCGGCAGCCCGGGTCGCCAGGCCAATCGCCGCATGCACCTGCTCCACTGAGTCTTGCACCGTTTGCTGCAAGCGCACACTTTCGCGCAACACCAGCAGACCCTCGCTGGCCTGGCGCCCGGCCTTGCCGATGGTTTCCACCGCCTCACGCGCGCCTTGCTGCAACGCCACGATATGCGCCTGGATATCACCGGTAGAGCTTTGGGTTTTACTGGCCAGCGCCCGCACTTCGTCTGCCACCACCGCAAAACCCCGCCCGGTTTCACCGGCACGCGCGGCTTCAATGGCGGCATTCAGGGCCAGCAGGTTGGTTTGCTCGGCAATGCCGTGGATCACCGTCAGCACCACTTCAATCTGCTCGCTTTGCTGGGCCAGGCGCTCGATCACCTTGGAACCGGCCTGCACCTGCCCAGCCAAGGCCTCGATCAAACTGCCGACCTCGGCCGAAGTACGGGAGTTTTCATCCGTGGCCTGACGGATATCCACCACCTGCTGCAACGCGGCCTGCATGGCATGGCTTTCAGCCTGGGCCTCGTCAGCCATTTGCGACAGCGCCCGCAGGCTCTCGGCCACTTCATCACGCTGCAAACCTGCTGCGGCATCGGCACCAGCATTGCGCAGGGTCATCGCGCCGATTTCCACGCCGGTACGCTGGGCCACATCCCCCGCCTCGCGCACGATGGGCTGCAACTTATCCACAAACCGATTGACCGCCGAAGCCATGGCGCCGATTTCATCCTTGCTGTTGATCTGCACACGCTTGGTCAGGTCACCGTCACCGGCCGCCAAATCATCCATGGCCGCGATCAGCAGCTTGAGGCGATTGACCACCCGCCGCCCCAGCACCACGGCAATCAGCAACAGCACACCCAGGCCCACCACCGCCAGACCCAGACCGATACGCCAGCGCAGGGCCTGCGCGGCCTCTTGTACGGCGCTGGAGGTATTAGCGGTCATTTGCGTGGCCGTGGCCTGCGCCGACTGCAGACGGGCACCCATGGCCGCCGCACTGTCCGCCGCCGCGCCTTTGAGGCTGTCGCCCACCAATTGACCGCCACTGGCGATCAGCGCGGCAAAACGCTGGTCCAGCGCCGCCAGGTCAGCCTCGACCGCTGCAGTAGAAACCCCCATCAGCACCTTGCCGATCTCTACACCATTGGGGCTGATGGACGCTTCGACGTAGTACACCGAAGGGTCGTTTTTCGCGGCATTCAACACTTTATCCAGCGCACGGTCGCCCTGGCCTTTTTCCAGGAGCGCCTTGTTGATCGGGTTTTCCCGGTTCAAATAACGGGTCAGGTGCTGGCCTGTGGCGTCGTCATACACCACAAACAGCACATTGGGATTGCGCTGGGCACGCCGGGCGAACTCCGACAACGCCGGAACATCGCTGTCCCACATTGCACGGGGTGCAACCGAGGCCAGCAACTGCGCCATGTCATTGGCAGAGTCCTTCAGGTCCTTTTCCAGGGTCGTACGCAGTTGCTGCTGCTCTTGCTTCAACCGCGCAGAAAGCCCGGCCGTCAGACGGTCGCTGGTGCTGGCCGACAAGCTATCCAGGCTGGACGTCACTTCCTTGCCGGCCTGGGTCAATTCGCCCGACAGTTTCTGGCTGTCCACACCCAGGCGTTTGCCCAAATCGGCTTCCAGGGCCGTGACTGTGCTCCGGGTCAGGGCGACCGCCACCAGCACCTGCACCAAAAGAGCGATACCAAGGGTAACGAACACCGGCCGCAACAGCCGGCTTTGTAACAATGAGAGAACGGCAGACATCGGGAATCCCTCCACCACGGGTGCCATTAAATTGATAGCACCGCGAAAGAGAGAAACATAGCAAGGGTCGTGCCGTGCGCACCGCAGAAACGACAAAGGGCCCCCGAAGGGACCCTTTGCTTTTTACATCAACAGCTTATTAAGCGAACGGATGACGCAAAACGATGGTCTCGTTGCGGTCCGGGCCCGTCGAAATAATGTCGATCGGCGCACCAATCAGCTCTTCAACGCGCTTGATGTAGGCGCGGGCGTTAGCTGGCAGTTCTTCCAGGGTCTTGGCACCCACGGTCGATTCGCTCCAGCCCGGCACTTCTTCGTACACCGGCTGCAGGCCAACGTAGCTGTCAGCGTCGGTCGGGGCAACATCATTACCTTCTGCGTCTTTGTAGCCGACGCAGATGTTGATGGTTTCCAGGCCGTCGAGTACGTCCAGCTTGGTCAGGCAGATACCCGAGATGCTGTTCACGTCGATAGCGCGACGCAAGATGACAGCATCGAACCAGCCACAACGACGGGCACGACCGGTCGTCGCGCCGAACTCGTGACCTTGCTTGGCCAGGTGCGCACCGACGTCGTCGAACAGCTCAGTCGGGAACGGACCCGAACCTACGCGCGTGGTGTAGGCCTTGGTGATGCCCAGGATATAGTCCAGAAACATCGGACCAACGCCCGAACCCGTCGCAACGCCGCCAGCGGTGGTGTTGGAGCTGGTCACGTACGGGTAGGTACCGTGGTCGATGTCCAGCAACGAGCCCTGGGCACCTTCGAACATGATGTCTTTGCCGGCGCGACGCAGGTCGTGCAGCTCGGCAGTCACGTCCAGCATCAGCGGCTTGAGCAGCTCGGCGTATTCCTTGCACTCGGCCAGGGTCTTGTCGAACTCAATGGCTGGCTCTTTGTAGTAACCGACCAGCATGAAGTTGTGGTAATCCACCAGTTCACGCAGCTTGTCTTCAAAGCGCGGCATGTTGAGCAGGTCGCCCACACGCAGGCCACGACGTGCAACCTTGTCTTCGTAGGCCGGGCCGATACCGCGACCGGTGGTGCCGATCTTCAGCTCGCCACGGGCCTTTTCACGGGCCTGGTCCAGCGCAACGTGGAAGGACAGGATCAGCGGGCAGGACGGGCTGATACGCAGGCGCTCACGCACCGGTACGCCTTTCTCTTCCAGCTTGGTGATCTCGCGCAGCAGGGCGTCAGGTGCAACCACCACGCCGTTGCCGATCAGGCACTGCACGCCTTCGCGCAGCACGCCCGACGGGATCAGGTGCAAGACGGTTTTTTCGCCATCGATGACCAGGGTGTGGCCAGCGTTGTGGCCACCTTGGTAGCGCACTACGGCGGCAGCATGTTCGGTCAGCAGATCAACGATCTTGCCTTTGCCCTCATCACCCCATTGGGTGCCCAGGACTACGACATTCTTACCCATAACACTTGTCCTCATTCGCGCAAACTTGGTGCCGGCGTTGGCCGGCAGGAAAACTCAAGAAGCCAGTGGCGATACTTGCCAAAGCCCGTTCTGCTGAATCAATTGCCGGTCGCAGTCCGCTTCACGGGCGGCGGCCAATGGCTGCCCAGGCAAGGCCTGGACGACACGCTGACCCTCACTGCGCAACTGGCAGACCTGCTGCCAGAGTGCCGCGTCCGTACTGTCTGGCATCCAGATACCGCCAGACGGTAGCTCGACTTCAGCACGCCCCAGGGTCACCAGGGTTTTCAAATCGGTGGAAAAGCCAGTCGCCGGACGGGCACGACCGAAGTCGGCGCCGATATCGTCATAACGACCGCCCTGGGCGATGGCTTGGCCAACGCCCGGAACAAACACCGCGAACACCACACCGGTGTGGTAGTGGTAGCCGCGCAACTCACCCAGGTCAAAATACAACGGCAGTTGCGGGAAGCGCGTCGACAACTGCTCGGCAATCGCCAGCACGTCGTCCAGGGCCGCCAGCACCGGGGCCGGCGCGTTGGCCAGGCGATCACGGGCAGCGGTCAGCACTTCGCGACCACCACACAGATCCACCAGCGCACGCAGCATGCCAGCCAGGTCGGCAGGCACGCCTTCGGTCAGGGCGATCACTTCGTCGATGGCCTTGCGCTGCAGGGCATCGAACAACTGCTGCTCCACTTCGCCGGACAAACCGGCCGCACGGGCCAGGCCACGGTAGATACCGACATGCCCCAGGTCCATGTGGACATCCGGCACATCGGCCAGTTGCAGCATCGCCAGCATCAGGCTGATGACTTCAACGTCGCTGCTCGGGCTCGCATCGCCATACAACTCGGCGCCCAACTGGATCGGGCTACGGGACGATGACAAGGCGCGCGGTTGCGCATGCAGCACGCTGCCGGCGTAGCACAGGCGGCTCGGCCCTTCACGACGCAAGGTATGCGCATCAATGCGCGCCACTTGCGGCGTGATGTCGGCGCGAAAGCCCATTTGCCGACCCGATTGCGGGTCGATGACCTTGAAGGTGCGCAGATCCAGGTCCTGGCCCGCGCCGGTCAGCAGGGATTCCAGGTACTCGATATGGGGAGTCACGACAAACTCGTAACCCCAGCTCTGGAACAGATCCAACACCTGGCGACGCGCGATTTCAATACGCGCAGCCTCTGGTGGCAGTACTTCTTCGATGCCATCTGGCAGCAGCCAGCGGTCTACCGTTGCCATTACGCCATTCCCCTATGACCCGGCCTGCCCTTGGGCGAGCCTTGAGTGAAGCAGAAAATACCCGGCCCCTGCATAAACCACGCGCAAGAGCGACGTGACGAATGGCCTGTAGACGGCCTCGTCGGGCACTTTCCTCGAAAAACCTGTCACGCCTGCAACGCACAACAACAATCAAACATGCAGACGCAAAAAAGCCGGGAATTTCCCGGCTGCCGCATCATACACCCGTTTTCCGAAAGGATCACCCCGCCGAGCGTTTTAGCCGCCCGACGGAGTGGTACCAGCCAGTCAGCGGGTTACTTGGACTTTTCCAGGTAGCGGAAGAAATCGCTACTTGGGTCCAGCACCATGACATCGGTTTTGTTCGCAAAGCTTTCACGGTAGGCACGCAGGCTACGGTAGAACGCGTAGAACTCCTGGTCCTGGCCATAAGCCTTGGCGTAGATCGACGCGGCTTGGGCATCACCATCACCACGAGCCTCTTCAGACTCACGATAGGCCTCTGCCAACAGTACGCGACGCTGACGGTCGGCATCCGCACGGATACCTTCAGCCAGTTCGTTACCCTTGGCACGGTGCTCACGCGCCTCACGCTCACGCTCGGTGCTCATACGCTCGAACACGCTGCGGTTCACTTCCTTGGGCAGGTCAATGGCCTTGACCCGAACATCGACCACTTCGATACCCAGCTCTTTTTCCGCCATGGTATTCAACGAACGGGTGATGTCAGCCATCAGCGCATCACGTTCACCGGATACCACCTCGTGCAGGGTGCGCTTACCAAACTGGTCGCGCAGGCCCGATTCCAGACGACGGGACAAACGCTCGTCGGCAATCTGCTTGAGGCCGGAAGTCGCGGTGTAGAAGCGCTCGGCATCCTTGACGCGCCACTTGGCGTAGGCGTCAACCATCACGGCTTTCTTTTCCAGGGTCAGGAAACGCTGTGTCGGTGCATCCAGGGTCATCAGGCGGGCGTCAAACTTGCGCACCTGGTTGACGTAGGGGACTTTCACATGCAGGCCCGGCTGGACATCAGCCTGGACCACACGCCCGAATTGCAGCAACACCGCACGCTCGGTCTGAGCCACGATGTAGAAGCAGTTCCAGGCAGCGATGACCACGACGACGCCCACAATCAGGGCGGTCAGCGATTTATTGCTCATCAACGACTCTCCCGGGAACGTGTTTGCTGTTGCTGCAAGTCAGCGGCCGCACGGGCGCTCGCTTCGTTGGCAGCGGCAGTCGAACTGGCGGAAGACGAAGTACTGCCGGCGCTACGACCACCTTCGATCATCTTGTCCAGCGGCAGGTACAGCAGGTTGTTCTGCCCACCTTTGTTGCCGGTCACGAGAACCTTGCTGGTGTTGGTGAAGACTTCCTGCATGGTGTCCAGGTACAGACGCTCGCGGGTGACTTCCGGTGCCTTGCGGTACTCGGCCACCAGCTTGGTGAAGCGGTCAGCCTCACCCTTGGCGCGGGACACGACTTCGTCGCGGTAACCGTTGGCATCTTCAAGGATGCGCTGGGCCTGACCACGGGCTTCCGGCACCACGCCGTTGGCGTAGGTTTCAGCCTGGTTGCGCGAACGCTGCTCGTCTTCACGGGCGCGGATCACGTCATCGAAGGCTTCCTGCACTTCACGCGGTGCCGCTGCGCTCTGTACGTTGACCTGGGTAACGGTGATACCGGTGCGATAGGTATCGAGGAACCGTTGCAGGCGCTCCTTGATCTCGCTGGCCATCAGTTCACGGCCTTCGGTCAGCACCTGGTCCATCGCAGTGGAACCCACTACGTGGCGCAGGGCGCTTTCGGTCGCGTGCTGCAAGCTGATTTCCGGCTGGTCGACGTTAAGCACGAAGTCCTGCAGGTTGCTGATCTTGTACTGCACGGTCAGCGGCACTTCGACGATGTTCTCGTCTTCGGTCAGCATCTGGCCCTGCTTGGTGTAGGCACGCTCACGCGTGACGTTCTCCATGTACTTCTTGTCGATCGGCGGGAAGTAGATATTCAGGCCGGGGCCGACAGTCTCGTAGTACTTGCCGAAGCGCAGCACCACGGCTTGCTCCTGCTCGTCCACCACATAGACCGCGCTGTACAGCCAGACAGCCGCCAGCGCCACGAGGCCCAGGCCAAGCAGGCCGTAGCCGCCGCCCTTGCCTGTGCGACCGCCGTCGTCACCACCACGTTTTTTTCCACCACCGAACAACCCATTCAGGCTTTCCTGCAGCTTTCGGAAGGCCTCGTCGAGATCTGGTGGCCCCTTGCGGTCGCCATTATTGCGGCGTTTACCACCCCAAGGATCCTGATTATTCGAGTTGCCACCCGGCTCATTCCAAGCCATAGCGCTCTCCATCTGATAAAGCAAAGACGCACCCACGGCGCGCCGACCAATGCTACAGAATGCCTGCCACAGCGGCACAACCGCTTTCTCAGGCTTTTATTGCAAAGTGTGTTGTTCGAGGAACTCCGTCGGTACAACGCCCTCACGACTCACCAGCCGATTGAGCTCCGAACGAGGCAAACGAACAGCCAGCAGGCTGACACCCTCTTCGTCGTGTTCTTCTTTCTGTACGGCACCCAGCTCAAAGAACTGAGCACGCAGTCGAGCAAAACGCTGAGGCAAGCGCAAGGTACCGACGAACAAATCGCCACCGAGCAACTCGGCAATCGCCTGCTCAAGCAATTCCAGACCGCTACCGTCCCGCGCCGACAGCCAGACCCGCTGGGGCCTGCCGTTTTCGTCGCGCTGGATTTGCGGCTCCACACCCTCAAGCAAATCGAGTTTGTTATAGACCTCGAGGATCGGCAAGTCCTGGGCGCCAATCTCACCCAGTACTACCATGACCTGCTCGATCTGCAACATCCGGTCAGGCTCGGCCGCATCAATGACGTGCAGCAGCAGGTCGGAGTTGCTCGACTCTTCGAGCGTAGACCGGAATGCCTCGACCAGCTTGTGCGGCAAGTGGCGGATGAAGCCCACAGTGTCGGCCAGCACAATCGGCCCCAGGTCGTCGAGTTCCAGACGGCGCAAGGTCGGGTCAAGGGTGGCGAACAGTTGGTCTGCCGCGTACACGTCCGATTTGGTCACGTTGTTGAACAGCGTGGATTTACCGGCGTTGGTGTAGCCCACCAGGGACACGGTAGGGATATCCGCACGGGTACGGCCGCGTCGCGATTGCTCGCGCTGGCTGCGCACCTTCTCCAGCCGGCCCTTGATCTGGCGCAGGCGCACCCGCAGCAGACGCCGGTCGGTTTCGAGCTGGGTTTCACCCGGCCCACGCATGCCGATACCGCCACCCTGACGCTCAAGGTGCGTCCAGCCGCGAACCAGGCGGGTGCTCATGTGGTCAAGCTGGGCCAGTTCGACCTGGAGCTTGCCTTCATGGGTACGGGCGCGTTGGGCGAAGATATCGAGAATCAGACCGGTACGGTCAATCACGCGACACTCGAAAACACGTTCGAGGTTACGTTCCTGACTGGGCGTGAGGATGTGATTGAAGATAACCAGATCGGCTTCTTCGGCATGGACCAGGTCGCGCAGTTCCTCGACCTTGCCGCTGCCAATCAGAAATTTGGCGGTTGGCCGATGACGCGGCACGTTAAAAAACGCGACGGTCTCGGCGCCGGCCGAATTTGCCAGCTCCTGAAACTCCTGCGGATCTTCGCGCGCCTCAGGGTCCTGTCCATCCAAGTGAACGAGGATTACTCGCTCACCACCACCGTGGCGCTCAAAGAACAAAGGAGACTCCTATCAGGCGTTACCTGGCTCAGCGTCACCCTGTTCGGATTCGGTTGCGCTAGGCAGACGAATTGGACGAACCGGCACTACTGTCGAGATAGCGTGTTTGTAGACCATCTGGCTGACGGTGTTTTTCAGCAGGATCACGAACTGGTCGAAAGACTCGATCGTACCTTGCAGCTTGATGCCGTTGACCAGATAGATGGAAACCCCAACTTTCTCTTTACGTAAAGTATTCAAGTAAGGGTCTTGTAGCGAATGCCCTTTTGACATGTGCCGCACTCCTTTAAGGATCAATAATAAAAAATCGGAAAAATAGATAGCTTGTGACCGTCACACCCCCAAGGATAGACGGCAATTGCAAGGACTCAGCTCAATATGGAGACCGTTCCCAAGTATTTCAAGGCGCGTGACAGATTGTCGCAATCCAGACTGTCCAGCCAATGCAGGTCAGTCCAGCTGCGCAGCCAAGTGAACTGGCGTTTTGCCAATTGGCGCGTGGCAATAATGCCGCGCTCCTGCATTTCGGCTGACGTCAGCTTGCCATCCAGATGATCCCAGACTTGGCGGTAGCCTACAGCACGTATCGAAGGCAATCCCGGATGCAGATCACCTCTTGAACGCAGTGCTACGACCTCCTCCACGAACCCCTGTTCCAACATAATTGTGAATCTTTGTGCAATTCGTTCATGCAGCACCTGCCGATTCGCCGGAGCGATAGCCAGATTGGCGACAGTATAGGGCAATTGTCCCGGTCCAGAGGTGCCTGCGTCAGTACTTTGCGCAGATTGTCTGAGGCGATGGGCCGTCATTGTCTGGCCACTCACGCGCCAGACTTCCAGAGCCCGGCTCAGGCGCTGGGGGTCGTTGGGGTGAATGCGCGCGGCAGATACCGGGTCAATCGCTGCCAATTGCTCGTGCAGGGCCTGCCAACCAAGGCGTGCAGCCTCTTCTTCGATTTCAGCGCGCACCTGCGGATCGGCGGGCGGCATGTCGGCCAAGCCTTCCTGCAGCGCCTTGTAATAGAGCATCGTGCCGCCCACCAGCAGCGGGATATTGCCCCGCGCGGTGATTTCAGCCATGGCCGCCAGGGCATCGGTACGAAAATCCGCCGCCGAGTAGCTTTGCGACGGATCAATAATGTCGATCAGTCGATGGGGATGGGCGGCCAACAGCTCCTTGGACGGCTTGGCGGTGCCAATGTCCATGTCCCGGTAAACCAGGGCTGAATCGACACTGATCAGCTCACAGGGCAAAACCTTGGTCAGCTCGATCGCAAGGTCTGTCTTGCCGGCGGCCGTCGGGCCCATCAGGAAGATGGCGGGAGGTAGAGAGCTCATCAGCGGCCGCGCAGGAATAGTTTGTCCAGATCATCCAGACCCATTTGGGTCCAGGTCGGTCGGCCATGGTTGCACTGGCCACTGCGCTCGGTGTTTTCCATGTCCCGCAGCAGGCCGTTCATTTCCGGCAGGGCCAGGCGCCGGTTGGCGCGGATCGCGCCGTGGCAGGCCATGGTGCCGAGCAGTTCGTTGATATGCGCCTGGATCCGGTCACTGGTGCCGTATTCCATCAGGTCCGCCAGCACGTCGGCCACCAGCCGATTGGCCTCGGCCTGCTTGAGCAAGGCGGGAATCTGCCGGATGGCCAGGGTTTCCGGGCCCAGGCGCTGCAACTCAAAACCCAGTTTCTGGAACACCGCGTGGTGCTCCTCGGCGCAATCGGCTTCCCGCTGGCTCACCGCCAGGGACTCCGGCACCAGCAATGGCTGGCCGCTCAGGCCTTCACTGGCCATGGCGATCTTCAGGCGCTCGTACATGATCCGTTCGTGGGCCGCGTGCATGTCCACCAACACCAGGCCGTGGGCGTTTTCCGCGAGGATATAGATGCCCTTGAGCTGGGCCAGGGCATAACCCAGGGGCGGGATATCACCGCCGCCTTCCGGCAGGGCCACTGCGCCCGGCTCGGCACCGGGCAGCGGCGCGAAGAATTCGCGATAGGCCGCCTGGGCCTCGGCCACCGGCACCGCCGATTGCGGACGCGGGGTGTATTGATACTGATAGCCCGCCCCCGCGCCGGAACCCGGCGCCGGGTAACTTGGCTGCGCTTGCGGCGATTGCAGCAGGTTGGCCGCCAGGCTCATTTCGCCCTGGGGCCCGAATTCACCGGCCTCCGGCCCTGTCGGGCGGACGACGGCGGTGACAATCGGCGCCGCCAGTTGATCGTCCGGGCGCACATCGCCCAAGGCGCGGTGCAAGGTGCCATAGAGGAAGTCATGGACCATGCGCCCGTCACGGAAGCGCACCTCGTGCTTGGTCGGGTGCACGTTGACGTCGACCACCGCGGGGTCCACTTCAAAAAACAGTACAAAGGTTGGGTGCCGGCCATTGAACAGCACGTCGCGATAGGCCTGGCGCACCGCATGGGCCACCAGCTTGTCGCGCACGGCACGGCCATTCACAAAGAAATACTGCAAGTCTGCCTGGCTGCGGGAGAACGTCGGCAGGCCGACCCAACCCCACAAATGCAGGCCGTTACGCTCGATCTCAATCGGCAGCGCCTGTTCCAGGAAGCCTGCGCCGCAGATTGCCGACACGCGTCGGGCGCGGGCGGCATCGTCATTGGCCTCGTGCAGGCTGAGGATGGTCTTGCCGTTGTGGCGCAGGTGGAAGGCCACATCAAAA
This sequence comes from Pseudomonas sp. WS 5411, assembly GCF_012985595.1. Taxonomy (NCBI): domain Bacteria; kingdom Pseudomonadati; phylum Pseudomonadota; class Gammaproteobacteria; order Pseudomonadales; family Pseudomonadaceae; genus Pseudomonas; species Pseudomonas sp. WS 5411. The sequence continues at coordinate 184,297 of NZ_JAARMC010000002.1, forward strand.
CGCGCCAGGGCCAGGCGCTTGATGACTTCTTGCAGGTGATCGAATTCGGTTTTTTCGGCCTTGAGGAATTTACGCCGCGCCGGGGTATTGAAGAACAGGTCGCGCACTTCCACCGAGGTGCCCACTGGATGGGCTGCCGGCTGGACCCGAGGGGCCATGTCGCGGCCTTCGGTTTCTACCTGCCAGGCCTGTTCGGCGCCACGGGTGCGGGAAGTCAGGGTCAGGCGCGCCACGGAGCTGATTGACGCCAGCGCCTCACCACGAAAGCCCAGGCTCATCACCCGCTCAAGGTCTTCCAGGTCACGGATTTTGCTGGTGGCATGGCGTGCCAGTGCCAGCGGCAGGTCGTCCGAGGAAATCCCGCTACCGTCGTCGCGTACCCGCAGCAACTTGACGCCGCCCTGCTCGACATCCACGTCGATGCGCTTGGCGCCGGAGTCGAGGCTGTTTTCCAGCAGTTCCTTGATCACCGAGGCCGGGCGCTCAACCACCTCGCCCGCAGCGATCTGGTTGGCCAGCCGCGGGCTGAGCAGTTCGATGCGCGAAGCGCTGTTCAATACCGATTCGCTCATTACTGTGCTGCCAATTCAGTGCCGGGGATGGTCAACACCTGGCCGACTTTCAGTTCATCGGTTTTCAGGTTGTTGGCGCTGCGCAAGGTGGCGGCCGAGACCTGGAAACGCACGGCCAGCATGGCCACGGTGTCGCCGGGCTGCACCCGATGGTCACGCGGGCCCTGGGCGATTTTCCCGGAGTCCCGCAGCCAGGCGATATAGGTGCCCGGCGGCGGGTTCTGCTGGAAGAACTGACGCACGCCGGAACTGATGGAGCGCGCCAGCGCCTGCTGGTGGCTGGCGCTGGCCAGCTTGTTGGCTTCGTTGGCGTTGGAGATAAAGCCGGTTTCGACCAGGATCGACGGGATATCCGGCGACTTGAGCACCATAAACCCGGCCTGCTCCACCCGCTGCTTGTGCAACGGGGTGACCCGGCCCATGTTGGTCAGGACTTTCTGCCCGACGTTCAGGCTGGAGGTCAGCGAGGCAGTCATCGACAGATCCAGCAATACACCCGCGAGCATGCGGTCCTTGTCATCCAGGGACACGTTGCCGGCACCGCCGATCAAGTCGGAACGGTTTTCGCTGTCGGCCAGCCAGCGTGCGGTCTCGGATGTGGCGCCACGATCCGACAGGGCAAACACCGAGGCGCCAAAGGCGGCCTTCGACGGGGCGGCGTCGGCGTGGATCGACACGAACAGGTCGGCGCCCTTCTTGCGGGCGATTTCGGTACGCCCGCGCAGCGGGATGAAGTAGTCGCCGGTACGGGTCAATTCGGCGCGGTAGCCTTTCATCCCGTTGATCTGGCGCTGCAATTCGCGAGCGATGGCCAGGACCACGTCTTTTTCGTGCTGGCCACGGGAGCCCGAGGCGCCCGGGTCTTCACCGCCGTGGCCGGCGTCGATCACCACGATGACGTCACGTTTGCCGGCCGGGGCTGGCGGCAGCGGTGGCAACTTGACCTGGGGCTGCGCGGGGCTGACCGGCACGGCTGGCGTGGTGGCGACCGAAGGCGCAGGTGCCGGGGCTGGCGCCGCATCGGCAGGGTTATCGAACAGATCGACCACCAGGCGGTTGCCATACTGGGCGTTCGGCGCGAGGGAAAAACTCTTCGGCGTCACGACCTTTTTCAGGTCGATGACCACCCGCAGGTCGGTCGGCGTGCGCTGGGCCGAGCGCATCGCGGTAATCGGCGTGTTCGCAGTGGAGACCTTCAGGGGCGCGGCCAGGGTCGCACCGTTGATGTCAATCACCAGGCGATCAGGCGCCGTCAGGGTAAAGACACTGTGCTGGACCGGGCCAGACAGGTCGAACACCAGTCGCGTGTTATCCGGAGCTCGCCACAGGCGCACACTTTTCACCTGTGAAGCAGCCAGAGCATTGACAGTCATTGCCGCAAGCAACACCCCCACGACAGCAACCAACGCGCGAAAGCGCATACCTAACCCACCCATTATTAGAATTTCAAAGCCAAAGCGGCACACCAGGACTCACTGCGCGCGCTCTGGGACAACAATTTCAACTGACGCCCATGGTTATGCGCAGTAATGGTAATGGTCAGGTCGGGCTTTGGCAAAAAGCCTGTGCCCTTGTCCGGCCACTCGATCAGGCACAAGGCGTCGCCATCGAAGTAATCGCGGATGCCCATGTACTCCAATTCCTCGGGATCCACCAGGCGATACAGGTCGAAATGGAACGCCCGCACCTCACCGATCTCGTAAGGTTCTACCAGGGTGAACGTCGGACTTTTCACTGCACCGCTATGCCCAAGCCCGCGAATGATGCCGCGCGACAGCGTGGTTTTGCCGGCGCCCAGATCACCTTGCAGAAAAATCAGGCCCACACCCCCGGTGATCTCGGCAATGCTCTTGCCGAGAGCCACCATGGCCTCTTCATCCGCTATAAACAGCGTTACTTCAGACACGGTGACTGCTCCTCCAACAACTGACGAATGGCGGGAATCAGGTCACTGGCCACCAGGCCGCGACCCAAGGTGCCCTGACGATCGCCGGCCGTGGCGTGCAACCACACTGCCAGGCTGGCGGCCTCGAACGCCGGCATGCCTTGGGCCAGCAGCGCGCCGGTCAAGCCGGCGAGCACATCCCCCAGGCCCGCCGATGCCATGGCCGGATGCCCCTGGTCACAGCGCGCCACCCGCCCATCCGGGCTGGCGATCAGGCTGCCCGCGCCCTTGAGCACCGTGACTGCATTGAATTTCTGGCTCAGCGCGCGCGCCACCTTAAGCCGGTCGGCCTGAACCTCGGCTGTCGAGATCCCCATCAGCCGCGCCGCCTCCCCTGGGTGCGGAGTGATCACGCAATCGGCCGGCAAGGTTACATGGCCTGCGGCCAGCAGGTTCAGCGCGTCTGCATCCCAGACCTGGGGTTGCCGGGCATTGGCGGCCACCGACAGTAGGCTTTTGCCCCACGCCATGTCGCCCAGGCCAGGGCCGACAACCATCACCGAGACTTTTTCCAGCAAGCCCATCAACTGATTGGCCGAATGCACCCCGCGCACCATGACTTCCGGCAAGCGGGTCAAAGCGGCGGGGACATGTTCACTGCGGGTCGCCAGGGACACCAGGCCAGCACCGCTGCGCAAGGCGCTTTCGGCACTCAGCAGCGCGGCGCCGCCAAAGCCATGGTCGCCACCAATCACCAGGACGTGGCCAAACTGCCCCTTGTGGGCCTCTGGGGAACGCGCAGCCAGTTGCGGCAATTGGCCGGGCAACAGGGGCTGCACGTCGGTTATTTCGTGTTTTGTCTGCGGCATGCGTCTTCAAGCTCCGATGTCTGGCAGAATTATACCCATCTAACCTGCGGTTTCTCTCGTCTCATGCCTGCTATTACCACCGATCTGCCCGCCCTCGCCCAATCGATCAAAGACTGGGGTCGCGAGCTGGGCTTTCAACAAGTCGGCATCAGCGGCCTGGACCTGGCCGAGCATGAACAACACCTGCAGCGCTGGCTCGACGCGGGCTACCACGGCGAGATGGACTACATGGGCGCCCATGGCAGCAAACGCTCGCACCCGGACGAGTTGGTACCCGGCACCTTGCGCGTGGTGTCCCTGCGCATGGATTACCTACCCGGCGATACGCAAATGGCGCAGCTGCTGGCCCAACCCGAAAAAGCCTATATCTCCCGCTACGCCCTGGGCCGCGACTACCACAAGCTGATCCGCAAGCGCGTGCAGCAACTGGCCGACCGCATCCAGGCACAGATCGGACCGTTTGGTTTTCGCGCCTTCGTCGACAGCGCCCCAGTGCTGGAAAAAGCCATCGCCGAACAAGCCGGCCTGGGCTGGATCGGCAAAAACACCCTGGTCCTCAACCGCAAGGCCGGTAGCTACTTCTTCCTCAGCGAACTGTTCGTCGACCTGCCACTGCCCGTCGACCCGCCCCACAGCACCGAACACTGCGGCCGCTGCACCGCCTGCCTGGACATCTGCCCCACCAATGCCTTCGTCGGGCCCTATGTGCTGGACGCCCGGCGCTGCATTTCCTACTTGACCATCGAGCTCAAGAGCGCAATCCCCGAGGATCTGCGGCCACTGATTGGCAACCGCGTGTTCGGCTGCGATGACTGTCAGATCGTTTGCCCGTGGAATCGTTTCGCCCGACCTTCAGGAGAAAGCGATTTCAAGCCGCGCCACAACCTGGATAACGCCGAACTGGCCGAGTTATTTATGTGGGATGAGGATAAATTCCTCAGCAGCACCGAAGGCTCGCCGCTACGCCGCGCCGGTTATGAGCGTTGGCTGCGTAACCTGGCCGTGGGCCTGGGCAACGCGCCTTCCAGCATTCCGGTGCTGGAAGCCTTGAAGGCGCGCCGGGACTACCCCTCCGAACTGGTCCGCGAACATGTCGAATGGGCGCTGAACCAGCACGCGACGCGTCAATGTTCGTCGTTGTAGACGAATTTGGGCATTTCCCAGTGAAAGCGGATGGCCAGCAGTCGCAGTAGAAAACCGCTGAACAGGGTGAGCAGAATCGCTTGCTCGCTGGGCAGTTCGAGGTAGATGCACAGCATGTAGCACCAGGCGGCGAGGAACGACACGCTGGCATACAACTCGCGGCGGAAGATCAACGGAATATCATTACAGAAAATATCCCGCAGGATCCCGCCGAAGACTCCGGTGATCACCCCGCTGACCGAGGCCACCAGCATGCCGTGCCCCATTTCCAGGGCCGTCATGCAGCCGATCAGGGTGAAAGCCACCAGACCCACGGCGTCCAGCGCCAAAAACAGTGAGCGCAAGTGGCGCATCAGCGGGGCGATAAAGATCGTCACCAATGCCGCTACCGAGGTCAGCACCAGGTATTCCGGATGTTTGACCCAGGTCAGCGGGTAATGGCCGAGCAACACATCGCGCACCGAACCGCCACCCAGCGCCGTCACGCAGGCGATCAACACCACGCCAAACCAGTCCATGCCACGACGGCCGGCGGACAAGGCGCCGGTCATGGCTTCGGCGGTGATGGCGATGAGGTAGAGCATCAGCAGCATGATGGCGATCCTTGCAAAGAGGCGCGCAGTCTAATCATTTGGCGAGGGCACCAAAAGGGGGCGCTCGGCGAAAGACCGAGCATGCCCACACGTGGAATGCGATCAAATGTGTGGCTTGCCTGCGATAGCGGTAGGTCAGTCGATACATCCTTACTTGTCCCACCGCCATCGCGGGCAAGCCCGCTCCCACAGGGGATCTGGGCAGGGCACAGAACTTTGCACACACCACACAGCAACTGTGGGAGCGGGCTTGCCCGCGATGGCGCCAGCCCTGGCGCCACGAACTCAAGCCTTGATGAAATGCTTACGGTAATGCTGCAACTCGGCAATCGACTCGCGGATATCATCCAGGGCCAGGTGGGTGCTGCCCTTATGGAAGCTGTCCTTGACCTCTGGCGCCCAACGCGCGGCCAGTTCTTTCAAGGTCGACACATCGAGGTTGCGGTAGTGGAAGTAGCTTTCCAGCCCCTTCATATGGGTATAAAGGAAGCGGCGGTCCTGGCAGATGCTGTTGCCACAGATCGGCGACTTGCCCTTGGGCACCCACTTTTCCAGGAAGGCAATCGTCTGGGCCTCAGCCTCGGCCATGCTGATGCGGCTGTCGCGCACGCGCTGGGTCAGGCCCGAGTTGCCGTGGGTGCGGGTGTTCCACTCGTCCATGGTGGCCAGCACCGCGTCGCTGTGGTGGATGGCGATCACCGGACCTTCGGCCAAGGTGTTGAGGTTGCTGTCGGTGACAATGGTCGCCATCTCGATGATGACGTCGGTGTCAGGGTTCAGACCGGTCATTTCCAGATCGATCCAAATCAGGTTCTGTGGGTTTTGCATGTCGTGGTTCCTTGGCACCTTGGCGTAGCTGCGCAGTTTAGCAGGCGGGGCGTGCTAGACTCGCGACCGTTTTATCCAACCTTTGCATTATCGACACGGAACACCAATGGCCAAACGCCAGCTCAACCGTCGCCAAAACTGGCGCATCGAAAAAATCCAGGGTGAACGCGCTGCCCGCGCCGCCAAACGTGAATCTTCCGCCGTGGAAGCGCTGGAGGGTGGCGACCTGGGCCCCGAACAAACGGGCCTGGTGATCGCGCACTTTGGGGTGCAGGTCGAAGTCGAGGCCCTGGAAGGCGAACTGGCCGGCGAAGTGTTCCGCTGCCACCTGCGCGCCAACCTGCCGGCCCTGGTAACCGGCGACAAAGTGGTGTGGCGTGCCGGCAACCAAGGCATCGGGGTGATCGTCGCGCAACTGCCACGCAGCACCGAACTGCGCCGCCCGGACAGCCGTGGCCAACTCAAGCCGGTGGCGGCCAACGTCGACATGATTGTCATCGTCTTCGCCCCGCTGCCCGAGCCACACGCCAACCTGATCGACCGCTACCTGGTGGCGGCCGAGCACGCTGGCATCCGCCCGCTGTTGCTGCTGAACAAATTCGACCTGATCGACGACCAGAACGCCCCGGCACTGAATGCGTTGCTTGCGGTGTATCGGCAGTTGGGCTACCCGGTGCTGGAAGTCTCGGCACACCATGGCAACGGCATGGAACAGCTGCAACAGCAGTTGGACGGGCGCATCAGCGTGTTCGTCGGCCAGTCAGGCGTGGGCAAGTCGTCGCTGGTCAACAGCCTGCTACCGGAAGTCGAGACCCGCGTCGGCCCGCTGTCGGAGCTGTCCGGCCAGGGTACGCACACCACCACCACCGCACGCCTGTTCCACTTCCCGGGCGGTGGCGAGCTGATCGACTCCCCCGGCATCCGTGAATTCGGCCTGGGCCACGTCAGCCGCGCAGATGTAGAAGCGGGTTTCATCGAGTTCAACGACTTGATCGGCACGTGCCGCTTCCGCGACTGCAAGCACGACCGCGAGCCGGGTTGTGCGTTGCTCAAGGCCCTGGAAGACGGGCGCGTGCAGCAACAACGCATGAACAGCTATCGCTCGATCATCGCGAGTTTGCCGGAAAGCAGTTACTGAGTGGCCATGCCTCGATACACTTTAAGTGCAGCCTGCAACCCCCTACTCCATTGATTTAATAGGGGCCGGCATCAAGAATTCAGGACAACTGGGTGGCTCGTTGACACAAGCCAGCTTGAATTCGGAATTCCTGATGCCCATAATCACTCCGTTACCGGCGAAAGTCGGCAGGAGTCTGGATCCTTCCCGGAGTTGATCCAGCGGCGCAGAAGGGGCGAAGCAAGCTCCACTGCGTGTCGAATGAAGCCGCCTTCGGGCGGCTTTGCTTTTGCGGGACATTCGATTGACTCTCTACTATCACCCCAAACAAGGCGATGTTCTTCTCTGCGATTTCACACGAGGCTTTGTCGCCCCTGAAATGCTGAAGATCCGTAAAGTCGTGGTGATATCCCCTACCTCCAGCCACAATCGCAGGCTGTGCACTGTAGTCCCGATCTCCTCTACTGCCCCCCGAAGTCCAGCATGCCTGGCACCACCTGCTACACATCAACCCACTTCAGTCCGATGGCTACAAAGAGCTGTGGGTGAAGTGCGACATGATCTATACCGTGAGTTTCGAGCGCCTCGACAAGCTCCATAGAAAGACCCGCTCCAAAGGTCGGGAGTACTTCGTACCGCGGCTGAATACCGATGATATGCAAGGCGTGATCAGTGGCGTCAAAGCCTACCTCCCACTTTGAGCACAAGTAAAAACGCCCCGACTGATCGGGGCGCTTTCATTTAGACGGTACGCCTACGAGCCTGGCGCAGGCACCGTAGGAGCCTTGACCCCACCCTCATCAAACAGATTCAGCTTCTGCCGCAACTCATGGGCCGGCAACGGCTGCTGCTCGGGTGGCAGGGCATTCGGGTCTACCGGCACTTCACCCGGTGCGCCCTCGCCCTGGGTCGGTACCGGCGCAGGGGCACCCTGCTCGCCTTCGATGGCACGCTGGGCCTTTTTGGTCAGCACCACAATATCAATGCGCCGGTTGATCGGGTTGAACGGGTCCTGGGCATCAAACAGCTGGGATGAAGCAAAGCCCACGACGCGCGCCACCTGGGTATCCGGATAACTGCCGGCCACCAGGACGCGGCGGGCGGCGTTGGCACGGTTGGCCGACAACTCCCAGTTACCGAAATCACCCAGGCCCGAATACGGCTTGGCATCGGTGTGGCCGCTGACGCTGATCTTGTTCGGCACCGCCTTGATGGTGTCGGCCATGGCCAGCAGGATGTCTTCGAAGTAAGGCTTCAGGCGTGCACTGCCAGAGTCGAACATCGGTCGATTGGCCGCATCCATGATCTGGATACGCAGGCCGTCCTGGGTGATATCGAAGTGGATCTGATCCTTGAATTTTTGCAGTTGCGGGTTTTCATCGACCTTGTTCTGCAACTCTTGCAGTAACAGCTCCAGGCGTTCCTGCTCGACCTGTTCGGCCATGCTCTCGACGGTCTGGCGTTCGATCGGGATATTTTCCTGGGGCGCTTCGGTTTGCACCTCCGGGTTGATGGTGCGCTCAGGGGCCAATTCGGGCGAGCCGCCCAAGTCGATCACAAACGGCGTGCCGCTCTCGGAAAACCCAATGGGGTCCTTGAAGTAACCGGCGATGGCGATCTTCTGTTCCGGCGTCGCGGTGGACATCAGCCACAACACCAAAAAGAACGCCATCATCGCCGTCGCAAAGTCAGCGAAGGCAATTTTCCAGGCACCACCGTGGTGCCCGGCAGCGAAGCGCTTGACGCGCTTGATGATAATCGGCTGGTTGTTTTCCATGGCTTAGCGACCGCGAACTGCTTGTTCCAGCTCGGCAAAGCTTGGACGGTGCTTCGGATACAGCACCTTGCGCCCGAACTCCACCGCCAGGGATGGCGGCATACCGGAAGCCGAAGCCACCAGGGACGCCTTGATCGCTTCGTAGATATTCAGCTCTTCCTTGGCGTCGTGGGCCAGGGAGGTGGCCAGCGGGCCAAAGAAGCCATAGGCCGCGAGAATACCGAAGAAGGTCCCCACCAGCGCCGCGCCGACGTGCATACCGATGGCCGCCTGGTCGCCTTCGCCCAGGGACGCCATGGTCACCACGATCCCCAGTACTGCCGCGACAATACCGAAACCGGGCATGCCGTCGGCGATACCGGTCACGGCGTGGGATGGGTGCTCGAGTTCTTCCTTGAGACTGAACAGCTCCATGTCGAACAGGCCTTCCAGCTCGTGGGGGGCCATGTTGCCGGAGGACATGATGCGCAGGTAGTCGCAGACATAGGCGGTCATGCGGTCATCCTTGAGCACGGCCGGGTACTTGGCGAAGATCGGGCTCGCTGCGGCGTCCTCGATATCCGCCTCGATGGCCATCATGCCTTCGCGGCGGCTCTTGTTAAGGATCTCGTAGACCAGGCCCAGTACTTCCAGATAGAACGTGTGGGAAAAGCGCGAGCTGAACATGCCCAGCGACTTTTTGATCACGTGCATGGTCATGTAGCTAGGGTTGGCCTGCAGGAAAGCGCCAAACGCCGCACCGCCGATGATCAGCACTTCGAAGGGCTGGATCAGCGCAGCAATTTTACCGTGGGACAGAACGTATCCGCCGAGCACGCTTGCGATGACGACGATGATGCCGATAATTTTAGCCATAGGGGATGAGTACTTGCGCCGTCGGGTTCATGGACATATTCGGAAGATCTAAAAACTCTTCTTCTACTTATCGGCAAAACTGCGCCAGACTATAGCCCGTTAAGGCGAAAAGCCAGTTCGGCCCACTCCGGGCGTGTTGACCGCAAGTGATGATCGCGCCCCAATCATGGCAAACGAAACGACAGTCCCAACTACAAAACCCAACTCTCTGGCTGGCTGGATCAAGCGTCTGGACGAGGTTCTCCTGCCCGTCCCGCAGGCGAGCCACATTGCCGTGTGCAAGGCCATCGGCGACAGTCGCCGTTCGTTGCGAGATATTGCAGAGCTGATGCAAGACAGCCCGGCACTGGTCCTGAGCGTCATGCGTGAAGCCAACAACCAGGCCCACGGCAGCCTGGCAGAGCCCGCAGAAAACCTTGAAGTGGCGATCAACCGCCTCGGCCTCAAGCGCACCGAAGAACTGCTCGCGCGCCTGCCGTCAGTGCCGCTCAATGAAATCCCCGTGGCCCTGCGCCAATTGCAGCTGATCAGCCAGCATGCCTCGCAGCAAGCCAGCGGCCTGTTTGCCAGCCGCCTGGCGCGCCTGTGGCAGGATATTCATTGGGGCAGCCTGCTGTTTCTTTCACCGCTGTGGCCGATGGCCGTTGCCTACCCCAAGCTCCTGGAGGAATGGGAGCTGCGGGTGATCCACAAGGGTCAATCGGCACGCAAGGTCGAACAGGAATTGTTTGGCGTGCCCCTGCTGGCACTGTGCCTGGAGCTGACCGAGGCCTGGCGCCTGCCGATCTGGGTGTCCCAGGGCTACCAACTGCTGCTCAAGGAACAACGCTTACTGGTCAAGGCCCTGCACATCGCCCGCGATGAAGTGCCGTTGAGCCAGCAGCAAAAACTCGATGCCGACCCGGCGCTGCGGCGCTGGCTGAACCAGCCGGCCAATACCGTGCTACTGGCCAATGGCATGGCACTGGCGGCCCAGGAATCCTGGGCCTGCCCCCATACCCAGCGCTGGCAGTACCTCACCGCGTTGTACCTGCAGCAACCACTGGCCGACGTGCAGCAACAGGTGCACCAACAGGCGGTCATCAGCGCGCGCCATACCCTGACCGCCGGTCTCTGGCATCCGGCACTGGCGTTGATCTGGCCGTGGCATGTGCAACGAGTGCATCGCGGCCTGCTGCCCGCACCGCCGCCGACCGCCGAAGCCCTGGCAGTGTGGCGCAAGCGTTGTACTGAGCTGCTGGTGGAGCCCAGCCGCTTCGCCAATGCGATGCACTTGACCACCTGCGCCAAGGAGGCCCTGGTTGCCAGTGGCATGCAGCGCGTGATGTTGCTGATGGCCGACAAGGCCTTGGCCACTTTGCGCGTGCATCAGGTCGATGGCCTGCCCAAGGACGCTGCCAACCTGAGCCTCGAGTGCGCACAAAGCACGCTGCTGCAACGCTTGCTGGAGAAGCCTGCGCAAGTGCGCCTCAACCCGGAAAATCACGCACAATTCGCGGTGCTGCTGCCTGCTTCATTGCGGCGCCTGTTCGTCGGCGAGCATTTGCTGCTGCGCTCCCTGAGCTGTAACGGCCGGGTGGTGATGCTGATGATTGCCGACCAGGGGGGCGGGCCGTTCTCCGAAACCACCGTGCAGGCCTTCGGCAAAACCGCCCAATGCATCGAGAAAGCCCTGCACTGCTTTACCAACCGCACCGCTTGATGCTTGCGTTACAATCGCCCTCTTTTATCACCCAACCTAGCGCCCGGGAGACCTCACATGCCTGACTTTTCTGGCTTGCCGCTGGTGATCGAACCCAGCGACCTACTTAGTCGCCTCGCCGCCGAGCCGTTGATTCTGGTGGACCTCACCAGCGCCGCCCGTTATGCCCAGGGGCATATCCCCGGCGCGCACTTTGTCGACCCCAAGCGCACCCAGTTGGGCCAGCCACCGGCCCCAGGGCTGCTGCCGGCCAAGGCCGACCTGGAGAAACTGTTCGGCGAACTGGGCCACACCCCGGATGCCACCTACGTGGTGTATGACGACGAAGGCGGCGGCTGGGCCGGGCGGTTTATCTGGTTGCTCGACGTGATCGGCCACAAGAAATATCACTACCTTGATGGCGGCCTACTGGCATGGCTGGATGAACAGCACCCCGTGTCCACCGAGGCCACCGCAGCCGTCGGCGGCCCGGTCAGCCTGACCCTGCACGACGAGCCCACCGCCACCCGCGAATACCTGCAAAGCCGCCTCGGTGCTGCCGACCTGGGCATCTGGGATGCCCGTGGCCCGCTGGAATACAGCGGCGAAAAAGTCCTCGCGGCCAAGGGCGGGCATATTCCCGGCGCAGTCAACTTCGAATGGACGGCGGGCATGGACAAGGCACGTAACCTGCGGATCCGCCGCGACATGCCGCAGATCCTCGAAGGCCTGGGCCTGACCAAAGACAAAGAAATCATTACCCACTGCCAGACTCACCACCGTTCTGGCTTCACCTACCTGGTGGCCAAGGCGCTCGGTTATCCGCGAGTCAAAGGTTATGCCGGTTCCTGGGGCGAATGGGGCAACCACCCCGACACCCCCGTCGAGATTTAAGGTTTAAGGACAGTTCATGAAAAAGCGTTTGTTTATCCTCAGCCAGTACCTGCTGCCCCACCACCTGCTGTCGCGCCTGGCCGGCTGCATTGCCGAATGCCGTGTGCGCTGGTTTAAAAATGCCTTCACCACCTGGTTCGCCAAGCGCTACCAGGTGGATATGTCCCAGGCCCTGGTAGAAGACGTGACCGCTTACGAGCACTTCAACGCCTTCTTCACCCGCGCCCTGAAAGACGGCGCCCGCCCCCTGGACCCAACCCCAGGCGCGGTGCTGAGCCCGGCAGACGGCGCGGTCAGCCAGCTCGGCCCGATCGAGCACGGCCGCGTATTCCAGGCCAAGGGCCACAGTTTCAGCGTGCTGGAACTGCTCGGTGGCGACGCCGCCGTTGCCGCACCGTTCATGGGCGGCGACTTTGCCACCATTTACCTGTCGCCGAAGGACTACCACCGCGTGCACATGCCACTGGCCGGCACCCTGCGGGAAATGGTCTACGTGCCTGGGCGGATTTTCTCGGTCAACCAGACCACGGCCGAAAACGTGCCGGAGTTGTTTGCGCGTAACGAGCGTGTGGTTTGCCTGTTCGACACCGAACGCGGCCCGATGGCCGTGGTATTGGTGGGCGCGATGATTGTTGCGTCGATTGAAACCGTATGGGCCGGCCTGGTAACGCCGCCCAAGCGCGAGCTGAAAACCGTGCGCTACGACGAAGCCGCCCGTGCGCCGATCCACCTGGAAAAAGGTGCGGAACTGGGGCGTTTCAAGCTGGGTTCGACCGCTATCGTGCTGTTTGGGCCGGATCAGGTGAAGTGGGCTGAAGAACTGGTGGCGGGAACGCCGGTGCAGATGGGCCAGGGTATCGCGCTGCCAAAAGCCTGATCCGAATACAGCGAAAATCAAATGTGGGAGCGGGCTTGCTCGCGAAGGCGGTGTGACAGTAGACACCTTAGTTGACTGACACACCGCCTTCGCGAGCAAGCCCGCTCCCACATTTTTGACCGCGTTCCTGTCGTTATTGACCGTCGCGGTCACGCAGCCCCAACAGATACAACACACCATCCAGCCCCAAGGTCGAAATCGCCTGCTTGGCCGATTGCTTGACCAGCGGCTTGGCCCGGAAGGCCACGCCCAACCCCGCAATAGCCAGCATCGGCAGGTCGTTGGCGCCGTCGCCGACCGCAATGGTCTGCTCCAGACGCAAACCTTCCTTGTGCGCCAGCTCCTTGAGCAAGTCAGCCTTGCGTTGCGCATCGACAATCGGTTCGACCGCCACGCCCGTCACCTTGCCATCCACCACTTCCAGCTCGTTGGCGAACACGTAGTCGATGCCCAGCTTGGCCTGCAATTGCTTGGCGAAGTAGGTAAAGCCGCCCGAGAGGATCGCGGTCTTGTAGCCCAGGCGCTTGAGTTCGGCGAACAGGGTTTCGGCACCTTCGGTCAAGCGCAGGGAGGCGCCGATGGAATCGAGGACGCTGACGTCCAGGCCCTTGAGCAATGCCAGGCGCTCCTTGAAGCTGGCGCGAAAATCCAGCTCGCCGGCCATGGCGCGCTCGGTGATCGCGGAGACTTGCTCGCCCACACCTGCGGCCTTGGCCAACTCGTCGATAACTTCGGCTTCGATCAGAGTCGAGTCCATGTCGAACACCGCCAGGCGCCGGTTACGACGGAACAGCGAATCTTCCTGGAAGGCGATATCCACGTTCAGTTCCTGGGCCACGCTGAGGAACTCGGCGCGCAAGGCTTGCGGGTCAGCCGGCTCACCGCGCACGGAGAACTCGATGCAGCCCTTGCCCTGGTCCGCCGGGGTGTCCAAGGGCATGCGACCCGACAGACGGTCGATATGGTCGATATTCAAGCCATATTGCGCAGTGATCGAGCTGACCCGCTGCAATTGTTCAGCGGTGACCTTGCGCGTCAGCAGGGTGACGATGTGGCGTTTCTTGCCTTGGCCGGCCACCCAATGCTGGTAATCCGCTTCGGATACCGGAGTGAAACGCACCTGCTGGTCCAGCTTATAGGCGGTAAACAGGATGTCCTTGAGCACAGACGACGCCTGTTCGGTATCTGGAATCTCCACCAGGATGCCGAACGACAGGGTGTCGTGGATCACGGCCTGGCCAATGTCGAGAATGGTCACGCCACCCTGGGCCAGAACACCGGTAATGGCTGCGGTAAGACCCGGACGGTCAACACCGGTGATGTTAATCAGGACAATTTCGCGCAAAGCGCACCCCCGAGCTGGAAAAAAACCGCATTCTACCCACTTTCAGTGACCATCGGGCACAGCCAGCGCTTTGCCGGTCTTGGGCCTGTCGCTATACTGCGCGTCAACTTCACGGACCAAGAGCCGAGCGCAAGTGAACCGGCCCACGCCAGTAAAAACCGATAACTTCTTCCTGCTGATCTTCCGGGCACTGCGCCACCGCCGTGTACCGATCGCATTACGCATCGCCAGCCATAACGTGATCCTGGTCGCCCTGGCCCTGGTGATCTACGCCTGCGTGATGGGTTTGCAGTTCAAACAGGCCATGCACGAGCAAGCCGACGCCCTGGGCGAGAGCTTGACGACCCAGACCGCCACCTCGGCGACCGAACTGTTGGTGTCCAACGACATCCTCAGCCTCAACGTGCTGCTCAACAACCTGACCAAGAACCCGCTGGTGGCCCACGCGGCCATCTACAGCGTGGACAACCGGATCATGGCCGAAGCCGGGCAACGCCCGAAAAACGGCCTGCTGGGTGAGGCCGAAGGCCTGTACCAGAGCAATATCACGTTTCAGGATGTGAAAGCCGGCCAATTGCGCATCAGCCTGGACATGCAACAGTTCCAGCAGCCGATGACCATCAGCCTGCAAAGCATGGGCATCCTCAGCGCGATCCTGCTGGCCTTGGCCCTGGCCTTGAGCCTGCGCCTGGGCCGGCATATCTCCACGCCGCTGATGCAATTGCGCATCTGGCTGCGCGATATCGACGAACACACCCCGGCCACCGACCGCCAGGATGAGATCGGCGACCTTGCCCGCCAGTTGCACACCAGCTTTGCCCCGGAGCCGGTCATACCTGAAGCCAAGCCCGAGCCGGAGTTCGACGACACCGACTATGACGACGAACCCGAGTTCGAAGTGCGCAACCTGCGCGATCCGAGCTTCGACGAGTCGACGCCGATGGCTGGCCTCAAGCCGGCACCGCGTACGGCCATCAAGGCCGAAGAAGACAGCCTGGACGATGACGATCCGTTTGCCGACCTGCGTGACGAGTCGGCGCCAAGCCCGGTGGTCGCGCCTCGGCCTGCGAGCAGCCAGCCCCAGCACAGCGCGGTATTGGCCGTGCAACTGGGCGCCCAGGAGCAATTGCGCCGCCTGCCACGGGCACGCCTGACCGAGTTGCTGGAACGCTACCGCGATTGCCTGGACCAGGCAGCCTCGCTGTACCAGAGCGAACTGCACACCCTGAACGACGGCAGCACGTTGATGCTGTTCCACAGCGAAGACAGCGGCGAAGACTACCTGACCAATGCCATCTGCTGCGGTGAACTGCTGCGCGCCCTGGGCCATGCCTTGCAGATCGAAGTCGCCGACAGCGGCATCACCCTGCAACTGCAACTGGGCCTGACATTGGGCGATGATCTGTATGGCATGAGCCAGATTGATCTGCTGCTGACCGAAAACGCCCAGGACGCCCTGGCCTTGTCGCAACACAGCCGCAACCTGCTGCTGGTGGAGCGCAAGATCAGCGACGACGCCTTGATCCGCCAACGCGCACGTATCCGCCCGATTGCCAGCCCTGAAGGCGCGTGCTGTGTAGAGCGCTTGATGGAGCCTTACCCGTCGATGCTGGAACGTCAGCTGGCACGGATGCATGAGACCCGCAACAAGCCAGCAATGTGACACAGGCTTGTGTGGGAGCGGGCTTGCCCGCGATAGCGCTGGATCAGTCAATCAAGTGTCGACTGACACTGAGCTATCGCGGGCAAGCCCGCTCCCACATTGGATCTGCGCCAAACAAAAAGGCCCGCTTACTCAGCGGGCCTTTTATTTGGCTGCGATTCAGGTCAGAACCTGAACACTTCCATATCCGTACGAATCGGCGATGCCATCGGGATCTTCGGCTTTTCCGGGGCTGCCGGCTTGGCCGGCGCCGGGGCCTGCTTGCGCGGGGCCTCGGCAATCGGTGGCTGGTTGGCCAATGGCTTGAGGGCAACCGACAACTGCTCAGCCAAACGCTGCAACAACACGCCCTGGGCCTGGACCTGGGAAGCGGTGCTGCCGGCATGCTGCTCCTGCAGATGCACAATGCGGTTGTCCCGCACCTGGCCACGGCGGTCGATCAGGCGCCATTGCGCGTCAAGGATGGCCGGCTGCGAAGCCCCGGAGTCCAGGCGCGTGATAGTCAGCAACACCTGCACATCCGGCGTGAAGCTGGTGGGCGCCGGCGACAGCACCACACGCTGGCTGTCCAGATGGCCGGCCACCTGGCGCAGCATCAACTGGTTGATATCTGACGACAGGCTACCGGCCCAACGGCCGTCGATGGAGCCTTGCAGGCTGCCATCGTCCTGGCGTTGCAGCAGGGTTTCACGTTGCAGGTAATCGGCAACCACGACCGGCCCGAGCAAGACCGCCATGCCAGCACTTTGCGCAGGCTGCGCCGGATTTCCGCTATCCAGCTGGTACAGCGACACCGGTTGGTGCGTAGTGCAACCCGCCAACCCCAAAAGGCCAGCGAGCATCAAAAATAAAGGAAGGCGTGGAGCAGTCATCATCCCATCCAGGTGGCTGCCACAAGGCAAACCACAATGTAATACTAAAAATAACCTATACGCGCTCAGCCACGCCGGCGCTGGAAAGGCCATATCATCCGTGAATATGCGCCATGACTCCAGCGCGAAAGCGCCGATCTACGCGTTAAATCGTAGATCGGGCGCTCTATATCGCTTTAAGCAGGTGTTTCTACCAGCAAAGCATCCACCCGCTGGAAGCCACGGGGCAATTTGTTCCCGCGGCGTCCACGTTCACCCTTGTAATGCTCAAGGTCATCAGGGCGCAGGGACAGCGTACGTTTACCGGCCTGCAGCACCAGGGTAGAGCCTTCCGGGATCACCGCGATGTCGGTCACGTACTCTTCGCGACTGGCCACCCGCTCCCCTGGGATACCAATGATCTTGTTGCCCTTGCCCTTGCCCAACTGCGGCAGGTCGCTGATCTTGAACACCAGCAAACGCCCCTCGGTGGTCACCGAGGCCAGCCAATTGCCCTCACGGTCCTCGACCGGACGCGGCAGGATCACCTTGGCGTTGTTCGGCAGGCTCAACAGCGCCTTGCCCGCCTTGTTCTTGGCCTGCAAATCCTCGCCCTTGACCACGAAACCGTAGCCGGCGTCAGAGGCGATGACGTACAGCGAGTCATCATCGGGCAGCAATACACACTCAAAACTTGCCCCTGGCGGCGGCGCCAGGCGGCCGGTCAACGGCTCGCCCTGGCCCCGTGCAGATGGCAGGGTATGGGCCGGCACCGAATAACTGCGCCCGGTGGAGTCAATAAACACCGCGAACTGGTTGGAACGCCCGGCTGCGGCGGTCTTGAACCCATCGCCGGCTTTGTACGACAAGCCAGTGGCATCAATATCATGCCCCTTGGCGGAACGAACCCAACCCTTTTCCGACAGAACGACGGTAATTTTCTCGTTGGGCAACAGCTCGGTTTCGGTCAGGGCCTTGGCTTCGGCACGCTCGACAATCGGCGAGCGGCGGTCGTCGCCATAGGTTTCGGCATCTTTGATCAATTCGCTGCGCACCAGCTTCTTGAGCTTGGCTTCGCTGCCCAGCAGGGCTTGCAGCTTGGCTTGTTCCTTGAGCAGCGCGTCCTGTTCGTCGCGCAGCTTCATCTCTTCCAGGCGCGCCAACTGACGCAGGCGGGTGTCGAGGATGTAGTCGGCCTGGATCTCGCTCAGCTCGAAACGCGCGATCAGCTCGGCTTTCGGGTGCTCGGCGGTGCGGATGATGTGGATCACTTCATCCAGGTTGAGATAGGCGATCAGCAAGCCGTCCAACAGGTGCAGGCGACGCTCGACCTTGTCCAGGCGGAACTGCAGGCGGCGGCGCACGGTATTGACCCGGAACTCCAGCCACTCCACCAGCAGGTTGCGCAGGTTTTTCAGCTGCGGCTTGCCGTCCAGGCCAATGATGTTGACGTTGACCCGGTAGCTGGATTCCAGCTCGGTGCTGGCAAACAGATGCTGCATCAGCACTTCGTGATCGACCCGGCTATTGGTCGGGATGATCACGATGCGGCAAGGGTTCTCGTGGTCGGACTCGTCACGCAGGTCCGCCACTTGCGGCAGCTTCGACGGCTTGGCCTGCATCAGCGCGGCAATCTGTTCCAGCACCTTGGCGCCGGAGACCTGGTGCGGCAAGGCGGTGACGATGATGTCGCCATCTTCGATGTGGTACACCGCACGCATGCGCACCGAGCCCTTGCCGGTCTCGTACATTTTCAGCAGGTCGGCACGCGGCGTGATGATTTCCGCTTCGGTCGGGTAATCCGGGCCCTGGATATGCTCACACAGTTGCTCAACCGTGGCCTTGGGCTCATCGAGCAGGCGCACGCAGGCAGTGGCGACTTCACGCAGGTTGTGCGGTGGCACATCAGTGGCCATGCCCACGGCAATGCCGGTGGTGCCGTTGAGCAGGATATTGGGCAGGCGCGCCGGCAATACCAATGGCTCGTCGAGGGTGCCGTCGAAGTTCGGGCCCCAGTCTGCCGTGCCCTGGCCCAGCTCGCTGAGCAGCACTTCGGAGTAACGCGACAGCCGCGCCTCGGTATAACGCATGGCGGCGAACGACTTGGGATCATCCGGCGCACCCCAGTTGCCCTGGCCATCGACCAGGGTGTAGCGGTAGCTGAACGGCTGGGCCATCAGCACCATGGCTTCGTAGCACGCCGAGTCGCCGTGGGGGTGGAATTTGCCGAGCACGTCACCGACGGTACGCGCCGACTTCTTGTGCTTGGAGTCCGCGTCCAGGCCCAACTCACTCATGGCGTAGATAATGCGCCGCTGTACCGGTTTCAGGCCGTCGCCGATATGCGGCAAGGCACGGTCCATGATCACGTACATGGAGTAGTTGAGGTAGGCATTTTCGGTGAAGTCAGCCAGCGACCGGCGTTCTACGCCGTCTAAGCTGTCTGCAAGGATGTCACTCATGCGGGCCTCATCATTGTCTGGTCTGGCGTAGCAGCAAGGTGCCGCCACGCTGGGTAAATTCAAGTTGTTTCAATGCGCTCATGCCCAACAGCACTTGCTCGCCACCCAGCCCCGGCGCCACCAGGGCGCGCACGTCCTGCAGGACGATATCGCCCAACTGCAGGCGGTCGAGGTGGGTGCGATAGCCCTGGCTGCGGCCGTTGGCGGTGCTCAAGGTCACCGGCAAACCGCGCTTGAGCCCCAGGCGTTCGGCCAACTCGGCCGGCACCGCCACATCGGTGGCGCCGGTATCGAGCATGAAATCCACCGGCTGGCCGTTGATCTGGCCAGTGGCGACGAAATGCCCCTGGCCGTTGCCGACCAGTTTCACTTCGATATAACCCTCGTGTTGCTGTGAGGTGACCACGGCATTGGGGTTTTCCTGCCGCGCCTCCCATTGCCCGAAAAACCGCGTGGCCAGAAACAGTCCGGCCCCCCAGGCCACGAACATCAACACCCGCCCGGCACGCTTGCCCGGTGGTTGCGCACTCAAGGCTGGGCGCTCCAGCCACCGGCCGGGGCGGCAAAACGATAGACCATCGGGCGTTTTTCAGCATCGGCCCGAGCGCCGAAATTATTGTCGATGCCAATCCAGGCGCCGTCGGCGTCAATCAACAGGGCTTCCGCCAGGCCGTAGCTCTGGGAGTAACGTCGATTTGGCACCAGGGCCTCATCGGCATACGACCAACACAACTCGACCTTGGCCGTCACGCTGTCGCGCCGGCAGATCTGGAACGCGTTGCGCTCCAGGGTAAACAGCTTGCCGTTGAACAACGCCAGGTCGGCAAAGTCCTTGGACACCGCCTTGGCCCCCGGAAACTGCGCCGGTTGCATTTCCTGGCCGGCTTCGCTCAACAGTACGCATGGGCCATCACAATCCCAAACGCTTTGCCCGCGCTTGATCGAGATCAGCCCGCGCCGCTCACGCTCGGCTGCCAGCCAGATCTGGTTGCCCTCGGGGTTGACCGCCAAGCCCTCAAACAGGGCATTGAAGTGCAACAACAGGCCACTGGCCCGCGCCTCGCGGACCATGCCAGGGGCAATCTTCAGCCACTCGGGATCACCGCTTGCCGGCACCCGCAGCACGGCCGCATGGGCTTCGCTGACGATATAGCGATTACCCGCGGCGTCACAGCTGATGCCTTCAAAATCCAGGTCGCCGCCGCGAATCACCGACGCCGCCGTGGTGCGTGCGCGCAAGCCCCAGGGCAGGCCAGACTCGGGCACCGGCGGCACGTTGATCGTTACCGCCTCGGCCTGCCAGGTGTCGGCGCGGGTATCGAGGCGGTAGATCTGGTCGTCGTCGCGGTCAGAGACCGTCCACAAGTCCTTGCCACACAAGGCCAGGCCCGACAGGTTGCCGCCGCGTATGCCGTCTACCGGGTGTTCGGACAACAACTTGAGCTCGGCCGCAGGTTGGGCAACCACTGAGGTAGCTGCCAACCCGCTCAACAACAGTATCGCCAGGGCGAAACCGCTGCGCATCAGCCCAATACCTCGGCCAGGTTGCCTTTGGACTCCAGCCAGGCCTTGCGGTCGCCGGCGCGCTTCTTGGCCAGCAACATGTCCATCATTTCCGAAGTGGCGGCATAGTCTTCGAGGGTCAACTGCACCAGGCGCCGGGTGTTCGGGTCCATGGTGGTTTCGCGCAGTTGCGGCGGGTTCATTTCACCCAGGCCCTTGAATCGGGTGACTTGTGGCTTGCCGCGCTTCTTCTCGGCCACCAGGCGGTCGAGGATGCCGTCGCGTTCAGCCTCGTCCAGGGCGTAGAAGATTTCTTTGCCCAGGTCGATGCGGTACAGCGGCGGCATGGCCACGTAGACGTGACCGGCATCCACCAGCGGGCGGAAATGCTGGACGAACAGTGCGCAGAGCAACGTGGCAATGTGCAGACCATCGGAGTCGGCGTCGGCCAGGATGCAGATCTTGCCGTAGCGCAACTGGCTCATGTCCTCGGCGCCTGGATCGACGCCAATGGCCACGGCGATGTTGTGCACTTCCTGGCTGGCCAGGACTTCGCTGCCATCGACTTCCCAGGTATTAAGGATCTTGCCGCGCAACGGCAGGATCGCCTGGAATTCCTTGTCCCGCGCCTGTTTGGCCGAACCACCGGCGGAATCACCTTCGACCAGGAACAGTTCGGAGCGCATCGGGTCCTGGCCGGCGCAGTCCGCCAACTTGCCGGGCAATGCCGGGCCCTGGGTAATGCGCTTGCGCTCGACCTTTTTGCTGGCCTTGAGGCGACGGCCGGCGTTGTTGATCGCCAGCTCCGCCAGGGCCAGGCCCAGTTCCGGGTGCTCGTTGAGCCACAGGCTGAACGCATCCTTGACCACGCCCGAGACAAACGCCGCGGCCTCGCGGGACGACAGGCGTTCCTTGGTCTGGCCGGAGAATTGCGGCTCCTGCATTTTCATCGACAGCACAAAGGCGATGCGTTCCCAGACGTCTTCCGGCGCCAGCTTCACACCGCGCGGCAACAGGCTGCGGTATTCGCAGAATTCGCGCATGGCATCCAGCAAGCCCTGGCGCAGACCGTTGACGTGGGTACCGCCCTGGGCGGTGGGGATCAGGTTGACGTAGCTTTCCTGGACGCTGTCGCCACCTTCAGGCAGCCACAGCAAGGCCCAGTCCACGGCCTCCTTGTTACCTGCCAGGCTGCCGCAGAACGGCTCGTTGGGCAGGCGCTCGAACTCGCTGACCGAGTCTTCGAGGTAGGAACGCAGGCCGTCTTCGTAGTGCCACTCGACCTTCTCGCCAGTGCCTTTGTCTTCAAAACTGACCAGCAAGCCCGGGCACAGCACGGCCTTGGCCTTGAGTACGTGCTTGAGGCGGCTGATGGAGAATTTCGGGGAATCGAAGTACTTCGGGTCCGGCGCGAAGTACACGCTGGTCCCGGTATTGCGCTTGCCGACCGTGCCGACCACTTCCAGCTCGGTGGCCTTGTAGCCATCGGCGAAGGTCATCTGGTATTCGTTGCCGTCGCGCTTGACCTTGACCCGCACCTGCGTGGACAAGGCGTTGACCACGGAAATACCCACACCGTGCAAGCCGCCGGAAAACTGGTAGTTCTTGTTGGAGAACTTGCCGCCCGCGTGCAGCTTGGTGAGGATCAGCTCGACACCCGACACGCCCTCTTCCGGGTGGATGTCCACCGGCATGCCGCGCCCGTCGTCGGACACTTCCAGGGAATGGTCGGCGTGCAGGATGACCTGGACCGACTTGGCATGCCCGGCCAAGGCTTCGTCGACGCTGTTGTCGATGACTTCCTGGGCAAGGTGGTTCGGCCGACTGGTGTCGGTGTACATGCCGGGGCGTTTGCGCACCGGGTCGAGGCCCGAGAGGACTTCGATGGCGTCGGCGTTATAAGAGCTAGCGCTGGGAGTGGCCATGGGGTCTCGTCGTGAGTCGTTCGATTAAAAAGTAACCTGCGGTTTCACAATGCGGTGAAATCGAAGGATTGGTACTGATCTGCGCCAATGCCGGCAAAACTCAACAACGCCGGCAACTGTCGGCCAAAGCCCTGGTAACCGTGGTCGCCGCCAGCCTGGATACGCAAGGCACAGGCCCGGTAATACTGCTCGGCGAGGCGATAATCCAGTGTTTCGTCCCCGGTCTGCAACCACACCTGATAGCGCTGGGCATCCTGGGGCGCTGCAACCTCAAGCTCAGCCAGGGCCGCGACGTGATCGTGGGTCAGTTCCCAGGTTTCATCGGTGTAGAGGTTCTTCTGGGTGCCCAGGTAACCGTCGAACATGCGATGGGGGCTGACCGCCGGGTTGACCAACAGCGCCTTGAGGCCATGGCGTTCGGCAAGATGGGTTGCATAGTAGCCGCCGAGTGAGCTGCCGACCAGCAGCGGCCGCCCCAGCTCGCCGATCGCCTGCTCCAGCTGGGCCATCGCCTGGCGTGGGTGATGATGCAAGGCCGGCACCCGCAGTTGGTCGGCCAGACCGAGACTGTCCATCACGCCCATCAGCAAGCTGGCCTTGGTCGAGGCCGGCGCACTGTTGAAACCGTGGATATACAAGATCGAAGCGGACATGCAGGGCTCTCCGTGCGTTATCAGCCAAAGGGGCGCAGTTTACAGGGAACGCGGGGGTTGTGGGTGCAGCCCATCGCCGCTGGCGGTACTATCGGTGGCGCCGCGTTGATGAGCCGCCAGGCAGGAAAACCGCATGCAACTAGAATGGCTTGAGGATTTTATCGAACTGGCCCGCACCCGCAGCCTGTCGCGGGCCGCCGAAAATCGCTGTGTCACGCACCCGGCGTTCGGCCGACGTATCCGCGCCCTGGAAGAATGGGTCGGTACACCCTTGATCGAGCGCAAACAGCCCCTGTCACTGACGCCTTGCGGCGTGCTGTTCCTGGACGCCGCGACACAATCATTGCAACTGCTGACCACTGTCAGGGCGCAATTCAAAGGCACCACCCTGAGCCGCGACGAGCCTGTGCGCATCGCCACCGGCCGGACCCTGGCCAGCGATTTTTTCCCCGACTGGTACGAGTCATTGCACCAGCGCCTGGGCAATTTTGCGGTGTCATTGGTCACCAGCGGGGCGCAAGAAGCGATCAGCAAGCTGTCCGCCGGCGAGGTCGACCTGCTGTTGAGCTTTTCCAGCCCATTGACCCAGACCCTGCTGGGCGCGGAGCGTTGCGACTCCCGGGTACTGGCCAATGAGGTACTGTTGCCGGTCAGTGCGCCGGACGCCAATGGCCTGCCGCGCCAGCAGATCTGCACCGCGCCCTGCGCCATGAGCATCCCCTGGCTGGCCTTTTCTCCGTCCCTGGCACTGCGCGGCGTACTGGCCCAGCACCTTGAGCGGCTGCCACAGCACCTGGCGCTGCGCATGGTCTACCAAGCGGACTCTTATGACGCCATCCTGGAAATGGCCAAGCGTGGCAGAGGCCTGGCATGGCTGCCGCGCATGGTGGTCAAGGATGCGCTGGCCTCGGGCGAGTTGCTGATTGCAGGCGGCCCCGAGTTTCACGTCGCCTTCGACGTCTCGCTGCATCGCCTGCACGCCAACCAGAGCGAAATGGTCATGAAGATCTGGGAAGGTCTGTGAACCTGTCGTTGCGCCAACAGCGTTTGCGATCATAGCGCCAGGCATTGCATCAACTCCAAGATGCGTAAAACCCAATGCCTGTCGGCCCCGTGCCAAAACAGCTCAAACCTGTGCCGAAACGGCAATTGCTGTTCGTGCGCACTTGATTCAATTTCACCCGGGCTTTCACCCATAACAATTAATGCCTTCGATCTCGTCAGGCCGCGCTGCGGTTCGGCGAATCCGAATGCCAACTGTGAAACAGACCCGGTGCACACCCATGACAGTCCCATCATCCGTCTTATCATCGGCACAGGCTCCAACCCAGCGAGGTCCATGGAAGGAGATCGTCGCTGCCAGTGTCGGTAACGCCTTGGAGTTTTATGATTTGCTGATCTACGGCTATTTCGCGGTAGTGATCAGCAAACAGTTTTTCCCATCCGATAACGAAACCACCTCACTGCTGCTGGCCGTAGGCTCGTTTGGCATTTCCTTCCTGATGCGCCCCCTGGGCGCCATCGTGCTCGGCTCCTACACCGACAGGGCCGGGCGAAAGGCATCGTTAACGATGTCGATCATGATCATGCTGATCGGCACCGCAATGATTACCTTCGCCCCGACCTATGAGCAGATCGGCTTGGCAGCGCCGCTGTTGATCATCGTTGCGCGCATGCTCCAGGGCTTTTCTACGGGCGGTGAGTTTGGTGCGGCGACCGCATTCATGGTCGAGCACGCCGATGCCAAACGCCGTGGCTTCTTTGCCAGTTGGCAATTGTCGACCCAGGGCCTGGCGACCGTACTGGCCGCGGGGGTCAGTGCAATCCTCAGCTATGTGCTGTCGGATGTGCAGTTGAACGACTGGGGTTGGCGTGTGGCCTTCGGCTTCGGCCTGCTGATCGGGCCGGTGGGTTTCTACATTCGCACGCAAATCGATGAAACCCCGGACTTCAAGAAAACCGCCGCCAGCACAAAGGTGAAGACGCCGCTGCGCGATGTGTTGGTCAAAGGGCACGTCAGCCTGTTGCTGGCTATCGGCGTGGTGGCCGGGGCCACAGCATTCAACTATGTGCACAAACTGTACATGCCCATTTATGCCCTTAAACAACTGAACATCACCGCCACCTCTTCGTATCTCGGGGCGCTGATGACTGGCGTGACCCTGATGTTGATGGCCCCGGTATTTGGCGGCTTATCCGATCGCTACGGACGCTTTCGAGTACTGACAATCGCCTTGCTGCTTACCGGGTTTTCGTCCTATCCGATGTTCGCCCTGCTCAACGCCTTCCCCAGCTTTTCTACGCTGCTGACCGTGCAGGCGATTGTCGGGTTGTTGATCGCTGCCTGCCTGGGGCCCATCCCGGCGATGCTTGCCGATATTTTCCCAACCAGCATTCGCGGGACCGGCCTGGCGCTGAGCTACAACTTTTCCGTCACCCTGTTTGGTGGTTTTGCGCCCTTGATCGTGACCTGGATGATCGACGCCAGCGGCAGCAAGCTGGCCCCCAGCTTTTATGTCATGGCGACCATTCTGATCAGCGTACTGGCGATTATCTGCCTGGGCCGACGCATGCGCGGCACCCACCCCGCTGCCCATTAAACAAACCCTTCCTGCTTGTCGCGCGCCAAGCCCGCGCGGCAAGTGCACACCTCGGTCAGTCGGAGACTGAAATGAAAACCCTTGAGCAGGTTCGTGCAGCACTCAAACCCTACCCCGTGGAGGTCCAGTTCCCTGATCTGAGCCAATGGAAAACCGGTAACTGCGGGATCGACTACATCCACAGCTTCGACAGCGGCACGCCAGGGCCCCATGTGCTGATCATGGCACTGACCCATGGCAATGAAGTCAGCGGCGCAATCGCGGTGGACGCCCTGTTGCGTAGCGGGGTGCGCCCGCGCCAAGGGCGATTGTCACTGGGCTTTGCCAACATACAGGCCTATCAACGCTTCGACCCACAGGACATTGATGCGACCCGCTTTATTGACGAGGACATGAACCGCGTCTGGCTGCCATCAACCCTCGACGGCCCGCGCGACTCCGCCGAATTGCGCCGCGCCCGGGAGCTGCGCCCGCTGATCGACAGCGTCGATTTGCTGCTCGATATCCACTCAATGCACGAAGAATCACCGCCGCTGATGATGTGCGGTGCATGCGCCAAAGGCCTGGCGTTCGCCCAATCATTAGGCGTACCGGCAACCATCGTCGCAGACGCCGGCCACGCCAACGGCCGGCGCATGCGTGACTACGGCGGATTCGGCGATGCCGCCAGCCCCAAGAATGCGCTGCTGATCGAGACCGGCCAGCACTTTTCGAAAAGCAGTGAACGGGTCGCCCTCGACGTCGCGGCCCGCTTCCTGATTGCGACTCAGGCAGTCGTCGAGGCGGATGTATCGACGTTTCTCAGCCAGGAAAAACCTGCAGCCCAGCAATGTTTGCAAGTCACTGACCCAGTGATTGCCCACAGCATGGACTTCAGTTTCACCGATGACTTTCGTGGCCTGGAGCGGATCAGCCACGCGGGAACGGTGATCGCCCGGGATGCCCAGCGCGAAATCGTCACGCCGTATGACAACTGCGTGTTGATTCAGCCTTCGCTGCGGCATCTGGGGCAAGGCGTTACGGTGGTGAGGTTAGCGCGGGACCACCGTCAATAGATCAGTAGCCATTGCTGGCGTAATCGACGGTGAAGGCAAACCCCTGGACCCGCTCTACGCCTGTTTCCAAGCGTCCATCGGCATGCAAACGCAGCCAGCGATAGCCAGGGGCCTGTTCGCTGACGTTGAAATCCTCACTGCCCGGGGTGAACTGGATACAGGTCGACGGCGACGCCAGCAGGCGCACGCCATGGCGTTCGCGGTCGATTTCCTGGTGCACATGCCCCCACAGCACCGCCCGTACCTGGGGAAACCGGTCGAGGACAGCGAACAGCGCCTCAGGGTTACGCAGGCCAATCGGCTCCATCCAGGCACAGCCGATAGGCACGGGGTGATGATGGAAGCACACCAGGTGATGGCGGCCCGGTGCTTCGCTCAACGCCTGGGCCAAGAGCTGCAGTTGCACATCCGCCAGATAACCCGGCACCGAGCCCGGCACGGCGGAGTCCAGCATAATGACCCGCCAGTTGCCCACATCCACCACCGGCTCCAGCAACGCACTGCCCATGGTGGCCTCGGCCATGACCTGCGGCTCATCGTGGTTGCCCGGGATCCAGCGCGCCGGGGCCCCGACCTGCTGGCTCAGTTCGCGAAACAGCTGGTAGGACGCAAGCGTGCCGTCCTGGGACAGGTCGCCGGTGGCCAGCAGCAAATCAATCTGCGGCTGCTGGGCGCGGACCAGGTCAATCACCCGCTGCAGGCTGTCACGGGTGTTCATGCCCAGCAGCGTACCGTCGGCCTCGGCAAACAGGTGGCTGTCAGACAGTTGCACCAGCAACGCCGGCGCATCAGGGTTCACGATGGATACGCTCGGCAAGGCGTTCTCCCAGGGCGATCACGAAAAATGGACAATGGGCGCAATTATGCTGGGGCAGGATACAAAGAGGAAACCCGTGAAGCAGACGCAGTTCACATCTACCGCACGACTTCAAACTCATGGCCCAACGCCAGGCAATGGCTCAACCACTCGCCGAGGAACACATTGAGCTGGGCTTTCTCATCGGGCTGGTGCATGAACACATTGGGGTAAGGATAGATGCTGCGAAAGCGCCGTGCATGTTCGGCGCTGACCACTTCGGCCATCTGTGCATCGTGATACACCTGCACTTCCAGCTGCGGCACCGGCAGCCACGGCAGGCTGTGCTCCTGGCGCACCCGCAGGGTGCTGGTGTACGGGCAGGTGAGGATCACTTCCAGGTTCAACACGCCGAGCATCTGGTCGCCGTGGGTCACGGCGATCCGGCGCGCTTCGGGCGCGTGGCGCATGTCCGGCAACAGGCGCATCAGCCGCGCGTAGTTGGCCTCGCAAGCGGCTTGCAAGCCGATCAGATCAACCCGGTAGCGTTCCCGTACCTTTACTGCCATAGCCCCCTCACTTCCGCGCGATTAAGCGCAAGCCATTGCAGGGCGATAATGCTGGCTGCGTTGGAAATTTTACCGTCGCGTACCGCTTGCAGGGCATCTTCAAAAGCCCAGACGGTGACACGGATATCTTCTGCCTCCTCGGCCAGGCCATGGATACCGCCGGCACCGGCACTGTCGCAACGCCCCAAAAACAGGTGGACGAATTCGGTGCTGCCACCCGGCGAGGGGAAATATTTGGTGATCGGCCACAGCGCGGAGAAGGTCAGCCCAGCTTCCTCTTCGGCTTCGCGGTGTGCAACCTCCTCCGGTTGCTCGTCCTTGTCGATCAGGCCGGCCACCATTTCCACCAGCCAGGGGTTGTCGGTGCGCCCCATGGCGCCCACACGAAATTGCTCGATCAACACCACTTCATCGCACTGCGGGTCGTAGGGCAGTACACACACGGCATCGTGGCGTACAAAAATCTCACGGTTGATAACCGGGCTCATGCCGCCATCGAACAACTCGTGACGCAGTTGCACGCGATCGAGCTTGTAGAAGCCGCTGTAGGCATTGTCGCGCTGAACCTCTTCGAATCTGGTCGGCGTCGATTTCGCACTGTCGGTCATATCAACCCTCGTTTAATCCAGTGTGTGTCTTAGCATCGCGCCATCCTACAGCGCTCGCGCGCCTCGGTGCAGCCCCTTTGCGGTTGCCGGGACGGGCGGCGGCGGTCACACTCACTGTAATCAGCTTAGTGGCGAACTGACTGGGATGCCGATAGTCGAAGCCCCATATCTTTCGCTCTTCTCCGCTTTATGAAGGACGCCCATGTCGCTGTTAAAAGTCGCCTCCGTGGCCTGTATTGCCCTGACGCTCGGTGCTTGCCAGAGCCTGTTCCAACCCAGCTACCGTGCGCCGCTGGAAGCCACTCGCGATGCCTCCGAGGTGGTGCAACCCGGCTGCACCACTGCCGATTGCCCGCTGGTGAACATCGATACGGTGCATTTCGCCAGCGAGCCCAAGCTCGATGCGTTGATCGAGCAACGCCTGCTGGAAATGACCCGCACCACCCCCGGCGCCCCGGTGCCGGCGACCTTGAATGCCTATCGGGAAAAATTCCTGCGTGAGTCCGGCCCGCGCAACAGCATGTATTTGCAGGCCAAGGTACGGGAGCAGCATGACGGCTTGGTGATCATCGAGCTGTCCAGCTACCTGGACACCGGCGGTGCCCACGGCGAACCCGGCCGTGGCTTCATCAACTACTCGCGCCAACAGCAAAAAAACCTGACCCTGGCGGACATGCTGCGCCCGGGCAAGGAAGACGCGTTCTGGAAAGCCGCCCAAGTGGCCCACAACAGCTGGTTGATCAGCACTCGCCTGAGCCTGGAGCCGGAGTACGTGAAAAGCTGGCCCTTCCAGAAAACCCCGAACGTGGCGCTGACCTACGGTGCCGTGGTGCTCAAGTACCCTACGACCACCATTGCGCCTTACGCCATGGGCCACGTCGAGTTGCAGATTCCTTACGCTCGCCTCGACGGCATCATCAAGCCTGAGCTGGTGCCCGTGCGCCGCTGAAAGCGCGCCCAAGGATAAATTGCAACAGCCCTGCCAGCGCCAGTGCCGGCAGGGTCGCGCCAATATCCGGGTACAGATTGGCCAGCAGATGATAGGTACTGATTCCTCCCAGCCAGGCCAGCAATGCCGGCCAGCGCAGGCTTGTAGCCAGGGCCTGGCCACGCCGGCGCAGGATGAAGTGGTCCACCAGCACCACGCCAAACAGCGGCGCGAATACCGAGCCGATCAACAGCAGGAAGTTCTGATACTGGGCCAAGGGCGCGAAACAGGCGATCAGCGTGCACACAAGCCCAATCGCCAGCGCCAGGTGCTCGACTTTCAGGCGCAATAGCATGCCGCTGGACACCGCCGCCGAGTGAATATCAGCGAAGGCGTTTTCTGATTCATCCAACAGAATCAGCAACAGCGGAATCCCCAGGCCAGCCCCGGCCAACGCCAGCAACAGCGCATTGACTTCGCCACTGGGCGCAAACGCCAGGGTGTAGGCCACGCCCAGGCTCATCAGCCAGAAATTACCGATAAAAAAGCCCAGGGCGGTGCCGCCGAACACACGGGTGGCGCGCTGGCCGAAGCGTGAGTAATCGGCAATCAGCGGCAGCCAGGACAACGGCATGGCAATGGCGATATCAAACCCGACGGCAAACGGCAGCGAACCATCGCCGGCCTGGGCCCACAGCGCGGCCAGGTCGGCCTTGGCGAACAGGTTCCAGGTCAGCCACAGGCACGCCGCCAGCAACAGCCAGATCCCCCACTTGCGCAGGATCTGCCGCACGAAGGTCAACGGGCCGCTGACCGCGAGCAACGTGGCGAGCCCACCGAAGAACACGGTCCAGAGCAACGGGCTGGCCCACAGGCTGCCGGCGCTGAAAGCCCGGGTACCCAGCAGGCTGGCGGCATCGCGCATGACAATAATCTCGAACGAGCCCCAGCCGATCAGTTGCAACAGGTTCAACAGCGCCGGCAGGCTCGCCCCCTTGGCGCCGAGGCTGAGCTTGAGGGCGGCCATGGACGACAGGCCGGTGTCACTGCCGATCACCCCGACGGCAGCCAGCAACAGCACGCCCACCAGGGTACCGAGCAAGATCGCCAACAACGACCCCGACAGGCCCAGCCCCGGCGCCAACAGTGCACCGGTTTGCAGGACCATCAGGCCGATGCCGAGGGAGAACCATAGGGAAAACAGATCGCGGGCGCCGAAGACTCTTTTATCGGCAGGCACCGCGATGTCAGGGGAATAGGTGCTGGGTTGAATGCTCAAGGGGGTTATCTCAGAGGGACATGATCGTTCCCACGCTCTGCGTGGGAATGCCGCTTTGGACGCTCCGCGTCCGCTTTGTGACGCGCAGCGTCACGGGATGCATTCCCACGCGGAGCGTGGGAACGATCATTGGGGTCAGACCTTTTTGTAGAGCTGACTGCCTTCCTGCTTGAACCGCTCCGCCTGCTCGGCCAAGCCCTTGGCCACATCCACGTCCACCGCCTCGATGCGCTGGTTGGCCGCGTACTCGCGCACTTCCTGGGTGATTTTCATCGAGCAGAATTTCGGCCCGCACATCGAGCAGAAATGCGCGACCTTGGCCGAGTCCTTGGGCAGGGTTTCATCGTGATAGGAACGTGCGGTGTCCGGGTCCAGGCCGAGGTTGAACTGATCTTCCCAGCGGAACTCGAACCGCGCCTTGCTCAAGGCGTTGTCGCGGATCTGCGCGCCCGGATGACCTTTTGCCAAGTCGGCCGCGTGGGCCGCAATCTTGTAGGTGATGATCCCGGTCTTCACGTCATCCTTGTTCGGCAGGCCCAGGTGTTCCTTGGGCGTGACGTAGCAGAGCATGGCGCAACCGAACCAGCCGATCATCGCCGCGCCGATGCCCGAGGTGATGTGGTCGTAGCCCGGTGCAATATCGGTGGTCAGCGGGCCCAGGGTGTAGAACGGCGCTTCGTCACAGCACTCCAGCTGCTTGTCCATGTTTTCCTTGATCAACTGCATCGGCACATGGCCAGGGCCTTCGATCATGGTTTGCACATCGTGTTTCCAGGCGATCTTCGTCAACTCGCCGAGGGTTTCCAGCTCGCCGAACTGCGCCGCATCGTTGGCGTCGGCAATCGAACCTGGCCGCAGGCCATCGCCGAGGGAGAAGCTGACATCGTAGGCCTTCATGATTTCGCAGATTTCATCGAAATGCGTGTAGGTGAAGTTCTCTTTATGGTGCGCCAGGCACCACTTGGCCATGATCGAGCCGCCCCGGGACACAATGCCGGTGACGCGCTTGGCGGTCAGCGGTACATAGCGCAGCAACACGCCGGCGTGGATGGTGAAGTAGTCGACGCCCTGCTCGGCCTGTTCGATCAAGGTGTCGCGGAACAGCTCCCAGGTCAGGTCTTCGGCGGCGCCGCCGACTTTTTCCAGGGCCTGGTAGATCGGCACGGTACCGATCGGCACCGGCGAGTTGCGGATGATCCACTCGCGGGTTTCGTGGATGTGCTTGCCGGTGGACAGGTCCATCACCGTGTCCGAGCCCCAGCGAATACCCCAGGTGAGTTTCGCCACTTCTTCTTCGATGGACGAACCCAGGGCGCTGTTGCCGATATTGCCGTTGACCTTCACCAGGAAGTTACGGCCGATGATCATCGGCTCCAGTTCGGTGTGGTTGATGTTGGCCGGGATGATGGCGCGGCCACGGGCGATTTCTTCGCGCACAAATTCCGGGGTGATGATTTTCGGCACGCTGGCCCCGAAGCTGTGCCCGGCGTGTTGCTGGTCGAGCAGGCCAGTGGCGCGAGCCTCTTCAAGCTTCATGTTTTCGCGGATGGCGACGTATTCCATCTCGGCGGTGATGATGCCTTTGCGCGCGTAATGCATCTGGGTCACGTTGGCCCCGGCCTTGGCGCGGCGCGGGTTTTTCACGTGGGCAAAACGCAGGGCGGTCAGCTCGGCGTCGCTCAGGCGCTGCTGGCCGAAGTGCGAACTGAGGCCCGCCAGGCGCTCGGTGTCGCCACGGGATTCGATCCACGGCGAACGCACATCGCCCAGGCCTTTGCGCACGTCGATGATGATGTTCGGGTCGGTATACGGCCCGGAGGTGTCGTAGACCACCACTGGCGCATTGATTTCGCCGCCGAAGTCGGTGGGGGTCACGTCCAGGCTGACTTCACGCATCGGCACGCGGATATCCGGGCGAGTGCCCTGCACATAGACTTTTTGCGAGCGGGTAAACGGCTGCACGGATCCGGAATCGACCTTGGCCGACTCACTCAAATGCACGGTGTTTTTTAGTTTTGTACTCATCACGGGCTCTCCAGACACATCCAGGCAGTGGATTTTTGTCGGAGTGAACCTGTGGCGGACGGACGCACTGGAACCAGTGCTGTGCTTGGCGCACGAGGGCTGTTCGATTGTCGAACAACATCCCGGACGAAGCACAAGAGGACTCGCCGGGTGACGAGAAATCTT
This sequence comes from Pseudomonas sp. WS 5411, assembly GCF_012985595.1. Lineage (NCBI taxonomy): Bacteria > Pseudomonadati > Pseudomonadota > Gammaproteobacteria > Pseudomonadales > Pseudomonadaceae > Pseudomonas > Pseudomonas sp. WS 5411. Next base: position 217,815 of record NZ_JAARMC010000002.1, read on the forward strand.
GTTCCCTACGCAGGCGCTAACCTGATCAGGTTCAACGGGATCCGGTATTTACCGATCTCAGCCTCATAGCAAGGCACCCCGACAAGAACGCGGCCAGTCTAGACCATGGAGCAGGCAAATTGCCAATAGCGGTGCATTCAGCGTGATGAATGGCGCAATTACAGGATTGTTGTGCCGGGGTACGGCCACTACACTCGGCTCCTGCCTCAGCGGCTTGACGCTATGGATTGCTCGTCGTAGCCTTGAACGCTAAATTATTGTCGTAATATTTATCTAGGGATCGCCTCATGCTGCGCAAACTTTCACTGGCTCTTGCCGTGTCTTGTGCGACCAATGGAATGGTCTGGGCAGCAGAAGCGCCCTTGTCGACCAAAACCGACCTGGTCAGCGTCTACCAGGAAGCGGTGGACAACAACGCCGACCTGGCCGCCGCCCGCGCCCAATATGGCGCGCAAAAAGAAGTGGTGCCCCAGGCCCGTGCCGGCTTGCTGCCCAACCTTTCGGCCGGCGCCGACGTGAACAACGTACGCACCCAGATCGACACCCCGTCAGCCACCGCCAATCGCGATGCCCACACCTGGCGTGCGACCCTGAGCCAGCCACTGTTCCGTGCCGACCGCTGGTTCCAGTTGCAGGCGGCCGAAGCGGTCAATGAACAGGCCGCACTGCAGCTGTCGGCCACCGAGCAGGAACTGATCCTGCAAAGCGCGGAAAACTACTTTGCCGTGCTGCGCGCCCAGGACAACCTGGCCTCGACCAAGGCCGAAGAAGCCGCTTTCAAGCGCCAGCTGGACCAGTCCAACGAGCGTTTCGACGTGGGCCTGTCGGACAAGACCGACGTGCTGCAATCCCAGGCCAGCTACGACACCGCGCGGGCCAACCGGATCCTCGCCCAGCGCCAGGTGGATGACGCGTTTGAAGCGCTGATCACCCTGACCAACCGCCAGTACAACGCGATCCAGGGCATTGTCCACACCCTGCCCGTTTTGCCGCCAGCGCCGAATGACGCCAAGGCCTGGGTCGACACCGCCGGGCGGCAGAACCTGAACCTGCTGGCCAGCAACTATGCGGTCACCGCTGCCGAAGAAACCCTCAAGCAACGCAAGGCCGGCCACGCGCCGACCCTGGACGCGGTGGCGCAATACGAAAAAGGCGACAACGACGCCCTCGGTTTCAGCAACCCCAACCCACTCGGCACTTATCGTGGTGATGTCGAGCAACGCACCATCGGCCTGCGCCTGAATATCCCGCTGTACAGCGGCGGCCTCACCAGCTCCCAGGTGCGTGAATCCTATTCGCGCCTGGGCCAGACCGAACAGCAACGCGAAGGCCTGCGCCGCCAGGTGGTGGAAAACACCCGCAACCTGCACCGCGCGGTGAACACCGATGTGGAACAGGTACAGGCACGCCGCCAGTCGATCATCTCCAACCAGAGCGCAGTGGAAGCCACGGAAATCGGTTACCAGGTGGGCACACGCAATATCGTCGACGTGCTCGACGCCCAGCGCCAGCTGTACACCTCGGTGCGCAACTACAACAACAGCCGTTATGACTACATCCTCGACAACCTGCGCTTGAAGCAGGCGGCGGGGACGTTGAACCCGGGGGATCTGCAGGATCTGGCGCGGTACCTGAAGGCTGACTACAACCCGGACAAGGATTTCCTGCCGCCGGATCTGGCCAAGGCCGCAGCCGAACAACTGAAGGCCCGCCCCAACAATTGAGCCACGCCACAACACCCGTGTGAGAGTTGGCTGGTGTGGGAGTCGGGCTTGCCCGCGATACAGGCACCTCGGTTTATCTGCAATACCGAGGTGATGCTATCGCAGCATAGGTAACTACACGTTTCTTTAGTGATTCTTAGGTTTGTGTACATATCCGTTGCTGCGGCCATGGCCACTTAGGGTTCCGCCCTTACGGCGGCTCACTTTCGAAGAGCGCGAAAGTAACCAAAGCGCTCTTGCCCCACCACTCGGTGCCTCGCCCAGGCTCGGTGTGCCCGTCATCCGACATTGATTTGGGGGGCCGCCGCGATGGGCCATCCCTGGCCCAGCGCGGCTAAACCGGCGTCCTGCCGGTTTACCCCCCAAATCAATATCGGATGACGGCCAGCGTGGTTTAACGGGGCGCCTCAGATCAAAAGCAAAGCGAGGCGGCCTGACAGCCGACCTGATCTTCGAGGCGTGCGCGTGTACCTGTGGGAGCTGGCTTGCCTGCGATGGCGGTACATCAGCCAATACATTTATCGACTGATACACCGCCATCGCAGGCAAGCCAGCTCCCACAGGGGGGAATGCAGCTTCGCGCCCCGGCTTTGCTGTTGCTCTGATTTTGATCTGGCTTTTGATCTTGATCTCAGGCGCCCCGTTAAACCACGATGGCCGCAGGCAGGTATTGCGCAGTGGGCACCCCGGCAGGATGCCGGGGTAGCCGCGACACGGCCATGGATGGCCGATCGCGGCGGGCCCACGGAGCAATGCCTGACTGCGGGCATGCCGAGCCTAGGCGAGGCACCGAGTGGTGGGGCAAGAGCGCTTTGGTTACTTTCGCGCTCTTCGAAAGTGACCCGCCGTAAGGGCGGAACCAATAGCCGCCGTAACCGCAGCAACGGATATGTACACAACCCCAATAAGCACTAGAGAAAAGAGTTATGTAGATACCTATGGCTATCGCAAGCAAGCCAGCTCCCACATTTTTGACCGAGCGGGGTCAGGGTTTGATTAGTCTGTCCAAGCCATCGAGCAAACGCCTCAACGCGCCCTGATTAGCCTGCATCACCTTAAGCCCCGCCAGCGCCCGCTTGCGCGCATCCTGCGGTAGCTCGAACAGTTGCCGCACCACCTCGGCCAACCCCTCGGCATCATCCACTTCCTGCAACGCTCCGGCCTCGCGCATCATCGCGGCGATTTCGAGGAAGTTGAACAGGTGCGGGCCACTGATCACCGGTTTGGCCAGCGCCGCCGGCTCCAGCAGGTTGTGCCCGCCATTGGGCACCAGGCTGCCGCCGACAAAGGCGCTATCGGCCAAGGCGTAGAGAAACAGCAGTTCGCCCATGGTGTCGCCGAGCAATACCGAGGTGTCGGCACCGACCGGCGCGCCGCTGGAGCGCTGCACCGTAGCAAAACCCTGCTGTTGGCAAAGCTCCAGCACTGCGTTGAACCGCTCCGGGTGACGGGGCACCAGGATCAGCAGCGCGTTGGGGTAACTGGCCAGTAGTTGCTGATGGGCAGCCAGCACCACTTCATCTTCGCCCTCGTGGGTACTGGCGGCGATCCATACCGGGCGCTCGCTGGCCTGCCATTGCTCGCGCAACGCAGCGGCGCGCGCCAGCAGTTCGGGGTCGATGGTCAGGTCAAACTTGATCGAGCCGGTGACTTCGACTGTTTCCGGGCGCGCGCCCAGGCTGCGGAAGCGCTCGGCCTCGGTGGCGGTCTGCACGGCAAACAGGCTCATGTCTGCCAGCATTGGCGCAGTCAGCTTGGCGAAACGCCCATAACCCTTGGCCGAACGTGCCGACAGCCGCGCATTGGCCAAGGCCACGGGGATCCCGCGCTTGGCACATTGATGAATATGGTTGGGCCACAATTCGGTTTCCATGATGACCGCAAGCCTGGGCTGCACCCGGTCCAGAAAACGCTTGGCGGCACACGGTAAATCGTAAGGCAGGTAGCAATGCTGGATGCGCGGTTCATCGGCGAAAAGCGCCTGGATCCGCTCGGAACCGGTGGGCGTCATGCAGGTGACGGTGATCGGCAACTGTGGATGCCGCTCCAGCAAACCGCGGATCATCGGCGCGGCGGCGATGCTCTCGCCCACCGACACCGCGTGCACCCATATCCCGCCGGGCTTGAGTAACGGCAAGCCGTAGGAAAAGCGCTCGCTGACGCGCTTGGCGTAGGCCGGCGCCTTGCGGGCCCGTAGCCATAGACGTAAGGCCACCAACGGCAGCGCCAGGTAAAACAGACAGCTATAGAGAGTTCTATTCATGGCGGCGGAGTTTATCGGCTTTTTCAGCCGATCGCCTGCAAACACGCGGTAAAACGTTCGGCCAGAAAGCGCGCCGCCGGGCCCAGGGGCTCATCGCGCCGCCATACCAATTCCACCACCAGGGCCGGCGGCGTCCACTCGCTGTCCAACTCGACCATCTGCCCCTGATACGTCGGGTACTGCACCACATGCCGGGGCAACCAGGCCCAGCCCAGGCCGCGCACCAACCATTCGGCCAGCACGTAGAAACTGTCGGCGCGCCATACCTGGGGGCTGGCCGCCTCGCTGCCGGGGTAGACGCTGGTCTGGGTCGACATCAGCAATTGGCGAAACTGCGCCAAACGCTGGCAATCGACAAACCCACCCCTGGCCAGCGGGTGCCCGACGCCACACACCGTGACCATTTCCACACTGCCGACCACCCGCCGTTCAAGGGCCTCAGGGATCTGATCGTGGTAGAACAGCAACCCCAGGTCGGCCTTGCGCTCCACCAACTTGCGAGCGACATCGCCCTGGGCCGTGCTGGACAACTGCACCTCCAGGCTGGGAAATTTACCGGCCAGCGCCTCAAGGCTGTCGAGTACCGGCTGATACAGCATGGCTTCGTCCTGGGCCAGACGCAGCCGCGCTTCTTCGCCGCGCATCAGGGACAGGGCGCGGCCGTTGAGGCGCTCACACTGGCGCAGCACTTCCCGGGCTTCCTCCAGCAATACCGTGCCGGCCTCGGTCAGGCGTGGCTGGCGACCGCTGCTGCGATCAAACAGGCTCACGCCCAGGTCGGCCTCCAGCAGGGCAATGCCATTGCTCACCGCCGATTGCGCCTTGCGCTGGTCCCGTGCCACCGCCGAGAACGAACGCTGCTCGGCGACGCTGACAAACAGGCGCATCTGCTCCAGATTCCACTGCACGCTCATCGGCTCAACCCATCTTTAATTCGGATAGGTAATGACTTTACCCCATCTGCGGATTCTCTAGAATGCCGGCCTTATTACACGCCCCAATTCCGAGGAACACCCCATGAACGCCGCCTACTACTACCTGGCCATTGCCATCTGCTCGGAAGTGATCGCCACCGTTTCCATGAAAGCGATCAAGGGCTGGAGCACGCCAATCCCCCTGCTGCTGGTGATCGTCGGCTATGGCGTCGCATTCTGGATGCTGACCCTGGTGGTGCGCACCGTGCCCGTGGGCGTGGCCTACGCGGTGTGGGCGGGGCTGGGGATCGTCATGGTCAGCATCGCGGCGCTGTTTATCTATGGGCAAAAACTCGATCTGCCGGCGATGCTGGGGATGGGCATGATTGTGCTGGGGGTGGTGGTGATTCAGTTGTTTTCGAAAACCGCGGGCCACTGACCTTCTACAGTTGTTGATCCTGGGCAAAGATCCCGCTGTCGAGTCTGTATACTTGGCCTCTTGTTCTGAACACTGAGGTCGCCCCATGCCATCCGTTATTTCCACCGACGTCCTGATTGTCGGCGCCGGGGTTGCCGGCCTCTGGCTCAATGCGCGCCTGCGCAGCCAGGGGTTCTCCACGATTGTGGTGGAGAACGCGACCTTGGGTGGCGGGCAGAGCGTGAAGTCCCAGGGGATCATTCACGGTGGTGCGAAGTACGCCCTGCATGGCGCCCTGACCGGCGCCTCCGAAGCCATTGCCGATATGCCGCGACGCTGGCGGGAAGCGCTGGCGGGTACTGGCGAGCTGGACCTGACGGGCGTGCGCCTGCTGTCCCAGGCCCATTACCTGTGGTCGCCGGGCACCCTGGCCGGCAACCTCACCAGCTTCTTCGCCAGCAAGGCGGTGCGTGGCCGCGTCGATCAGGTCAAGGGCGACGATTTGCCGCCGGCCCTGCAAGACCGCCGCTTCAAGGGCAAGGTCTATCGCCTGGCCGAACTGGTGGTGGACGTGCCGAGCCTGATCGAGCGCCTGGCACAATTGGCCGGCGACGGCCTGCTCGCCGGGCAACAGATCGAACCGCTGCTGGAAGGTGGCATCCTCGTTGGCCTGAAAGTCGATGGCCGGGCGATCCGCGCCCAGCGCATCGTGCTGAGTGCCGGCGGCGGCACCGCCGAGCTGCTGACGGCCCTGGGCCTGAGCCAGCCGGCCATGCAAAAACGCCCGCTGCATATGATCATCGCCAAGGGCCCCGGCCTCAAACCTCTGTACGCGCACTGCCTGGGTGGCGGCACCAAGCCACGGATCACCATCACCACCCACCCGGCCGCCGATGGCCATTGGGTGTGGTACATGGGCGGTGATATTGCCGAGACCGAAGGTGTGCACCGCACGCCCGCCGAGCAGATCGCCACGGCGCAAAAGGAGCTGGCGCACCTGCTGCCATGGATCGACATGAGCCAGACCCAATGGGCGACCCTGCGGGTAGACCGCGCCGAGCCCCTGCAAACGGGCCTGACCCGGCCGGACAACGCGTTCCTCGCCGAACAGGGCCGCTTGCTGGTGGGCTGGCCGACCAAGCTGGCCCTGGCGCCGGACTTCGCCGACCGGGTGCTCGGCGCCCTGCAACGTGACGGCATCCAGCCAACGCCAAGCACACCGCTGCCCGAACTGCCGCGCCCGGCCATCGCCCAACCTGCCTGGGAGCAATTGTTGCCATGAGCCTACCGACCCTGCATGACCTCCATCGCCCCCTGGGCAGCACCGGCCTGCTGGTGTCGCCACTGGGCCTGGGCACCGTGAAGCTGGGGCGCGACCAGGGGGTGAAGTACCCCAATGGTTTCCAGATCCCCAATGATGAAGAAGCGCGCATGTTGCTGCGCCAGGCCCGCGAGCTGGGGATCAACCTGATCGACACCGCACCCGCCTACGGCCATAGCGAAGAGCGCCTGGGGCCGTTGCTGCGAGGCCAGCGCCAGGACTGGGTGATTGTCAGCAAGGTCGGCGAAGAGTTTGCCGACGGCGTGTCCCATCACGATTTCAGTGCCGCCCACACCCGGTTGTCCGTGGAGCGCAGCTTGAAACGCCTGGAAACGGATTTTATCGACCTGGTGCTGGTGCATTCCGACGGCAACGACTTGCATATCCTAAACGACTGCGAGGTGTACCAGACTCTGGCGGAGCTTAAGCGCGAGGGCAAGATTCGCGGTTTCGGCTTCTCCGGCAAAACCGTCGAAGGCGGGGTGAAGGCTCTGGAACAAGGCGATTGCGCCATGGTCACCTACAATCTGAGCGAGCAAAACGAAAAAGCCGTGATTGATTATGCCGCCGCCCATGGCAAAGGCATCCTGGTGAAAAAGGCTCTGGCCAGTGGCCATGCCTGCCTTGAGCCGGGAGTGGATCCAATTCACGCCAGTTTCACCTTGTTGTTTGCGCAAACGGGCGTGGCCAGTGCTATTGTCGGGACCATCAACCCGCTGCACCTTGCCCATAATGTGGCAACCGCTGCCAAGATCATTCGCCAATCCTGATGCCGCCGACGCGGCCGACCCCGACGCAAGAAGGAGCCGACATGCCGCGAACGCTCATAAGAAAAAACCCCAGCAACTTCAAAACACTGCCGCTGTACGTCGAAGCCACCCCCGAAGGCCTGAGCTACCAGAGCGTGGGCATGCCGCTCAACTTTGCCCAGACCCTGCAGCGGCGCAAGCCAGTGGACGTGGCAGACGCCGAACGCTTTGCCCTGGAACTGGCCAACCTCGGGGTGTCGGTGCGCCTGACGCTGCACTGGCAAAACCGCGATTACTGGGTGTTGGTGCGCCAGCGCCGGCAGGACCGTGGCGATGTGGTGCTCAAGCTGATTTCCGGCTACGTGCCAGCCCATGAACTGAACCTGCCGCTGCACACCGCTATCCAGGAAATCGCCGAGGAATGCCTGCTGGAGACCCCGGAGGGCTGGCTCGGCGGACGTTTCAATGACACTTGGCTGCCGGCGCCCTACTCCAGCGCCCTGCACTACCGCGAGGCCTTGCCGTTTCGCCTGTCGCCGCTGTCCGGCGCCGCCCGCCCGGTGCGCTGCGCCAGCATGCAGTTGATCGAACGCCCGCGGGCCTATGTGCACCTGCCCACGGCCTCACTGCAATTGATCTATGACCTGCGCCTGGAAGTGCCCAAGGAAGCCAAGTCCCTGAGCCTGTTCCATGTGGACGAACGCCTGGAGGGCGACCAACTGGTGGCGCGCCTGGACCGCCAGCGCCCGGATTTGTACCTGATGCCCCTGAAGGACGGCCAGCCGTGTGCCGAGCTGTATACCCTGAAGAAGGATCAACTGATCCCGGCGAGCACCCGTGGTTTGTACCTGGCGGAGAGTTTTGCCCAGCAGGAGGGCTGGTTGGTGCGCGATGAGCGGATCCGCTGGAAGGACTGGCTCAGGCAACAGGGCCTGAGCGCGCCGGAGAAGGAATCGAAGTTGAAGCAATTGACCGGGCGGGCCAGGCAGATCTTGCGCAAGATGGTGCCGAAGAAGGCGGGTCGCTGAAGCAGCCCCGCCTGTGGCGAGCGGTACCTACTGGTTGAGTAGTCGCTCCAGACCAACCTTCAGCGGCGTCGGCTCAGGCAATGTGAAGCTTGCCGCCAAGCGCTGGTTGTTGGCTCTGGAGTGCCGGATATCACCCGAGCGCGGCTCTGTGTAGCTGACAGCCGGCAACGAGCCGATGATTTCCGACAGCGCCTGCAGCAACTGCTTGAGGGTGGTGGTGTGGTTCCAGCCGACATTGATCGCGCCCAGGGGGGCATCCGCCATTTCCACGGCTTGCACCAGCACCGCAACCAGATCCCCGACGTACATGAAGTCACGGGTTTGCTCACCGTCGCCGAATACGGCAATCGGCAGGCCTTTTTGCGCGCGCTCGCTGAAGATGCTGATCACCCCGGAATACGGCGATGACGGATCCTGGCGCGGGCCAAAAATATTGAAGAAGCGGAAAATCACCGGCTCCAGGCCATGCTGGCGGCGATAGAAGTCAAAGTAGTGCTCGCTGGCCAGCTTGTCCGAGGCATATGGCGTCAACGGTGCCTTGGCGGTTTGCTCGTCGATCGAGTCGCCTTCGCCGTTATTGCCATACACCGCCGCACTGGAGGCAAACACCACGCGCTTGACCCCAGCCTGGCGCATGGCCTCGCAGACATTCAGGCTGCCCACGAAGTTGCTCTGGTGCGTACTGACCGGGTCATCCACCGACGCCTGCACCGAAGCAACCGCCGCCAGATGCACCACCGCCGTCGCCCCCACCGCTGCGCGGGCGACCAGTGCGGCATCGGCCACATCGCCTTCGAGCAGTTGCAGGCGCGGGTTATCCAATGGCAGGTTACTGCGCTTGCCGGTGGACAGGTTATCCAGCACGCGCACCGCATAGCCCTTGGCTAGCAGTGCATCGACCAGATTGGAGCCGATAAAACCAGCGCCGCCGGTAATCAGTACGAGAGCATCAGACATAGCGGTAAACCTATCGGGCGGCATCGTTGGTTTGACGAATTTTATCGACAATCGCGGTGGTCGAGCTGTTCTCCACCAATCCCAGGACTTTGACCTTGCCGCCATAGGCATTGACGATATCGGCACCGACCACCTGGTCGACCGAGTAATCCCCGCCCTTGACCAATACATCTGGCTTGACCTGGGCCAACAGGTTTTCCGGGGTGCCCTCGGAGAAGCTGATCACCCAGTCCACCGCGCCTAACCCAGCCAGCACCGCCATGCGCCGATCCACGCTGTTGATCGGCCGGCCAGGGCCTTTGAGGCGACTGACCGAAGCATCGTCGTTGATCGCCACGATCAGGCGATCACCCTGGGCGCGAGCCTGCTCCAGGTAAGTCACATGGCCAGCATGCAGGATGTCGAAGCAACCGTTGGTGAAGACAATGCTTTCGTTATGGGCGCGGGCATCGTCAATCGCCAGCAGCAACTGCTCAAGGCTCAACACGCCACGCTCCGAACCTTCCTCACGCTGGATCGCGCGACGCAGTTCCGGGGCGCTGATGGACGCCGTACCCAGTTTGCCGACCACGATGCTCGCCGCCAGGTTGGCCAGGGCCACCGCGTGGGGCAACTCCTCGCCGGCGGCGATCGCCGCCGCCAGGGTGGAGATAACGGTGTCGCCGGCGCCGGTGACGTCGAACACTTCCCGCGCTCGCGCAGGCAGGTGCATGGCCGGGTGACCGGGGCGCAGCAGGGTCATGCCGTGTTCACCACGGGTCACCAGCAACGCGCCGAGGTCGAGGTCGGCCATCAGGCTTGCGCCTTTGCTCACCAAGTCGTGCTCATCGACGCAGCCGCCGACGATGGTTTCAAATTCGCTGAGATTCGGCGTGATCAGGCTGGCGCCCCGGTAGACCGAGAAGTCCTTGCCCTTGGGGTCGGCCAGCACCGGGATGCCCCGGGCCTTGGCAGCCTGGATCAGCACCTGGTGGTTTTTCAGTGCGCCTTTGCCGTAGTCCGACAGCACCAGCACCTTGATGCCTTCGAGCAACGCGTCGACCTGGTCACTGAGGGCCAGGGCGTCGGTGGCAAAGGGTTCTTCAAAGTCGATACGCAGCAATTGCTGGTGACGGCTCATGACCCGCAACTTGACGATGGTCGGTTGGTGGGCAATGCGCTGGAACAGCGCACGCACGCCAGCGCCGCGCAGGCTGTTGGTCAGGCTGTCGGCGGCTTCGTCGTCGCCGGTCACGCCGACCAGGGAGGCCGGGGCGCCGAGCGCGGCGATGTTAAGGGCAACGTTGGCAGCGCCCCCTGGACGGTCTTCGATTTGCTCGACCTTGACTACCGGTACCGGTGCCTCAGGGGAAATCCGTGAGGTACCGCCATGCCAGTAACGGTCGAGCATGACATCGCCGACCACCAAGACAGGGGCTTGATCGAATCGCGGCATGGACAACTTCATGGAGCAACCCACATACAAAATGAACAGGGGCGCGATATTAGCACAGGGAAAAGCATCGACCGATTCAATCCTGGCGGTCAATGCCAGCCTGGCTGCAATGGCGCCTCAATAGGCATCTGTCACGTGGGAGGGCGCCACCGGGTCACCTTCTTCGAACTCCTTGGCGTGCAACCGCGCGTAGTAGCCATTCTTCGCCAGCAACTCGACGTGGGTGCCGCGCTCGACAATCTGGCCGTCATCCATCACCAGGATCAGGTCGGCTTTCTCGATGGTGCTCAGGCGGTGGGCAATCACCAGGGTCGTGCGGTTCTTCACCACATGGTCCAGGGCAGCCTGGATATGGCGCTCGGACTCGGTATCCAGGGCCGAGGTGGCCTCGTCGAGAATCAACAGCGGCGCATCCTTGAGCAGGGCCCGGGCAATCGCGATGCGTTGGCGCTGGCCACCGGACAGCAACACGCCGTTCTCGCCCACCAGGGTTTCATAGCCCTGGGGCATCTTCACGATGAACTCATCGGCATAGGCTTCGCGAGCGGCATGATGCACCGCGTCGGTGGGCGCGCCGGCCAGGTCGCCATAGGCGATGTTGTTGGTCACGGTGTCGTTGAACAAGGTGACCTGCTGGGTCACCAGGGCGATTTGCCGGCGCAGGTTACGCAGGGTGAAATCCTGCACGCGTACGCCATCGAGCAGAATCTGCCCCTGTTCGTGCTGATAGAAGCGTGGGATCAAGCCCGCCAGGGTGGATTTGCCGCTGCCCGAACGCCCTACCAGTGCGACCATTTGCCCAGGCTCGACGATAAAACTGATGTCGTTGAGCACCTTCTTGTCGCTATCCGGGTATTGGAAGCTGAGGTTGCGCACTTCAATGCGCCCCGCCAGACGCTCATGTTCAATCACGCCCTGGTCAACTTCTACCGGCTCATCCAACTGCTCGAAAATACTTTCGGCGCCCGCCACACCCTTCTGGATGGTCGAGCTGACTTCGGAAAGCTGGCGAATCGGCTTGGGCAACAAGCCAGCCATGGTGATGTAGGCCACCAGATCACCCGGCGAGGCATCGCCACGCAAATACAGGACCAGGAACATGACCACGGCCATCGCACTGTAGGTCACCAACTGCAGCATCGGCGTGTACACCGCGCCGGTCTTGGTCATCGCCAGTTGTTTCTCGGTGTTGCTCAGGCTCGCCTGCTCGAAGCGCACCTTTTCATACTGCTCACCGCCAAAACTGCGGACCACACGGTAGCCGTGGATCGTCTCGGATGCCACATGGGTCACGTCGCCCATGGACACCTGGATTTTCTTGCTTTGCTTGCGGAATTTACGGCTGGTGCTGTTCACCATCATGCCGATCACCGGCAGGATCGCCAGCATCACCAGGGTCAGTTTCCAGTTCATCCACACCAGGGTGCAGAACAGGAAAATCACGGTCATGCCTTCACGGATAACCACCTTGATCGCATCGGTAGCAGCACCGGTGACCATGGTCACGTTGAAGGTAATGCGCGAGATCAGATGGCCGGAGTTGTTCTTGTCAAAGAAGCGGTTGGGCAGCTCCAACAGCTTGTTGAACAGCACCACACGCAGGTCGTGGACCAGCCCCAGGGAAACCCGGGCCAGGAAGAAGTTGCCGAGGAACGAACCTACGCCCTGCCAGGCCGCGATCAGCACGATCATCAGTGGCACGGTTTCCAGCAACTGCAACTTGCCCAGATAGGGGTTGCCGGGGAACAGGCTGGCCTCGGGGTTCGCCAGGCCATCGACGAAATATTTGAGGATATAAGCGAGCATCGGCTGGGTCGATGCGAAGATCAGGAACCCGACGATACTCAGGATGAACAGACCCACATAAGGCCGTACGTAAGTCAGGAGGCGAAAGTAAATCGCCAGCGTCGACTGGGTTTTCGGTTCAGGACTGCTCATGGGAATCCGCGCAAATCAGTAAGGCGCGGATCATATCACAGGCCTCTTCAGCCCAAAAAACATGAGCAGGGGCCAGCCTTGCACCAAGTCGGTTAAGATAACCGGCTATTGATGGGAGTCAGGCATGCAAGTAATCGATCACAACACCTATGAGGCACTGCGCGCCGGCGCGCAGGTGCTGGAAGCCGATGGTTCTGGCGACAAGGTGCTCCGGTTGACCGATGGTTGCATGCTCAAACTGTTCCGGCGCAAGCGCCTGCTCAGTTCGGCGCTGTTCTACCCGTATGCACAACGTTTCGCCAATAACACCCACGCCCTGCAGCAACGGGATATCCCCTGCCCGCGCATCATTGCGGTGTATCGCATCCCCAGCATTGCGCGGGATGCGGTGTACTACAGCCCGCTGGCCGGGGAAACCATCCGCCAGTTGCAGCTTGCCAAAACCGAGGCCGACGCCCTGCGTGTGCGTCTTGGCAGCTTCATTGCGCAATTGCATGAGAAGGGCGTGTACTTTCGCTCGCTGCACTTTGGCAACGTGGTCCTGACACCGGAAAACACCCTGGGGCTGATCGACATTGCCGACCTGAGTTGCCAGACCGCCCCCCTGAGCCAGAGCAAGCGCCTGCGTAACTTCAGCCACCTGCGACGCTACCCTGAGGACCGCCAGTGGCTGCTGGGCGATGATGCCGGGCAAGCCTTTTTCGATGGCTATCGCCAGGGCTTGCCGGCAGGCAGTCAACAGGCGCCGTTGATTGAGCGCCTGCGGCAACTACTGGACTGATCTTACTGGGTGATGACCAGTACCGTGGCGCCTCGACGATTGGCGAAGCGCTCGACGATGCGCAGGTTGCGCTCGGCCAGCCAACTGGTGAGCCAGGGCTCGTTGCCGCGGGCTTCGATCAGGAAGTAGCGGAATTTACCTGCGTGCGCCGGAGACATCGCCGCTTCACGGGTCAGTTTCTTGAGCAGATAACCCCGTCCAGCGTAATAGCCGATACGGCCATCATCGAAGTAAGCAGGCACATCCGGCTCGACATTCGCCGCCATCCAGCGCCCCGCCTCGACGTACTGGACCTTGCCCGGCCCGGTGGACACCACATTGGACAGCATCACCAATAGGCATATCGCCACCAGCGCCTTGCCGAGGCGCGGGAACTGCTGGGCAAACATCTGCAGCGCCATCGCCAGCGCCGGCACCAACAGCAGGTTCAAGAAGCTCATGTAGCGCACGTTCATGAACTGCTGCTGGATAAAGAACAACAACAATACCAGCAGGTACAACACCGCCGCCCAGGCAAAAGGCCGGTATTCATGCCAGTAGCGCTTGATCGCCTGCCAATTGCGGCCCCGTAAAAACGGCACGGCAAACGGACCGCAAATATTCACAAAGCTGATGGACATGGCCGCCAGGATGCCAAAAAAGATGATGCGTCCGGCTTCATCCTGGGAGTACTTGTTGATCAGCGACTTGGCGAACTGCTCGCGCAGCAAATCAAATGACGCCAGGACACTGCTCGGGTTGATCAGGTCCATATAGTAGGCAACGCGCACCGATGAAAAACCACCGGTAGCCGAGACCAGTACCATCCCCGCCACCACGCCGAGCAGCGGTAGCGCAATAAACTGCAGGAGCGCCAGGCGCCGCTCACGCAGCCACAGGCCAGGCAACTGCCATAAGCCCAGCGCAGGCAACAGCAACAACGCTTCCAGCCGAAAAGCTGCCGCCGCGACAATTGCCAGGTGGATGGTTGCCGCACGCAGCCACCCCCCCCGGGCCTGCCAACGCATGGCCAGCCAAAGCGTCAGGGTGCAGAAAAACCAGAAGCCGAACTCACGCAGGATCTCGCCACGAAACTGGTTGAACGCCGGCATCGCCAACACCACCAGGCAAGCCCAGGGCGCAACCTGCACCGAGCGCTGGCGAACGCAGTCAACCAGCAGGGCACAGGTCCCGGCGGCAAACAGCGAACACCACAAGTGAGCACTCAGCTCTATGGGCAGGGCTGTAACCGAATGGGTGCCCGCCAGGAGCAGGGAGAACCAGGGCCAGTTGAACAGGGCAAAGGCGGCTTTCGGGCCGTGGACGTGAGCGTCCTGGGCAATGGTCAGGTAGAAAGCCGCATCACGCCCGACTGTCGCGGCGCCCAATACGGCGATCAGGGATAGCAGCAAACTCCCGAAAAATGCCACTCGAACGGGCTGTTCGACGACAACACTCAAAACCCGGGCCCACAATTTACTGCCAATTCCAACCACACCCCCCCCTTAAAACCTGGCGTCACATCGTGTGCACAAGATTTGAAAACATATATTCCAGAAAAGCCACCACGCCACAAAAAAACCAACGCCCGGTCATTGCAATCAACTCAGGCGCTTCATAGGTCATTCCAGGCGTAGCGTAACAGGCTACAAAACGCTTACTTGAACATCAGCTGAAGCGCCTTGCGTGTGTACGACCAACGCGTCAGGGCGCGCCAGTCTGTACGTACCGCCTGGCAGTAAAACTGCCTGGCAAGCGTGTACTCCCCAGCACTGAAGCAATTGCGAAACAAAGACAGGCAGCGCTGCGCGAGAAACGCACTGCGCAAGCCTTGCAACTCTGCCGGCATACGCACTGGCGAAAACACCTCGTCAACCAGGCTCACACCCGCCGCCACACTGTGCTTGATGTCATGCCGCAAGCTGTCCGCATGCTTGTAGACCAACGCCAGCGGCTGGTCGATAACCGTGCAGGGCACGCGCGCCAGGGCCTGGGCAAACACCGGGATATCCTCGGCGTTGCGCATGTGCTCCGGGTAGTTGCCCACCCTGAAGATGTCCCGGTGCATGACACAAGCACCATTGGACATTGCAATAGTCTTCTCCAGCAAATACCCGCGCACCCGCAGATAAGGCTCGGCAGGCAGCGGCTTGACAGCATGCAGACGGCGCTTGCCATCTTCAAATACCGACCAATGGCCACCGATGATAAAGCGACTGTCCGGGTGCGTGGCAATATGCTGCGCGACCAGGGCCAGTGCACCTGGCACCATTTCATCATCTGCATCCAAGAAAATCAGGTACTGACCCGCCGACTCTTCGATCCCGCGATTACGCGCCGAGGACGATCCGCCATTGGGCTTGCGCAAGGCCTGGAAACGCCCCGGGTGCTTGGCCATCAAAGCCTCGAGCACCTGCGGCGTATCGTCGGTAGAGCCGTCGTCAATCACCAACAACTGCGCATCAGCTTCGTCGAGTTGCGCCAGCACCGACTCAACCGCGCGCCCCAGGGTGCGCGCGTAGTTGTAGGCAGGGATGACGACGCCAATCAGTGCTTCAGTCAACGGCTTGCCCTTCCACACCGTCTTTGACGACCAGGATGTCTTCCATGATCAGGTACTGCAGGTCGGAGCCGAAGAACATGTTCAGTGCGTCGGTCGGCGAGCAGATCATCGCTTCGCCACGGCGGTTGAGCGAGGTGTTCAGGGACACACCGTTGCCGGTCAGCACTTCCAGCTCTTTCATCATGTCGTAGTAGCGCGGGTTGTACTCGCGCTTGAGCACCTGGGCGCGAGAGGTGCCATCTTCATGGACCACTTCCGGCACGCGGGTTTTCCACTCTTCGGCGACTTCAAAGGTGAAGGTCATGAACGGGGCCGGGTGATCGACTTTGATCATCTGCGGGGCCACGGTGTCGAGCATCGACGGGCAGAAAGGCCTCCAGCGCTCGCGGAACTTGATCTGGTGGTTGATCCGGTCAGCCACGCCCACGGCGCTCGGGCAACCGATGATCGAACGACCGCCCAAGGCGCGCGGACCGAACTCCATGCGTCCCTGGAACCAGGCCACCGGGTTGCCGTCGACCATGATCTGGGCGATGCGCTTGGGCATATCGTCGATCTGGCGCCACTTCGGCTTGCTCGGGTGCTTGGCACACGCGGCAATCACTTCTTCGTTGCTGTAGGACGGGCCGAGATAGACGTGCTCCATCTTCTCTACCGGTACCCCACGGGCATGGGACACATAGGCCGCCGCACCCACGGCGGTACCGGCATCGCCGGACGCCGGCTGCACGAACAGCTCCTTGACGTCATCGCGGGCAATGATCTTCTGGTTCAACTTGACGTTCAACGCGCAGCCGCCGGCGAAGGCCAGCTTGCCGGTTTCCTTGAGGATATCGCCCAAGTAATGGTCGATCATCTGCAACGACAGCTTCTCGAACAGCGCCTGCATGCTGGCCGCGTAGTGGATGTACGGCTCGTCGGCGATGTCGCCTTCGCGCTTGGGGCCCAGCCACTCGATCAGTTTTGGCGAGAAGTAGAAGCCCTTGCCCTTCTCTTTATAGCGGCGCAGGCCGATGACGTTGGCGTAGTCGGTGTTGATCACCAGCTCGCCATTTTCAAAGGAGGCCAGGCGCGAGAAATCGTACTTGCTGGCATCGCCATAGGGTGCCATGCCCATGACCTTGAACTCGCCGTCGAGCATCTCGAAACCGAGGAACTCGGTGATCGCGCCGTACAGGCCGCCCAGGGAGTCCGGATCGTAGAATTCTTTGATCTTGTGGATCTTGCCGTTCTCGCCATAACCGAAGAAGGTCGTGGCGTACTCGCCTTTACCGTCGATCCCGAGGATCGCGGTCTTCTCCTGGAAGCCCGAGCAGTGATAGGCGCTGGAGGCGTGGGCCAGGTGGTGTTCAACCGGTTCGATCTTGATCTTCTTCGGATCGAAGCCCAGTTGCTCCAGGCACCAGACAATCTTGTTGCGATAGCGCTTGTAGCGCCGGTTGCCCATCAGGATCGCGTCAAGGGCGCGGTCCGGGGCGTACCAGTAACGCTTGGCATAGTGCCAGCGAGCCTCGCCGAACAAGCTGATCGGGGCAAACGGGATCGCCACCACATCAACGTCGGAGGGTTTGATGCCAGCCTGTTCCAGGCAGAACTTCGCCGATTCGTAGGGCATGCGGTTCTTTGCATGTTTATCGCGTACGAAGCGCTCTTCTTCGGCGGCCGCGATCAGCTTGCCGTCGATATACAGGGCTGCGGAGGGATCATGGCTAAGGGCGCCGGACAGGCCAAGAATCGTCAATGCCACTGGGGTCTAGCCTCTTTTAGTCTGCATGCAGGCGCTGGCGCCTGAAAAAATGTGTGCCCCTCGCCTCAGCGAGAAAAGCTAAAGGGCGGGATTATAGCTTAAAAGCGGCAAAACGCCTCTAGCCGCAAATGGCAGGGAGAAACAAGAGGCATCATCGGAAAATCTCGATACTGCCATCGCGGTTCTGTCGGTAGACGGTATAGGGCAGTACCAAAGTATCGAGGACGCCCGACAGGGCAAAATCAATGGCAATCCAGGGCACCGAGGCAATCTGCTGGCCTTCCAGGCTTTTCTTGCCGTTGGGTTCGCCATTCAGGGAGCAGAAGTCATACACCACCCCGCTGTAGATACGGGGCACGCTCTCGCAGTGGCTGCGCAGGTCCTTGAGTTTCTGGCTGGCTACTGCGTCTTCGCGAAACACCGTGTCGAGGGTGCCGCAGGCAGTGGTCGAAAGGACAATGGCGGCAAGCAGCAGAATGTTTGTAGGATTCACGGGCAACCCTCTTTGGCATGGGGCGGACAGCCTAACCCAAGATGGCGTAAGACGAATATGCCGGCATTTTGCGGGAATATTCTTCGGAAACGCCACGCAGAATCGTTAAACTCGCGCCCTTTTTTCCGCGCCGGCGCTGCGCGTCATAGAAGTTGGTTCGCTCATGAAAGTTGTTGCTCCCACCTGTTTTGCGATGTTGCTCCCCAGCCTGCTGGGCCTGCAGCAAACGGCCCTGGCCGAAGAGGCCCCACTGATTCTCGACCCCAGTGTGGTGACGGGCTCGCGTAGCGCCAGCCGCAGTTTCGACCTGCCCTACTCGGTGGACAGCATCAGCCGTGAGCAGATCAGCGACGGCCAGTTGGGCATCAATGCCTCGGAAGCCCTGTCCCGCGTGCCGGGGCTGGTGGTGCAGAACCGCCAGAACTATGCCCAGGACCTGCAGATTTCCTCCCGTGGTTTTGGCGCGCGCTCGGCGTTTGGCGTACGCGGGATCAAGCTGATTGCCGATGGCATCCCCGCCAGCACCCCGGATGGCCAGGGCCAGGCCGCCACCTTCAACCTCGACACCGCCGACCGTATCGAAGTCCTGCGCGGCCCGGCCGCCACCCTGTATGGCAGCAACGCCGGCGGGGTGATCCAGATGTTCTCGCGCAACGGCGAAGGCCCACCCCGTATCGGCGCCGAAACCCTGGTCGGCAGCGATGGCCTGAACAAGCATCACCTCAGCGCCGAAGGCGCGGTGCAGGGCGCCGGTTTTGTCCTCGATGCCTCACGCATGGACACCGACGGCTACCGCGACCACAGCAGCGCCCGCCGCGACCAGACCTTCGCCAAGCTCAACCTCGAGCCCGATGACGACAGCAAGCTGGCCCTGATCTACAGCAGCCTGGAGCAGAACGGCACCCAGGACCCGCTGGGGCAGACCTGGGCAGGCTACAAGGCCGACCCGCGCTCGGTGAGCAGCAATGCCCTGGCGTACAACACACGCAAGAGCATTGATCACCAACAGGTAGGGATGAATTACGAGCGGTACATTGGCGATGCGACATTGCAGGTGAATGCCTACACCGGGCGCAGGAGTGTGATTCAGTATTTGTCGATTCCAAAGTTCACGGTGAACGGGGGACTTAACCCGGCCAACGAACGCGGCGGCGGCGTCGTGCAATTCGACCGCAAGTTCTACGGTGGCGGCGTGCGCTGGATGCAGCCCATCGACAGCGTGCCGGGCGAATTGATGATCATCACCGGCCTGGACTTCGACCAGAGCGAAGACAGCCGCCACGGCTACCAGAACTACAGCGGCAACACCCTCGGCGTGAAAGGCGAATTGCGCCGCAATGAAATCGACACCGCCCGCAGCCTCGACCCGTACATCCAGGCCAACTGGGCCATCGACCGCTGGACCCTGCAAGCCGGGCTGCGCCACAGCACCATGGAAATGGACGTCGATGACCAGTTCCTGAGCAATGGCGATGCCAGTGGCAACAAGACCTACCAGAAGAACACGCCATCGATGAGCGTGATGTACGCGTTTACCCCTGAGCTGCACGGCTATGTCAGCGCTGGCAAGGGCTTCGAAACGCCGACCCAGGCCGAAATGGCCTACGCCCCGGGCGCCATCGAAGGTTTCAACTTTGGCCTGAAGCCGTCAGAAAGCACTCAATATGAAGTGGGTTTGAAGGCGCAGGTGAACAACAGCACGCGGGTCAATGCCGCTGTGTTCCAGATCACCACCGAGGATGAGCTGGTAGTCGCACAGTCCAATGGCGGACGCACCAGCTACCAAAACGCCGGCCGCACCCTGCGCCGTGGCTTTGAACTGGGTATCGAAAGCCAACTGAGCGAACAGTGGAGCGCCAACCTCGCCTACACCCGCCTGCAAGCCACCTACGACAGCAACTTCAGCAACAGCGGCAAAACCGTGGAGAAGGGCAACTACCTACCCGGCGTCCCACAGACCACGCTCTTTGCCGAACTGAACTGGAAACCACGGGACTGGGTCAGCACCGCCGTCGAAGGCATGTACCGCAGCAAGATCTATGTCGAAGACACCAACCAGAAGCATGCGGCTCCGGCTTACAGCGTTTTCAACTGGCGTGCACGCTTTGAGCAGAAGGTCGAACACTGGACCTTTCACCAGACCCTGCGCCTGGACAACCTGCTGGATCGCCAGTACATCGGTTCGGTGATTGTCGGCGATGGCAACGATCGTTATTACGAAGCCGCGCCCGGCAGGTCGTGGTATGCGGGCGCAGGAGCCCAGTACAGCTTTTGAGTGATAAAAACCAATGGGCAAATAACATTGCCCATTTAGTTCCCACATTAATAACAGACACTTCCTGTAACCCAGCCCCTACACTTTGCAAAAGCACCCACCAAAATCATAAAGAACCACAAACAAAAACACCCACTCAACTTTTAAGCAATCATCCATCAGCTTTTAATTGCCACTCCCCATTGGCTCCGTAAACCAGCTCATGATCTATGGGCTCTCGATAGGGATCACCAAAGTTCACATAACCGCCATCACCTTTGCCATTAGAGGCGGTTGGCTGCCATTCCTGGGTATCGGCGTTAAAAAATTCGGCGTCATCACCAGCGGTTGTGTCCTTTGGATTGCGCACACCCGACTGCACTTTATCTATTGGGCTTGTTGGATTCACCGGATCTATCGGCTTATTTTTACCGGCCAGATCACTGTAAAAAGAAAATGGATGAAAGCCTGTTATCGAAGTCATTTGCACACCCCCGGAATTAACATTTCGACCACTCAATAAACATCTATATAAGATATTCCTATCAAGCGTCGATACAATCTATTAACCCCAACAAACAATGTCCAGAGCACTACTTAATCAAAATATTAAGTAATGCCCCTTGCCTTCGAAAACACTGTGATTTCCCAGACCTGAAGAAATCGCTACGACTTATGACGGCCTCACGCGGATCACCCAACTAACTCGCTCACCTTGGGCAAGCGCTGATCAATCACGCGATACAAAGCACTATCAACCGGCCAGTTGCGCATAAACCGCGCACGGTCCTTGGCAAACGCCGGTGCGAAGCTGCTCAGCGAGCCATGCTGACACATCGAATCCAGATCAATCAGCACCCAACGCCCTCCTTGCCAGAACAGGTTGCGCCCCTTGAAGTCGCCATGGCTGATCCGCTCGCGAATCAGCTCGCCAAACAGGCGATCCAGGGCCAATAGCTCAGGCTCGGGCACCTCGCCGCTGTCCACGTAAGGGGCCAGGTGTTCGATCAGGTCGGGCCCGGACAGGTGCTCGGTGACCAGATAAGCCCGGCTGCGCAGCCAGAAAAAGCGTCGCTCCAGAAGCGCCAGGGGCTTGGGCGTGGCAATCCCCAGGAATGTCAGGCGGTTGCCTTCGCTCCAGGCGTGCCAGGCGCGGCTGGGCCTCCAGAAGCGCCTGAGCCAGTGCATAAAACCCTTGATGTTGTAGCGCTTGATCACCAGCGCTCGACCCGCAGCATCAACCCCGGCCACCGTGGCCGAGGCGCCGGCCTTGTACATTTGGCCCTGGTCGACAAGCCTATCGACGTTTGCCAGTACCGGCAGCAGGGTAGCTTCTTCTTCACGCCGGATGGCGCGCAGCCCAAAGGCCCCGCGCACTACGCTGAACAAGGTGCACTCACGGCCAATCTTGCCCATGAAGTCTTTCAGGCGCCAGGCGCGCACTTTGCGCACCTGTTTTTGCAAGGCTTCCAGGGGCAACGCGTGCTCGCCGTTGCTTAACAGGTAGTGCACCAGTAATTCTTCGGTAAACGGTTCGAGGTCGCTCGGTAACTGGGCAAAAAACACCCCGAGGTTTTCCAGCACCCGGTTACGTGACAGAGGTTTACCCGCCTGTTCGACGCAGATGCCCCCCCCGTCGATCAAATACAGCTTGTCCGCCTGACGCATCAGGTTGTCCAGGTGCAGATCTTCCTGCCACAAACCCTTGGCGTGCATCTGGGCAATCGCACCCAGCGCTTCGGCCAGTACCGCCTGTTGCTCATCGGCCAAGGGCGGCAAGGCTTCGACTGCCGCCCAGGCGTCGGCCAGGCTTTGGGCCCCTTCCAGAAACTCGAACAGCAGCCAGCCGCCCTCACCGTCTTGTAGGCCGTCGGCGAGCAACAGCGGGGTAGTGAGGCCTTGCTCGGCGAGCAGGCGCACGCCCTGGAGTTCGCGCTGGAAATGTCGGGCGGCGTTGCTACCCACCAGCAACTTGGCCAGCACCGGCCGGCCGCGCCAGATGGCCGCGCCCACATAACGCTGACCGGGCAACACCCGCAACAGGCTCAGCAGTTGCAACTGCCCAGGGCCCGCTGCATCCGCCAACTCAATACTCAAGGGCAACGTGGGCGTACGCCCGGCGTTTTTGAGCTCAGACAACCGCATCAGCGGGCCTCCTTGTGACTGCGCCGCCCCGCCAGGTACTGCGCCCAGGTATCCACCAGCGAACTGTCCTCCGGCTGCTCGAGGTAGGCCGCCAGGAATTGCCGCACCTGCGCAGATGTCCATGCGCCGGCACGGCGCAGCAATGGCTCAAGGTCTTTGACCCGATCACGCCGGCCCAGCAACAGCGGCCGGGTTTTTTCCAGGTCGATCAACTGCGCTGCGTAACCGTCGCCGGTGGCCTGCAGGAAGATATGTTTAGGGTAAAAACAGCCATGCACCTGGCCGACGCCATGGAGCTTGCGCGCCAATTGGCCGCAAGCCACGAGGATCGCGTGGTGCTGGGCGGCACTCAGGGCCGGCCACTGCTCAAGCAATGAGTCCAGGTCATTCCAGCCATCCAGCGCGCGGGTCAGCAGCAAGGCGCGGTATTCGCCGGCAACCTTGCGCTCGCCATAAAAGGCGGCCTGCAAGGCCGGGATCGCCTTCTGCCGATAGCGGCTGATATTGCGAAACTCACGGGCAAAGGTCGGCTCGCCAAAGGGCCGATGCAGGGTGCGCGTCAGGTAGTTGCTCTGGCGCTTGAGGTAAAAGCCACGGCCTTCCAGTTCCAGGCGGAACACACTGCTCCAGCCGCCGCGACTGGTGTTGGGCTCATCCACTGCGTCCAGTTGCCTGGCCCACAGGGCGTCGAAGTCAGCCAGGCCATTGCGCTCCAGCAAGGCCCGGTCTTCAGTTGCCAGGAAGTCATTCATTCGCGTCCCTCGAAAAACTTCAGCACATGGCGAATCCGCTGTTTATCCGACGTATTCAGGTGCTTGCGCCGACAATATTGCATGTAGAAGCGTAGGCGCTGGGTGGCCGACAAGTGGTATTTGGCAACCTTGTCCAGGCACGCCAGGTCCTTGGTGATCCGGTACTTGAGCCAGAACCCGCGCCAGAAGTCGCCGTTGGGGCAGTCGATCAGGTACAGGGTCTGCTGGTCGTCGATCAACAGGTTGCGCCACTTCAAATCGTTGTGGGTAAACCGGTGGTCGTGCATGGTCCGGGTGTATTCGGCGAGCTGGCGGCTGACCTTGTCGACCCATACCGGGTCGGACAATTGCGGATCCTTGCGTTCAGCCAGGGCCGCCAAGTCTTCGGTGCGGGGCAACTCGCGGGTGATCATCGCCCCACGATCATAGGCCAGGCCCTTGCGCTCCAGGCCCCAGGCCACGACTTCGGCCGTGGGAATGCCCCACTTGGCGAAACGCTTGAGGTTCTGCCATTCGGACTTGACCCGTGGCTTGCCCAGGTAACGCCGCAACCCCTTGCCGGCGCCGGTGTAGCGCTTGACGTAATAGTTGACCCCGCCGCGCTGCACACGAATGACTTCGGACAGCGGATCACGGGTCAGCCGCTCGCCTTGCAGGGCAAACACCGCATCGAGGCTACCAAAATCGTCCACAAGCTCCGAGTAAGCAGGTTCCAGGTTCCAACCCGCCATCAGAGCGCACCTCCGTACCGGACTTTACGGTCATAGAGCTTGCTGGCCTTGCGCTCCAGCCACTGCAGCAACGCGCCTTCCTCGGCCAGGATCTGGCGCAGGGGTTGCTGGAAGTAGCCTTTGAGGAAGCGCAACTTGTCGCGGCGGGTCAGGCCGATATCCAGGATCGAGAAATACAGGGCCGCCAAGTCCTTGTTGCGCCAGCGCTGACTGATACGCGGGCGCACTTGGGCACGGTGCAGGTCGATCACCGACAGTTTGAAGTCATCGGCCGTCACCGGTTTGTCGGTGTGCAGCAGGAAGTGGCAGATGTAGCAGTCACGATGGTTGACGCCAGCGCGATGCATCATCCCGGTCATGCGGGCCACCTCGGCAATCAGCGCGCGCTTGAGACGCGGCTCGGGTGGCTGCTTGAGCCAGTCCATGCTCAAGTCTTCCAGGCTGATGGTCGGCGCCAGCTCTTGGGTGACAATAAAGGAATGCTGGTCGGCCGGGTTGGCGCCGCGCTCGCCGTAAGCCACGGCGGTCATGGTCGGTACGCCCACTTCGTGCAGGCGCTGAATTGCCTGCCACTCCTGCCCGGCACCCAGCACCGGCAGTTTGGCGGTGAACAGGTTCTTGAAAATTTCACCCCAGCCGATGCCACGGTGGATTTTCACAAAGTAGCCGCGTCCATCCACCTCGGTGCGCAAGGTGCGACGGGCTTCCAGTTCACGGTAAACCTCACCCTCCAACAGCTCGACTTCGGCGAACGCATCGCGCCCGGCCCAAAGGCTCTTGAACGGTTCGGCAAGAATCAACTTCATCAGTGTTGCTCCGCCAGAATTACATCCGCAGCGTGCTGCGGCATGCTATAGAGGTCGGCCGTCTCGGCGAAGGCCAGACCATTGCGGCTCCAGGCCGCACGTTGCTGCTGATCACTGAGCATCCCGGCCAGGTACTGGTTGAGCTGGGCCTGTTCGAAAGGCTCGTCCAGCACACGCCCGCAATCAGCTTCGCTGATGTAATGGGCATAACCACACACCGCTGTGACCAGTACCGGCAACCCGGCCACCAGGGCTTCGAGCAGCACGGTCCCGGTGTTTTCGTTGTACGCCGGGTGAATCAACAGGTCGGCGCCCAACAGGAAACGCGGGATATCACTGCGCCCCTTGAGGAACTGCACATTGTCGCCCAGGCCCAGGGTAGCACTCTGCAATTGGAATACTTTGGGGTCGTCCTGGCCAATTACAAACAGGCGGGTGCGCTTCTTCAGGTCTGGCGGCAGTGCGGCCAGCGCCTTGAGGCTGCGGTCCACGCCCTTGGTCTTGAAGCCCGAACCGATCTGCACCAGCAGCAGATCGTCGTCCGCGAGGTTGAATTCGGCACGGAAGCCGGCGCGGATCTCGGCCGCATTCGGCGGCGCCCGACGGTCCTGGGCGATGCCCGGTGGCAGCAGGTGGAAGCGCGCCAGCGGTGTGTCGTAGTGTTTGATAAACAGCGGCTGCTGGACCTCGGAGATCATCAGCACTTGGGTCTTGGCCTCCTTGGCAAACACCGCGCGCTCGTACTCGGCAAAGTGCCGGTAGCGGCCAAAGCTGCGATACAGCGAATGCCGCAGGTTCTGCGCCTTGTCCTCAAAACAGCCGTCTGCCGCGTAGTACACATCCAGGCCGGGCATTTTGTTGAAGCCGATCAAGCGGTCCACCGGGCGCTTGGCCAGGTCGGCCTGCATCCAGGCGGTCAACTTCTCGTTGCGCCGATGGTTGAAGAACGCCTTGACCGGCGCCACCAGCACTTCAAAACCGGGTGGCACGTCGCCTTCCCAGATCAAGGTGTACACACGAATCTGGTGGCCGCGCTGCTGGCACTCCAAGGCGATGCGCATGAAGTCGCGCTGCAAGCCACCAAAGGGGAAATATTTGTACAGTACAAATGCCAGTTGCATCAGTGCAGCTCCTCAGCCAATAACAACGTGCTCAGTCGGCTGGCCACACGCTCAGGGTTCAGGCGAGTAAAGCACAGTGGCCACTCGCGCTTGAGATCAAACCGGCGCTGGTCTTCAGCGCTCGGTTGGTAGGTGCATTTCTTTTGCAGGCAGGGCGCGCAGGGGAAATCGCTGCCTAGATGAATCTGCGCCTTGCCATAGGCACCGGTCAGGCCCGGGTTGGTCGGGCCGAACAGGGAGATCGTCGGCACATCCAGCGCAGCGGCCAGGTGCCCGAGGCCGGTATCCACCGCCACACAAGCCCTGGCGCCGGCCAATACCCGCGCCACACCGGCCAGGTTCAGCTTGGGCAAGACTTCGGCATTGGCCAGGCCCTGGGCCAGGCGTTCGGCGCGGGCTTTTTCGGCGGCATTGCCCCACGGCAGTTTCACATCCACTCCCAGGCTGCCCATGCGCTCGGCCAACTCGCGCCAGTAGGCTTCGGGCCAGTGCTTGGTGTCCCAGGTGGTGCCGTGCAGCAGCAGCACAAAAGGTTTCTTCGGCGGCAGGCCGAGCAGTTTCTCAGTGCTCAGGCCGTAATCCCCAAGGCCTTTGGGCAGGTCATAGCCCAGGGCCACGGCGAACAGCTGGCGCAAGCGCTCCACCGCATGCTGGCCACGAGCAACCGCCAGGCGCCGGGAATAGAAGCGCGCAGCAATGGGTTCGCGAGCTGAATCTCTGTCAAAGCCCGCCACCGGCGCCCGCACATAGCGGGTCAGCCAGGCGCTTTTAAGCAGGCCCTGGGCGTCGATTACCAGGTCGTATTTAGTCGACTGGATCTGCTTCTTGAAGCGGCGCCACTCGCCACTCTTGAAGGTCTGCCAGAGGCTCTTGCGCCAGCGGCGAATCGCCACGGGGATCACCTTGTCCACCGCAGGGTGCCAGGTGGGGATTTCGGCGAAGCCTTCTTCCACCACCCAGTCAAAGCGGATCCCCGGGATCGCCCGGGCCGCGTCGGTCAATGCCGGCAAGGCGTGGATCACATCGCCCAGGGATGAGGTCTTGATTACCAGTACCCGCAACTCAATGAACCTCGACCACGTTGCCCTGCAAACGCTGCAAGGCTTCGGCTACCGCATCGGGCAGCAACTGGCGCAGGCAATTGTAGTGGCCGAAACGGCAGGTGCGGTCAAAGCACGGGCTGCAATCGAGGCCCAGGCGCACCACTTCGACCTTGTCGGCCAATGGTGGGGTAAAGCCCGGCGAGGTGGAGCCGTACACCGCCACCAGCGGGCGGTTCAGCGCGGCGGCCACGTGCATCAGGCCGGAGTCGTTGGACACCACCGAGTCGGCGCAGGACAACAGGTCGATGGCCTCGGCCAATGACGTATCGCCACTGAGATTGACCGCTTCTTCGCGCAGGCCGGGGATCAGGCGCTGGCGGATATCCTCGCCCACCGAGTGATCGTTTTTCGAGCCAAACAGCCAGACTTGCCAGCCTTCGCGGATTTTCAGCTCGGCGACCTTGGCGTAATGCTCCGACGGCCAGCGCTTGGACTCGCCAAACTCGGCGCCTGGGCACAGCGCCAGCACCGGCCGATCGAGGCTCAGGCCGAACTTGGCCAGGGCCGCGTCGCGGGTGACCGGGTCGATGAGCAGGCTCGGCCGTGGATACGGCGTCGGCAACTCGGCATTGGGCGCATAGGCCAGGGCCATGAAGCGCTCGATCATCAGCGGGTAGCGGGCTTTGTCGAGCTTGCGCACGTCATTGAGCAAGCCATAGCGGAACTCGCCGCGCCAGCCGGTACGCTTGGGGATGCCGGCGAAGAACGGCACCAGGGCCGACTTCATCGAGTTGGGCAGCAGGATCGCCTGGTCGTACTGGCCGGCCAGAGACTTGCCGATCCGCCGCCGGGTCGCCAGCTCCAGCGCGCCATGGCCGAGCGGGAAGCTCAAGGCCTGCCGTACCTCGGGCATGCGCTCCAGGATCGGCCGGCTCCACTCGGGGGCGAGCACGTCGATTTGGCAGTCGGGATGACGCTGTTTCAGGCACTGGAACAGTGTCTGCGCCATTACCATGTCACCGACCCAACTGGGCCCAACGATCAGAATATTCATGTAGTTTCCACAAACGATTCGGGGAGGCTCATGCCTCCCCGCCTCGATAATTACTGTAGGTCACGGTTTGTGTGGGAGCGGGCTGGCCCGCGATAGCATCACCGCGTGCTGTCAGCCAGACCGCAGCGCCTGCATCGCGGGCCAGCCCGCTTCCACCTAAAGCCGGTCTCCACATTCAATTGGGGTCGCCGTAGTGTTTTAGCTTAACCCCAGTTCTTGCCAGATCCGTTTCACCTGCCGCCGTTCGTCGGCAAACTGATCCCCGGCCACCACACCCGCCTCGTTCTGCAAGGCCTGGCGATGGGCTGCCGAGCGGTAGGCCTTATACACCTCGCGCAACAGGTGGGCATCGGCGGCGGGCATCAGCCCGACCTGCTCCAAGCCTTCCAGGATGCGGATATTGTCGGTATAGCGCAGCAGCAATGGATGTTGCGCAGACCACGCCAAAGCGGCGTATTGCACCATAAATTCAATATCGACGATACCTCCTGCGTCCTGCTTGAGATCGAACAGCGCCGTGGGCTCGAAGGCATTCGCCGCGGTGCCGGCTGCGGTCGACTTGGTGCCCAGGTTGTCACGCATCTTGGCGCGCATCTCGCTGACCTCCTGGCGCAGCTTCGCCAGGTCTTGCGTGCGCCCCAGTACCCGCGCCCGTACGGCCTCAAACGCCCGGCCCACGTCCTGGCTGCCGACCAGCACCCGCGCGCGCACCAGGGCTTGATGCTCCCAGGTCCAGGCCTCGTTTTCCTGATAACGGGCAAATGCCCCCAGGGAGCTGACCAGCAGGCCGGATGCGCCAGAAGGTCGCAGGCGCATATCCACTTCGTACAATTGCCCGGAGTTGGTCTGGGTGGTCAGCAGGTGAATGATGCGCTGGCCCAGGCGGGTAAAGAACTGCGCGCCATCAATCGGCTTGGCGCCGTCGGTTTCGGCCTGGGGGTCACCGTCGTGGATAAACACCAGGTCCAGGTCCGAGCCATGTCCCAGTTCGATACCGCCGACCTTGCCATAACCGACGATGATAAATCCGGGGTCGCACAAGGTACCGTCGAGGCGTTGCGGCGTACCGTGGCGGGCCACGGTCTGGCGCCAGGCCAGGGCCAGCACCTGCTCCAGAATCGCCTCGGCGAGCCAGGTCAGGTAGTCGCTGACCTTCATCAGCGGCAGGCTGCCAGCGATTTCCGAGGCCGCGACCCGCAACCGGTGCGCCAGCTTGAAGTGGCGCAGGGCTTCCATTTGCTGCTCAAGGTCATCCTCAGGGATGCGTGTGAGGCGCTCGCGCAGTTCGGCGGCCAGTTCCGGCGCCAAGGGCGGTTTGAACAGGCGGCCTTCGTTGAGCAATTCGTCCAGCAGCAGCGGGAAGCGGGTGATCTGCTCGGCAATCCACGGGCTGGCGGCGCACAGGGTCAACAACCGACGCAAGGCGTCAGGGTTTTCCGTCAACAGCACCAGATAAGCAGAACGCCGCGCGACGGCCTCTACCAACGGCAGCACTCGTTCCAGCACCAGGTCCGGGTTGGCATGTTCGACAGCCTGGGCCAGCAGGCGCGGGATAAACGCATCCAGACGCTCACGCCCCAGGCGCTGCATCGCGCGCAATTGCGGGCTGCCGCGCAGGCTGGCCAAGGCTTTCAGGGCCTTGGGCGCGTCGGCAAAGCCGCCTTCGGCCAATTGGCGACAGGCGGCCTCCTCATTTTGGGATTCTTCCCACAAGGGCAGCCACTCGCCACCCACCACCAATTCGCTTTCCACCCCCTCCTCTTCGTCCGGATCGGCAATCACCTGGCGGAAATGCCAGTCCACCCGGCCACGCCAGTACATCAACTGTTCATGGAACGCCGTCCAGTTGGCAAAACCCAACATAAAGGCAATGCGCGCCTGGTCCTCGTCCGTGTTGGGCAGCATTTGCGTCTGGCGATCGGCAATGGCCTGGATCGCATGCTCGGTGTAGCGCAGGAACTCATAGCCGGCACGCAACTCGGCAATCACCGCCGGCGGCAGGTAGCCCTGGCCTTCCAGGGTGCCCAGCACTTTCAGCAGCGGCCGTTGTTGCAGGCTGAGGTCGCGGCCACCGTGAATCAGCTGGAACGCCTGGGCGATAAACTCCACCTCGCGGATGCCGCCCGCCCCCAGCTTGATGTTGTCGGCCATGCCCTTGCGCCGCACTTCTTGCTGGATCAACTGCTTCATGGTGCGCAGCGCTTCGATCGCAGAAAAGTCCAGGTAACGCCGATAGACAAACGGGCGCAGCAGGTCGAGCAGTTGCGCGCCGGCCACCTGGTCGCCGGCCACCACCCGCGCCTTGATCATCGCGTAGCGTTCCCAGTCGCGGCCCTGGTCCTGGTAGTACTGCTCCAATGCGTTGAAGCTCAACACCAGCGCCCCTGCTGAACCGTAGGGCCGCAGGCGCATGTCGACCCGGAACACAAAGCCGTCGACGGTCATCGGGTCCAGGGCCTTGATCAGTTTCTGGCCCAGGCGGATAAAGAACTCCTGGTTGTCGAGGGCCCGCTTGGCGCCCACGGTCTCGCCGCCTTCGGGGTAGGCGAAGATCAGGTCGATGTCCGACGACAGGTTCAGTTCCACCGCACCCAGCTTGCCCATGCCGAGGATGACCATCTGCTGCGGCTCGCCGCTGCGCCCGCCGATGGGGGTGCCGAATTGCGCGCAGTGGCGCTGGTACAGCCACTGGTAAGCCTGGTCGATGCTGGCGTCGGCCATGTCCGACAGGTCGCGGCAGGTCTGTACCAGGTCCGCCTGTCGGGTCAGGTCGCGCCAGATGATCCGCACTTGCTGGCGGGTGCGCTGGCGACGCAGCACACGCCCCAGCTCATCTTCTGTTTCAGCCTGTTGCACGGCTGCGGCAATCTGCCCACACAGTTCATCAGGCGCAAAGCCGCGGTCCAGCTCGCCCCAGGCCACCAGCTCAAGCAACATCAAAGGGTCACGAACACTCTGTTCAATCACAAAATCGCTGGCGGCACATACCCGGGCGAAGTCGGCCCAACGTTGCGGCGTCCACGCAGACAGGCCATGATCGGCATCCAGCATGGCCGCCGCGTCACGAAATGACTGCTCGGCCCGGTTGGCAAATGGCAACAAAACGGCTGGGAGTTCAACCAGCGTTGGAAGGCTCATGGTCTATCCTTGATCGGCGCGTGAATGGCGAGTGGCTGTGAACGCAAGAACCACGCTCGATGAAGGACTGTCGAACAAAAGTTAGAAATAGCTGAAAAATCATTAATTTTGGCAGGCAACATTAAACTTCTACCTTTTCTTGTTCGCAAAAGATCAACAATAACGATTATGCTCACCAGCCAGACCGAGCAACCACCTCGGTCTTGTGTAGTTTTACTACTCGTATATACATTCGAAAGGCTGAAATGGCCGACGATTTGTAGTAAAACTACAGGACGCCGAAGCAACCTTCGGCCATCCAAGAATTTATGTCGTCTGCCCACAAGGCCAGTCGCAAACTTCAGGCAACCGATTCTGGTAGCCTTTCCGCCCTGGAGCAAGCCATGCAAGACCTCGATCCCGTCGAAACCCAGGAATGGCTGGACGCCCTGGAATCGGTTCTCGACAAAGAAGGCGAAGACCGTGCTCACTACCTGATGACCCGTATGGGCGAACTCGCGACCCGCAGCGGCTCGCAACTGCCCTACGCCATCACCACGCCATACCGCAACACCATCCCCGTTACCCACGAAGCACGCATGCCTGGCGACCTGTTCATGGAACGCCGCATTCGCTCGCTGGTACGCTGGAACGCGATGGCGATGGTTATGCGCACGAACTTGAAAGATTCTGACCTGGGCGGTCACATCTCCAGCTTCGCTTCCAGCGCAACCCTGTATGACATTGGCTTCAACTACTTCTTCCAGGCCCCGACCGAAGAACACGGCGGCGACCTGATCTACTTCCAGGGTCACACCTCGCCAGGCGTCTACGCCCGTGCGTTCATGGAAGGTCGCATCACCGAAGACCAGATGAACAACTTCCGCCAGGAAGTCGACGGTGGCGGCCTGTCGTCGTACCCGCACCCTTGGCTAATGCCTGACTTCTGGCAGTTCCCGACCGTATCCATGGGTCTGGGCCCGATCCAGGCGATCTACCAGGCACGTTTCATGAAGTACCTGGAAGCCCGTGGCTTCATCCCCGAAGGCAAGCAGAAGGTCTGGTGTTTCCTGGGCGACGGCGAGTGCGACGAGCCGGAATCCCTGGGCGCCATCTCCCTGGCCGGCCGCGAGAAGCTGGACAACCTGATCTTCGTCATCAACTGCAACCTGCAGCGCCTCGACGGCCCGGTTCGCGGCAACGGCAAGATCATCCAGGAACTCGAAGGCGTGTTCCGCGGTGCCCAGTGGAACGTAACCAAAGTCATCTGGGGCCGTTTCTGGGACCCACTGCTGGCCAAGGACGTCGACGGTATCCTGCAACGCCGCATGGACGAAGTCATCGACGGCGAGTACCAGAACTACAAAGCCAAAGACGGCGCGTTCGTACGTGAACACTTCTTCAACACGCCTGAACTCAAGGCGATGGTTGCCGACCTGTCCGACGACGAGATCTGGAAACTCAACCGTGGCGGCCACGACCCGTACAAGGTCTACGCGGCGTACCACGAAGCGGTCAACCACAAAGAACAACCGACCGTCATCCTGGCCAAGACCATCAAGGGTTATGGCACCGGTGCCGGCGAAGCGAAGAACACCGCCCACAACACCAAGAAAGTCGATGTCGACAGCCTGAAGTTGTTCCGCGACCGCTTCGACATTCCGGTCAAGGACGAAGAGCTGGAGAACCTGCCGTTCTTCAAGCCCGAGCCAAACAGCGCCGAAGCCCGCTACCTCAGCGAGCGTCGCACTGCACTGGGCGGTTTCGTGCCACAGCGCCGGGCACAGAGCTTCAGCGTACCGACGCCGGACCTCAGCACCCTCAAGGCAATCCTTGACGGTTCGGGCGACCGTGAAATCTCCACCACCATGGCCTTCGTGCGGATCCTCGCGCAACTGGTCAAGGACAAGGAAATCGGCCCGCGCATCGTCCCGATCATCCCGGACGAAGCCCGTACCTTTGGTATGGAAGGCATGTTCCGCCAGTTGGGCATCTACTCCTCCGTCGGCCAGCTCTACGAGCCAGTCGATAAAGACCAGGTGATGTTCTACAAGGAAGACAAGAAGGGCCAGATCCTCGAAGAAGGCATCAACGAAGCGGGCGCCATGAGCTCCTTCATCGCTGCCGGTACTTCGTACTCCAGCCACAACCAGCCGATGCTGCCGTTCTACATCTTCTACTCGATGTTCGGCTTCCAGCGCATTGGCGACCTGGCTTGGGCAGCAGGCGACAGCCGTACCCGTGGTTTCCTGATCGGCGGTACCGCCGGGCGCACCACGCTGAACGGCGAAGGCCTGCA
This sequence comes from Pseudomonas sp. WS 5411, assembly GCF_012985595.1. NCBI lineage: Bacteria > Pseudomonadati > Pseudomonadota > Gammaproteobacteria > Pseudomonadales > Pseudomonadaceae > Pseudomonas > Pseudomonas sp. WS 5411. The sequence continues at coordinate 251,447 of NZ_JAARMC010000002.1, forward strand.
ACACGAAGACGGTCACAGCCACATCCTGGCTGCCACCATCCCGAACTGCCGCACCTTTGATCCAACCTACGGCTACGAGCTGGCGGTGATCATCCAGGACGGCATGAAGAAGATGACCGAAGAGCAGCAGGACGTTTTCTACTACATCACCGTGATGAACGAGTCCTACCAGCAACCAGCCATGCCGGCCGGTGTTGAAGAAGGCATCATCAAGGGCATGTACCTGCTCGAAGAAGACACCAAGGAAGCGGCACACCACGTGCAACTGATGGGCTCCGGCACCATCCTGCGCGAAGTGCGTGAAGCGGCGAAGATCCTGCGTGAAGAGTTCAACGTCGGCGCTGATGTGTGGAGCGTTACCAGCTTCAACGAACTGCGTCGCGACGGCCTGGCCGTAGAGCGCAGCAACCGCCTGCACCCAGGCCAGAAGCCTGCGCTGAGCTACGTCGAAGAGTGCCTGGCTGGCCGTAAGGGTCCGGTTATCGCCTCTACCGACTACATGAAACTGTTTGCTGAACAAATTCGCCAGTGGGTCCCGTCCAAGGAATTCAAAGTCCTGGGCACCGATGGTTTCGGCCGCAGTGACAGCCGCAAGAAGCTGCGTCACTTCTTCGAAGTCGACCGTCACTTTGTGGTGTTGGCAGCCCTGGAAGCCTTGGCTGACCGTGGTGAGATCGAACCCAAGGTGGTGGCTGACGCCATCGTCAAGTTCGGGATCAACCCGGAAAAACGCAACCCACTGGACTGCTGAGGAGACTTTTTGTGAGCGAACTCATTCGCGTACCTGACATCGGCAGCGGTGAAGGTGAAGTAATCGAGCTGTTTGTAAAGGTCGGCGACACCGTCGAAGCCGACCAGAGCATCCTGACCCTGGAATCGGACAAGGCGAGCATGGAAATCCCTGCTCCCAAGGCCGGCGTGGTCAAGAGCCTGAAAGTGAAGCTGGGCGACCGCCTGAAAGAAGGCGACGAACTGCTGGAGCTGGAAATCGAAGGTGCCGCTGATGCGGCCCCGGCGGCGGCGCCTGCTGCCGCTGCTGCACCGGCACCAGCCGCCGAGAAACCTGCTGCTGCCGAGGCTCCTGCTGCCCCGGCCGCAGCTCCGGCCGCAGCCACTGTCCAGGACATTCACGTCCCGGACATCGGCTCGTCGGGCAAGGCCAAGATCATCGAGCTGCTGGTCAAAGTCGGCGACACCGTCGAAGCCGACCAGTCGCTGATCACCCTGGAGTCCGACAAGGCCTCCATGGAAATCCCATCGCCGGCTGCCGGCGTAGTGGAAAGCATCGCGGTCAAGCTCGAAGACGAAGTCGGCACTGGTGACTTCATCCTCAAGCTGAAAGTACAAGGCGCTGCGCCTGCTGCTGCTCCGGCGCCTGCCGCTGCCGCTGCTGCTCCGGCCGCCAAAGCTGAAGCTGCACCGGCTGCTGCCGCCCCGGCTCCTGCGGCAAAAGCCGAGGCCGCACCGGCCCCGGCGGCTGCCCCTGCGCCAAGTGGTGCCAAGGCTCACGCCGGCCCTGCCGTGCGTCAACTGGCCCGTGAATTCGGCGTCGAGCTGAGCGCTGTCAGCCCTACCGGCCCACATGGTCGCGTGCTCAAGGAAGACGTGCAGGTCTACGTCAAGTCCATGATGCAAAAAGCCAAGGAAGCTCCGGCTGCCGGCACTGCTACCGGTGGCTCGGGCATTCCGCCGATCCGCACCGTAGACTTCAGCCGCTTCGGCGAAATCGAAGAAGTGCCGATGACGCGCCTGATGCAAATCGGCGCAGCCGGTCTGCACGCCAGCTGGCTGAACATTCCGCACGTGACTCAGTTCGACCAGGCCGACATCACCGACCTGGAAGCTTTCCGCGTTGCGCAGAAAGCCGTGGCCGAGAAGGCTGGCGTCAAGCTGACCGTGCTGCCACTGCTGCTCAAGGCCTGCGCGCACCTGCTCAAGGAGCTGCCGGACTTCAACAGTTCGCTGGCACCAAGCGGCAAGGCGATCATTCGCAAGAAATACGTGCACATCGGCTTCGCCGTCGACACCCCGGATGGCCTGCTGGTACCGGTCATCAAGAACGTCGACCAGAAGAGCCTGCTGCAACTGGCTGCCGAAGCGGCTGCACTGGCTGCCAAGGCCCGCGACAAGAAGCTGACTCCGGACGACATGCAAGGTGCCTGCTTCACCATCTCCAGCCTCGGGCACATTGGCGGCACTGGCTTCACGCCAATCGTCAACGCGCCGGAAGTGGCGATCCTCGGTGTTTCCAAGGCAACTATCCAGCCTGTGTGGGACGGCAAGGCCTTCCAGCCGAAGCTGATGCTGCCACTGTCGCTGTCCTACGATCACCGCGTGATCAATGGCGCGGCCGCTGCACGCTTCACCCAGCGCCTGAGCCAGTTGCTGAACGACATCCGCACCATCCTGCTGTAAACGGCAGCGGCCTCCCCTTCACCGGGGAGGCCTGGCTGCAACGATTTCCGAGCGCCACGCTCGTACCTCAACCCCGCCAATTTGGCGGGGCTTTTTTTGCCCGCCTCAATTGCCCAGGCGCCTACAAGGGCCACGCAGGATAACCGTCCATCATTGCGACTGTAGAAATCCACTGCACGGCCGATAACCCACTTATAGCACTTAGCCTTCATCCTCTCTTGTCAGTCCGTGCTGCATGATGCAACCTTGCCGCAGACAGCAACAAAGAGGGCGATAGCCCGGCGCGATGCGCATTTTTCCAAGCGAGCTCCCCCATGAAAAGCCAACCCGATGTCGCCCGAACGGCGGCCGAGGTCGTGACGCAATTACCGGTGCCTTCGCGCCTCGGTATGCTGCGTTTCGAGCGGCTGAATGAGGCCAGCTGGGCGCTGCTGTACCTTGACCCCAATTGTGAACGCCAATTCGGCTTGCCCGCCGTAGAGCTGTGCTCGCTGATCGGCTCGCCCTACGCCAGCCTGATGGAGCCCCAGGCACGCTACCAGTTGCATGACGCGATCCAGCAGCAACTGACCGCCAGCCCCCACTACCTGGTGCGCTACACCTTGCACACCAACGACGGCCAGTTGAGCCTGCTGGAGGTCGGCGAGGCCTACAAGCAGCACAATCGCCACCTGCTACGCGGCTACCTGATGGTGGTAGACGGCTTGTTCAGCAACCCGGCGCCGATGCCCACCGCCGACCTGGAGGACCAGAACAGCCGCCTGCAGATCGCCCTGGAGCTCAACCAGCGCGCACAACAGGAACAGTTGCAGCACCTGGAGCGGGTGCGCGCCCAGCAGGAGCTGATCCTGCTGCTGGCCCGCCAGCGCTACAGCACCAACAATTCCCTGCAAGAAGCCGCCGAACTGATCACCCGCAGTGCCTGCGATATCTACCAGATCGACTGCGCCAGTATCTGGAACCTCGAAGGCCAGCAACTGGTGCCGATTTCTGCTTTTCACCGCGCCGACCAGCAGCACCATCTGCCCTTGCCGATTGATGCCAGCGGCTTCCCGGACTACCTGGAAGCCCTGCAAAGCAGCCGCGCCATCGACGCCGGCAATGCCCTGCGCGATCCCCGCACCCGGGACATGGTCGAAAGCCTGCGCCCCCTGGAAGTCCACGCCATGCTCGACGCCAGTATCCGCGTGGATGGCCAGGTGGTGGGCGTGCTGTGCCTGGAACAAAGCACTTGCACCCGAGATTGGCTGTCCGATGAAATTGCCTTTGCCGGTGAATTGGCCGACCAGTTCGCCCAGGTCATCAACAACCACAACCGTCGCACCGCCACCAGCGCCCTGCACCTGTTCCAGCGCGCCGTGGAGCAAAGTGCCAACGCCTTCCTGCTGGTCAATTGCGACGGCGTGGTGGAGTACGTCAACCCCAGCTTTACCGCAATCACCCAGTACAGCACCGAAGAAGTCCACGGCCATCGCCTGGCCCAGTTGCCGGCCCTGGAGAACCTCAGCGAACTGCTGTTCGACGCGCCCTCCAGCCTGGCCCAAAGCAACAGCTGGCAGGGCGAGTTCAAGAGCCGGCGCAAAAACCTCGAACCGTACTGGGGCCAGTTGTCGATTTCCAAGGTGTATGGCGACAATCGCGAACTGACCCACTACATCGGCATCTACGAAGACATCACCCAGGCCAAGCTGGCCCAACAGCGTATCGAGCGCCTGGCCTACACCGACAACCTGACCAACCTGGGCAACCGCCCGGCGTTTATCCGCAACCTCGACGAACGCTTCGCCCGCGACAGCGACGCGCCCATCAGCCTGTTGCTGGTGGATATCGACAACTTCAAGCGGATCAACGACAGCCTCGGCCACCAGACCGGCGACAAGTTGCTGATCAGCCTGGCCCGGCGCCTGCGCAACAGCCTCAATGCCGGCGGCAGCCTGGCGCGTTTTGCCAGTAACGAATTTGCGGTGCTGCTCGACAACGCCGACCTTGAAGTCGGCCAGCAAATGGCCTGCCAGTTGTTGATGACCCTCGACAAACCGATGTTCGTCGACAACCAGTTGATCAGCGTCACCGGCTCCGTGGGCCTGGCCTGCGCCCCGCTGCATGGCCGCGACCCACAGACACTGATGCGCAACGCCGGCCTGGCGCTGCACAAGGCCAAGGCCAACGGCAAGCACCAGGTGCAGGTGTTTACCGAAACCCTGAATGCCGAGGCCAGTTACAAACTGTTCGTGGAAAACAATCTGCGCCGCGCCCTGACCCAGAACGAGCTGGACGTGTTCTACCAGCCCAAGCTGTGCCTGCGCAGCGGGCGCCTGCTCGGCATGGAGGCGCTGTTGCGCTGGAACCACCCGGAAAAGGGCATGATCCGTCCGGACCAGTTCATCAGCGTCGCCGAAGAGACCGGCCTGATCATCCCCATCGGCAAATGGATCGCGCGCCAGGCCTGCCGCATGAGCAAGCAGTTGAGCGCCGCGGGCATGGGCAACTTGCAGGTGGCGATCAACCTGTCGCCCAAGCAGTTTTCCGACCCGGACCTGGTGGCCTCCATCGCCAGCATCCTCAAGGAAGAACAGCTACCGGCCAACCTGCTGGAGCTGGAGCTGACCGAGGGCCTGCTGCTGGAAGCCACCGAGGACACGCGCCTGCAACTGGATCAGTTGAAGAGTTTCGGCCTGACCCTGGCCATGGATGATTTCGGCACCGGCTACTCGTCCCTGAGTTACCTGAAGAAATTCCCCATCGACATCATCAAGATCGACCGCAGCTTTATCCATGAAATCCCGGACAACCAGGACGACATGGAAATCACCTCGGCGGTGATCGCCATGGCGCACAACCTCAAGCTCAAGGTGGTCGCCGAAGGCATCGAGACTGCCGAGCAGTTGGCGTTCCTGCGCCGCCATCGCTGCGACGTCGGCCAGGGCTACCTGTTCGACCGGCCAATCCCCGGCTCCGAGCTGCTGGACAGGCTCAAACGCTATCCGCGCGGGCCAATCGCCTGACAGCGCTGTAACACTCGGGCACACTGGTGGTCTGAACTGTTAACTCAACCTGACGAGAGGACTGATCATGGTCTTGCGCTCGGAAATCCTGGTGAATAAAAACGTGCTGCCTACTGCCGAACAAGCCTTGCCTGGTCGTGAAACCCCGATGAATCTGCCCGAGACGCACTTCGTCAACGGCAACCCGCTGCTGGGCCCGTTTATGGACGATGTGGGGTTTGCGATTTTTGGCCTCGGCTGTTTCTGGGGCGCAGAACGCAAATTCTGGCAGCGCGACGGCGTGGTCAGTACCGTGGTCGGCTACGCCGGCGGCTTCACACCAAACCCGACCTACGAAGAAGTCTGCTCGGGCCTGACCGGCCATAGCGAAGTGGTGCTGGTGGTGTATGACCAGGCCAAACTCAAGTACGAAGACCTGTTGAAGATGTTCTGGGAACTGCACAACCCAACCCAGGGCATGCGCCAGGGCAATGACATTGGCAGCCAGTATCGCTCGGTGATCTACGCGACCACGCCTGAGCAACTGGAGGCCGCGAAGGCCAGTGCACAGGCCTATCAGGAAGAACTGACCAAGGCCGGCCTGGGCGAGATCACCACGGAAATCGACGAGGCGCCCACGGTGTACTTCGCCGAGGCCTATCACCAGCAGTACCTGGCGAAGAATCCCCAGGGTTATTGCGGGATCGGCGGTACTGGCGTGACCTGCCCGATCTGACGTCAAAAGCATCGCGGGCAAGCCCGCTCCCACATGGGATCACATAACCATATGGGAGCGGGCTTGCCCGCGATAGCACTCTAAAGAGCGATGCCGTTACTCGGCGATCAGCCAATCCATCTGCCACCCACCCTGAGTCTGCCCCAGTTTCTTCGACAGCCACGGCAGCAGCTCACGCAACTCCTCCTCCAGCCCCCACGGCGGGTTGGCAATCGCCAGGCCCGAACCGGTCAGGGTGTTGGGGGTATCCAGCGGATGCACCAGCAACTCCACGCGCAGCAGCTTTGGCGCGCCGGTGCCGGCCAGGTCCTGGTAGAAGCGGCGCAACATGCGCTGGTCCTTGACCGGGTACCAGATCGCGGCGACCGTCTGGCGCATGCGGCCCACGGCTTCCTTGAGGGAGGCGGCGCAACGCTGCATCTCGTCGAGTTGCTCGAACGGCGGGTCGATCAGCATCAGCGCGCGCTTTTCAGGCACCGGCAGCAAGGCCCGTGGCACGTGCCAGCCTTCGCCCAGATGGACCTTCACGCGGCGGTCGCCCTTCATGTTGTCCTTGAGCAACACGCCGTCTTCCGGGTGTTTTTCGTTGAGCAGCACGCGGTCCTGGGGGCGGGTCAGGCGCCGCGCCAGCTCTGGCGAACCGGGGTAATAGCGCAATTGGCCATCCGGGTTCATCTCGTGCAGCACCCGCATGTAGTCAGCGGTCAGCGCCGGCAGGTCCGCCTCGCCCCACAGGCGGGCAATGCCTTCCAGGTATTCACCGGTGCGGTTGGCCTGGTCGCCTTGCAGGTCATACAGACCAATTCCGGCGTGGGTGTCGAGATAGGCAAACGGCTGTTCCTTGCGCGACATCAGGGCGATGAGGCGGGTCAAGGTCAGGTGTTTGAAGACATCGGCGTGGTTGCCGGCGTGAAAGGCGTGACGATAATTCATGGTTGCTCCTGCGCAGGGGGCGAAGTTTACCTTTTACGCGGGCAAAGGTGCAGGGCTGCATGCCGGGCGGTGCTTATGTCGCAAATGTAGGAACAGCAGCGAAAACGTTCTAGCGAGTTATGTGCGAGCGGGCTTGCCCGCGATGCAGGCGACGCGGTATTACCCGTACTCTGCGCTGATGCCATCGCAGGCAAGCCAGCTCCTACCTTATCCGGGGCTGCCCCATGCAATCCAGGGAGGTCAGTATCCACCATGAAAGACGCCACAATCGCATTGCACCACGGCTTCAAATCGGACCCGACCACCAAGGCGGTCGCCGTGCCGATCTACCAGAACGTCGCCTTCGAGTTCGATAACGCCCAGCATGGCGCCGATCTGTTCAACCTCGACGTACCCGGCAATATCTACACGCGGATCATGAACCCCACCAACGACGTGCTGGAACAGCGCATGGCCGCACTGGAAGGCGGGATCGCGGCCCTGGCCGTGTCGGCAGGCAGCGCGGCCATTCACTATGCCATCCAGGCCCTGACCCGTGCCGGCGACAATATCGTCTCCACCCCACAGCTGTACGGCGGCACCTACACCCTGTTCGCCCACCTGCTGCCGAGCTTCGGCGTTGATGTGCGCTTCGCCCGCAATGACTCGGCCGAGGCCATCGCCGAGCTGATCGACGACAACACCAAGCTGGTGTACTGCGAAAGCATCGGCAACCCGGCGGGCAATATCGTCGACCTGCAGGCCCTGGCCGACGTCGCCCATGCCCGCGGCGTACCGCTGATGGTGGATAACACCGTCGCCACGCCGATCCTGTGCAAGCCGATCCAGTTTGGCGCGGATATCGTCGTGCATTCCCTGACCAAGTATGTCGGCGGCCACGGCAACTCCCTGGGCGGGGTGATTGTCGACAGCGGCACCTTCCCCTGGACCGACTACCCGCAGAAATTCCCCGGCCTCAACCAACCCGAGCCGGCCTACCATGGCGTGGTGTACAGCGAGAAATTCGGCCCGGCAGCCTTTATTGCCCGTGCCCGCACCGTGCCGCTGCGCAACACCGGTGCCGCCCTGGCCCCGATGAACGCCTTCCTGCTGCTGCAAGGCCTGGAAACCCTGGCCTTGCGCATGGAGCGCCACACCGAGAACGCGTTGAAAGTCGCACAGTTCCTGCAGGCCCACGAGCAGGTGGAATGGGTCAGCTACGCCGGCCTGCCGGATCACCCGCACCATCACCTGGCGCAAAAGTACATGCAGGGCAAACCCTCGGCGATCCTGTCCTTCGGCCTGAAGGGCGGCTATGCCGCCGGGGTGCGCTTCTACGATGCGCTGCAGATCTTCAAGCGCCTGGTGAATATCGGCGACGCCAAGTCCCTGGCCTGCCACCCGGCGTCCACCACCCACCGGCAGATGAACGAGCAGGAGCAGGCCAAGGCCGGCGTACGTCCGGAGATGATCCGCCTGTCGGTGGGCATCGAGGCGATCGAGGACCTGCTCGATGACTTGCAGCAGTCACTGAACGCCTGACTCAACCCCGCTCGCCGGCCAGGTAGGCAATCAATGCCTGCTGCCCGGCGTAAGGTGGGCGCACAAAGTACGCGACCTTGTGCTGCAAGGTCGCTGGCGCGAAGGCGTCGTGCACGTCGGGATGCTCCTGGGCCAGCCATTGCAGCAGGTTATCCACCAGGGTCACGCTGGACTGTTCGCCAAGCTGCTTGAGTAGCGTGGGGGGCACTTCCCACCAGGGACTTTTCCTCGCCGCCCCCACTCCCGTGGCCGGCACTCCCTGGAGCTGGCCGTTGATCCAGTAGCGTCGAAATACCGCAAGCACCTCCCCCGCCCCAGGCCCCAGCCCTTGCAGGATCGGCAGCAGGTAACCACCATCCCAGAAGCGGAAAAACACTTCCTGCCCCTCGGGCAAACGCACCTTGGTCAGGCTGGCGAGATGTTCGACCACCGTGGGCAGCGGGCTGGAGGAAACGGCCAACCAACCCCAATCGGTAGCCGCGCATTCGGCCACCCAGTCGAGAAACCCACTGCTCTCGCTGACCAATGCCACATAGGGCATCACCTCAGCCCAGGCGGCGTACTCGCTGCCGGCCCACACCGGGCTCAACGGCCCGCCATCTGCCTGGCGCCAGGCCGCCACCGGCTGACACTCACTGGTACTGGCCAGGATGACAAACAGCTGCTCGCCGTCCTGCAGCGGCTCCTGGGCCAGCCACTCACGGGGGGTCATCATCGCAAGCCCCCCACTCGATGCTGCGGAGTGTCGCAGACGCCATTTTTGCAGCGCTCACACTCCTCACAGAACGGCGCACTGCGCTTGAAGCTGAACACCTGTGCGGCACTCAACGGTGCGGCCAACGCCGCCAGCAGGGTTTCCTGTCCCCCCGGACGCAGGGGTGATGGCGCCGTGGCAGCCGACGGCGCACCGCCCAACTGGATCGGTGTGCTGCTGAAAATCCCCCCGGCCGACAATGTGATCCATTGCCCCCCGGCCTGCAGCGTCAGGCTGGCGCCGCCATCGACCACCATTTGCTGGCCTGCGCCGAGGCTGATCTGCTCGCCCGCCTGCAACGAATAGCGCGCCACTTGCACCTGCTGCTGCCCCGCGATCACCAGGTGATCGTCCTGCTTGAGTTCCGTCAGCCGGTTGCCGTGGGTAATCCGCTGCTCTTCGCCGTGCAACTCGTGGTGCGACTCGCCACTTACCTGCACATGCCGCTGGTGATCCACCTGCAGGCGCAGATCGTGGAGCACGTGCTGGGTCCAGTCGCGCTGGGCACGCAGGTAGATCTGCTCGGCGCCCTTGCGGTCTTCGATGCGCAGCTCGTTATAGCCACCACCCCCTGGGCTGCTCAGGCTGCGGAAGATGCTGCGGGTCTTGTCCGCCGGCAGGTCGAGGGGCACTGGCGTCGCGCCATTGGCCAGGCAGCCGACCACCAGCGGCATATCGACATCGCCGTTGACGAACCCCACCAGCACTTCCATGCCCACCCGCGGGATCACCACGCTGCCGTAGTGCTCGTGGGCCCAGGCGCTGACAACCCGCAGCCAGCAGCTGGAGTGTTCGCTGTATTGGCCGTGGCGATCCCAGGCCAGTTGCACCTTGACCCGGCCAAACTCATCGCAATGGATTTCGCTGTCGACCGGCCCGGTGACCACGGCGTTCTGAAAGCCTGCAACCGGCGCCCTCGCCGCAGGCAGCGGCGGGCGAAACGGCACGTCCCAGGGCGTGGCGAAGAACTCGTTGCGGTACCCCTGCTCATCCATCGCGCCGACGGACTCCTCCAGCACTTGCGGTTGCCGGCCCTGGTGGATCACCCGCGTCACCAGCCACAGGCCATTCCATGCCTGGCGCGGATGGTCGGCCAGTGTGAGGAACTGTCCGCTGACCAGCGCCGTCTGGTCGCCCTCGCCGTGGGCTTGCCGCTGGTCGCTGCGATGACGCTCCAGCGCCCGCTGCGCCAGGTGCTTGCCGTGGGTACGGTCGGTGAAGTGCCCAGGGTAGCCCTGGGCCTCCAGCGGCGGTAGCTGCTCGCCGAGGGCGGCGCTTTCCAGCACCAGGCGCGGCTTGTGAAAATCATAGTCGCGCAGGTTGACCCCGGTAGTCCGCGCCTCCAGGCGCACCGTGAAACGCTTGATCACCGGCGCCGCCGCCACCATGCCCGAACCTGGCGCATAGCCCGTCGGCTGGTCTGCCTGGGCAAATACCGTCTGATCATCGCCGAACACCAACAGATGCCCGTCCGGCCGGTGCTGAAAGTGATAGTGAACCCCCAGTTCGGCGCACAGCCGCTGGATAAATGCCAGGTCGGTTTCATCGAACTGCACGCAGTACTCGCGCTCGGGATAGGTCGCGCCCAGTCGCCACTCAAAGGCATCGCGCTGGATGCCCTGCCCCTCCAGCACCAGGCTGACAATCTGCGGCACCGTCTTGTGCTGGAAAATGCGTTGCCGGGCACTGTGTTGCAGATAGGCCAACTGCGGCACCAGGCTCAATTGATAATGGGTCAGGCGCTGGCCCGAGTCACCTTGCGCGACCCGCTGGATTTGCCCGTGGATGCCATGGCCCTGGGCATCAAAGGCGAGAAAGGCCTGGCGGTGCAGGAGGTTTCCCAGATCCAGGTCCGGCTGTTCGCTGACCAACTCAAGATCGAAACGATAGGGCTGGCTGATAGCCTCCTCGCCCCTGAACGCCAGGACCTTGAGGTCACTGGGCTGGCCATCGACGATCAGGCTAAACGCACTTTGATTGGCAGGAGCGAACATCCGGTGTTTCTCTGCAAGTGGAGGGCCTGGGATTCTGCACCAGCCATTTGCCGAGCTGCGTACGCTGCAGGCAATTCAGTTAATCCCTACAACGCAGGCTCCATCGTCGCACCCAAAAAAAACGGCCCGACATCCAGGGATGCGGGCCGCTTTCAGTTCAGCAGGCCATCAAGGCCTGCATGAACGCCTCACTTGTTGAGGTTGTAGTCTTTCTCGGCAGCGGTGAAGCGCTCAACCATACCGGCAGTCGGGGCGCCCATCTTGCTCACGAAGTAGATCGCCAGGCTGGCGAACAGGAAGCCTGGGATGATTTCGTACAGACCCAGCAGCTCGAAGTGTTTCCACACGATCACGGTGATCGCGCCGACCAGGATACCGGCCAGTGCGCCGTTGCGGGTCATGCCTTTCCACAGGACCGAGATCAGGACCACAGGACCGAACGCGGCGCCGAAGCCGGCCCAGGCGTAGCTCACCAGGCCCAGTACGCGGTTTTCCGGGTTGGCAGCCATCGCGATGGCGATCAACGCAACCACCAGCACCATGATCCGGCCGACCCATACCAGCTCAAGCTGGGACGCGCCCTTGCGCAGGAACGCCTTGTAGAAGTCTTCGGTCAGGGCGCTGGAGCACACCAGCAACTGGCAGCTCAGGGTGCTCATCACGGCAGCCAGGATGGCCGACAGCAGCACGCCAGCAACCCAAGGGTTGAACAGCAGCTTGGCCAGTTCGATGAACACACGCTCTGGGTTTTCGGTCACGGGACCAGCGACTTCCGGGTGCGCCGAGAAGTAGGCAATACCGAAGAAGCCTACGGCCACGGTGCCGGCCAGGCACAGGATCATCCAGGTCATGGAGATACGACGTGCATTGGCAATCGACTTGACCGAATCCGCCGCCATGAAACGCGCGAGGATGTGCGGCTGGCCGAAGTAGCCCAGGCCCCAGCCCATCAGCGAGATGATGCCGATGAAGGTGGTGTTTTTCAGCATGTCGAAGCTGGTTGGATCCTTCGCTTCAATAGCCAGGAAGGTGGTATCGACACCGCCGGTGGCCAGCAGCACGATGATGGGCGTCAGGATCAACGCGAAGATCATCAGGGTGGCTTGTACGGTATCTGTCCAGCTTACTGCCAGGAAACCACCGATAAAGGTGTAGGCAATCGTCGCCGCAGCACCGGCCCACAGCGCCGTCTCGTAGGACATGCCGAAGGTGCTTTCGAACAGACGGGCACCGGCCACGATGCCGGAAGCGCAGTAGATGGTGAAGAACACCAGGATCACTACCGCCGAGATAATCCGCAGCAGGCCGCTCTTGTCTTCAAAACGGCTGGAGAAGTAGTCCGGCAGGGTCAGGGCGTCGCCGTTGTGTTCGGTCTGCACGCGCAGGCGACCTGCCACAAACAGCCAGTTCAGGTAAGCACCGACGATCAGGCCGATGGCGATCCAGCTTTCCGACAGGCCCGACATGTAGATGGCACCTGGCAGGCCCATCAACAACCAGCCGCTCATATCCGAAGCGCCAGCCGAGAGTGCGGTGACGACGCTGCCGAGGCTGCGACCACCGAGGATGTAATCGGAAAGGTTATTGGTGGAGCGATAGGCCATGAGACCGATCAGCACCATTGCCGCGATGTAGATCACAAATGTGATCAAGGTTGGATTACTTACGCTCATTGAGTTACGCCCTGGCTTTGTTTTTATGTAGCGGCGGTCTGTCAGGCCATCTACAACCGAGTAGTGTGTAGACGAAGCTGCGTGCCGCGCATTTATGACTGACGTTTCCCCAGGAAAGCCATCAGCCGATGAACCGAACCCTAGGGTTGGTTGCACCTTGGGCGTGAATGCTATTCAACAAAGCAAATAAGGTGCAACCAGTTTCGTGAGAATTAGTTGCACCCTGGCGCGTTTTTCGGCAAACGGCGGTTTTTTGCTCCTTTTCGGAGCAAGAACAGCCAAATCCAGAAGCAAATGCACCAATATTCAGCCGATTTGGTCGAGTGAAAATGATTTCTGACGAGCAGCGTGAATTTCATGAAGAAAATGGGTTGCACCCGGTTGCACCTCGTACGGCGCAAAGCTAATCTTGCCGCCAGCTGATGCCACACAGTAGTGGCACCCATGAGGATAAAAATATGGCTACGACCACCCTTGGGGTCAAACTCGATGACCCAACCCGCGAACGCCTCAAGGCCGCCGCGACCTCCATTGATCGCACGCCGCACTGGCTGATCAAGCAGGCAATTTTCAATTACCTGGAGAAACTCGAGGGTGGTGCAACCCTGACCGAGCTCAACGGTTCGGGCCTCAAGGACGCAGACGACGCGGGCGAGGTGCAGAACGACCACGCTCACCAGTGCTTCCTCGAATTTGCCGAAAGCATCCTGCCGCAATCGGTGCTGCGCGCCTCGATCACCGCCGCTTACCGCCGCCCCGAGCCGGAAGTGGTGCCGATGCTGATCGAGCAGGCTCGCCTGCCGGCCCAGATGGCCGAAGCCACCAACAAGCTGGCCGCCTCGATTGCCGAAAAACTGCGTAACCAGAAGAGCGCCGGCGGCCGTGCCGGTATCGTCCAGGGCCTGCTGCAGGAATTTTCCCTGTCGTCCCAGGAAGGCGTGGCCCTGATGTGCCTGGCCGAAGCACTGCTGCGGATCCCCGACAAGGGCACCCGTGACGCGCTGATCCGCGACAAGATCAGCACCGGCAACTGGCAGCCGCACCTGGGCAACAGCCCATCGTTGTTCGTCAACGCCGCCACCTGGGGCCTGCTGCTGACCGGCAAACTGGTCGCCACCCACAATGAGGCCGGCCTGACCTCCTCCCTGAGCCGCATTATCGGCAAGAGCGGCGAGCCGATGATCCGCAAGGGCGTCGACATGGCCATGCGCCTGATGGGCGAGCAGTTCGTCACCGGCGAAACCATCGCCGAGGCCCTGGCCAATGCGAGCAAGTTCGAAGCCAAGGGCTTCCGCTACTCCTACGACATGCTCGGTGAAGCTGCACTGACCGAACACGACGCACAGAAGTACCTGGCCTCGTACGAACAAGCCATTCACTCCATCGGCAAAGCCTCTCACGGCCGTGGGATTTATGAAGGCCCGGGCATCTCCATCAAGCTGTCGGCCCTGCACCCGCGCTACAGCCGCGCCCAGTACGAGCGAGTGATGGACGAGCTGTACCCACGCTTGCTGTCCCTGACGCTGCTGGCCAAGCAATACGACATCGGCCTGAACATCGACGCCGAAGAAGCCGACCGCCTGGAGCTGTCCCTGGACCTGCTCGAGCGCCTGTGCTTCGAGCCGCAACTGACCGGCTGGAATGGTATCGGTTTCGTGATCCAGGCTTACCAGAAGCGCTGCCCGTACGTGATCGACTACGTGATCGACCTGGCACGCCGCAGCCGTCACCGCCTGATGATCCGCCTGGTAAAAGGCGCGTACTGGGACAGCGAAATCAAGCGCGCCCAGGTCGAAGGCCTGGAAGGCTACCCGGTCTACACCCGCAAGGTGTACACCGACGTTTCCTACATCGCCTGCGCACGCAAGCTGCTGTCGGTACCGGAAGTCATCTACCCGCAGTTCGCCACGCACAACGCCCACACCCTGTCGGCCATCTATCACATCGCCGGCCAGAACTATTACCCCGGTCAGTACGAGTTCCAGTGCCTGCACGGCATGGGTGAACCGCTGTACGAACAAGTCGTAGGCAAGGTTTCCGAAGGCAAGCTGAACCGTCCATGCCGCGTGTACGCGCCGGTCGGCACACACGAAACCCTGCTGGCCTACCTGGTGCGTCGCCTGCTGGAAAACGGCGCCAACACCTCGTTCGTCAACCGTATCGCCGACCAATCCATCTCGATCCAGGAGCTGGTGGCCGATCCAGTGGCCAGCATCGAGCAGATGGCGACGCTGGAAGGCGGCTTCGGCCTGCCGCACCCGCGTATTCCACTGCCACGCGACCTGTATGGCAGCGAGCGCGCCAACTCGGCCGGTATCGACCTGGCCAACGAACACCGCCTGGCGTCGCTGTCCTGCGCCTTGCTGGCCACCGCGCACAACAACTGGAAGGCCGCGCCGATGCTCGGTTGCGCGTCTAGCAATGAAGCCGCTGTGCCGGTGCTGAACCCGTCCGACCTGCGTGATGTGGTTGGTCACGTCCAGGAAGCCACGGTCGAAGACGTCGACAACGCGATCCAGTGCGCCCTGAATGCCGCACCGATCTGGCAGGCTACCCCGCCGGCCGAACGCGCCGCGATCCTCGAACGTGCCGCCGACTTGATGGAAGGCGAGATCCAGCCACTGATGGGCCTGCTGGCCCGTGAAGCCGGCAAGACCTTCGCCAACGCCATCGCCGAAGTGCGTGAAGCCGTGGACTTCCTGCGTTACTACGCGGTGCAGGCGCGTAACGATTTCACCAACGACGCCCACCGCCCACTGGGCCCGGTGGTGTGCATCAGCCCGTGGAACTTCCCGCTGGCGATCTTCAGCGGCCAAGTCGCCGCCGCACTGGCCGCCGGTAACCCGGTATTGGCCAAGCCGGCCGAACAGACCCCGCTGGTCGCCGCGCAAGCCGTGCGCCTGTTGCTCGAAGCTGGCATTCCGGAAGGCGTGCTGCAACTGCTGCCGGGCCAGGGCGAAAGCGTTGGTGCCCGCCTGGTGGGTGATGATCGCGTCAAAGGCGTGATGTTCACCGGCTCCACCGAAGTGGCGCGCCTGCTGCAACGCAATGTCGCCGGACGCCTGGATGCCCAGGGCCGCCCAATCCCGCTGATCGCCGAAACCGGTGGCCAGAACGCGATGATCGTCGACTCCTCGGCTCTGACCGAACAGGTGGTGATCGACGTCGTCTCCTCGGCCTTCGACAGTGCCGGCCAGCGTTGCTCGGCCCTGCGTGTACTGTGCCTGCAGGAAGATTCGGCAGACCGCGTCATCGAAATGCTCAAGGGTGCCATGGCCGAATGCCGTCTCGGCAACCCGGAGCGCCTGTCTGTGGATATCGGCCCGGTAATCGACGCCGAAGCCAAGGCGGGCATCGAGAAGCACATCCAGGCCATGCGCGACAAAGGCCGTACCGTGTACCAGGTGGCAATTGCCGACAGCGAAGAAATCAAGCGCGGCACCTTCGTGATGCCAACCCTGATCGAACTGGAAAGCTTCGACGAACTGCAACGGGAGATCTTCGGCCCGGTCCTGCACGTGGTGCGCTACAAGCGTAAGGAGATCGACCAGTTGATCGGTCAGATCAATGCTTCTGGCTACGGTCTGACCCTGGGCGTGCACACCCGTATCGACGAGACCATCGCCAAGGTGATCGACAACGTCCATGCCGGTAACGTCTACGTTAACCGTAACATCGTCGGTGCCGTCGTCGGCGTGCAGCCATTCGGTGGCGAAGGCCTGTCGGGTACCGGCCCGAAAGCCGGTGGCCCGCTGTACCTGTACCGCCTGCTGTCGACCCGTCCTACCGATGCGATCGAGCAATCCTTCGTACGGGGCGATGCACTGGCCGCACCGGATGTGCGCCTGCGTGACGCCATGAGCCAACCGCTGAGCGCCCTGAAAACCTGGGCCGACGGCAACAAGTTCAGCGAACTGAGCGCCCTGTGCAGCCAGTTCGCCGCGCAATCGCAAAGCGGTATCACCCGCCTGCTGGCCGGCCCGACCGGCGAGCGCAACAGCTACGCCATCCTGCCCCGCGAGCACGTGCTGTGCCTCGCGGACGTAGAAGGCGATCTGCTGGCGCAACTGGCGGCCGTACTGGCTGTGGGTAGCTCGGCAGTGTGGCCGGAGTCTGACCTGACCAAGGCGCTGTTCCCACGGCTGCCGAAGGAAGTTCAGGCGAAGATCCAGCGTGTAGCCGATTGGACCAAGGACGAAGTGATCTTCGACGCCGTCCTGCACCACGGCGATTCCGACCAACTGCGTGGGGTTTGCCAGCAAGTGGCGCAGCGCAGCGGCGCGATTGTCGGGGTCAATGGCCTGTCCTCGGGCGAAACCAACATTGCGTTGGAGCGCCTGGTGATCGAGCGTGCGTTGAGCGTCAACACCGCTGCGGCGGGTGGTAACGCGAGCCTGATGACTATCGGCTAGTCACCACCGAGCACTCCCACGCTCTGCGTGGGAGTGCTGCCCAGGACACTCCGCGTCCGCGACGCAGAGCGTCGCAAGAGGCGTTCCCACGCAGAGCGTGGGAACGATCTTGTACATTCATCCTGCCTTTGTTTTGCTGCTCCATCACCCAGATCAATCTTGCTATCGCGCCTCTATTCGCGCACTTAGACTGCGGCCTATTCCCAAATAGGTAAGCCGCCATGTCCGAGACGCTCCTCAGTTCCCGCAATCTGGCTTTCGAGCTGTATGAAGTCCTCGATGCCGAGGGCCTGACCCAGCGCGAGCGGTTTGCCGAACACACTCGCGAAACCTTCGATGCCGCCATCGGCACCGCCCGCCACATCGCCGAAAAGTACTTCGCCCCCCACAACCGCAAGGGCGACGAGAACGAACCTCGCTACGAAGATGGCCAGGCGATCCTGATCCCGGAAGTGAAACCTGCCGTGGATGCCTTCCTTGAAGCCGGCTTTCTCAATGCAGCGCGCAGTTTTGAAGCCGGTGGCATGCAACTGCCGACGCTGCTGTCCCAGGCCTGTTTTGCGCACTTTCAGTCAGCCAATGCGGCTTCCACCTCGTACCCGTTCCTGACCATGGGCGCGGCCAACCTGATCGAGAGTTTTGGCACCGAGGAGCAGAAGCAACGCTTTCTGCAACCGATGATCGAGGGCCGCTTCTTCGGCACCATGGCCTTGACCGAACCCCATGCCGGCTCGTCGCTGTCGGATATCCGCACCCGCGCCGAGCCGGCGGCGGATGGCACCTACCGCCTCAAGGGCAACAAGATCTTTATCTCCGGTGGCGATCACCCGCTGTCGGAAAACATCGTGCACATGGTCTTGGCCAAACTGCCGGACGCGCCCGCCGGGGTGAAGGGCATTTCGCTGTTTATCGTGCCCAAGTTCCTGGTCAACGACGACGGCAGCCTGGGCCCGCGCAATGATGTGCTGCTGGCCGGGCTGTTCCACAAGATGGGCTGGCGTGGTACCACCTCCACCGCGCTGAACTTCGGCGATAATGGCGAGTGTGTCGGCTATCTGGTGGGCAAGCCGCACCAGGGTCTGGCCTGTATGTTCCAGATGATGAACGAGGCGCGGATTGGGGTCGGCATGGGTGCAGTGATGCTCGGTTACGCCGGTTACCTGTACTCCCTGGAATACGCCCGGGAACGCCCGCAAGGCCGCCTGCCCGACAGCAAAGACCCGAACACCGCACCGGTGTCGATCATCCAGCACGCTGATATCAAGCGCATGTTGCTTACGCAAAAAGCCTATGTAGAAGGCGCCTTCGACCTGGGCCTATATGCCGCGCGCCTGTTCGATGACACGACCACCCTGGACAGCGAAACCGGGCGCAGGCAGGCCCATGAGTTGCTGGACCTGCTGACCCCGATCGTCAAATCCTGGCCCTCGGAGTTCTGCCTGAAGGCCAACGAGCTGGCGATCCAGATTCTCGGCGGCCACGGCTACACCCGCGAATATCCGGTGGAGCAGTACTACCGCGACAACCGCCTGAACCCGATCCACGAAGGCACCCACGGCATCCAGTCCCTGGACCTGCTGGGACGCAAGCTTGCGCAAAATGGCGGTTCGGGCCTGAAGCAGTTGATTCGCCTGATCGCCGAGACCGGCGCACGGGCCCAGCAATACCCGTCACTCACGGCCATGCGCGAACCGCTGGAGCAGTTGGTGGCGCGCCTGCAAAGCGTAACCCTGGGGCTGTTGACGGATCTCGCCCAGGGCAAGGTCAACAGCAGCCTGGCGAACTCGGCGCTGTACCTGAAAGTGTTTGGGCATACGGTGATTGGCTGGCGCTGGCTGGAACAGGCGATCCGCGCCGAAGAAGGGCTGGCCAGGGGCAATGCGGCGGATGTGGCCTTCTATAAAGGCAAGCTGCAAGCGGCCCGGTACTTCCTGACCTGGGAAGTACCGGGCTGCCATCATGAACTGTCGATCCTGCAGGCGCGGGACGATACGTGCCTGGCCATGCAGGATGAATGGTTCTGATCAGGGCTGGCCGATGGCCTTGGCAATCACATCGACCGTGGCGCTGACTTGCTCTTGGTAACGGTCGAGTTCCTGCTGGTGACGCTGCTGCATGTCGATCTGCTCGGCACATAGATTCAGCGCCGCCAGCACCAGCAGCTTGTCGCCGATCAGGGTCGGGTACTTCTGCTTGGTGGTTGCCAGGGACGCCTTGAGCAGGGTCACGGCCTTGAGCAGGGTGCTGTCTTCCCCATCCGGGGCCTTGATCGAGTAATCCTCACCGAGAATCGAAACGACCTTTATCCCTTCACTCATGCGCTGACAGGACCTGCGCTCACACGCTCAACCAACGCCTGGATACGGGCTGCGGTGGCGCCCTGCTTTTCTTCCTGTTCCATCAGGTTCAGTTGCAAGCTGTCGTTCTCATCCTTGGCGCGGGCCAGCTCGGCCTTGAGGGATTCGTTGGTGCCCAGCAGTGCTTGATTCTGCTGCACCAGGTCACTGACCAGTTGTTCCAGTTGGCTGAGGGATGTTTCTAACATTTTGAATTCTCGGGCTTTTTCAAAGGGCGGTGACGATAAAGAAAATTCACCGTGGAAGCCAGGGTTATCCTGGCGCGCAGCCCCGATTTCACGGGTCAGGCCACGCTGTGGAGCCTTAGTGACTGCATTTACGCCATCTGGTTCCTGAATCCATTCCAATCCGCGCAGGGTGCGACAAAAGCGCGCACCCCCTCAAGACTTTAGTCGTACGTCCGATAGGTCTTGCTTACCCCGCCTCAAAGCCGCACGGATCGCGCCTCTCCCAGGACCACTGCATGTCTCTTCGTAATATGAATATCGCGCCGCGCGCGTTTCTCGGCTTCGCGTGCATTGGTGCGCTGATGTTGTTTCTCGGTGTTTTTGCGCTGAATCAGATGGGCAAGATCCGTGGCGCGACCGAAGACATCACCCTCAGAAGTGTGCCGAGCATTCGCGCCCTCGACGACTTCACCCAACTGACCCTGCGCCTGCGTGTGTTGTCCTACCGACTGCTGACCAACCGCGAGCCCGAGGTTCAACAGAAAACCCTGGAAGCCTTTGAACTGCGCAACCAGCAGATCCGTGCCGCCCAGAGCGTGTATGAAAAGCTGATCGACAGCCGCGAGGAGCGCTCGGCCTACGACGATTATGTGCGCCTGCTGGGCCAGTACCGGCAGATCGAAGAGCGGATGAAGAGCCTGTCGCGCAACAATCAGATCGAAGAGCTGCGCACCTTGCTCAACACCGAACTGCTGAGCAACTCCGAGGCAGTCAACACGGTGCTGACGCGCCTGCTGGACATCAACAATTCGATGGCCAACGACAGCAACCAGAAAGCCGCCGAGCAATATGATTCGGCCTTCGGCCTGGTGGTCGCCCTGCTGGTGCTGGCCACGGCGCTGACCATGCTATTTGCCTGGCTGCTGACCCGCAGCATCACCCTGCCCATCGCCCAGGCCCTGGACGCGGCCGAGAACATTGCCGAGGGCAACCTGACCCAGCCGATCAAGGTCGATGGCGATGACGAAGCCGGCCGCCTGTTGCGCGCGATGAATAAAATGCAGGAGAAATTGCGCGACACCCTGCAGCGCATTTCCGGCTCGGCCACCCAACTGGCCTCGGCTGCCGAAGAACTGAACGCCGTCACCGATGAAAGCGCCCGTGGCCTGACCCAACAGAACAACGAGATCGAGCAGGCGGCCACCGCCGTCAACGAGATGACCAGCGCCGTCGAAGAAGTGGCGCGCAATGCCGTCAGCACTTCCGAAGCCTCGAAAAACGCCACCGCCTCGGCCGGCGATGGCCGCGACCTGGTGCAGGAAACCGTCAGCGCGATTGAGCGCATGAGCGGCGATGTGCAGGGCACCGCCACGCTGATCGGCGCCCTGGCCGAAGAGTCGCGGGATATCGGCAAGGTATTGGATGTGATTCGCGGCCTGGCCGACCAGACCAACCTGCTGGCCCTGAACGCCGCCATCGAAGCCGCGCGTGCCGGGGAAGCCGGGCGCGGGTTTGCCGTGGTTGCCGATGAAGTACGGGCCCTGGCCCATCGTACCCAGCAATCGACCAGTGAAATCGAGCGGATGATCGGCAGTATCCAGGCCGGCACCGAACAGGCAGTGGATTCGATGCGCAACAGCACCGAACGCGCCGAATCGACGCTCAATATCGCCAAAGGCGCGGGGATGTCCCTGGATACCATCAATAGCGCAATTATCGAGATCAACGAGCGCAACCTGGTGATCGCCAGCGCCGCAGAAGAGCAGGCGCAGGTCGCGCGGGAAGTGGACCGCAACCTGGTGAACATCCGCGACTTGTCGGTGCAGTCGGCCACCGGCGCCAGCCAGACCAGTGCGGCGAGCAGTGAGTTGTCGCGCCTGGCGGTGGATTTGAATGGGATGGTGGGTAGATTCCGTCTCTAACAGACGCTGCATCATAAATGTGTGAGCGGGCTTGCCCGCTCCCACATTGGTTCTGTGTAAACCTGAAAAGCTTTTTGACAGCGCAGCAATTCAACAGGTTAGAATCGCTGGCACGCAGACTGCATGGTCAGTCTGCGCCCGCCTTATTTTCGGAGTACTGCCTTTGAATGCGACGACCATCAACAGCCTGTTCTTGATCGGCGCGTTGCTGGTAAGTGCGAGCATTCTGGTGAGTTCTCTTTCGTCCCGCCTGGGGATCCCGATCCTGGTGATCATCCTGGCCGTGGGCATGCTGGCCGGCGTCGATGGCGGCGGGATCATTTTCGATAACTACCCAACCGCGTACCTGGTGGGCAACCTGGCATTGGCAGTGATCCTGCTCGATGGCGGCTTGCGGACCCGGGTCGCGAGTTTTCGCGTGGCACTGTGGCCAGCCCTGTCGCTGGCGACCGTGGGGGTGTTGATAACCACCGGCCTCACCGGTATGGCGGCGGCCTGGCTGTTCGACCTCAATATCATCCAGGGCCTGCTGATCGGCGCCATCGTCGGCTCCACCGATGCCGCCGCCGTGTTCTCGCTGCTGGGCGGCAAGGGCCTGAACGAACGGGTCAGTGCCAGCCTGGAAATCGAATCCGGCAGCAACGACCCGATGGCGGTGTTCCTCACCGTGACCCTGATCGACATGCTTGCCAGCGGCCAGACCGGCTTGCACTGGAGCCTGTTGACCCACCTGATCCGCGAGTTCGGCATCGGCGGCATTATCGGCCTGGGCGGCGGCTGGTTGATGCTGCAACTGGTCAACCGGATCAACCTGGCCAACGGTCTGTACCCGATCCTGGTGATCGCCGGCGGCCTGTTTGTCTTCGCCCTGACCAACGCCTTGCACGGCAGCGGCTTCCTCGCCGTGTACCTGTGCGGCCTGGTGATCGGCAACCGCCCGGTACGCAGCCGCCACGGCATCCTGCATATGCTCGACGGCATGGCCTGGCTGGCGCAGATCGGCATGTTCCTGGTGCTGGGCCTGCTGGTCACGCCCCATGACCTACTGCCCATCGCCCTGCCGGCCCTGGGCCTGGCGCTGTGGATGATCCTGTTTGCGCGGCCGCTGTCGGTGGCCGTCGGCCTGCTGCCGTTCAAGGCCTTCCATGGTCGCGAAAAAGTGTTTATCGCCTGGGTCGGCCTGCGCGGCGCGGTGCCGATCATTCTCGCGGTGTTCCCGTTGATGGCCGGCCTGCCCCACGCCCAGCTGTATTTCAACCTGGCGTTCTTTATCGTGCTGGTGTCGTTGCTGGTGCAAGGCACCAGCCTGCCGTGGGTCGCCAAGCTCTTGAAAGTGACGGTCCCGCCCGAGCCTGCGCCGATTTCCCGGGCAGCCCTGGAAGTGCACGTCACCAGCGAGTGGGAGCTGTTCGTCTACCGCCTGGGTGCGGAGAAATGGTGCATCGGCGCGGCCCTGCGCGAGCTGAAAATGCCCGAAGGCACGCGGATCGCCGCGTTGTTTCGTGGCCAGCAACTGCTCCATCCGTCGGGTAGTACGGTGCTGGAAGCCGATGACCTGCTGTGCGTGATCGGCCATGAACACAACCTCGCCGCCCTCGGCAAGCTGTTCAGCCAGGCACCACAACGGGGCCTGGACCTGCGCTTCTTCGGCGACTTCGTGCTGGAAGGCGACGCCCAGCTGGGCGCGGTTTCGGCGCTGTACGGGCTCAAGCTCGACGGCATCGACCCGGACATGCCACTGAGCAGCTTTATTACCCAGAAAGTCGGTGGCGCGCCGATTGTCGGCGACCAGGTGGAGTGGAACAACACCATTTGGACGGTTGCCGTGATGGACGGGAACAAGATCGGCAAAGTCGGCGTCAGATTCCCCGAAGGAAGTCGCCCGGGGCCCGGACTCTTCCTCTAAACTGCGGGGCGACGGTGTGCCAGTGGCCATCAGCACGCCCCCTATTCTTCATCTTGTTCGATCGGTCTCTATGACATTCCTGCGCACTTTTTTAGCCACTGCCCTGCTGGGTCTGACCCTCTGCGTCAGCCCCGTATATGCCGCCGCCCCGCCAAGCATCGAGAGCGTGCAACAGACCCTGGACAAGCTGCCTGACCGCAAACTGCCCGACGCCGACATGAAGGCGCTGCAAAATGTGTTGCAGCAGACCCTGACCCTGCTGGGTAACAAGCAGGATTACGAGCAACGCCTGACTGACCTCAAGCGTCAGCTCGAAGGCGCTCCCCGCCAGACCACGGAAAACTCCCGTGAACTGGCCCGCCTCAAAAGCACCAAAGTGGTGCCTGTGGCCCAGCGCTACGCCAGCCTGCCGGTGCCGCAGCTCGAACAACTGCTGGTGCAGCGCAGCACCCAGCAGGGCGATCTGCAAAAGGAGTTGGCCGACGCCAACAGCCTGAGCATCGCCGCCCAGACCCGCCCCGAGCGCGCCCAGACCGAAATCAGCAACAGCCAGACGCGCATCCAGCAGATCAACGGCATCCTCAAGGCCGGCAAGGACAATGGCAAACCCCTCAACGGCGACCAGCGCAACCTGCTGAACGCCGAACTGGCGGCGCTCAATGCCTTGATCCCGCTGCGCCGCCAGGAGCTGGCGGGCAACAGCCAGCTGCAAGACCTGGGCAACAGCCAGCATGACCTGGCAGTGGAAAAAACCGCGCGCCTGGAGCAGGAAATCCAGGACCTGCAAACCCTGATCAACCAGAAACGCCTGGCCCAGTCCCAGGAAACCGTGACTCAGCAGTCCATCGAAGCGCAGAAGGCCGGCGGCAGCAGCCTGCTGACCACGGAAAGCGCGGCCAACCTGAAACTGTCCGACTACCTGCTCAGAAGCACCGACCGGCTCAACGAGCTGACCCAAGAGAACCTGAAAACCAAGCAGTTGCTGGACAACATGACCCAGAGCGATTCGGCCCTGGACGAGCAGATCAACGTGCTCAAGGGCAGCCTGCTGCTGTCGAAAATTCTCTATCAACAGAAACAGGCCTTGCCGCGCCTGAAGGTCGACCGGGACCTGGCGGACGATATCGCCAACATTCGCCTGTACCAGTTCGAGGTCAACCAGCAGCGCGAACTGATCAACTCGCCGAGTGCCTACGTCGATAACTTGCTGGCCAACCAGCCCGAAGACCAGGTCACCCCGCAATTGCGCCGCACCCTGCTGGAACTGGCCGTGACCCGCAGCGACCTGCTCGAGCGCCTGAGCCGGGAACTGAGCGCACTGCTCAACGAATCCATCACCCTGCAACTGAACCAGAAACAGCTGCTCAGCACCGCCGCCAGCCTGCGCGCGACCCTCGACGAACAGATGTTCTGGATCCCCAGCAACAAACCGCTGGACGTCGAATGGCTGGAAGCCGTGCCCACCCGCCTGGAAAAACAGGTCAACACCCTGCCCTGGGCCTCCAGCCTCAGCGAACTGTATGACGGCCTGACCCAGCGCCCGCTGCTGTTCTTGCCCCTCCTGCTGTTGATCGGCGCCCTGCTATGGCGACGTAACAACCTGTACGAGCGGCTGAAAAAAATCCATATGGATATCGGTCACTTCAAACGTGACAGCCAGTGGCACACCCCGATCGCCATTCTGGTGAATATCCTGCTGGCCTTGCCGGTGACCCTCGGCCTGGCGCTGTGTGGCTACGCCCTGCAAATCGATGCCCGTGGGCAGAACGCCAACCTGGGCATGGCCCTGGTACAAATCGCCCAGGCGTGGTTGGTGTTCTACACCGCCTATCGCATCCTGGCGCCAGGCGGTGTGGCCGAACTGCATTTCCGCTGGGAAAAACCCCAGGTCGAATTCCTCCAGGGCTGGATCCGCAAACTGGGGCTGGTGGTATTGGCGCTGGTGGCCGTGGTGTCCATCGCCGAACATCAGCCGGCGGCCCTGGCCAACGATGTGCTGGGGATCGCTGTGGTCCTGACCTGCTACGGGCTGATGGCCTGGCTGCTCAGTCGCCTGTTGCTCAATAGCCCGACCCATGAAAAGGCCTCGCTGTTTCGCAAGGTGGTCGGCGTGGCGTTTACCGCGCTGCCCATCGCGCTGTTTATTGCCGTGTGTTTTGGCTACTACTACACCGCGCTCAAACTCAGCGACCGCCTGATCAACACCCTGTACCTGCTGATGTTCTGGCTGGTGATCGAAGCCACCTTCGTCCGTGGCCTGGGTGTGGCCGCACGGCGCCTGGCCTACTCCCGGGCACTGGCCAAGCGCCAGGCGGCCAAGGAAGCCGGCGACGGCGAAGTGGTGATCGAGGAACCGACCCTGGATATCGAGCAGGTCAACG
This sequence comes from Pseudomonas sp. WS 5411, assembly GCF_012985595.1. Taxonomy (NCBI): domain Bacteria; kingdom Pseudomonadati; phylum Pseudomonadota; class Gammaproteobacteria; order Pseudomonadales; family Pseudomonadaceae; genus Pseudomonas; species Pseudomonas sp. WS 5411. The sequence goes on from NZ_JAARMC010000002.1 coordinate 277,602, forward strand.
AGCAGTCCATGCGCCTGATTCGCCTGGCCTTGCTCGGCGGTTTTATCGCGGCGCTGTACTGGGTCTGGTCGGACCTGATCTCGGTGTTCTCCTACCTGGACAACATCACCCTCTACGAGTACACCAGCGGCACCGGAGCCAATATCAGCATGGTGCCCATCAGCATCGGCGACATGCTCGGCGCACTGATCATCATCGGCATCACCTTCGCCCTGGCGCGCAACCTGCCGGGCCTGCTGGAAGTGCTGGTGCTGTCCAAACTCGACCTGGCCCAGGGCAGTGCCTATGCCACCACCACCTTGCTGTCGTATGTGATTGCCGGTGTGGGCTTTGTGTCGACCCTGTCGACCCTCGGGGTCAGCTGGGACAAGTTGCAATGGCTGGTGGCCGCGCTGTCGGTGGGCCTGGGTTTCGGCATGCAGGAGATCTTCGCCAACTTTATCTCCGGCATCATGATCCTGTTCGAGCGCCCGGTGCGCATCGGCGACACCATTACCATCGGCAACCTGTCGGGGACGGTGAGCAAGATCCGCATCCGCGCCACTACCATCACCGACTTCGACCGCAAGGACATCATTGTCCCGAACAAAACCTTTATCACCGGGCAACTGATCAACTGGTCGCTGACCGACACCGTCACCCGGGTGACCCTCAAGCTTGGCGTGGACTACGGCTCCGACCTGGACCTGGTGAAGGAATTGTTGCTCAAGGCCGCCAGGGATAACCCACGGGTACTGAAAGACCCGGAACCCCTTGTGTACTTCCTGAACTTCGGCGAAAGCACCCTAGACCACGAATTGCGCATGCATGTGCGCGATCTGGGCGACCGCAACCCGGTGATTGATGAGGTCAACCGCTTTATCAACCGTGAGTTCAAGAAGCAGAGCATCAACATTTCGTTCCGCCAGATGGAGGTTTACCTGAAAAACCTGCACGGCCAGGAATACAAGCTGGTGGAAATCGAACCCCTGAGCAAGCCGGCGAATGACGGCTCGCCACAACCCACACCACCGGCCAAACTCGACTAACCGCGCTATCCCCAGCAGAATGCTCGGACATTCTGCTGGAGATGGCCGGTGAAAGCCCTCGACGACCTGACCTTCGACAACCGCTTCGCCCGCCTGGGCGATGGTTTCTCAACCCACGTATTGCCCGAGCCCATCGACGAGCCACGGCTGGTGGTGGCGAGCAACGCCGCCATGGCCCTGCTGGACCTCGACCCGGCCGTGGCCGACACGCCGGTGTTCGCCGAACTGTTCGGCGGCCACAAGCTGTGGGCCGAGGCTGAACCGCGGTCGATGGTCTATTCCGGGCATCAGTTTGGCTCTTACAACCCGCAACTGGGGGACGGCCGCGGCTTGCTGCTGGGCGAGGTGTATAACGCGGCGGGCGAGCACTGGGACTTGCACCTCAAGGGCGCCGGGCAAACGCCTTACTCGCGCATGGGCGATGGCCGCGCGGTGCTGCGTTCGTCGATCCGCGAGTTTCTCGCCTCCGAAGCCTTGCACGCCCTGGGCATCCCCAGCAGCCGCGCCCTTTGCGTGATCGGCTCCGACACCCCGGTATGGCGCGAGAAGCAGGAACGCGCGGCCATGGTGCTGCGCCTGGCGCCGAGCCATATCCGCTTTGGGCACTTCGAATACTTCTACTACACCCAGAAAACCGAGCTGCACCAGCAACTGGCCGAGCACGTGCTGAAGCTGCACTTTGCCCAATGCCAGGAGCAACCCGAGCCCTACCTGGCAATGTTCCGCGAGATCGTCGAGCGCAATGCCGAGCTGATCGCCAAGTGGCAGGCCTACGGGTTTTGCCATGGGGTGATGAACACCGACAATATGTCGATCCTGGGGATTACCTTCGACTTCGGGCCGTTTGCCTTCCTCGATGACTTCGACGCCCACTTCATCTGCAACCACTCCGATCACGAAGGCCGCTATTCTTTCAGCAACCAGGTGCCCATCGGCCAGTGGAACCTCAGCGCCCTGGCCCAGGCGCTGACGCCATACATCAGCGTTGAAGCCCTGCGCGAGACCCTGGGCCTGTACCTGCCGCTGTACCAGGCCCACTACCTGGACCTGATGCGCCGCCGCCTGGGCCTGACCACCGCCGAGGACGATGACCAGAAACTGGTGGAGCGCCTGCTGCAATTGATGCAGAACAGTGGCGTGGACTACACCTTGTTCTTCCGCCATCTGGGCGACGAATCCGCCGCACTGGCCGTGGCGCGCCTGCGCGATGACTTTGTCGACCGCGCGGGCTTCGATGCCTGGGCCGACGCGTACAAGGCCCGGGTTGAGCGCGACGGTACTGGCAGCGAGGCAGAACGCCGCGAGCGCATGCACGCGGTCAACCCGCTGTATATCCTGCGCAACTACCTGGCACAAAACGCCATCACCGCCGCCGAGTCAGGCGACTACAGTGAAGTGCGAAGACTGCATGAGGTGTTGAGCACGCCATTTGAAGAGCAGCCGGGAATGGAACAGTACGCTCAGCGGCCGCCCGACTGGGGCAAGCATTTGGAGATCAGTTGTTCGTCCTAGCCCTGCTCAATCAATACGCTCATTTCCGGTCATTCCTTCCACTTGCCGTTATCGCATCTTGCTATGAGCGTTAGTCCCGGGATCAAGTTATCGCAGTATGCGATAAGCGTTCAGCAGACCAGTGGCGGTATCTCATACCTGCGTAGGCCGCCTGGAGACACCGTCAAACATGTGCACAAGCAAAAATGTGAGCGCATGCGTCGCTACCGCCTAACCTTGATAATCTTAGCCCTGGCTCCAAATAGTGTTCATTGGCAACGTCAACGGAACCCCACCATGTCCGATTCTCTTGTAATCCCCTGCCCACACTGCAACGGCCTCAACCGCATCCCCCACGAACGCCTGGGCGATACCCCGAAGTGCGGGCGCTGCAAGCAGCCGGTGTTGCTGAGCAAACCGTTTGAATTGAACCAGGGTGACTATTCCAGCCAGATCAAGGGCGATTTACCGCTACTGGTGGACGTGTGGGCCGCGTGGTGCGGGCCGTGCAAGGCGTTTGCGCCGGTGTTTGAACAGGCCGCCGGGCAGTTGGCCGGCAAGTGCCGGCTGGCCAAGCTCGATAGCGAGGCCAACCAGCAGCTTTCGGCACAATTGGGGATTCGCTCGATTCCCAGCCTGATCCTGTTCAAGAACGGCCGGGAAGTAGCGCGCCAGAGCGGGGCGTTTCCGTTACCGCAACTGATGAGCTGGTTGCGTAGTCAAGGGGTGTAACCCCAGATGACAGTGGGTCAGTTGATGCCTCTGCAAGCTGGCACCCCCTGATCGCAGGCTAGCCAGCTCCCACATTTCAGATCAGGCGTTTTCCAGCAAGTTATGCAGTTCCACAAACTGCAGGGTCAGTTTGTGGCGCGGGTCCAGGTGGATCAGCGGTTTGCTTTCCTGATGGGACTCGCGCATGCGCACCGAGCTGGCCAGGTACACCGGCAGCACCGGCAGGCCTTCGGCAATCAACTCGTCCAGCATCTTCTGCGGCAGACTTGCCCGGGCCTGGAACTGGTTGACCACGATGCCTTCCACTTCGAGGCCTTCGTTGTGGTCCTCCTTGAGTTCTTCGATTTCCGCCAGCAGGCCATACAGCGCCTGCCGTGAGAAGCTGTCGCAGTCGAAAGGGATCAATACACGATCAGCGGCGATCAGCGCCGAAACCGCATAGAAGTTCAGGGCCGGCGGCGTATCCAGGTAAATCCGGTCGTAATCCTCGGACAATTCATCCAACAGCTTTCGCAACTTGTTGATCTTGTGCTTGGCCTCGAGCTTGGGCTGCAGGTCCGCCAGCTCTGCGGTGGCGGTGATGACATGCAGGTTGTCGAAGGGGGTTTCGTAGATATCCACCTGGTTTTTCTTCGAAAACGGCCCGGAAGACAGGGTCTGCTTGAAGAAGTCGGCAATGCCCATGGGAATATCGTCGCCCGTCAGCCCCGTCAGGTACTGGGTCGAGTTGGCCTGGGCATCGAGGTCCACCAACAGGGTTCGATAGCCTTCACTGGCACTGACCGCTGCCAGGTTGCAGGCGATGCTGGATTTGCCAACGCCGCCTTTTTGATTGAACACCACGCGCCGCATGGAAAAACCTCCGTGTATCAATGAATGCCCGAGTGTAGAGGGCAAAAGCGCCCGCTCGCTACCTTGATCAAGCTTGTACTACAGCATCTGGGGATGGATCCCGCATAACTATCTCGTAACACGCCAACCAATACAGAGTTACCTGACACCAGACACCCGTAGCCATTGGCGGACAATCACTGATCCTTTTTCGCCGACTTTGTAATATCTCGTGAACAATTCTTTACCAAAGTTTGCTAGAACCCCACAGCACCGGGATAATGCGCGCCACTCGGCCATCGCGCCATGTCCCGTCGTGGCGGGGCAATTTGCAGCACAAGGAAGCCCGCAGGGGCGGGAAATCTTCTCAGTGATCAACTTCAACATCGCCCAATGGCGTGCCTGGGCCCCTGGGCTCGACAGCGAGGATGCCTGGCGCGACTGGTGCCAGGCCAAGGTGTTGCTCGCCCAAAGCGATGCCGCGCCCGATGTGTCGTTCCTGCCGGCCATGCAGCGCCGGCGCCTGAGCCGCCTGGCGCGGATGGCCTTCAGCGTCGGCTGGCCATTGGCCGAAGGTTTGCAGGATCTGCCGCTGGTGTTTGTTTCACGTCACGGCGAAACCCCGCGCACCCTGGATATTCTCAGCGACCTGGCCAATGACCAGCCCCTGTCGCCCACCCAGTTCAGCCTGTCGGTGCACAACGCGGTAATTGGCCTGTGGTCGATCCTGCGCAATGAAACCAGCGAAATGACTGCCCTGGCAGCCGCGGGCGACGGCCTGGAGCACGGCATGCTCGAGGCCGCCGCCCTGCTCAACGAAGGCGCGCCGGCGGTATTGCTGGTGATTACCGAAGAGCAGCCACCTCCAGCCTACGCACGCTGGATCGACGACGTGCCGTTCCCCTACGCCCTGGGCCTGCTGCTGACCCCAGGCGACGAATGGCAACTGGCGCTGCACACCGCGACTGTCCAACCTGCCAAGACCCAGTGGCCCCATGCCCTGAACCTGCTGTGCACCCTGCTTACCGAGCAGGGTGCCTGCCAACATGCCTGGAAGAACCGAGTATGGAACTGGCAACGCAAACCCTGACCGACAAGCCCCGGGACGCCTACTACTGGCGCCTGTTCGCCACGGCGGCCAGCTTCGTGCTGTTCGGCCTGGGCGGCCTGTGCCTGCGCCTGCTGGTGTTTCCCCTGCTCAGTTGCCTGCCGGGGGATGCGCAGCAGCATCAGCGCCGTGCGCGCCTGACCATCGGCCGCCTGTTCTGGTTCTTTATCAACATGATGTACCGCGCCGGCATTCTCACCTACAGCGTCGAGGGTGCCGAAAAACTCGGGCGCCCCGGGCAGATGATCATCGCCAACCACCCGTCGCTGATCGACGTCGTCGTGCTGATCGGCCTGGTGCGCGATGCCAATTGCGTGGTCAAGCAAAGCCTGTGGCATAACCCTTTCACCCGTGGCCCGGTGAGCGATGCCGGCTATATCAGCAATGACGGCAGCATCGACATGCTCGATGCCGCCGCAGGCGCCCTGAGGGGCGGCCAGACCCTGATTATCTTTCCCGAAGGCACCCGCACCGTACCGGGCAAAGCCCCGGCCTTTCATCGCGGGGCCGCCGCCATCGCCCTGCGCGGTGCGACAATCATCACCCCCGTGGTGCTCAAGGTCAGCCCGACCACACTGACCAAGGCCGAGCCCTGGTATCGCATCCCCCACCGCCGCTTTCACTTCAGTTTGCAGGTGGGTGCCGATATAGACCCACAGGTGTTTGCCTCACAAGGGCCAGCGCCTCAGGCCTCACGCAAGCTCAACGATTACCTGCATCACTATTTCATTAAGGAGCTCGCCGAAGATGAGCAACCCAAACAGCCTTGAGCACGAAATCAAAACCCTGATCATCGAGGCCCTGGGCCTGGAAGATATCGACGCCTGCGACATTGGCAGCGAGCAAACCCTGTTCGGCGAAGGCCTGGGCCTGGATTCGGTAGACGCCCTGGAACTGGGCCTGGCGATCCAGAAAAAGTACGGCATCAAGATCGACGCCGACGCCAAGGACACCCGCAATCACTTTATCAACGTGGCCAGCCTCGCGGCGTTCGTCACGGCCAGACAGGCAGCTTGAGACCCAACCATGCAAACTCGTGACGATATCTTCAACACCCTGCGCGACGCCCTGGTGGAACTGTTTGAACTGGACCCGGCACGGGTCACTCTCGACGCCAACCTGTACCAGGACCTGGAAATCGACAGCATCGATGCCGTGGACCTGATCGACCATATCAAGCGCCAAACCGGCAAGAAAATCGCCGCCGAAGAGTTCAAGGCCGTGCGTACGGTCAATGACGTGGTCGAGGCGGTCTACCGCCTGGTCCAACCGGCCGCATGAGCCGGCTGATCGGCCTTGGCCTGTTGCTAGTAGGGCTGCTGTACCCTTTTGCGGTGTATTACGGCACGGAGCATTTCGCTCCGTGGCAATTCGGCCTGCTGCTCGCCAGCCTGTGGTTGCTGCGCGCGCTGACCGGCCCGCGACGCCCTGGCAGTGGCTGGATGGCGGTGGCTGCAATTGTGTTTTGCCTGCTGCTGGCCTGGTTCGACAACCCGCAACTGCTGCGCTGGTACCCGAGCCTGGTCAGCGTGTTCATGCTGGCGCTGTTCGGCCTGAGCCTGAAATACGGCCCGCCGATGGTCGAGCGCCTGGCGCGCCTGAGCGATCCGCAATTGCCCGAAAAGGCCATTGCGTACACACGCCAGGTCACCGTGGCATGGAGTGTGTTTTTCTTGTGTAACGGCCTGCTCGCCGCCGCGCTCACCCTGTGGGCACCGCTGAGCTGGTGGACGTTGTACAACGGTCTGATCGCCTATGGCTTGATGGGGCTGTTGTTTGCCGTGGAATGGCTGATACGACAAAGGGTTCGAGGCCGCGTATGAATTGGGTCAATCTTGAGCATCTGTTGCTTGAGCCTGTGGAACTGCGTTTGGTCACTACCGAACCGTCGATGAATCACGCGCAACTGTGCGAGCGGGCCCTGAGCCTGGCGTCCGGCCTGCAAGCCCGTGGCATCCAGCGCCTGGCGGTGCACCTGAACGACGCCGGCGAGCTGGCGATCGCCTTGCTGGGCGCCTGGCAGGCCGGGGTCAGCGTGTTGCTGCCCGCCGACCTGCAACCCCAGACCCGCCAACGCTGGGCCGCTGATGTTGACGCCTGGCTGACCGAAGCGGGCGACCTTGACGCGCTCTACCAGCCCGCAGTTGCCGCCGCCGCCCTTGACCTGGATACCTGCCAGTTGAGCCTGTGCACCTCCGGCTCCAGCGGCGAGCCCAAGCGCATCGACAAAACCCTGCGCCAACTGGCCAATGAGGTCCAGGCCCTGGAGGCCTTGTGGGGCGCCGACCTGGGCCAGGCCTGCATCATCGGCAGCGTCGCCACCCAGCATATCTACGGCCTGCTGTTCCGCGTGCTGTGGCCGCTGTGCGCTGGGCGCACGTTTGTGCGTGAGCAACTGCCGTTCCCCGAAGACTTGCAGCGCGTCAGCCGCCAGCACCCGCACTTTGCCTGGGTGGCCAGCCCGGCCCTGCTCAAGCGCATGGGCGACAATCTTGACTGGGCCGCCTTGAGCACGGTCAAGCGCGTGTTCTCCTCCGGTGGCGCACTGCCCGCCGACGCGGCCGACAGCCTGCATCAACGCCTGCAGCAGTGGCCGACGGAGATCCTCGGCAGCTCGGAAACCGGCGGCATTGCCTGGCGCCAGGGCCACGCGCCGTGGCAGCCGTTTGCCGATGTGCAACTGAGCCAGGATGCCGACGGCGCCTTGCGCATTGCCTCGCCGTACCTGCCAGCGGGGCATGTCGAGCAGACTGCCGATGCCGCCCAGATCCACGCCGACGGGCGCTTCGAACTGCTCGGGCGCCTGGATCGAATCGTCAAGCTGGAAGAAAAACGCATCTCCCTGCCGATGCTCGAACAAGCCCTGGCGGATCACGCCTGGGTCGCCGAAGCGCGCCTGGGCGTGGTCCAGGAAAACCGCGCGTCCCTCGGCGCCCTGGTGGTGCTCAGTGGCGACGGCCTGCACGCCTTGCGCAACCAAGGCCGACGGACCGTCACCCAAACCCTGCGCCAACACCTGGGCCAGCATTGCGAAGCCCTGGCCCTGCCCCGCCGCTGGCGCCTGTTGCGGCAGTTACCGCTCAACCCCCAGGGCAAGCTGCCCCAGGCGCACATCGAAGCCCTGCTGCTGGCGCCGCGCCCCAAGGCGCCGGACGTCCTGGGGCAGGTCGAGAGCGACGGCGAATGGACCCTGCAACTGAGCATTCCGCCGGACCTGGCCTACTTCAGCGGCCACTTCCCCCACACCCCGGTGCTACCGGGGGTGGTGCAGGTGGAATGGGCGTTCAATCTGGGCCAGCAACTGCTCGATCTCCCGCCGACCTTTGCCGGCATGGAAGTGCTCAAATTCCAGCAACTGGTGCGCCCGGGCGATGTGGTCGAGTTGCACCTGCGTTTTGATCGCGAGCGGGGCAAGTTGTATTTCGCTTATCGCAATGACAGTGCGGCGTGTTCCAGCGGGCGGGTTTTGCTGGAGAATTCTCATGCATAGGTTGGGTGAGCGCTGCGCGCTCAATCGCGGGCAAGCCCGCTCCCACAATGGGTACACATTCCCAATGTGGGAGCTGGCTTGCCTGCGATGCAGGCAACTCGGTCCATCAGGTGTCCGCCACCATGCATAACCCCTGCGCCCTGATCCCGGTCTACAACCATGAAGCCGCCGTGCCCGCCGTGGTCCGCAGCCTGCTGGAGCATGGCCTGCCCTGCCTGCTGGTGGACGATGGCAGCAGCCCCGCCTGCGCCGCCGTACTGGCGCAACTGGCCAGCCTGAACAACGTCTCGCTGATCACCCTGCCCACCAACCAGGGCAAGGGCGGTGCGGTGCAAGTCGGTTTTCGCGAAGCCGCACGCCTGGGCTTTACCCATGCCCTGCAAGTGGACGCCGACGGCCAGCACGACCTGCGCGAAGTCGCCCTGTTTATCGACGCCTCGCGCACTCACCCCGATGCGGTGATCTGCGGCTACCCCGAATACGACGACAGCGTGCCCAAGGGCCGCCTCTACGCCCGCTACCTGACCCATGTCTGGGTGTGGATCAACAGCCTGTCGCTGCAGATCCGCGATTCGATGTGCGGCTTTCGCATCTACCCGCTGGCACCGGTGCTGGCGCTGATGGACTCGGCGCGGATCGGCAAGCGCATGGATTTCGACTCCGACATCCTCGTGCGCCTGTCATGGCGCAACCAGCCGATGCGCTGGCTGCCGACCAAGGTGCATTACCCCGCCGATGGCCTGTCGCACTTTCGGATGTTCCACGACAACCTGCTGATTTCGTCGATGCACACCCGGCTGTTCTTTGGCATGTTGCTGCGCGCGCCGCTGATCCTCTGGCGACGGTGGCAGGCATGAGCGAAAACACCCGGCATTGGGCCGACCGCCAGGAGCGCGGCAGTTTCTGGCTGATGAAGCTCACCGCGTTCGCCGCCAAGGTCCTCGGGCGCCGGGTGCTGAGCCCACTGCTGTATGGCATCGTCCTGTACTTTTTCGTGTTTGGCCGCGCTGCGCGCCAGAGCATCTGGCAATACCAGCAGCGCCTGGCCGACTGGAGCGGGCGCGACGAGCTGCGCCCCAGCCACAAAAAGGTCTTCAGCCAATTCATGGCCTTCGCCGACGCCTTGCTGGACAAGCTCGACGTATGGAACGGCAAGCTGCGCCTGGAACAGATCGAGATCATCGACCCGGCCCAGTTGCGCGGGCAACTGCGCGGCGAACGCGGGCAGATGCTGGTGGGTGCACACCTGGGCAACCTGGAAGTGTGCCGGGCCCTGGCGGAGCTGGGCGAGAAAGTCACCATGAATGTGCTGGTGCACACCAAGCATGCCGAACAGTTCAACCGCCTGCTGGGCGAAGCCGGGGCGAGCAACCTGCGGCTGATCCAGGTCAGCGAACTGGACCCGGCGGTGATGCTGCTGCTCAGCCAGCGCCTGGACGACGGTGAATGGCTGGCGATTGCCGGCGACCGAATCCCGCTGCATGGCGGGCGCACCGTGCGCGTGGACTTTCTCGGCCATAGCGCGGCCTTCCCCCAGGGCCCGTGGTTGCTGGCCGGGCTGCTCAAATGCCCGGTCAACCTGCTGATGTGCCTCAAGCACCAGGGCCGCTATCGTTTGATCATCGAGCCCTTCGCCCAATTGATCGAATGGAAACGCAGCGACCGCCCGCAAGTGATCGCCCACTGGGCCGCCCGCTACGCCGAACGCCTGGGCCAGTTCTGCCTGGAAGCGCCCCAACAATGGTTCAACTTTTACCCTTTCTGGAAGACCGATGACGACGCATCTGCTTGAGCCGGTAACCTTCGGCGAACTCCCTTTGCGCATCGAAGACGTGCTGGCCCTGGCCAACCGTCAGGCGCCCACTCGCCTGCAAGACGATGCCGGGTACCGCCTGCGCATCGCCAAGGGCGCGCAGTTCCTCGATTCGCTGCTGGACAAAGAAGGCGTGATCTACGGCGTGACCACCGGCTATGGCGACTCGTGCGTGGTGGCGGTGCCGTTGCAGCATGTCGAGGCATTGCCGCGCCACTTGTACACCTTCCACGGCTGCGGCCTGGGCAAGTTGCTCGACGCCCAGGCCACCCGTGCGGTGCTGGCGGCGCGTTTGCAGTCGCTGTGCCATGGCGTGTCCGGGGTGCGGGTTGAACTGCTGGAGCGCCTGCATGCGTTTCTTGAACACGACATCCTGCCGCTGATCCCGGAAGAAGGCTCGGTCGGCGCCAGCGGCGATCTGACGCCGCTGTCGTACGTGGCCGCGACCTTGTCCGGCGAGCGTGAAGTGCTGTTCCGTGGCGAGCGCCGCCTGGCTGCCGATGTCCATCGCGAGCTGGGCTGGACCCCGCTGGTGCTGCGACCCAAGGAAGCCCTGGCGTTGATGAACGGCACCGCGGTGATGACCGGCCTGGCCTGCCTGGCCTTCGCCCGCGCCGACTACCTGCTGCAACTGGCCACACGCATCACCGCGCTGAACGTGGTGGCGTTGCAAGGCAACCCGGAGCACTTCGACGAACGCCTGTTCGCCGCCAAACCACACCCCGGGCAGATGCAGGTCGCAGCCTGGCTGCGCAAGGACCTGGCGATCGACGCCCCGACCGCACCGCTGCACCGCCTGCAAGACCGCTACTCGCTACGCTGCGCGCCCCACGTCCTCGGCGTGCTGGCCGACAGCCTGAACTGGCTGCGCTCGTTTATCGAGATCGAACTCAACAGCGCCAACGACAACCCGATCATCGACGCCGAAGCCGAACGCGTGCTGCACGGCGGGCACTTCTACGGCGGGCATATCGCCTTTGCCATGGACAGCCTGAAGAACCTGGTGGCCAACGTCGCCGACCTGCTCGACCGGCAACTCGCGCTGCTGGTGGACGAGCGCTACAACCATGGCTTGCCGAGCAACCTGTCGGGCGCCCCGGCGGACCGCGCAATGATCAACCACGGCTTCAAGGCGGTGCAGATCGGCACCAGCGCCTGGACCGCCGAAGCGTTGAAAAACACCATGCCGGCCAGCGTGTTTTCGCGCTCCACCGAATGCCACAACCAGGACAAGGTCAGCATGGGCACCATCGCCGCCCGCGATGCGATCCGCGTCTTGGAGCTGACCGAACAAGTGGCCGCCGCCACCTTGCTCGCCGCCAACCAGGGCGTGTGGTTGCGCGCCCAGGTCAAGGATGCACGGCCGTTGCCGCCAGCCCTGGCTGCGATGCACGAGGCACTGGCCAAGGACTTCCCGCCGGTGATCGAAGACCGGGCCCTGGAGGGCGAACTGCGCCTGTGCCTGCAACGCATCGCCGCGCAACACTGGAGGCTGCATGCGTAGCCCCGGCGTATTGCACAGCGACACACAAATCCTCGTACCGTTCTTCGACATCGACACGATGAACGTGGTCTGGCACGGCCACTATGTGAAGTACCTGGAAATCGCCCGTTGCGCGTTGCTCGACAAGCTCGGCCACAACTACACGGCAATGCTCGAATCCGGCTATGCGTGGCCGGTGATCGACATGCAACTGCGCTACGTGCGTGGCGCCACCTTTGGCCAGACCCTCAACGTGCGCGCCAGCCTGGTGGAGTGGGAGAACCGCTTGAAGGTCAACTACCTGATCACCGACCTTGCCAGCGGCGAGCGCCTGACCCGCGCCAGCACCGTGCAAGTGGCCGTAAAAATTGCCAGCCGCGAGATGCAACTGGCCTCGCCAACCGTGTTCACCACCGCCGTCGAAAGGGCCTTGAAATGCTGACCCCTGTGGGAGCTGGCTTGCCGGCGATGGACGTCAACGCTAACCCAGGGGCCCTGACACTGCGCAGCGCCCTGAGGTTTTTTGCGAGCAAGCTCGCACCTACAGCGGCCGGGTTGTTGCTGAGCTTCGGGGCTTATGCTTTTGACCTGCAACAGCTCAGCGATCAACTGGCCAAGCCTACGGTGATCCACGGCAACTTCATCCAGGAAAAACACCTGCGTGCCCTGCCCCAGCCGCTGACCAGCACAGGTACCTTCGTCCTGGCCAAGGACCACGGCCTGCTCTGGCTGCTGAAAACCCCGCTGCAGCAGGACTACCGCATCAACGCCCAGGGTATTGCCCGCCGTGATGCAAACGGTTGGCAGCCACTGCCGAACAAAAGCGCCGGCGCCGAGCAGAACCGTTTGTTCCTCGCCGTGCTGCAAGGCGACAGCAGTGGCTTGCAGCGCGACTTCGAGTTGCAGCTGCAAGGCGAAGCCAAGGCCTGGAAACTCACGTTGATCCCGCGCTCGCTGCTGCTCAAGCAAGTGTTCACCCAAATCAATATCGACGGCGGCGAACTGGTGCACACCATCGAGTTGCTGGAAACCCAAGGCGACAGCACCCTGTTGCGCATGCAGGACAGTACCAGCACGCAACCTTTGAGCGACGCGGAGCAACACGACTTTGCCCAGTGAGCGTTGGTTGCCGCGCCTGTTCCTGATCCTGCTGGTGGCGGTGCTGGCCCTGGCCGGCTGGCAATGGCGCCAGGGCGCGCCGTTGTCGGCCAACCTGATGGAACTGGTGCCGGGTAACACCCCGGACGCCCTGGAGCTGGCGGCCGAGCAGCGCATGCAGGAACCACTGAACCGCGAGATGCTGGTGCTGGTCGGGCATGCCGAGCGTCAGCAGGCGGTGACCATGGCCGAACAATTGGGCGAGCGCTGGCAGGCCAGCGGTCTGTTTGAAAAAGTCACCTGGACCCTGCAAGCCGACCTGCCCGCCCTGCGCCAACAATTGCTGCAAGGGCGCCTGGCGATGCTATCGACCAAGGACCGCGAACAGTTGATCGGCGAGCCTGCGGCGTTTATCGCAGAGCGGGTACACACACTGTTCGATCCCTTTACCGGCTTCAGCCTGGTCCCCAGCCAGGACGACTGGCTGGGCCTGACCGGACGCATCCAGAGCAGCCAGCCACAACACGGCGCGGTGCAACTGGACATCGGCAGCGGCGCGCTGATCGCCGATGCCGACGGCAAGAGCTGGGTACTGCTGCGTGCGCGTACCCAGGGCAATGCCTTTGATATGAAGCTGCCGCTGCAAGTCGCCGACTTGCTGCAAGCCAGCCGCGAACAGGCCGCCCAGCACGGCGTGCAACTGCTCGCCGCCAGCGGCCTGTTGTACGCGGCCAACGGTCAACAACAAGCCAGCCGCGAGATGACCTGGGTCGGCGGTGGCGCAACAGTGGGGATCCTGTTGCTGTTGCTGCTGGCGTTTCGTCGCTGGCGGGTGTTGCTGGCGTTTGTCCCGGTGCTGGTGGGCATGCTGTTTGGCGCGGTGGCCTGTGTGGCGCTGTTCGGCCATATGCATGTGATGACCCTGGTGCTGGGCGCGAGCCTGATCGGCGTGGCCGTCGACTACCCGCTGCACTACCTGTCCAAGAGCTGGAGCCTGCAACCCTGGCGCAGCTGGCCAGCCTTGCGCCTGACCCTGCCGGGCCTGAGCCTGAGCCTGGCCACCAGTTGCATCGGCTACCTGGCCCTGGCCTGGACGCCGTTCCCGGCGCTGACCCAAATCGCCGTGTTCTCCGCCGCCGGCCTGGTGGGCGCCTACCTGTCGGCGGTGTGCCTGTTGCCGGCGCTGCTCAACGGCATGGACCTGCGCCCGGCGCAATGGCCGCTGCGGGTCGCCGAGTTCCTGCTGGGGGTGCGTGAGTCGCTGCTCAAGCGCCTGCCGAGCCAGGCATTGCTGGTGCTGGCCCTGCTGTTCTGCGCCGGTGGCCTGTGGCAGCTGAACAGCAAGAACGATATTCGCCAGTGGATCAGCGCGCCGCCGCAACTGCTGCAAGAAGCCCAGGCGATTGCCCGCATTACCGGCTACCAGCCCACCAGCCAGTTCTTCCTGGTACGCGCGGACAATCAACAGCAGTTGCTGGAACGCCAGGCGGCGTTGAGCCTGCGTCTGGATCAACTGGTGCACATGGAAAAACTGCAAGGCTACCTGGCGCTCAATCAACTGGTCAGCACCCCCGGCGAACAGCAGCAATTGCGCGAAGCCCTGAATCAACTGCCCGCCCTGTGGCAGCCGCTGCTCGACCTCGGCATCCCCGCCAGCGCCCTGCAAGCAGAGCTGGCGCAGTTGCAGGCGCTGCCCACCGCCGACATCGACGCCGCCCTGGCGGGCCCGCTGGCCGAGCCGTGGCGCCTGCTGTGGCTGGGCAATGTCGAGGGCGGCGTGGCGGCGATGGTCAGCCTGCAAGGCTTGAACAACCCGGCGCTGCTGCGCATCCAGGCCCTGGACCTGCCGGGCGTGCAACTGGTGGACCGCCTCGGCGACTTGAACCAGGTATTTGCCGCAACCCAGATCAGCGCTGCCGAATTGAAATTATTGTCCTGTGTACTGATCGTCTTGCTGCTGATCCTGCCCTTTGGCCTGGGCGGCGCGCTGCGGATTGTCGCCCTGCCGCTGCTGGCTGCGCTGTGCAGCCTGGCCAGCCTCGGTTGGCTGGGGCAGCCGTTGACCCTGTTCAGCCTGTTCGGCCTGCTGCTGGTGACGGCGATCAGCGTCGATTATGCAATCCTCATGCGCGAACAGATCGGCGGTGCCGCTGTCAGCCTGCTGGGGACGTTGCTGGCAGCCGTCACCACCTGGCTGTCCTTTGGCCTGCTGGCGGTGTCCAGCACCCCGGCGGTGAGTAATTTCGGCCTGTCGGTCAGCCTGGGCCTGGCCTTCAGCTTTATGCTGGCGCCATGGGCCGGCCGCCAGGAACATGCGCAATGATGCCCACTAATTTTTTTGAGTTGAATGTGATGATCGCCAACCCGGCAAGGAGCCACAGTGCCCACAGTTGAAATGGAACGCCGCCAGGTCGTGGTGATCGGTGCCGGCCCGTCCGGTGCCATTGCGGCCGCGCTGCTCAAGCGTAACGGGCATGATGTATTGATCATCGAGCGCGAGCACTTCCCGCGTTTTTCCATCGGCGAGAGCCTGCTGTCCCACTGCATCGACTTTATCGAAGAAGCCGGCATGCTCGAGGCCGTCAACGCCGCCGGTTTCCAACTGAAAACCGGTGCCGCGTTTGCCTGGGGCGAGCGCTACAGCGCCTTTGATTTCGGTGACACGTTCAGCGACGGCAAGCCCACGACCTTCCAGGTCCAGCGCGCCGACTTCGACAAGTTGCTGGCCGATCAGGCGGCGCTGCAAGGCGTAGAGATCCGTTACGGCCAGACCCTGGTCGGGGTGGATTTCGCCGCCGGCCACCGCTACCTGCATGTACGCCGCGAAAACGGTCGCGAATACCACATCAAGGCCGGCTTCGTCCTCGACGCCAGCGGTTACGGCCGCGTGCTGCCACGCCTGCTGAACCTGGAGGCGCCGTCGAACTTCCCGCTGCGCCAGGCGGTGTTCACCCACGTCCAGGACCGTATCGAACATCCGGGCTTCGACCGCAGCAAGATCCTTATCACCACCCACCCGACCCAGCGCGATATCTGGTTCTGGACCATCCCGTTCAGCAACGGGCGCTGCTCGGTGGGCGTGGTCGCGGCCAAGGAGCATTTCGCCGGCTGCGATGGGGATCTGGATGCCTGCCTGCGCCGCTTTATCGAACAAACCCCGAGCCTGTCCAGTGTGCTGGCGAATGCCGTGTGGGATACCCCGGCCCGGACCATTGGCGGCTACTCGGCGAACGTCACCACCCTGCATGGCCCGGGGTTTGCGCTGCTGGGCAATGCCGCGGAGTTCCTCGACCCGGTGTTCTCGTCCGGCGTGACCATCGCCATGCGCTCGGCCAGCATGGCCGCCGGCCTCTTGCACCGCCAGCTCAAGGGCGAAAGCGTGGACTGGCAAACCGAGTTCGCGGTGCCGCTCAAACGCGGGGTCGACACCTTCCGCTGCTACGTCGAAGGCTGGTACGCCGGCACCTTCCAGGATGTGATCTATCACCCTGGCAGCTCGCCGGAAATCCGCCGCATGATCAGTTCGATCCTCGCCGGCTACGCCTGGGATGAACGCAACCCCTTTGTCAGCGAACCCAAGCGCCGCTTGCGGATGCTCTCGGAAATTTGTGCGGCAGAAAACCTATGAGCAGCCCACCTGTGTCAAAAGAGTACTTGAGCAAAAACTACGTCGAAGAAACCAAATTCGGCTTCTGGTTCCTGCGCAGCCACACCTGGCAGCATCATGTGCTGCGCGTGGCAATCAACGACCTGCGCAGCCTGTTCGGCACCCCGCTGCCGGAAGCACCCGTGCTGCTGGATGCCGGTTGCGGCCAGGGCAAGTCGTTCCGTTATTTGCAGCAGGTGTTCGCCCCCCAGCGCCTGATCGGCCTTGACGCCGACCCCCATAGCCTCGACCTGAGCCGTGCCGAAGCGGCGCGCCAGGGCATTGATATCGAGTTGATCGGCAGCGATTGCGCAACCCTCAAGGTGGCCGATGAGAGTGTCGATATCCTGTTCTGCCACCAGACCTTCCACCACCTGGTGGAGCAACAGCGGGCACTCACCGAGTTCTATCGGGTGCTCAAGCCGGGCGGCTACCTGCTGTTCGCCGAGTCCACCGAAGCCTATATCGACACCTGGGTGATTCGCTGGCTGTTCCGCCACCCGATGCATGTGCAGAAAAGCGCCGCCGAGTACCTGGAGATGATCCGCGACCAGGGTTTCGAGTTTGGCCCGCAGAATGTGTCGTACCCGTACCTGTGGTGGAGCCGCTCGGCTGACTTCGGCCTGCTGGAGCGTTGGGGCCTGCGTCAGCCCAAGCCGTTTGGCGAGCGTGAAGAGACCCTGGTGAATGTGGTTGCACGCAAGCCACTCGCAGGCCCGCCAGCATGATCCGCGCGTTGTTGATCGGCTGCCTGTTGCTGCTGGCCGCGTGCGCCAGCCAGCCGCCACTGCCGGTGCATACACCGAGCCTGGCCTTGCCCCTGCAATTGCATATCGAGCGCGAGCAGGACGGCCAGCGCCAGGACTGGTTGCTGGTGATCCAGCGCGAAGGCGAGGCCCTGCGCTGGTCACTGATGGACCCGCTGGGCATCCCCCAGGCCCGGCAAAAGCTGGTGGCCGGCCGTTGGCAGGCAGATGGCCTGCTACCGCCCAACCCCCAGGCCCGCGAGCTGTTTGCGGCGCTGCTGTTCGCCCTGACCCCGGCCGCTGAAATGCCCGGCAACTACCCCCACGCCCGTGAAGACGATGGCGTCCGGGTACTCAAGCCGCACTGGCAGGTGATCTACCGCGCGCCCTTGACCTTCAGCGTGAACATGCCCGGCCAGCACCTGAACTATCGCGTCACCGCGCTTGAGAGCAGCCCATGACCGCCTACCTCAATGCCCTGGGGATCATCTGCGCCCTGGGCCGTGGCCAGCAGGCCGTGCGGCGCAATCTGTTTGCCGGGGATTGCTCGGGTATGCGCGCCGAGAGCGGCTGGGTGCCCGAGCGAGTACTCCCGGTGGGCAGCGTGCCTGGCGAACTGGCGCCACTGCCGCCGCACCTGGCCCAGCAGAGCAGTCGCAGTAACCAGCTGTTGCTGGAGGCCGCCTTGCAGATCGAAGGCCCGATCCGGCAGGCGATCGACACCTTTGGCGCCTCGCGTATCGGTGTGGTGCTGGGTACCAGCACCTCGGGCATTGATGAAGCCAGTCGCGGCATCGCCCATTACCTGCGCGAAGGGCAGTTCCCCGAGGCCTATGACTACCGGCAGCAGGAACTCGGCGCCCCGGCCAACTTCCTCGCCGACTGCCTGCAACTGAGCGGCCCGGCCTATGTGATTTCCACCGCCTGCACTTCCAGCGCCCGCGCAATGATGAGCGCACGCCGCCTGCTGGACCTGGGCCTGTGCGATGCGGTGCTGTGTGGCGGGGTCGATAGCCTGTGCAAGCTGACCCTCAATGGCTTTACCTCGCTGGAAGCGGTCTCCAGCGAACGCTGCAACCCGTTTTCGGTGAACCGCAACGGCATCAATATCGGCGAGGCGGCGGTGCTGTTCCTGATGAGCAAAACCCCGGCGCCCATCGCCCTGCTGGGTAGCGGCGCCAGTTGCGATGCGCACCATATTTCTGCGCCAGAGCCCAGCGGCAAGGGCGCATTGCAGGCCATGAGCAAGGCCCTGGCCAGCGCGAAACTGGCGCCGGCGCAGATCGGCTACCTGAACCTGCACGGCACCGCCACCCAGCATAACGACGCCATGGAAAGCCTGGCCGTGGCAAGCCTGTTCCCCGCCGGTGTAGCCTGTTCCTCGACCAAGCCCATGACCGGCCATACCCTCGGCGCCGCCGGGGCGCTGGAGGCGGCGTTCTGCTGGCTGAGCCTGATGGAAGGTGCTGTGCCGCCCCATATCTGGGACGGCCAAGCCGACCCGGCGCTGCCCGCCCTGCGCTGGGCCAAGGTCGGCGACCTCCTGGAAAAACGCTGCCTGATGAGTAACTCGTTTGCCTTCGGCGGCAATAACGTCAGCCTGATTATCGGAGACGCCCTATGAGCCATTGGCCACTCGCCGAACTGCTGCCCCACGCCGGGGACATGATCCTGATCGACCAGGTGTTGGCGTTCGATGAAGAACAGATCCGCACCCGCGTCACCGTCAAGCCCGGCGGCCTGTTCAACCGCCCTGACGGCAGCCTGCCGGCCTGGGTCGGCGTCGAGTTGATGGCGCAAAGCGTGGCCGCCTATGCCGGCTGCCGCGCGCGCCAGAACGGCGAAGCGGTGGAGTTGGGCTTCCTGCTGGGCACGCGCAAATTCGAATGCAATGTCGAGCACTTTCCCGCCGGCAGCGAACTGACCATCCACGGCCTGCGCTCCCTGGAAGACGACAACGGCATGGGTGTGTTCGAATGCCACCTGACCGGCGACGGGATCCAGGCAAGCGCCCGCCTGAACGTATTTCGACCGCCCCAGGCGGCCAACTATTTAGCTGAGTCGAAGGACACGCGTCATGACTGAATCCGTACTGGTCACCGGCTCCAGCCGGGGTATCGGCCGCGCTATCGCCCTGCGCCTGGCCCAGGCCGGCCATGACATTGTGCTGCATTGCCGCAGCGGCCGCGCCGAGGCAGATGCCGTACAGGTCGAAGTCGAGGCCCTGGGCCGCAAGGCGCGGGTACTGCAATTCGACGTGGCGGACCGGGCCACCTGCAAGCAGATCCTTGAAGCCGACGTAGAAACCCACGGCGCCTATTACGGCGTGGTGCTGAATGCCGGGCTGACCCGCGATGGCGCGTTCCCGGCGTTGTCGGAAGACGACTGGGACGTGGTGATGCGTACCAATCTCGATGGTTTCTATAACGTGCTGCACCCAGTGATGATGCCGATGATCCGGCGTCGTGCGGCCGGGCGCATTGTGTGTATTACCTCGGTCTCGGGGCTGATCGGCAACCGTGGCCAGGTCAACTACAGCGCGTCCAAGGCCGGCCTGATCGGCGCCGCCAAGGCCCTGGCCATTGAGCTGGGCAAGCGCAAGATCACCGTCAACTGCGTGGCCCCGGGCCTGATCGACACGGCAATGCTCGATGAGAATGTGCCGGTGGAAGAACTGATGAAAATGATCCCCGCGCAACGCATGGGCACCCCCGAAGAGGTCGCCAGTGCGGTGAACTTCCTGATGTCGGCCGAGGCCGGCTACATCACCCGCCAGGTCCTGGCCGTGAACGGGGGCCTGTGCTGATGAAACGTGTGGTAGTCACCGGCATGGCCGGCATGACCTCCCTGGGTAGCGACTGGGACACCATCGTCGCCAACTTCCGCGCCCGGCGCAGCGGTATCCGGCGCATGGACGAGTGGGATCGCTTCAGCGAACTGAACACCCGCCTGGCCGGGCCGATTGACGACTTTGTGGTGCCGGCCCACTGGACCCGCAAACAATTGCGCAGCATGGGCCGGGTCTCGCGCCTGGCGGTGTGGGCCGCCGAGCAGGCGTTGCAGGACGCCGGCCTGCTGGGCGATGCGTCGATCAAGGATGGGCGCATGGGTGTCGCCTGCGGCTCATCCACCGGCAGCACCGACGAGATCAAGGCATTCGGCAATATGCTGCTCAACTCGGTGGCCGAGGGTCTGAACGCCAACTCCTACGTGCGCATGATGCCGCACACCACGGCGGCCAATATCAGCATCTTCTTTGGCCTCACCGGGCGCCTGATCCCCACGTCCAGCGCGTGTACCAGTGGCAGCCAGGGCATCGGCTATGCCTATGAAGCGATCAAGTTCGGCCGCCTGCCACTGATGCTCGCCGGTGGCGCCGAAGAACTGTGCCCCACCGAAGCCATGGTGTTTGACGCGCTCTACGCCACCAGCCTGAAAAACGACGCGCCGCAAACCAGCCCACGGCCCTACGACAGCGGTCGCGACGGCCTGGTGATCGGCGAAGGCGGCGGCATGCTGGTGCTTGAGGAGCTGGAACATGCCCTGGCCCGTGGTGCGCATATCCATGCCGAAATCGTTGGTTTTGGCAGCAACGCCGACGGCCAGCACACCACGCGGCCTGAACAGACCACCATGCGCCGCGCCATGGAGCTGGCCCTCGAAGATGCCGGCCTGGCGCCGGATGCCATCGGTTATGTGAACGGCCACGGCACCGCCACCGAACAAGGCGACATTGCCGAAACCCAGGCCACCAGCAGCCTGTTCGGCAGCCGCATGCCCATCAGCTCGCAGAAGAGTTTCCTCGGCCATACCCTGGGCGCCTGCGGGGCGCTGGAGTCGTGGTTCAGCATCGAAATGATGAACCGCGACCAGTACGTGCCGACCTTCAACCTCGATCAAGTGGACCCGCGCTGCGGCGAGCTGGATTACCTGCGCGGCGAGTTCCGCCAGATGCACAACGACTACGTGATGAACAACAACTTTGCCTTTGGCGGCGTCAACACGTCGCTGATTTTTCGCCGCTGGCAGTAAGCCTTTTATTTGATTGGAGATAACGCAATGTCTTTGTTGCTACGCGCCACCCTTATCGCCCTGACCCTGCTGACCGCTGCCGGCTGCACCAGCAAGCCGGTGCTCAACACCCAGCACGCGCTTGCCGCCAACGAGCAGGTCAGTGAAGAGAAAATGAAACAGAGCATCCTCACCGCCCTGGACAAGCGCAACTGGACCGTGCAACGCGCCGACCCACGCCTGATCCAGGCACAGATCAACGTGCGCAACCGCTACTACGCCGAAATCGACATTCGCTACACCGGCACCAGCTACGCCATCACTTATCGCGACAGCCAGGAACTGGGCTACAAGAACGGCAAGATCCATCGCAACTACAACCGCTGGGTGAGCATGCTCGACCGCGACATCATGGCCGCGTTGCGCTCTAACGGCGCCGCGCAAGCGGGTACCGCGGCGCAGTTGTTCAAGGAGACGGGAACGTCGAAGCAGAACTGATCGGCGCCTGAAAAACCGGCACCTACCTAGCACCAGAAACGACAAAGGGCGCCTTTCGGCGCCCTCTTCACAAGCAGGCTGGCTTGGCCTTAACAGCTAAAAACTGCTCACTGGAAAGTTCAGCGATTTTGTAAGTTCGTTTGCCATGCCGATCCTTACGCTTGATTCGATCAAGTCGTCCAAGGCTGACGGTGGCAACGATGTCGCATTTCGCCCAGCACACTGGGTTCGCTTTCAAGCTGCAAGTGGTGTGCGAGTACCGTCTGCGGCGCCGTGGTACTTAGGGGCACAACCGTTACCAACAGCTTATTGGTCCTGTGCCTGCGTATCACAATGACGGGTCTGATCTTGATGATTTCCGGCACCTCATAGCCTCGAAAATCACAAATCAACACGCTGCCTTCTTTGGGCTGATAGAGAAGTGTCATCCATGTCACTCAGTGAAAAACAAATGGTTCCGTTACCTGATATGTGAACGCCGCTACACCAACGCCTTACGCGTCAGCAGCTCGACAAACGCCTTGGCCATGGGTGACTGCTGGTCCTTGCGCTGCACCAGCCACACTGCCGTTACCGCCTCCGGGTCGAGCAAGGTGCGGTAGACCACACCGTCGATGCGGATGCGCTGGTATGACGCCGGCAACACCGAGACTCCCAACCCCGCCGCCACCAGGCCGATGATGGTCATGGCCTCGCCCGCCTCCTGGGCGAAGTGCGGGCTGAAACCGGCATCGCGGGCCAGGTTGATCAACTGTGCGTACAAACCACTACCGTAGGCCCGTGGGAAGAATACGAAGGGTTCTTCAGCCAACTGCGTCAGGTGCAAACCGCGCTCGCTGCCTTGCGCCAACGGATGCCCGGCACTGAGTACCGCCACCAGGGGCTCACGCATCAGCTCTACGACACTCAATGCATCGGGCAATGGCAACGGGCGCATCAAGCCGACCTGGATCGTTTCATCCCCCAGCGCATCAGCCACCTCGGTGCTGCTCATCTCCTGCAAATTCAAATGCACTGCCGGGAAGGCCTGGCGAAAAGCAAAAATCGCCTGTGGGATGCTGGAGTTGAACGGCGCCGAAGAGGTGAAGCCAATCTTCAGTTCCCCCAGCTCCCCCAACTGCGCTCTGCGTGCCACATCCGCAGCCTTGTCGACCTGGGCCAGTACCAGGCGGGCTTCCGTGAGGAACAAGCGCCCGGCCTCGCTCAGCTCGACCCGACGATTGGTGCGTTCGAACAAGCGGGCGCCGACCTCCTGCTCCAGCGCCTGGATCTGCTGGCTCAAGGGCGGCTGGGAGATGCCCAGGACCTGGGCGGCCCGGCCGAAATGCAGCTCTTCAGCCACGGCGATGAAGTAGCGCAAGTGGCGTAATTCCATGAAAACCTCATTAGGTCGTAAAAGCTATCAAACAGGTCGAACAATATATTGGAAAGAATCATTAGCCAGCTATATTCTTTTTGCATGGCCAGTCCTGGCTGCCTTTGCTTCCCGAGGTCCCGCGTGAAAGCTGCTGTCGCTCCGCTTGCCCAAGAACGTCCGCCCACTGCCCTGGATGAGGTGGTGGCGCAGCTCAACGACGTGTACATCGAAAAAGGTACGCCGATGTTTATGCGTACAGTGCTGGCGCTGTTTTCCGGTGGCTTTGCCACCTTTGCCCTGCTGTATTGCGTACAGCCGATGATGCCGGTGCTGTCCCACGAATTTTCCATCAACGCCGCGCAGAGCAGCCTGATCCTCTCCGTCTCCACCGCGATGCTCGCCTTTGGCCTGCTGATCACCGGGCCGATTTCCGACCGCCTGGGGCGCAAACCGGTGATGGTCACCTCGCTGTTCTGCGCAGCCGTGTGCACCATCGCCAGCGGCCTGATGCCGACCTGGGAAGGCATCCTGTGGATGCGCGCGCTGCTCGGTCTGTCCCTCAGTGGCCTGGCGGCCGTGGCCATGACCTACCTCAGCGAAGAGATCCACCCGCAGCACATCGGCCTGGCCATGGGCCTGTACATCGGCGGCAACGCGATTGGGGGCATGAGCGGGCGCCTGATCACTGGCGTATTGATCGACTTTGTCAGCTGGCACACGGCAATGCTGATCATCGGCGCACTGGCGCTGATTGCGGCGACGGTGTTCTGGAAGATCCTGCCGCCCTCGCGCAACTTCCGCGCCAGCAGCCTCAAGCCGCGCAACCTGATCAACGGTTTCGTCATGCACTTCAAGGATGCCGGCCTGCCCTGGCTGTTTCTTGAGGCCTTTGTGTTGATGGGGGCGTTTGTCACGCTGTTCAACTACATCGGCTACCGCTTGCTGGCCGATCCCTATGACCTGAGCCAGGCGGTGGTGGGCCTGCTGTCGGTGGTGTACCTGTCGGGCATCTACAGCTCGGCGAAGATTGGCTCGCTGGCCGACCGCCTCGGCCGCCGTCGCGTACTCTGGGCCACGATTGTACTGATGCTGGCCGGCATCACCCTGACCCTGTTCAGCCCGCTGCCACTGATCATCATCGGCATGCTGATCTTCACTTTCGGCTTCTTCGGCGCCCACTCGGTAGCCAGCAGCTGGATCGGCCGCCGCGCCCTGAAAGCCAAAGGGCAGGCGTCGTCGCTGTACCTGTTCAGTTATTACGCAGGATCGAGCATTGCCGGGACGGCCGGTGGGTTTTTCTGGCATTACGCCGGATGGAACGGGATTGGCGGGTTTATCATCGCGCTGCTGATCGTGGCGCTGCTGGTGGCGTTGAAACTGGCCAAGTTGCCACCGCTCAAACTGTAGGAGCTGGCTTGCCAGCGATGTGGCCCGAAGAATCACCACAAGGCTCAGGCATGTCATCGCCGGCAAGCCGGCTCCTACTCAGCAAAACGGCGTTCAAAAAAGAGCCGACATTTAAAGCCGAAAACTACCCATCTGCTTCGTCAGGTTTTCGGATAGCCCACGCAGAGTACGACAATCCTCGCGACAGCGTTGCACCTCGCTATTGGTAGTGGTTGCGAGGTCGGCTATCCCCTGTACATTACGATTTATCTCCTCTGTTACTGACGATTGCTCTTCTGTGGCAGTCGCCACTTGGCGGTTCATATCACTGATGTGCTCAATCTGGTTGGAGATAGTTTGCAGCAGGCGGTTGGTACTTTCGCTCGCCTCAACGCCCGTACCGGTGGCTGCTTGGCCAGAACTCATTGAGCTTACTGCGGCCTCCGCGCTTTGCTTGAGGTTCTGGATGATCCCCTGGATTTCGTCAGTAGAACCCTGAGTACGTCCAGCAAGCGTGCGCACCTCGTCAGCAACAACCGCAAAACCTCGGCCCATCTCCCCTGCCCTGGCAGCCTCAATAGCAGCGTTCAGGGCCAACAGATTGGTCTGCTGCGATATCCCACGAATAACTGCCAGCACCTGATCAATCGTCGCTATTTGTTCGGCCAACGCACTGACCGATTTTGCTGCATGACCAATGCCGTCGGCCATTTGCTCGATATGCACCGTCGAACTGCCAACAATTTGGCTGGCCTGTTGAGCTTCAGAGCGAGCGCTGTTTGAGGCCTCTGCTGCGCTACTGGCATTACGTGCGATCTCCTGCACCGTCAGGCCCATTTCATTCACCGCCGTGGCGACCATATCGGTCATCTCGTTTTGCTGTACCGCTCTCTCTGCCGTCCCTTCAACAACCTGCGTGACTTGGCCAACCGCTACATTGAGTTGCGCGCTGGTTGCCAGTGCTTGGCCGATCAGCTCCCTGAGCCTTGTACTCATCACCCGGATACTAGACATCGCGCTATTGGCGGGCGCGTCGGGAATCAGAACCCCAAGGTTGCCATTGGCGATTTCGCTCAAAATCTTATCCAGCACAGCGGGTGAACCGCCCAGCTGCGCTAGCATTTGTTTTCGCCCGAGCATAACCAACAGAGCAATTTCCAGGATCAGCGCCAGGAGCACGGCAATAAACAGGTTCTGGAATAGAGACAGCGTACTATCCGCGACGGCTACCTGTTGATCGGTACGTTCCTCCACCAAGCCAAAAAACTCGTCAACGGGCTTCATGATTTGCCCTTTGAACTGGTGATATTCGCGGCCGTGCAACAAGTCACGCGCCAACGCCAAATCAGGTGCAGCGTTGATTGAGTAAGTGCCCTGAGGGTCAATGAATTTACCTTTGACGGCATTCATTGCCTTGGTTTCAAGCTGGACCAAACCGTCGGATTTATCCTGAGCCTCTTTAAGCCTCGCAAACTCTGCATCATTGAAGCCCGCACGACGCATGAGTTCACTCAATGGAACTGTCTCGCCATCTGGCCTTGGTTTCATATTACCGGCAGCAACAAAATCCCAGTAGATTCGATGGTATCCCTCAGGTCTAGGGGCTTTACCGTTGCGGATCTGCAGGACCTGCAGGTATTCACGTTCGTACTCAGGATCCGCCGTGACGGCATAGGTTCGGGCCAGGCGCGTCAGGTCATCAGAACTCTGCCGCAACTCGTCTGCCAGTAAGTAAGAGTGGTAGCGCTTTTCGCTGGAGACCAATAAGTCCTTGGAGGATAGTTTTATCGAATAAAACGTATAAACCAAAGCCACGAATGTTATGGCGATCAGAAGCAACAAGCCGTAAAGCGTCCGCGATGTTTTAGCTGCGTTCATAGCGCTATGAGTCCTAGGGGGGGGACAAAAACAAGCCACACAACGGCGGCAATTCTCGGATCATTAGCAGAAGCTATGCAGCGACCTATCGGAGTCTAGGCGCAAGTCGGATGGTCAGGTTTTATTTAACTCATAAATAGTTTCCGCCATCACTTGATAGCGCAGAACGAGGGTGAGGGGCGTTCTCATTTGAGCTTAGTAGGGCCATTCGCTACCCTTGAACTGTTTGGGGTAACTGGTGCAGCGAGAACTTGTCGCTTAAGTACACCCGCCGGAATTCCCACCACATTTCCATGCTGATCACCCTGTTTTCTACTGCTCGGGAAGTGAGCAGAAGCAGTTGAACACCTGGGTCCGGTTTTCAGTCGGCAGAACAGCATCCACTGGGTCAGTTTTGGGTCAGCGGCAACAACAAAAAACGCCGACGTTGTCGTCGGCGCTTGGAATTTACGATGCCTTGCGATGTATTTGTACATAACAAGGCATTGATAAAAAAACCGTACTTACTGGAATTATGATCACTCGCACACGAACCATGTGCCTTTAGGATATGAGTCCAATTGCCGGTTTTTTGTTAGCGGGCGCTTACTCGTGATACTGCGCCGACAACTCATGCACCGCACGCAGGAACGCGCCTGCATGCTCTGGGTTCACTTCCGGGGTGATGCCATGGCCGAGGTTGAACACGTGGCCGCTGCCCTTGCCGTAGCTGGCGAGGATGCGGCCCACTTCGGCGCGGATCGCTTCCGGCTTGGCGTAGAGCACGGTCGGGTCCATGTTGCCTTGCAGGGCCACCTGGTTGCCGACGCGGCGACGGGCTTCGCCCAGGTCGCAGGTCCAGTCCAGGCCCAGCGCATCGGCGCCCGCATCAGCGATGCTTTCCAGCCACAGACCGCCACCCTTGGTGAACAGGATCACCGGCACTTTGCGGCCTTCGTGTTCGCGGATCAGGCCGCTGACGATTTTGCGCATGTAGGCCAGGGAGAACTCCTGGTACGCCGCCGCCGACAGGTTGCCGCCCCAGGTGTCGAAGATCTGCACCGCTTGCGCGCCGGCCATGATCTGGCCGTTGAGGTAGGACACGACCGACTGCGCCAGCTTGTCCAGCAGCAAGTGCATGGCTTGTGGGTTGTCGTAGAGCATGGCCTTGGTCTTGCGGAAGTCTTTCGACGAACCGCCTTCGACCATATAGGTGGCCAGGGTCCACGGGCTGCCGGAGAAGCCGATCAGCGGTACGCGGCCATTGAGTTCACGGCGGATGGTGCTGACGGCGTCCATCACGTAACCGAGGTCTTTGTGTGGGTCCGGGATCGGCAGGGCTTCGATGTCGGCCAGGGTGCTGATCACTTTCTTGAAGCGTGGACCTTCGCCGGTTTCAAAGTACAGGCCTTGGCCCATGGCATCGGGGATGGTCAGGATATCGGAGAAAAGAATGGCCGCATCCAGTTGTGGATAGCGGTCCAGCGGCTGCATCGTGACTTCGCAGGCGAACTCCGGGTTCATGCACAAGCTCATGAAATCGCCCGCGTTGGCGCGGCTGGCGCGGTACTCCGGCAGGTAGCGACCGGCTTGACGCATCATCCACACGGGGGTGACGTCTACGGGTTGCTTGAGCAGGGCACGAAGGAAACGGTCGTTCTTGAGGGCAGTCATGTCGGCATCCGCAAAAAAAGTGCGGGCATTTTCTCAGAGCCGGACGCAAAAGGCACGGTTACAGGTCAGCCTTTTGTCTATCGGGTCAATTTGTCGCGGACATGAAAGCACCGCAAAACAAATGTGGGAGCGGGCTTGCTCGCGAATGCGGGTTGTCAGTGGACATATCTGGTCACTGTTAGATCGCATTCGCGAGCAAGCCCGCTCCCACATTTTTGATCCCATTCCAGGGGGATCAGTATTAGACCTGCAAGTAGTCCAGGATGCCCTCGGCGGCGTTGCGGCCTTCGAAGATCGCCGTCACCACCAGGTCAGAGCCGCGCACCATATCGCCACCGGCGAAGATTTTCGGGTTGCTGGTCTGGTGCTTGTACTGGCCTTGTTCCGGGGCCACGACGCGGCCCTGGCTGTCGGTCTGGATCTGGAACTGCTCGAACCACGGCGCCGGGCTTGGGCGGAAGCCGAAAGCGATGACCACGGCGTCAGCCGGGATGATCTCTTCGGAACCCGGGATCGGCTCGGGGCTGCGGCGGCCACGGGCGTCCGGTTCGCCGAGACGGGTCTCGACCACCTTCACGCCTTCGACGCGGTCTTCACCGACAATCGCGATCGGCTGGCGGTTGTAGAGGAATTTCACGCCTTCTTCCTTGGCGTTCTTCACCTCTTTGCGCGAGCCCGGCATGTTGGCCTCGTCACGGCGATAGGCACAGGTCACCGACTTGGCGCCCTGGCGGATCGACGTGCGGTTGCAGTCCATCGCGGTGTCACCACCGCCCAGTACCACGACCTTCTTGCCTTTCATGTCGACGAAATCTTCCGGCGACTTTTCAAAGCCCAGGTTGCGGTTGACGTTGGCGATCAGGAAGTCGAGCGCGTCATACACGCCCGGCAGGTCCTCACCGGCAAAGCCGCCCTTCATGTAGGTGTAGGTGCCCATGCCCATGAATACCGCATCGTATTCTTCGAGCAGTTGCTCCATGGTGATGTCTTTGCCGATTTCGGTGTTGAGACGGAACTCGATACCCATACCGGTGAAGACTTCGCGGCGATTACTCAGCACGGTCTTTTCCAGCTTGAACTCGGGGATGCCGAAGGTCAGCAGGCCACCGATTTCCGGGTTCTTGTCGAACACCACCGGGGTCACACCGCCACGCACCAGCACGTCAGCACAACCCAGGCCCGCCGGGCCCGCGCCGATAATCGCCACGCGCTTGCCGGTCGGCTTGACCTTGGACATGTCCGGGCGCCAGCCCATGGCGAACGCGGTGTCGGTGATGTACTTCTCCACCGAGCCGATGGTCACCGCACCAAAGCCGTCGTTGAGGGTGCAGGCACCCTCGCACAGACGATCCTGGGGACACACCCGGCCGCAGACTTCCGGCAGGGTGTTGGTCTGGTGCGACAGCTCGGCGGCGGCGAGGATATTGCCCTCGGCCACCAGCTTGAGCCAGTTGGGAATGAAGTTGTGCACCGGGCACTTCCATTCGCAATACGGGTTACCGCACCCCAGGCAGCGGTGGGCCTGATCGGCCGAGTGCTGGGGTTTGAAGGGCTCGTAGATCTCCACGAACTCTTTCTTGCGTTGACGCAACAGTTTCTTCTTCGGATCTTTGCGCCCGACATCGATGAACTGGAAGTCGTTATTCAGACGTTCAGCCATGTTAAAACCTCATCAAACTCTTCAGGCGCATATCACTGCGGGTTGGCACGGATGCTGGAAAGCAACGATTTCAGGTTGGCAGCCTTGGGCTTGACCAGCCAGAAACGACGCAGGTAATCATCGAGGTTCTCGGCGAGGTTACGACCCCATTCGCTGCCGGTTTCCTCGACGTACTCGTCCAGCACGTGCTGCAAGTGGTTCCGGTAGGACTCCATGGCCTCGCCGCTGATCCGCTGGATCTCGACCAACTCGTGGTTGACCTTGTCGACGAAGGTGTTGTCCTGGTCCAGCACGTAGGCGAAACCGCCAGTCATGCCCGAACCGAAGTTGTAACCGGTCTTGCCCAAGACGCAGACGAAACCACCGGTCATGTACTCGCAGCAGTGATCGCCAGTGCCTTCGACCACGGTGTGGGCACCGGAGTTACGCACGGCGAAACGCTCGCCGGCCGTACCGGCAGCGAACAGCTTGCCACCGGTAGCGCCATACAAGCAGGTGTTGCCGATGATGGCACTGTCCTGGGTCTTGTAGATGCTACCCGCTGGCGGAACGATCACCAGCTTGCCGCCGGTCATGCCCTTGCCCACGTAGTCGTTGGCGTCGCCTTCGAGGTACATGTGCAGGCCGCCGGCGTTCCACACGCCAAAGCTCTGGCCCGCAGTGCCCTTGAAGCGGAAGGTGATCGGCGCCTTGGCCATGCCCTGGTTGCCGTGTTTGCGGGCGATTTCGCCGGAGATCCGCGCGCCGATGGAACGGTCGCAGTTGCAGATATCCAGGGCGAACTCGCCACCGCTGGCGTCATTGATCGAGGAGCCGGCCATGTCGACCATTTTCTCGGCCAACAGGCCTTTGTCGAACGGCGGGTTGCGATCCACCTGGCAGAACTGCGGCTTGTCTGCCGGGATGTGATCGCTGCCCAACAGCGGCGTCAGGTCCAGGTGCTGTTGCTTGGCGGTCTGGCCTTCGAGGATGTCCAGCAGATCGGTACGCCCGATCAGCTCTTCCAGGGAGCGCACGCCGAGCTTGGCCAGCCATTCACGGGTTTCTTCGGCGACGTAGGTGAAGAAGTTCACCACCATGTCGACGGTGCCGATGTAGTGATCCTTGCGCAGCTTCTCGTTCTGCGTGGCCACGCCGGTCGCGCAGTTGTTCAGGTGGCAGATGCGCAGGTATTTGCAGCCCAGGGC
Organism: Pseudomonas sp. WS 5411; assembly: GCF_012985595.1. Classification (NCBI taxonomy): domain Bacteria; kingdom Pseudomonadati; phylum Pseudomonadota; class Gammaproteobacteria; order Pseudomonadales; family Pseudomonadaceae; genus Pseudomonas; species Pseudomonas sp. WS 5411. Next base: position 308,698 of record NZ_JAARMC010000002.1, read on the forward strand.
GATCATCGGTGCGGTACCGAAGCCAAAGCTTTCGGCGCCGAGGATCGCGGCCTTGATCACGTCGAGACCGGTTTTCAGGCCGCCGTCGGTCTGCACCCGGACCTTGCCGCGCAGATCGTTGCCGCGCAGGGTCTGGTGAGTCTCGGCCAGGCCCAGCTCCCACGGTGCGCCGGCGTACTTGATCGAGGTCAGCGGCGAAGCGCCGGTGCCGCCGTCGTAGCCGGAGATGGTGATCAGGTCAGCATAGGCCTTGGCCACGCCAGCGGCGATGGTGCCGACGCCGGCTTCCGCGACCAGCTTCACCGAGACCAGGGCCTGCGGGTTGACTTGCTTGAGGTCGAAAATCAGCTGCGACAAGTCTTCAATCGAGTAGATGTCGTGGTGCGGCGGCGGCGAAATCAGGGTCACGCCCGGCACTGCATAACGCAGCTTGGCGATCAGACCGTTGACCTTGCCGCCTGGCAGCTGGCCGCCCTCACCGGGCTTGGCGCCCTGGGCGACTTTGATCTGCAGCACTTCGGCGTTGACCAGGTATTCCGGGGTTACGCCGAAACGGCCAGTGGCGACCTGCTTGATTTTCGAACTCTTGATGGTGCCGTAGCGCGCCGGGTCTTCGCCACCTTCGCCGGAGTTGGAACGCGCACCCAGGCGGTTCATGGCTTCGGCCAGGGCTTCGTGGGCCTCGGGAGACAAGGCGCCCAGGGAGATACCGGCAGAGTCGAAACGCTTGAGGATCGACTCCAGTGGTTCGATTTCGCTGATAGCCAACGGCGTGTCCAGGGTTTTCACCTGGAACAGGTCGCGGATCATCGATACCGGGCGGTTATCCACCAGCGCGGTGTATTCCTTGAACTTGGCGTAGTCGCCCTGCTGCACAGCGGCCTGCAGGGTGCTGACCACGTCCGGGTTGTAGGCGTGGTATTCGCCACCGTGCACGAACTTGAGCAGGCCACCTTGCTGGATCGGCTTGCGCGCGCTCCAGGCCTCCAAGGCCAGGGCTTTCTGTTCGGCTTCGATATCGACGAAACGCGCGCCCTTGATGCGGCTTGGCACGCCACGGAAACTCAGTTCGCAGACTTCTTCCGACAGGCCGATGGCCTCGAACAACTGCGCGCCACGGTAAGAGGTGACGGTGGAGATGCCCATCTTCGACAGGATCTTCAGCAAGCCCTTGGTGATGCCTTTACGGTAGTTCTTGAATACCTCGTAGAGGTCGCCCAGCACTTCACCGGTGCGGATCAGGTCGCCCAGCACTTCGTACGCGAGGAACGGGTACACTGCCGAGGCGCCAAAGCCGATCAGCACCGCAAAGTGGTGCGGGTCGCGGGCGGTGGCGGTTTCGACGAGGATGTTGGAGTCGCAGCGCAGGCCTTTTTCGGTCAGGCGATGGTGCACCGCGCCGGTAGCCAGGGACGCGTGGATCGGCAGCTTGCCTGGGGCGATATGGCGGTCGGTCAGCACGATCTGGGTACGACCGGCGCGCACGGCTTCTTCAGCCTGATCGGCGACGTTGCGCACAGCGGCTTCCAGGCCGAGGCTCTCGTCGTAGTTCAGGTCGATGATCTGCCGGTCGAAGCCTGGACGCTCCAAGGTCATCAACGAACGCCACTTGGCCGGGGAAATCACCGGCGAGCTGAGGATCACGCGCGAAGCGTGCTCTGGCGATTCCTGGAAGATATTGCGCTCGGCACCGAGGCACACTTCCAGGGACATGACGATGGCTTCACGCAGCGGGTCGATCGGCGGGTTGGTGACCTGGGCGAACTGCTGGCGGAAATAGTCATACGGCGTGCGCACGCGCTGGGACAGCACGGCCATCGGCGTATCGTCGCCCATGGAGCCGACCGCCTCGTAGCCTTGCTCGCCGAGTGGGCGCAGCACCTGGTCGCGCTCCTCGAACGTGACCTGGTACATCTTCATGTACTGCTTGAGCTGGTCGACGTCATAGAACGCCGAACCGTGGTCGTTGTCTTCCATGGTCGCCTGGATGCGCAGGGCGTTCTTGCGCAGCCATTGCTTGTACGGGTGACGCGACTTCAAGCGGTTGTCGATGGCATCGGTGTCGAGGATCTGCCCGGTTTCGGTGTCCACGGCAAGGATCTGACCAGGGCCGACGCGGCCTTTGGCAATCACGTCTTCAGGCTGGTAGTTCCACACGCCAACTTCCGAAGCCAGGGTGATGAAGCCGTTGGTGGTGGTCACCCAACGCGCCGGGCGCAGGCCGTTACGGTCGAGCAGACACACCGCGTAGCGACCATCGGTCATGACCACGCCGGCCGGGCCGTCCCACGGTTCCATGTGCATCGAGTTGTACTCATAGAACGCCCGCAGATCGGGGTCCATGGTCTCGACGTTCTGCCACGCAGGCGGAATGATCATGCGCACGCCACGGAACAAGTCGATGCCGCCGGTGACCATCAGTTCGAGCATGTTGTCCATGCTCGAGGAGTCGGAACCCACACGGTTGACCAGTGGGCCGAGCTCTTCGAGGTCCATCAGGTCGTTGGCGAACTTGGTGCGACGGGCCACGGCCCAGTTGCGGTTGCCGGTGATCGTGTTGATCTCGCCGTTGTGGGCGAGGAAGCGGAATGGCTGGGCCAGCGGCCATTTCGGCAGGGTATTGGTGGAGAAGCGCTGGTGGAACACGCAGATCGCGGTTTGCAGGCGCTCATCACTCAGGTCCGGATAGAAGGCGGTCAAGTCCGCCGGCATCATCAGGCCTTTATAAATGATGGTCTTGTGGGAAAAGCTGCAGATGTAGTGATCGGTGTCCAGGGCGTTGGCCACGGACGAACGGCGACGCGAGGTGAACAGCTTGATCGCCATGTCCTGGTCGCTCAGGCCGTCGCCTGCGATAAACACTTGTTCGATCTGCGGCAGGCGCTCATGGGCCAGGCGGCCGAGCACGCTGGTGTCGATCGGCACTTTGCGCCAGCCAACGAGTTGCAGGCCGGCGGCGAGGATCTCGCGGTTCATGTTCTCGCGAGCGGCCTCGGCTTTGACCGGGTCCTGGTTGAAGAACACCATGCCCACCGCGTATTGCTTGGGCAAATCGGCGCCGAAGGTTTCCTTGGCGACAGCGCGCAGGAACAGGTCGGGCTTTTGAATCAGCAAGCCACAACCGTCACCGGTTTTGCCGTCGGCGTTGATCCCACCGCGGTGGGTCATGCAGGTCAGGGCCTCGATGGCCGTTTGCAGAAGGGTATGACTGGGTTCGCCCTGCATATGGGCTATCAGGCCGAAACCACAGTTATCCTTGAATTCGTCGGGTTGGTACAGACCTGCTTTCATAGACACTTTCTCACCAGGCTGCCTCTTATTTCGAGGCAAATTTCTTTTCAATTCAACCGGTTACCTCCCACGCCGAACGTACGCCGGCTTAGCGGGGGCAAAAGGGAGGTCATTGTACACACCGACACAGACGCCCACAAATTTGGCGACGAACTGTCGCAAATCTATGTCGCATTTATGAAAGGTTTAAAGCGATATGCTGTGCTAGTCAAAACTTTTTTAATTCTGACTGCTACTACTCAAAAGCCACTGTGGCGCAGACACCACAAAGCGCGCGGCCTTCAGGGCTGCACGCTGTTGTAGTTTTTTTGAGGTGCTGGGAGGGCGACCTGGGTAAGGTCGCCGGTTCTTCAGCGAGTTGTTGCGAGTTCTTGTTGAACGCTGGCAACAGTGCGAGGCCAAGGTTTACCAGCCTGGACCTTCGCTGGCAAGGCTTTGATAGCGGAATCGGCAGCCGCACGGCTCGGGAAACTGCCGTAGGTGATCACGTAGAGAGGCTTGCCGTTGAGCACTTTCTTGAAGTAACGGTACTCGCCGCCGTGCTCTTTGACGAACGCCTGGGCGTTGCCTTCGGAGCTGGTGCCGAGGATCTGCACCACATAGTTCTTGGCCGGTTGGCTACCGTACCAGCCGCTGCCGGCAGCTGCCTTGGCCACGGTCACCGGTTTTTCAGCAGGCTTGGCGGCTGGCGCGGGCTTGGCCACCGGGGCTGGCGTCGGCTTGACCACTGGCGCCGGGGCTGGCTTGGCGGTGGCAACCTGGGTCGGCGCAGGCGTTGGCTTGGCCGCCGGCACAGGTGCCGGGCTGGCTGTTTCACCAGGTGGCGGAGCTACGGTGGTAACGGTCGGCGGCGTGGCGCTGGAGCCTTCTACCGGCACACCGTCGTCGCCTTCGGAGATGGCGCCGGCCTCTTCTGCCAACGGGCCACGCATGACCGGCTGGCCAACCATCGGCAGGTTGGTAGGCTGGCCGGAACCGGCAAACTCAACGGCAGGTGCGCCATTGGTGGTGGGCTTGCCCAGTGGCAGTTGTGCCTGCTCGGTAGGCGCGCCTGGTGCGGTCGGTGCCTTGCTGCGGCCAGGAATCAACCAGGCGGCGGCTACGGCAACCACGACAACGGCAGAAATCGCCAGTACGTGTTTCTTCGGCATGGTGAACCCCATCTTTGGACGCTTAACCGCAGAGCGGCTGGCAATCATGGCTTCGATCATTGCATCGCGGGCAACCTGGTTGATGGTGCCAGGCCAGCCGTCGGAGCTTTCGTGAATATCAGAGATCTGCTGGGCAGAGAAAAGTTCGATGCCCTGGCCGGCACCTTCAAGGCGCTGGGCCAGGTACTCGCGGGTTTCTTCTTCTTCGTAGGGCTGCAATTCGATGACGTGAAACAGCTCTTGCTCGCCACTGAGCTGCTCCAGATCGGCAATCAGCGACGCCTCACCGAACAGGAAGACATGGGGACGACCTTCCGGCGTACCCGCCGCCAGGGCCAGCAACGCTTCCAGAGCGGACTCGTCGAGCTGCTCGGCATCGTCCACCAGCAGGTAGACTTCCTGGCCGGTCAGGCCCAACTGCACCACTTGCTTGAGAATGGCGGTGGGCTCGGCATTGGCCACGTCCAGCGCCTGGGCAACCTGGCGCAGCACGCCTGCCGCATCGCCGGCACCACGGGCGGAAACCACCACGCTCTGCACCGATTGCTTGTTGGTGCTGGCCACCAGGGCCTGGCGCAGCAAAGTCTTGCCGCTGCCCAGGGGGCCAGTGACCACCAGCAGCAACTGGCTATAGCGCGCCAGGTGATGCAACTGCCCGAGCACCGGCTTGCGCTGCGCAGGGAAAAACTTGAAACCGGGAACCCGTGGCGCAAAAGGGTCGTGGCTCAACTGGTAATGGCCGAGGAAAGCCTCGTCGGCATGCAAACTAGTCATCGGGATCTGGTTAACCTTTCAGCTGGGCCAGGGCGCGGTAATCCGCTCCCAGCGTGGCCTGTAGAATCTCTTTCGGATAATCGTCGGTCACTACCGCTTCGCCCATTCGGCGCAACAGCACCAGACGCAAACGACCATCGATCACTTTTTTGTCTATCGCCATATGTTCAAGGAAATCAGCCTCGGTCATCTCCTCAGGGGGGATGACCGGCAACCCGGCGCGCTGGAACAGGCGGATACCGCGATCACGCTCTTGGACACTGATCCAGCCCAGGCGTTGCGACATCTCCAACGCCATCACTGTGCCAGCCGCTACGGCCTCTCCATGCAACCAGACACCATAGCCCATGTGAGTTTCAATCGCATGGCCGAAGGTGTGGCCCAGGTTCAAGGTGGCACGCACACCAGACTCACGTTCGTCGGCATTGACCACCAGCGCCTTGGCCGCGCAGGAGCGGGAGATAGCTTCGGTCAGCGCCACCAGATCCAGGTTGCGCAAGGCATCGACGTGCTCTTCAAGCCAGGTCAGGAACGGCTCGTCGCAGATCAACCCGTACTTGATGACTTCCGCCAGGCCCGCCGACAGCTCGCGGGGCGGCAAGGTGTTGAGGGTAGCGGTGTCGATCAACACAGCATTGGGCTGGTAGAACGCGCCAACCATGTTTTTGCCCAGGGGATGGTTGATCCCGGTCTTGCCGCCCACCGACGAATCGACCTGGGACAGCAGGGTGGTCGGCACCTGGATAAAGTCCACGCCACGCTGGTAACAGGCCGCCGCAAACCCGGCCATGTCGCCGATCACGCCGCCACCAAGGGCCACTACCGTGGTCCGCCGGTCGTGGCGCGCGGTGAGCAGGCCGTCAAAAATCAGCTGCAGGGTTTCCCAGTTCTTGAAGGCTTCGCCGTCGGGAAGAATCACCGAGATCACCGAATACGCCGCAAGGCTGCGACTCAGGCGCTCAAGGTAGAGCGGCGCCACGGTCTCGTTGGAGATGATCGCCACTTGTCGCCCGGCAATGTGCGGCGCGAGCAACTCGGGCTGGTCCAACAAACCCTCGCCAATATGGATCGGGTAGCTACGCTCGCCAAGATCGACCTTAAGTGTCTGCATGTGTCCCCGCGCTGAAGATGGAAGCAGGCGTCCTGCCTTGTATTAACGTTGTCGGCACCGTCGAGATCGGACGCTGCCTGATGGCTCTACGCCACACCTCGGACGGCTGTAACGCGCTGCCGAGGATAGCGCATTTCGGCCCTGGCTTTAACGGGGCGGCAGTTGCTGCAGGCGCTCGAGAATGTCGATTACGACCATGCGCGGTGGCCGTTCATCGGTTTCCACCACCAGATCGGCGATTTCCCGATAAAGCGGATCGCGCAGCGCCAGCAAGTCCCGCAGGGTTTTCTCGGGGTTGGCGGTGCGCAGCAATGGCCGGTTGCGGTCACGGGCGGTGCGCCCGACCTGCTGCTCGACCGACGCATGCAAATAGATCACCCGACCGCCAGCATGCAGCGCCCGCCGGTTTTCCTCGCGCATCACGGCGCCGCCGCCGGTGGCCAATACCACGCCATCGCAGCCGCACAGCTCGGCAATCATTGCCTGCTCGCGATCACGAAAGCCCAGCTCGCCTTCCTTATCGAAGATCCACGGGATATTGGCGCCCGTGCGCAATTCAATTTCCTTATCGGAGTCTTTGAATGGCAGGCGCAGCTCTTTGGCCAGCAAACGGCCGATGGTGCTTTTTCCAGCCCCCATCGGCCCTACAAGAATCAAATTTCGCACAGAATCAACGACTCACAGCAATCGCCTGGTTATTCATAATACGCGGAGTCAGGAATACCAGCAGCTCGGATTTTCTTTGGGCAACCACATCACGCCGGAAAAGGCGGCCAAGATACGGCACATCGCCCAAAAATGGCACTTTATCTACCACCTTGCTTTGGTTTTTGGAGAAAACCCCACCGAGGACGATGGTCTCGCCGTCCCTGACCAGAACCTTGGCGTTGACCTCGTTCTTCTTGATCGGCGGCACATCGTTGAGTTTGTTCAGGTAGTCGGGCTCATCCTTGGTCACCCGAACCTCCATGATCACCTGGTCATCGGGGGTGATTTGCGGCGTCACCTCCAGGGACAGCGAGGCTTCCTTGAACGAGACCGAGGTCGCCCCCTCGGACGTGGCTTCCTGGTAAGGAATCTCGGTGCCCTTGAGAATCCGCGCGGTTTCCTTGTTGGAGGTGACCACCTTGGGCTGGGAGATCACTTCGCCATTGCCGCCTTTTTCCATGGCCGTGAGTTCCAGGTCCAGCAGCACGTTATCGGTGATAAAGGCGATGCCCAGGCCGGAGCTCGGGCTGACCACGCCCAGGTCAACGAACGGTGAGCTATCGGGCGACTCGCCCTCACCGGACGGTTTTTTATCGACCCCGCCCCCACTCCAATTACCTTTACTGCGCAGCAACCCGCCCCAGCGCACCCCCACGCTTTTGTCATAGTCGACATTGGCCTCGACTATCCGCGCCTCGATCATCACCTGGCGTACCGGCACATCCAACTGACTGACGATGCGCCGCAGCTCCTCCAGGCGCTCGCCCGTCTGGTAGGCGATGATGTTGTTGGTGCGGTCATCCACCGTCACCGAACCGCGCTCATCGGTCGCCCCCTCCAGCCCGGTCACCGACTGGAACAGCTTGGCCAGCTCAGACGCCTTGGCGTAATTGACTTGCAGCAGCTCCCGACGCAGTGGCGTCAGCTCGGTCATCAACTTGCGCGACTCCAGGGCCAGCAACTGCCGTGCGGCCAGTTCCTCGGCCGGGGCCACCAGCAGCACGTTGGCGGTCACCCGCCGGTCCAGGCCCTTGGCCTGCAACACCAGGTCCAGGGCCTGGTCCCACGGCACATCCTTGAGGCGCAGGGTTATCGAGCCTTGCACATCATCACCGGCCACCAGGTTGAGCCCGGCCACATCGGCAATCTGCTGCAAGACGGCGCGCACCTCAATGTCCTGAAAGTTGAGGGACAGCCTGTTGCCGGTAAATGGGCCACGCGCAGTGTTCAAGGGTGAACTACCGGGAGGAGGCAATTGAATCAGGTCGATTCGCTTGGGCACAGCCTCAGTCATCGGTGCCGTGAACGCTATCCATAGCGCCACACCGAAGGACGAAATAATCCTTTTCATTTTTTGCTTCCGTTATGAGTTCACGTTCAATACCAAAGTGCGCGGACGCTCAAGCCAGGCGCCCTCACCATCGGGGAAAAGCTCGACCAGCTCCAACTGCCCCTCATGGATCGCCACGACGCGCCCATGATCAGTCCCCAGGTAATCCCCCACCGCCAGGCGATGAACACCCGCCGCGCCGCGTAGCAGGGCAAACGTCTGCGCGCCCAGCGACAGGGTGCCGACCATCTGGAACTGATCCACGGCAAACCCTTCGAGAAACTGCCGGGGGCGGTCGAGGTCCGGCGCAGCTCCAGGCTTGCCGGTAGGACGACTGGAGGGCTGGTCCGGCGGCTGGAAGGGGTCACGCAGGGGTGGCGAGCTGGAGACAAACCGTAGCCCCGGTCTCGCCACGTGCACCTCATCCGCCATAGGCAGCGCTTGCTGGCGAATCGTTTGCAACTCGTCATTCAGTGCCTGCAACTGCGGGTCACTGTCGCATCCAGCAAGCAATACCAGGCCCAGGCCCACAACCTTGAGACGGCTCATGGCAATGCTCCCTGGTCGCTGTACCTGTAGGTCTTGGCGAGCATCATCAGGCTCAACAATGCCCCACCCTCGGAATCCGCAGGGCGAATGACAAAGTCATGCAGGGTAACGATCTGCGGCAACCCGGCCACGCCACTGACGAAGGCCAGGAGGTCGTGATAGGTGCCGACCAGCTTGAGCTGCATCGGCCGCTCGACGAACACCGGCTGCACGTGCTCATCCAGCACACTGAGTTGCTCCACCAGCACCCCGCTGAGCTGCCCCAGCCGAGTGAAGTCGTCCAGCAGGCCGGGCATTTGCCTCAGCGTCGGCATTTGGCGCAACTGTTCAGTGAAGGCGGTGCGCAGGGTTTCAAGCTCACGCACCACGCCGTCATGCTGCGCGGCTTGCCGGGCTTTGGCCGCAAACTGCTGGCGCAGGCTTATCTCTCCCACCTCGTGACGCTGCAAGACCTCGCGCGCGCTGCTCAGGTAGACAGCATTCCCGACCATCAGCACCAGCAAGGCGAGCACCGCGCCCACCACAATCCGGCCAGCCAAAGGCCAGTGGGCGGTGTTGCGGTACAGCGTGGAGAGTTGCGGGAGTGCCAGCCCTGACAGGCTGGACCCAAGGCTCACCGCAGCGTCTCCTGATGCTCCCCATGGTCCACCATCAACTGGAAGGCGCTACCCGCACCGCCCTCCTCGGCCCGTACATGGCGCAGATTAGGCGCACGCAGGGTATTGGAGGCTTCCAGGCTACGCATCAGCCGGGTGACATCATCGCTGGACACCGCCGTACCAGTGACCTCCACCGATGTGCCACTGACGCTTACCTCGCTCAGTTGAACCCCATCTGGCATGGCGCGGGCCAACTGGTCGAGCAACTCCTGGCCCGATGTGCGATGGCCCTGGAGGTCTTCGACCACCTTCATCCGCTCCATCAACTGCTGACGCTGCTCACGCAACTCGTCGATGGTCTTGATACGCGAATCCAATACCGTGACTTGCTTGCTCAAGTGGTTGTTACGAGCCACCTGCCGATCAATCGCGCGGTCGATGACCCGGTCGGCCAGCCAGACGGCGACCAAGGCAATAGTGGTAATCGCCAACAGGAAAATCAGAAAAAATTTGCGACGGCGCTCAGCGCGTTCTTCACGCCAGGGTAAAAGGTTGATTCTTGTCATCAATCGAAACTCCTGAGGGCCAAACCGCAGGCGACCCGCAATCCCTGGGCATCGGCAGCCCATTGTGCACTATTGATCCCACTCCCCGGCGCTATCCGGGCGACCACCTGATCGGTCATCCGCGCCAGGGCAAACGCCTCTACATCCACCACTCGAGCAACCAGGCCGGCCATGGCCAGCACCGCTTCGCGCGCTTCTACCTGCTCCTTGAGGCATGCCACAAGCAGCACATCAACATAACCGGGTTTACGACTCGATGGGCCCTGGACCTGAAAATCAATTGCAACCTCATCCAACGGATAAGGAATGTACTGGTCAGCTTCGCAGCGCAGGCGCTGCTCCATCTCGCCTGCTTCAAGCCCCGCCTCCAGCGCAACCACCCGGCTGATCACCGAAGGGCCCGCCACGGCAACCGCCGCATGGGCGACCTGGGTCCGCGCCCGGAACAATGCCTTGGAAAGGGTCTGCGCGACAACCTCCAGATCAACGATATTACTGTCGACCACCGCATGCCCCGGTAAAGCCTGGCTCGCATACGCGTGCACTGCATAGCCATCGCCGGCGCGGGCCAGCTCCAGAACCTTCACGCCGCTGTCCTGGATGTCCACACCCAGCACGGTATCGGCTTTTTGCCTGAAAAATCCCTTTCTCATAAAACTCCCTAAAGCTTTGCCTGTCTCAGGGCTGGTCAGTTCCGGGCTTGATGCATTCGGTCGGCTCGGTTGAGCGGCGCCCATGACGCCCCGAGGCGAAAAATGCTTTAATGCCCAGCGTTTTTTCCCGCTTTTTATCTGCAGGTCGGGTCGATACATCCTTAGTCATGCCTATCCCGACACCTAACCCATTCTTTTCTCTGGAAATCCAAAAGCCTTGATTCGTCTGCTGAAGTTTTTCGGGTACTCCTTCGTCGCTATCGTTTGCGGGCTGCTGCTCGTGTTCAGCGGCGCCTATCTCTACCTTAGTCCGGGATTGCCCTCGGTAGAGGCCCTGAGAAGTATCCAGTTGCAGATTCCTTTGCGGGTCTACAGCAGCGATGAAAAACTGATCGCGGAGTTCGGCGAAATGCGCCGCACCCCGATCCGTTTCGCCAACATTCCACCCAATTTCATCAATGCCCTGTTATCGGCCGAAGACGATAATTTTGCCAACCACTATGGCGTGGACCCCAGCAGCCTGGTGCGTGCAGCCACGCAGCTGGTAAAAAGCGGACACATTCAATCGGGCGGCAGCACCATCACCATGCAGGTGGCGAAGAACTTCTTCCTCACCAGCGAGCGCAGCTTCTCGCGCAAAGCCACGGAAATCCTACTGGCGCTGCAGATCGAACGCCAACTGACCAAGGACGAAATCCTTGAGCTGTACGTCAACAAGATCTACCTGGGCAATCGGGCCTATGGGATCGAGGCAGCGTCCCAGGTGTACTACGGCAAGTCGATTCGTGATGCCAGCCTGGCACAAATGGCAATGATTGCCGGCCTGCCCAAGGCCCCGTCACGCTTTAACCCGCTGGCCAACCCGGCCCGCAGCAAGGAGCGTCGCGACTGGATCCTGGGGCGCATGTACAAGCTGGGCAAGATCGACCAGAGCGCCTATGAAAGCGCGGTGGCCGAGCCGTTGAATGCCAGCTACCACGTGCCGACGCCCGAGGTCAGCGCGCCGTATATCGCCGAAATGGCCCGCGCCGAAATGGTCGGCCGCTATGGCAGCGATGCCTACACCGAAGGTTTCCGTGTCACCACGACCATTCCGAGCAATTTGCAGGAAATCGCCAACCACGCGGTGCATGAGGGCCTGATCGCCTATGACCAGCGCCACGGCTACCGTGGGCCGGAATCGCGCCTGCCAGGCAAGACCCTGAGCGCCTGGACGGTTGAACTGGGCAAGCAGCGCTCCATCAGCGGCCTGGATCCGGCCATCGTCACCCAGGTTAAAAAAGATGGCGTGCAGGTCCTGACCCGCAGCGGCGAAGAACATGTGGCGTGGGACAGCATGAAGTGGGCCCGCCCTTTCCTGAACACCAACAGCATGGGGCCGATGCCCAAGCAGCCATCTGATGTGGCCCAGGTCGGCGACCTGATCCGCGTGCAGCGCCAGAAGGACGACAGCCTGAAATTCAGCCAGGTCCCGGTCGCCCAGGGCGCCCTGGTCTCCCTGGACCCGCAGAACGGTGCGATCCGCGCCCTGGTCGGTGGCTTCGCCTTCGAGCAGAGCAACTACAACCGCGCCACCCAGGCCAAGCGCCAGCCGGGCTCCAGCTTCAAACCGTTTGTCTACAGTGCCGCGCTGGATAACGGCTATACCGCCGCCAGCCTGGTCAACGACGCGCCTATCGTGTTTGTCGACGAGTACCTGGACAAGGTCTGGCGTCCGAAGAACGATACCAATACCTTCCTCGGTCCGATCCGCGTGCGCGAGGCGCTGTACAAGTCGCGCAACCTGGTGTCGATCCGCTTGCTGCAGGCGATGGGCGTGGGCAAGACCATCGACTACATGACCCGCTTCGGCTTCAACAAGCAGGACCTGCCGCCAAACCTGTCCCTGGCCCTGGGCACCGCGACCCTCACGCCAATGGAGATCGCCACCGGCTGGAGTGTGTTTGCCAACGGCGGCTACAAAGTCACGCCGTACCTGATCGACAAGATCGAAAGCCGCAACGGCGACACACTGTTTGTCGCCAACCCACCGAGCGTGCCCAACGGCGTCGCCGCCAGCGATGGCCTGGCTGCACCGGCCAACAGCGGTATCACCATCGAACCGACACCCGGTGCTGCACCCACTGATGCCACGCCGGCTCCAGCCGCACCAGCGGTGGCGGAGCGGATTGTCGATGGCCGCACCACCTATATTCTCACCAGCATGTTGCAGGACGTGATCAAGCGCGGCACCGGCCGCCGCGCCCTGGCCCTGGGCCGTACGGACCTGGCGGGCAAGACCGGTACCACCAACGAATCCAAGGACGCCTGGTTCTCCGGTTATAACGCCGACTACATCACCACCGTCTGGACCGGCTACGACCAGCCAGAAAGCCTCGGTCGCCGCGAATACGGCGGCACCGTCGCCCTGCCGATCTGGATGAGCTACATGGGCGGCGCCCTCAAGGACAAGCCGGCCCACACCCAGGCCGAGCCGGAAGGCATCCTCAGCCTGCGCATCGACCCGATCAGCGGCCGCGCCGCCGCACCGGGCACGCCAAATGCGTACTTTGAACTATTCAAGAGCGAAGACACGCCGCCGTCGATGAATGAACTGGGCAATGGCGTGGCACCGGGCAGCCCGTTGCCGGCGGATGAATCTGCGCCGATCGACTTGTTCTGATAAACACAGATCCAACTGTGGGAGCGGGTTTGTGTGGGAGCGGGCTTGCCCGCGAAGACGTCGGCCCAGCAAACATTGATGTTGACTGAGCCACTGCTTTCGCGGGCAAGCCCGCTCCCACATTGGACGGTGCACACTCCCCCGTTTTGCAGCCACAAAAAAAGCCCCGACTCGCAAGAGCCGGGGCTTTTTGTTGGTGCGCTACAACGGTTTAGCCGTTGAACACATCATCCACGCTTTGCAGCGGGTAGTTCTTCGGATACGGCAGGGTTGCCACACCTGTCTCGATGGCGGCCTTGGCCACGGCATCGGAGATCACGGTGATCAGGCGCTTATCCATTGGTTTTGGAATGATGTACTCACGGCCGAATTCCAGCTTGGCGCCACCGTAGGCGTCGCATACGTCCTGAGGCACTGGCAGCTTGGCCAGTTCACGCAGGGCGTTGGCGGCAGCCACCTTCATCTCTTCGTTGATGCGCTTGGCGCGAACGTCCAGGGCGCCACGGAAGATGAATGGGAAGCCCAGTACGTTGTTGACCTGGTTCGGGTAGTCCGAACGGCCAGTGGCCATGATCACGTCGTTACGGGTGGCGTGTGCCAGTTCCGGGGCGATTTCCGGATCAGGGTTCGAGCAGGCGAACACGATCGGGTTGGCCGCCATGGACTTCAGGCCTTCAGCGCTCAGCAGGTTCGGGCCGGACAGGCCAACGAACACGTCAGCACCATCCAGTGCGTCAGCCAGGGTGCGCTTGGAGGACGGGTGGGCAAACATCGCCTTGTACTGGTTCAGGTCGGTACGCTCGGACTGGATCACGCCCTTGCTGTCGACCATGTAGATGTTTTCAAGGCGCGCGCCCATGCTCACGATCAGCTTCATGCAGGAGATAGCCGCTGCACCAGCGCCCAGGCAGACGATTTTCGCGTCGGACAGGGTTTTGCCAGCGATTTCCAGGGCGTTGATCATGCCGGCCGCAGTAACGATCGCGGTGCCGTGCTGGTCATCGTGGAATACCGGGATGTCGCACTGTTCGATCAGGGCCTTTTCGATCTCGAAGCACTCAGGTGCCTTGATGTCTTCCAGGTTGATGCCACCAAAGGTGATGGAGATGCGCTTGACGGTGTCGATGAAGGCTTGCGGGCTTTCGGAGTCGACTTCGATGTCGAATACGTCGATGCCGGCAAAGCGCTTGAACAGTACGCCCTTGCCTTCCATCACTGGCTTGGAAGCCAATGGGCCGAGGTTACCCAGGCCGAGAATCGCGGTGCCATCAGAAATCACTGCAACCAGATTGCCCTTGCCGGTGTATTTGTAGGCCAGTTCAGGATCGCGGGCGATTTCACGCACGGGCTCGGCTACACCGGGGCTGTACGCCAGCGACAGGTCGCGTGCGGTAGCAGTGGCTTTGGTGAGCTCGACACTCAGCTTTCCTGGACGAGGATGGGCATGATATTCGAGAGCGGCAGTTTTCAAATCAGACATATCGGCATTCCGCTTTTTACTGTTGGACGACGGACCGCCGAGGATACTCGCCTCGCAAAGTCCCTACAAGACTGGGTAGTCACCGGTGTCAAGGGCCCTACCCTACGACTTTCGGCCAAGAGCCACGGGATACAAGGCCTACAACTGTTCACAATCGACAGAAAAAATGTCTACAATTTTTCTTATTGTGCCAATTGCAGCATGCCGGGATCGGTCAAGGGGAGCAGCCAGCGCGCCTGGCCACTTTTCAGGCCGCCACGCCGGGAGCGATCCAACACCCAGCCACGGGCCTCGATATCCTGGCCTTGCAGGCGCTTGAGCAGGGCATTGTCGAATTGCCCGACCAGATTGGGTGCAACCCGTAATACCAAGGAGTCCTGCAGTTCGATCCAGATCCCGCCGCGATTGCGTTCGACCTTGCTCACGCGACCGCTGACGACGGCGAAGCCCGACTGCTGGATTTGCCCGGCTTTTTGCACAGGCGACTGACGCCACAGGCCCAACCTGGCTGCGCGCGCACTGCGCTCGGCAGCTTGCTGGCAGGCGACCAGGTCAACATTGGGGGCCACCGCCACCAGGAACCCGAGCCCCTCGGCGAGCAGTTGGGCCTCCAGATTCGCGCCGTTGGCCCCATACAGATGGGCCAGGGTTCGCCCATAACGGTCCTTGCCCTCGCGACCCGGCACGACCCCGACCCGACCGTCGCTGGCATCCACCAAGCCTTGCAGGCGCTGGCGCGCAGCCACGGCGAACGGCTCGTCCGGGCGGCCTTTCTTGCCGGTCTCAGGCGCGTTGACGCCGATCATGCGCACACTGCGCCCGTCCTTGAGACGGACGGTGTCGCCATCCACCACGCGCTGTACCTCGAAGGTGCTGACCGCCGCAGGCGCAGGGCAAAACACCTCGGCCTGGGCGGTCGACAGCCAGATCGCAGGCACAAAAAAGGCGCCCGCAAGGGACGCCTTCTTCATAAGCAGGTAAAAGCCCATCAGGCTTTCGAACCTTACTCTGCAGCAGCTGGAGCTTTCTTGCCGAAAGCACCGAAACGGTCGGCGAAGCGCTGTACACGGCCGCCAGTATCCAGAGTCTTCTGCTTACCGGTGTAGAACGGGTGGCACTCGTTGCATACGTCAGTGCCCAGTGGCTTGCACAGGTTCGAACGGGTTTCGAACTTGTTGCCGCAGCTGCAAGTAACTTGGATGGTTTCGTACGCTGGATGGATATCGGCTTTCATGGTGTCTTCCTCAGGCTAGCGTGCCGCCACTCGACACTATTGTCGAATACCGCACGTAATTAGGCCGCGGATTCTACCAGAGCTTTTTAAACGCGCAAGCGCCGCCATGCCCCCTTTCATCAGAAACTGTGGCAGGACACTCCCCTGCGGGTCTGCTAGGCTCGCGCCCTTCTCCACCGCCTGCCATATGAGAACCTCCCGCGTGCCCGACGCCATTTTGCGCCTCGCCCTGCCCTCGCCCCTGCGCCGTCTGTTCGATTATCGGGCGCCTGCGGGTGTCGTGCGGTCGCAGTTGCAGCCGGGGATGCGCGTGCGCGTGCCGTTTGGCCGAAGGGAGATGATCGGGATTCTGATCGAGGTGGCGGACCACAGCGAAGTACCGGCAGAAAAGCTCAAGCCGGCCCTGGCCATCCTCGATGCCACGCCACCGCTGCCGGCGTCGCTGTTCAAGCTGTGCCTGTGGACCTCCCAGTATTACCAGCACAGCCTGGGCGATACCTTGAGCTGGGCCTTGCCGGTGCTGTTGCGCCAGGGCGAGTTGGCCGAGGCCCGCCAGGAGCGTTTCTGGTCGATGGCCCCCGGCGCGCGCCTGGACGACCCACGCATCGCCCGCGCCCCGCGCCAGCGTGAGGCCCTGGCCACCCTGGCGCAGCATCCCCATGGCGTTGCTCACCAGTTGCTGAGCAAGCTGATGTTGAGCAAGGACAGCCTCGACCTGCTGCTGGCCAAGGAGCTGGTGCAAGTGGAAATCCGCCGCCACGCCCCCGGCGAACGCCATGAACACTGGCTGGCCCAACCGGAATTGCCGCTGAACCCGGAACAACGTGCGGCCTTTGAGGCCATCAGCGCCGGTGCCGACAGCTTTCACGCGTTCCTGCTGGCCGGTGTCACCGGCAGCGGCAAGACCGAAGTCTATTTGCAACTGATCCGCGAAACCCTGGAAGCCGGCAAGCAGGCACTGGTGCTGATCCCCGAAATCAACCTCGGCCCACAGACCCTGGCGCGCTTCGAGCAACGGTTCAATGCACGGATTGCCCTGGTGCACTCGGCCGTCAACGACCGCGAACGCCTGGAGTCCTGGCTCGCCGCCCGGGACGGCGAAGCCGACATTATTATCGGCACCCGCTCGGCGCTGTTCACGCCGATGAAAAACCCCGGCCTGATCATCATCGACGAAGAACACGACGGCTCTTATAAGCAGCAGGAAGGCCTGCGCTACCACGCCCGCGACCTGGCCCTGGTGCGTGCGCGCCAGGAAAACATCCCGATTGTGCTGGGCTCGGCCACCCCCTCCCTGGAAAGCCTGCACAACGCCTACACCGGGCGCTACGGCCTGCTGCGCCTCAACGAGCGCGCGGGCGGCGCCAAACAACCGCGCTTCCTGCGCCTGGATGTGAAAAGCCGGCCACTGGACAGCGGCATTTCCGGGCCGATGCAACAAGCCATCGGCCAGACCCTGGCGGCCGGCCAGCAAGTGCTGGTGTTCCTCAACCGCCGGGGCTTTGCGCCGACCCTGCTGTGCCATGACTGCGGCTGGATGTCCGAGTGCAACCGCTGCGATGCGCGCATGACGGTGCACCAGCGCTCCGGCGAGTTGCGCTGCCACCATTGCGGCCATGTGGAGCGAGTGCCACGCCACTGCCCGCAATGCGGCAAAGTCGACCTGCGGCCGGTAGGCGCCGGCACCGAGCGCGCCGAGGAGCGCCTGGGGATTCTGTTCCCGGACTTCCCGGTACTGCGGGTGGACCGCGACAGTACGTCGCGCAAGGATGCGATGAACCAGCTGTTCGCCACGATCCAGAAAGGCCAGCCGTGCATCCTGGTGGGCACGCAGATGCTTGCCAAAGGTCATCACTTCCCCCGCGTGACCCTGGTTTCGATCCTGGATGCCGATGGCGGCCTGTTCTCCGGGGACTTTCGCGCCAGCGAACGCATGGCGCAGCTGATCGTGCAGGTCGCAGGCCGCGCCGGGCGTGCCGAAGAGCCAGGCAAGGTGATCATCCAGACCCACCTGGCCGACCACCCATTGCTGATTCAACTGACAGAACAAGGCTACTTCGCCTTCGCCGAGCAGGCCTTGAGCGAGCGCCGCTCCGCCGGTTTGCCCCCCTTTGCGCACCTCGCGCTGTTGCGCGCCGAGGCCCATAAACCGGGGCAGGCCGAAGGTTTCCTGGATGAAGCGTGCAGCGCGGCTGAACGCTTGCTCGGCGAGCTGGGTCTGAGCGGCATCGAGTTGCTGGGCCCTGTGCCTGCACCGATGGAGCGCCGCGCCGGGCGTTATCGCGCACAGCTCCTGTTGCAAGCCACCGCCCGCGCGCCGCTACATCGGCTATTAAGTAGCTGGTTGCTTGCTCTGGAGCAAATGCCCAGCGGGCGACAGGTGCGATGGTCGTTGGATGTCGATCCGGTGGATTTGTACTGATAGGTAAATCGCTATCGCCGGCAAGCCAGCCTACATTTTGAACGGTGGGCTTGCCCGCGATGAGGCCCGCAGGTCCAGTAACCGACCTTGATGGTTGGCAAGCCCGCCCTCGCACCGGATAATGTCCAGTTTTTCCACCTGCGCATCGCGCGCCGCCGCATGCGGTCGAAAGAGAACACCATGAAAGACACAATTCGCCAGTTGATCCAACAAGCCCTCACCCAACTCGTCAACGAAGGTGTGTTGCCTGAAGGCCTGACGCCGGCGATCCAGGTGGAAAACTCTCGAGACAAGACCCACGGCGACTTCGCCAGCAACATCGCGATGATGCTGGCCAAGCCCGCGGGCATGAAACCGCGCGACCTCGCGGAAAAAATCATTGCCGCACTGCCATCTGATCCGCAGGTCAGCAAGGCCGAAATCGCCGGCCCCGGTTTTATCAATATTTTCCAGAACACCCAGGCCCTGGCTTCGCGCCTGGACGCAGCCCTGGCCGACGCCAAGATCGGCGTGCGCAAGGCCGGCCCGCTGCAGCGTGTGGCCATCGACCTGTCGGCCCCCAACCTGGCCAAAGAGATGCACGTCGGCCACCTGCGCTCGACCATCATTGGCGACGGCGTGGCGCGGGTCCTGGAGTTTCTCGGCGACACCGTGATCCGCCAGAACCACGTAGGCGACTGGGGTACCCAGTTCGGCATGCTGATGGCATACCTGCAAGAAAACCCCATCACCAGCAACGAGCTGTCGGACCTGGAAAACTTCTACCGCGCCGCCAAAAAGCGCTTTGACGAATCCGAAGAGTTCGCCAACCGCGCCCGTGGCCTGGTGGTCAAGCTGCAGGCCGGCGACCCGGAGTGCCTGGAGCTGTGGGCACGTTTCCGCGATATTTCCCTGTCCCACTGCCAGAAAATCTACGAGCTGCTGAACGTCAAACTGACCATGGCCGACGTGATGGGCGAAAGTGCCTACAACGACGACCTGATCAACGTGGTCAACGACCTCAAGGCCAAGGGTCTGCTGGTTGAGAGCAACGGCGCCCAGTGCGTGTTCCTCGAAGAATTCAAGACCGCCGACGGCGAACCGCTGCCGGTGATCATCGTCAAGGCCGACGGCGGCTATCTGTACGCCACCACCGACCTGGCGGCCGTGCGCTACCGCAGCGGCGTGCTGAAAGCCGATCGCGCGCTGTACTTCGTCGACCAGCGCCAGTCCCTGCACTTCCAGCAAGTGTTCGAAGTGGCGCGCCGCGCCGGTTTCGTCACCCACCCGATGCACATGGAGCACATGGGCTTCGGCACCATGAACGGCGCCGACGGCCGCCCGTTCAAGACCCGCGACGGCGGCACCGTGAAGCTGATCGACCTGCTGAACGAAGCCCAGGAGCGTGCCTACAACCTGGTGAAAGAAAAGAACCCGGAACTGGCCGAAGCCGACCTGCGCAATATCGCCAAGGTAGTGGGTATTGGTGCGGTGAAATACGCCGACCTGTCCAAGCACCGCACCAGCGACTACAGCTTCAACTTCGAGCTGATGCTCAACTTTGAAGGCAACACCGCGCCGTACCTGCTGTATGCCTACACCCGTGTGGCGGGCGTGTTCCGCAAGCTGGGCAAGGATTTCAGCGAAGTCGAAGGGCAGATCGTGCTGGACGCGCCCCACGAGCAGGAACTGGCGGCCAAGCTGGCGCAGTTCGGCGAAGTGCTCAACAGCGTGGGCGAGAAAGGTACGCCACACATTCTGTGCACCTACCTGTATGAAGTCGCCGGGTTGTTCTCCAGCTTCTACGAGAACTGCCCGATCCTGAGCGCCGACGACGAAACGCAAAAGCAAAGCCGCCTGCGCCTCGCCGCACTGGCTGGACGGACCCTCAAGCAAGGCCTGGAACTGTTGGGCCTGGAAACTCTGGAGCGTATGTAAGTTGGCAGCCAAGAAAAAACCTGCACCCAAGCGCGGCGCCAGCCGCTACCAGGCACCGGCAAAACAACCGATCCCGGGCTGGATGTGGCTGGCCATCGGCCTGTCGGTCGGTGCGTTTATCGTGTTCCTGATGAAGCTGGAGCCGGGCCAGGGCGAAGACGTGAAGCGGGTCAAGCAGGAGCAGCAGAAGGCCAGCAAGATCGCCGAAGCGAACAAGACACCGCCGAGCCCGACCGCGCCGGTGAAGCCGAAGTACGACTTCTACACGTTGCTGCCGGAATCGGAAGTGATCGTGCCGCAAGACGCCGTGCCGGAGAAAACCCTGCCGACCCCGCAAGTACCGACCACCCCGGTGACCCCGGCAGAAGCGGCGAAGATCGACACCGCGCGGGCCCAGGCCGCACTGGCCGGGATTACCCCGCCACCGGCACCACCGGTCGCCACCACCAAGGCGGCGCCGGTGACCAAGTTCTTCCTGCAAGCGGGCTCGTTCCCCAAGCAGGCGGATGCGGACCGAGTGCGGGCGCAGATTATCCTGCTGGGGCAAGCGGTAACGGTGGAATCCGGGACGGTGAAGGAAGCGACCTGGTATCGCGTGCTGGTGGGGCCGTTCAGCAACCGTGAACAGCTGACCGTGGCGCAGAAACAACTGGCGGGCGCGGGCTTTAGCAACCTGTTGTTACAACAACGCCAGAGCCGCTGAGCCGCAGCCAACACGGATCAACTGTGGGAGCTGGCTTGCCGGCGATGACGGTGCATCAGTCAATATTTTCAGTGACGGGTGCACCGCTATCGCAGGCAAGCCAGCTCCCACATTGGTTTTATAGGGCTCTCGAGCCTGTGCCAGTGCGCTAGACACCACTCGTCCGCGCACCCTTCCTACGGTTGAAATCTCCCCCGCCACCCCCATATGAGTTCCATCAGGGCATTTTCGCCCCGCAGCGTGGAGACTCTCCCCTTGACCACCATCGTTTCAGTTCGTCGCCACGGCAAAGTCGTCATGGGCGGCGACGGCCAGGTTTCCCTTGGCAATACCGTGATGAAAGGCAACGCGAAAAAAGTGCGTCGCCTGTACCACGGCCAGGTCCTTGCCGGTTTTGCAGGGGCCACCGCTGACGCCTTTACCCTGTTCGAGCGTTTTGAAGGCCAACTGGAAAAACACCAGGGCCATCTGGTACGTGCCGCCGTCGAACTGGCCAAGGAGTGGCGCACCGACCGCTCCCTCAGCCGCCTCGAAGCCATGCTCGCCGTCGCCAACAAAGACGCGTCCCTGATCATCACCGGCAACGGTGACGTGGTTGAGCCCGAAAACGGCCTGATCGCCATGGGTTCCGGTGGGGGCTATGCCCAGGCCGCAGCCAGTGCCTTGCTGAAAAAAACCGACCTGTCGGCCCGGGAAATCGTCGAGACCGCCTTGGGTATCGCCGGCGATATCTGCGTGTTCACCAACCACAACCTGACCATTGAGGAGCAGGACCTCGCGGAATAAGCCGTCGGCTTTTTCCTGCTTGAGGACCACACACCACTATGTCCATGACTCCCCGCGAAATCGTCCATGAACTCAATCGCCATATCATCGGCCAGGACGATGCCAAGCGCGCCGTTGCCATCGCCCTGCGTAACCGCTGGCGCCGGATGCAACTGCCCGAAGAATTGCGCGTTGAAGTAACCCCCAAGAACATCCTGATGATCGGCCCGACCGGTGTCGGCAAGACCGAAATCGCCCGGCGCCTGGCCAAGCTGGCCAACGCACCGTTCATCAAGGTCGAAGCCACCAAGTTCACCGAAGTCGGCTACGTGGGCCGTGACGTCGAGTCGATCATCCGTGATCTGGCCGACGCCGCCCTGAAGTTGTTGCGCGAACAGGAAATGACCAAGGTCAGCCATCGCGCCGAAGACGCTGCCGAAGAGCGCATCCTCGACGCCCTGCTGCCACCGGCACGCGCGGGCTTCAATGAAGACGCCGCTCCTGCCTCGGATTCCAACACGCGCCAGCTGTTCCGCAAGCGCCTGCGTGAAGGCCAGTTGGACGACAAGGAAATCGAGATCGAAGTCGCCGAAAGCGCTGGTGTCGATATCTCGGCGCCGCCTGGCATGGAAGAAATGACCAGCCAGTTGCAGAACCTGTTCGCCAACATGGGCAAGGGCAAGAAGAAAAGCCGCAAGCTCAAGGTCAAGGACGCGCTCAAGCTGGTGCGTGACGAAGAAGCCGGGCGCCTGGTCAACGAGGAAGAACTCAAGGCCAAGGCCCTGGAAGCCGTCGAGCAGCACGGCATCGTGTTTATCGACGAGATCGACAAGGTGGCCAAGCGCGGCAATTCCGGCGGCGTTGATGTCTCCCGCGAAGGCGTACAGCGCGACCTGCTGCCGCTGATCGAAGGCTGCACGGTGAATACCAAGCTGGGCATGGTCAAGACTGACCATATCCTGTTTATCGCATCCGGCGCGTTCCACCTGAGCAAGCCAAGCGACCTGGTGCCGGAGCTGCAAGGCCGCCTGCCGATTCGCGTGGAACTCAAGGCACTGACCCCGGGCGACTTCGAACGCATCCTCAGCGAGCCACACGCTTCGCTGACCGAGCAATACCGCGAGCTGCTGAAAACCGAAGGCCTGGGGATTGAGTTCCTGCCAGACGGTATCAAGCGTTTGGCGGAAATTGCCTGGCAGGTCAACGAGAAGACCGAGAACATCGGTGCCCGTCGCCTGCACACCTTGCTTGAGCGTCTGCTGGAGGAAGTATCCTTCAGCGCCGGCGACATGGCGGGCGCGCAGAATGGCGTGGCGATCAGGATCGACGCCGACTACGTCAACAGCCACCTGGGCGAGTTGGCGCAGAACGAAGACCTGTCTCGTTATATCCTGTAAGACTTGCACAGGAACCGCTCTGCTTTAATGTGGGAGCGGGCTTGCTCGCGAATGCGGTGGGTCAGTTTCTGCAACTGTGACTGACCCACCGCATTCGCGAGCAAGCCCGCTCCCACATTTTAAAGCCGGTTCCTTCAGGATCATCCACGAGCGGTTCCCCCAATGTCTAAAATGCCCACCGCCATCAATCTGCACAAAGCCTCCAAGACCCTCTCTCTGACCTACGGCCCCGACGAGGTCTATCACCTGAGCGCCGAACTGCTGCGGGTGCACTCACCTTCCGCCGAGGTCCAGGGCCACGGCAAACCGATCCTGCAATTCGGCAAGCTGAATGTCGGCCTGACCAAGATCGAACCTGCCGGGCAGTACGCACTGAAATTGACCTTCGACGACGGTCATGACAGCGGACTGTTCACCTGGGACTACCTCTACCAACTCGCCGTACGTCAGGACGCGCTGTGGGCCGATTATCTTGCCGAGCTCAAGGCGGCCGGAAAAACCCGCGACCCGAGCCAGTCCGTCGTCAAGCTGATGCTCTAAATCAAGCCTCTTGCTCATTAGTGGGCATTTTCTAATTTCATCTGCTTGAATGCCCTGTGGTGTGACCAAAGATTGGTCCGCTTGCGCATTAAATAAAACTCGGGTAACCAATGGAGTTGGCAAGTTCCCTGCATTTTACGATGCGGTATCAACGGTCACCCGAGCAGCAGTACCAGGCTTGTGTTGTGCCTCGATAATTGGGTGCACAGCGGTACCCGGTACTCGTCTTTCGGACAATGGAGCGTCGTGGATGAGTAACAAGAATAACGATGACTTGAAACGCCAGGCCTCGGAAAACACCCTGGGGCTGAACCCGATCATCGCATTACGGAAAAAGGATTTACTGGCTTCTGCACGCATGGTGCTAACCCAGGCCATCAAGCAACCCCTGCACAGCGTCAAGCACGTCGCCCACTTTGGCGTCGAATTGAAAAACGTGGTGTTCGGCAAGTCCGAGCTTGCCCCTGAAAGCGATGACCGTCGTTTCAACGACCCGGCCTGGAGCCAGAACCCGCTCTATAAGCGCTACCTGCAAACCTACCTGGCGTGGCGCAAGGAACTGCACGACTGGATCGGCGACAGCAACCTGTCGGAGCAGGACATCAGCCGTGGGCACTTCGTCATCAATCTCATGACCGAAGCCATGGCCCCCACCAACAGCGCCGCCAACCCGGCAGCGGTCAAACGCTTCTTTGAAACCGGCGGCAAGAGCCTGCTCGATGGCCTCTCGCACCTGGCCAAGGACCTGGTGCATAACGGCGGCATGCCGAGCCAGGTGAATATGGGTGCCTTTGAAGTGGGCAAGAGCCTGGGCACCAGCGAAGGCGCGGTAGTGTTTCGCAATGACGTGCTGGAGCTGATCCAGTACAAGCCGATCACCGAACAGGTGTACGAACGCCCACTGCTGGTGGTGCCGCCGCAGATCAACAAGTTTTATGTGTTCGACCTGAGCCCGGACAAGAGCCTGGCGCGTTTCTGCCTGCGCAATAACCAGCAGACCTTTATCGTCAGTTGGCGCAACCCCACCAAGGCCCAGCGCGAATGGGGCCTGTCGACCTATATCGAAGCGCTGAAAGAGGCGGTCGACGTGGTCACGGCGATTACCGGCAGCAAAGACATCAACATGCTCGGCGCCTGCTCGGGCGGCATCACCTGCACCGCGCTGCTGGGCCACTATGCGGCGCTGGGCGAGAAGAAGGTCAACGCCCTGACCTTGCTGGTCAGTGTGCTGGACACCACCCTCGACACCCAGGTAGCCCTGTTCGTCGATGAGCAGACCCTGGAGGCGGCCAAGCGCCATTCCTACCAGGCCGGCGTGCTGGAAGGCCGGGACATGGCCAAGGTGTTCGCCTGGATGCGCCCCAATGACCTGATCTGGAACTACTGGGTCAACAACTACCTGTTGGGCAATGAGCCACCGGTGTTCGACATCCTGTTCTGGAACAACGACACCACGCGCTTGCCGGCGGCCTTCCACGGCGACCTGATCGAACTGTTCAAGAACAACCCGCTGATACGGGCCAATGCCCTGGAAGTGTGCGGCACCCCGATTGACCTCAAGCAGGTGACGGCCGACATCTACTCGCTGGCGGGCACCAACGACCACATCACGCCCTGGCAGTCCTGCTACAAGTCGGCGCAACTGTTTGGCGGCAAGGTCGAGTTCGTGCTGTCCAGCAGCGGGCATATCCAGAGCATCCTCAACCCCCCCCGGCAACCCCAAGGCGCGTTACCAGACCAGCGAGAGCATGGGCGAGAAGGCATTGGACTGGCAGGAAAACGCCACCAAGCATACCGACTCGTGGTGGCTGCACTGGCAGGGCTGGCTAGGGGAGCGTTCGGGCAAATTGAAGAAGTCGCCTGCGAACCTAGGCAATAAAGCCTACGCGGCGGCGGAGGCTGCACCAGGGACATACGTTCACGAGCGCTAAGGCCACACTTTTGTGTGATTGCAATGAGATCAAATGTGGGAGCTGGCTTGCCTGCGATAACGGTGGGTCAGCCAACACATGTACTGACTGACCCGCCGCTAACGCAGGCAAGCCAGCTCCCACATTGACCGCAGTAACACTTCACAGGGCTTGAGCATGCCGCAACCGTTCATCTTCCGTACCATCGACCTGGATGGCCAGACCATCCGCACGGCGGTACGACCGGGCAAGTCTCACTTGACGCCACTGCTGATTTTCAACGGCATCGGCGCCAACCTTGAGCTGGTGTTTCCGTTCGTCCAGGCCCTGGACCCGGACCTGGAAGTGATTGCCTTTGATGTACCCGGGGTGGGCGGGTCATCGACACCCAGTCGCCCCTATCGCTTTCCCGGCCTGGCCAAACTCACCGCGCGCATGCTCGACTACCTGGACTACGGCCAGGTCAATGCCGTCGGGGTTTCCTGGGGCGGCGCCCTGGCACAGCAATTTGCCTACGACTACCCGGAGCGCTGCAAGAAGCTGATCCTGGCCGCCACCGCCGCCGGTGCCTTTATGGTGCCCGGCAAACCGAAGGTGTTATGGCTGATGGCCAGCCCGCGGCGCTATATCCAACCGTCCCATGTGGTGCGCATCGCGCCGATGATTTACGGCGGCTCGTTCCGCCGGGATTCAAAACTGGCCGCCGAACACGCAAGCAAAGTGCGCTCGGCCGGCAAGCTGGGCTACTACTGGCAGCTGTTTGCAGGCCTGGGCTGGACCAGCATTCACTGGCTGCACAAGATCAAGCAGCCGACCCTGGTGCTGGCCGGCGACGACGACCCGCTGATCCCCTTGGTCAATATGCGCATGCTGGCCTGGCGCATCCCTAATGCGCAGTTACACATCATCGACGACGGCCATCTGTTCCTGATTACCCGGGCCGAAGCGGTGGCACCGATCATCATGAAGTTTCTCCAGGAGGAGCGCTTGCGCGCGGTGATCCATCCGCAGCCGGCGCCCCATAGCCACACCTGAGCGGTATCGGGTCAGGACGACCCCTACGCGCAACTTGGCCAGAACCGACTATGGTTCTGAATTGGCGTGCTTGTTGGCGAATTGACGAAGGAGTGTTGACCCATGCGTGACAGACCCGTAAACGTCCCGGCACCTACACCCGCCGCGTTCATCAATGCACAAAGTGCAATCACCGGCCTGCGCGGCCGGGATCTGCTATCGACCCTGCGCACTGTCGCCGCCCACGGGTTGCGCAACCCGTTGCACAGCGCCCGGCATGCGTTGGCATTGGGCGGGCAACTGGGCCGGGTGCTGCTGGGTGAGACCGTGCATGAGCCCAACCCTCACGACAGTCGCTTCGCCGACCCTACCTGGGCCCTCAACCCCCTGTACCGGCGCAGCCTGCAAGCGTATTTGAGCTGGCAGAAACAAACCCGGCACTGGATCGACGACAGCAGCCTGAGCGACGACGACCGTGCACGGGCGCACTTCGCCTTCTCGTTGCTCAACGATGCAGTGTCACCGTCCAACACCCTGCTCAACCCGCTGGCGATCAAAGAGCTGCTCAATTCCGGCGGCCACAGCGTGGTGCGCGGCGTAAGCAACCTGTTCGATGACCTGCTGCACAACAATGGCCTGCCACGCCAGGTCACCAAGCAGGCGTTCGAGGTGGGCAAGACGGTAGCGACCACGCCCGGCTCGGTGGTGTTTCGCAATGAGCTGCTGGAGCTGATCCAGTACAAGCCCATGAGCGAAAAACAGTACGCCAAGCCACTGCTGGTGGTGCCGCCGCAAATCAACAAGTACTACATTTTCGATTTAAGCCCGGCCAACAGCTTCGTGCAGTACGCCCTGAAAAACGGCCTGCAAGTGTTTATGGTCAGCTGGCGCAACCCGGACGTGCGCCATCGCGAGTGGGGCCTGTCGACCTATGTGGCGGCGCTGGAGGAAGCATTGAATATCTGCCGGGCGATCAGCGGCGCCCGCGAAGTGAACCTGATGGGCGCCTGCGCCGGCGGCCTGACCATCGCCGCCCTGCAAGGCCACCTGCAGGCCAAGCGCCAACAACGGCGGGTCGCCAGTGCCACTTACCTGGTAAGCCTACTGGACAGCCAGATCGACAGCCCCGCCACGCTGTTTGCCGACGAACAGACCCTGGAAGCGGCCAAGCGCCGTTCCTACCAGGAAGGGGTGCTGGATGGTCGCGACATGGCCAAGGTCTTTGCCTGGATGCGCCCCAATGACCTGATCTGGAACTACTGGATCAACAACTACCTGCTGGGCAAGGAGCCGCCGGCGTTCGACATTCTGTACTGGAACAACGACAACACCCGCTTGCCGGCGGCCTTGCATGGCGATCTGCTGGATTTCTTCAAGCACAACCCCTTGAGCCATCCCGGTGGCCTGGAAGTCTGCGGCACGCCCATCGACTTGCAGAAGGTTACCGTCGACAGCTTCAGCGTGGCCGGGATCAACGATCACATCACCCCGTGGGACGCGGTCTACCGTTCGACCTTGCTGCTGGGCGGCGACAAACGTTTTGTGCTTTCCAACAGCGGGCATATCCAGAGCATCCTCAACCCGCCGGGCAACCCCAAGGCGAACTTCGTCGAGAACCTCAAGCTGAGCAGCGATCCACGCGCCTGGTACTACGACGCCAGCCACATCGAGGGCAGTTGGTGGTCGCAGTGGCTTGAGTGGATCCAGCAACGCTCCGGGGTGCAGCGCGAAACCCTGACGGCCCTGGGCAACCAGAACTACCCACCGATGGAAGCAGCACCGGGCACCTATGTGCGGGTGCGCTGAGCTCAACGATCAGATTAAGAAGACTGGATGAAAACCCGCGACCGGATCCTTGAATGTGCCCTGCAGTTGTTCAACCACAAGGGCGAGCCAAATGTTTCAACCATGGAGGTGGCCAATGAAATGGGGATCAGCCCCGGCAACCTCTACTACCACTTCCATGGCAAGGAGCCCCTGGTACTGGGGCTGTTCGAGCGCTTTCAGGGGGAGTTGGCACCGCTGCTCGACCCGCCGCCGGATGTGCAGTTGGCGCCCGAGGATTACTGGCTGTTCCTGCACTTGATCGTCGAGCGCATGGCGCACTATCGGTTCCTGTTCCAGGACCTGTCGAACCTGGCCGGACGCTTGCCCAAATTGGCCAAGGGGATTCGTAACCTGCTGACCGCGCTCAAGCGCACACTGGCCTCACTGCTGGCACGGCTCAAGGCACAAGGGCAGTTGGTCAGCGAGACCCAGGCACTGGGGCAGTTGGTGGAGCAGATCACCATGACACTGCTGTTCTCCCTGGACTACCAGCGGATCCTGGACCGCGAGGCCGAGGTGCGGGTGGCGGTGTATCAAGTGATGATGCTGGTGGCACCGCACCTGTTGATGCCGGCACGGTTGGCCACCGAGCGTTTTGCACTACGCTACCTGGACGACACACAGCCCGCGTAGGCCGGCGACTTACAAGTCTGCAACCAAGGTTGACAGACTTACATCGTCATCTATTGCTGTTGCAACTTCCCGCTATTGCTTTTCTCACTTGGCAATTATCACGGGCGCCAATGTATTACGCCGGCAGCCTCTTTGAAGTAACCATCACCGAAAACCCTGATCGACGAATAGCGCATAACGATATGGGTAACTTTGAATATGATCGCAAACACACACTTGAGCACTGCGATCACCGACGCTTTCTTTTCCTTCTCAAGAGCCCCCGAGCCCCACGCTACCTGATGCAGACGGCCAGGGCAGTGAACCACGGGCAGGGTTTCAAATTCGTGCAAATACCTAACCAGACCGATAGGTGGCACCATCAAGCTCTGTAACATGATAGGTAATACGAAAGATTGACCGCATGTAACATGCCCGGGTTTTATAATGACGATTAAAGAGTAACGACGTAGCATCATTATAAAAAACCGTATTACATATCTCTCAGCGAAAGGGATTCTTGTGGATATCAGATTTCTCGAAAGTTTGATTGCCGTCATCGAGACCGGCTCAATCGCCGCAGCGGCGCGCAGGGAAAACCTTACCGCCCCGGCGATCAGCCAGCGTATCCAGGCGCTTGAACGCTCTCTTTCCTGCGAGTTGCTCAACCGAGCGGCCCATTCTGTCGGTCCTTCCGAGCAGTGCCTTGTACTCTTGCCGAGCATTCGCGCCCTGATTCAGGGCTGTGCACAACTACACGACGAGCTGGATGCGGGCGGGCTGTCCGGCGACCTGCGGCTGGGAGCCGTGTCCACGGCATTGACCGGTATCCTGCCGCAGGTCATGGAACAACTGCTGGTCGCGGCACCACGCTTGCGCCTGCGGATCACTCCGGGCGATTCGCGCAACCTTTATGAACAGGTCGTCGCCGGCGAGTTGGACGCTGGCATCATGGTGCGACCGCCCTTTGCATTGCCTAAAACCCTGACCCTGGAAGTGTTGCGGCGCGAGTCATTGATGATTCTTACAAAAGCGCCTGTCGAACCCGGTGAAATTGCCTCGACCATTCTTTCCCACCCGCTGATCAGCTATGACACCAATGCCTGGGGCGGCCAGATCGCCCAGCAGTACCTTCAAGACCACCAATTACAGCCAGATGTGCTGTGCAATCTGGATGCCTTGGAGGCGATATCCCTGATGGTCGCCAAGGGCATGGGCGTATCCCTGGTGCCGGCATGGGCCGGGTTGAAGACCGACGATGTGTACGCAACACCAACAAGCCACACGAACGCCTACCAGCGGGAGATTGTTCTGCTCTACCGATCAACCCCGAGGCGGCCCCAGGCATTGAAGGTACTCAACAACCTGCTGATGCAAACCTGCCGCGAATCCGAGGCCCCAGGCGAGCCCGACCGTTAGACGTGTATCACTGTCGGTGTTCCACCCGCCAAAAAAAACGCCCGGCCTTTAAGGCCGGGCGTTTTTACACGTCCCCCGAAAATCAGGACTGACTGGATGGCGTCGGGGTTGCCGGCGTTACAGTCGGGGTCGCCGCGGCCGGCGTCGGCGCAGTGGCCGAGTTGGTCGCAGGTGCCGGGGTTGCAGGCTTGGCCGCGACAGCTGGCTTGGGCGCTGCAGGCTTCTTGGCTACGGCGGGTTTCTTCGCCGCGGGCTTTGCAGCAGGTTTCGCGGCCGGTTTCGCGGCAGCCGGTTTGGCAGCGGGTTTGGCTGCAACTGGCTTGGTCGCCGGCTTGGCGGCAGCGGTTTTGGCCACTGGCTTGGCGGCAGGTTTGGCTGCCGGCTTGGCCGCTGGTTTTGCCGCAGCTTTGGCCGCTACCGGCTTCTTGGCTGCTGGTTTGGCTGCTGCCGTTTTCGCCGCGGGCTTGGCTGCTGCCTTGGCCGCAGGTTTAGCTGCTGGCTTGGCTGCAGGTTTGGCTGCGGCCTTGGCCAATGGCTTGGCCACGGTTTTCGCTGCTGGTTTGGCCGCAGCCGTTTTCGCGGCCGGCTTGGCAGCAGGCTTGGCCGCCGCTTTGACTGGAGCGACTTTAGCGCCGGTCAGCTTTTCGATTTGCTTGGTCAGGGTATCGACCTTGCTGTGCAGCGCCTTGACTTCATTGCGGCTAGGCACACCCAGGCGCGAAATAGCACTGTTCAGGCGCTTGTCGAGTGCGCCTTCGAGTTCGCCCCAAGTACCCAGTACCTGTTTTTTTGCATCACTGATACGGGACTTGGCAGAGCTCGCGCTCGCCTTGGCCGCATCGACTTGCTTGCCCACTGTGCTCTTGGTCAACTTCTCGGCCTTCTCGCCGTCTTTAACCAAAGTCTCGAAGAGTTTGCTACCGTCACTGTCGATCTTCGAGTACACGCCTAAACCAGCCAGCCAGATCTTGCGGGAGTATTCTTCAACTTTCCCGACCCAAGAGCTGCCTTCTTTCTGAGTAGTCTTTTTAACAGCCATCCGATGTCTCCTTAGTGTTTACGCGCGACACGTTCGAGCAATGCCGTTAGCTCATCGAGCTTAGCAGAGAGTGTCTCCACGTCATGTTTAGACGCAATGCCGATTCGATTCAAGGCACTTGCAACACGCTCGTCAAAAGCCTTCTCGACTTTATCCAGTTGCACTTCGACGCGACCTTTGACGCTGGAGACATTGCTCTTAACGTAATCAATCTGACTGTTGGCGGCATCAAGTTGTTCATTCACAACTTTTTTGCCTTTACTTTCAACATGTTGACCCGTCTTAACGAGTTCCTTGAAGTACTCGCTGCCTTCGCTGCCGACCTTCGCGTAAGCCCCCAAACCCGCCAACCAGATCTTGCGAGCATAGATTTTAACGTCGCTCAGGGCGCTGATTTGGGTGTCGATTTTTTTCTTCAAAATAACTTTGGCCATGGTGCACCTCACGCATAAAAGGGTGGAGGAACTGCCCACAGGAGTTGAGGGCTGAGTACAAAGTAGGGAGAAAAATTAGAATCGGCACCCTAAGAACGGCGCAATCGACCGGCACCCAATGCGGCGCGCGGTCGCAGATCAGGCCAGGGCCTTATCCAGGGCCTTCTCGATTTCGGACTTGATAGTGCCACTCATGGCCGACATCAACAGACCCAGTTCCACGTCGATCCGTAACGAATCCTCGGCCACTTTCAGTGTGCCTTTGACGCCGGAACGCTTGAGGTTCAACGTGTCGCCAGACCAAGACGGCTCCAGGCCATATTGTTCCTTGAGTTTATGTGCCAACTTCTCGGCTTTCGCCCTGGCAGCTTCCTTACCCAGTGCGTGGGCACGTTCAATCTGAATGCGGGCCATTTGAATGACTCCTCGTTATAAAGACGTATTGAGCACCCTACTCACCCGCCATGCGGCAAAAGGTCTCGGTGGCCACCCATCTTACCTTCAGCCTTGCCAAGACAAAGCATGCCTTGGGGATTAGAATGCCCCCATTCTCTTTTGGTGACAGCGATATGACTGATCAGCGCAAAGGCAGCGATGCCGAACCCACCACTCACTTCGGCTTCAAGAACGTCCCGGAAAGCCAGAAAGCGGAAAAAGTCGCTGAGGTGTTCCACTCCGTGGCCGCCAAGTACGACCTGATGAACGACGTGCTGTCGGGTGGCATGCACCGCCTGTGGAAACGCTTCACCATCGAATTGTCGGGCGTGCGCACCGGCAACCGGGTGCTGGATATCGCTGGCGGCACCGGCGACCTGGCGGCCAAGTTCTCCAAGCTGGTTGGCCCCACCGGCCAGGTGGTATTGGCCGACATCAACGGCTCGATGCTCAAGGTCGGCCGCGACCGCCTGCTGGACAAGGGCGTGGCGGGCAATATCGAGTTCGTCCAGGCCGACGCAGAAAAGCTGCCGTTCCCCGACAACCATTTCGACTGCGTGACCATTGCCTTCGGTCTGCGCAACGTGACCCACAAGGAAGACGCCCTGCGCTCGATGCTGCGGGTGCTCAAGCCGGGCGGGCGCCTGCTGGTGCTGGAGTTCTCCAAGCCGACCAACGCGCTGATGTCCAAGGTCTACGACACCTACTCATTCGCCTTTATGCCGCTGATGGGCAAGCTGATCACCAATGACGCCGAGAGCTATCGCTACCTGGCCGAGTCGATCCGCATGCACCCCAACCAGGAAACCCTGAAGTCGATGATGGTCGAGGCCGGTTTCGACCGCGTGACCTATCACAACATGACCTCGGGCATCGTTGCCCTGCATCGCGGCATCAAGCCCTGATGTTGTTCACCGGCCTTCTCGCCAGCGTCGAACACGGCCTCAACCGTGTCCTGCGCCTGGACAGCACCGCCCTGGCGCGGCTGGCGCACTTGAACGGCAAGATCATTGCCGTCGATTGCAGCAGCCCGGCCTTGCAGCTGTTTATCCTGCCCAGCGATGAAGGCCTGATGCTCGCCGCGCACTGGGCCGCCGATGCCGACTGCACCCTGCGTGCGCCAGCGGCGAGCCTGCTGCGCCTGGCTTTGAGCCGCGACAAGACTGCAATCCTGCACGGCCCCGATGTGACCCTTGAAGGCGACAGCGCGGTGCTGATGGACCTCGCCGCGGTGCTGCAAGACCTTGATCTGGACTGGGAATACGAGCTGTCGCGCTGGCTCGGCCCGGTGGCCACCCAGTTGATCGGCGGGCACCTGCGCAGCCGTTCGCGCTGGTACCAGCAGGGTTTCGTCAGCCTCAATCAGAACCTCGCCGAATACCTGAGCGAAGAATCGCGCACCCTCGTCGGGCAACGGGAAGCCGAAGCGCGCTTTCGTGAACTCGACCAGGCCAAACTCGACCTGGAACGGCTTGAGGCGCGCTTCGAGCGCCTGAGCCGCTCCCTTGATCCAAGCGATAACGCATGAAGCTGCTCGCCGTCCGCCGTTTGTTCCGAATCCAACGCGTCGTCATTCGCTATCGCCTCGATGACCTGCTGTTCGCCCTGCCGCTGCCGTGGTTCCTGCTGGCGGTGCGCTATGTACTGCCGTGGCGCTGGTTCCCGCGCAAGACCCTGGACCTGAGCCGTGGCGCGCGCCTGCGCCTGGCACTGCAGGACCTGGGGCCGATCTTCATCAAGTTCGGGCAGATCCTGTCGACCCGCCGCGACCTGTTGCCCGAAGACATCGCCGACGAGCTGATGCTGTTGCAGGACCGCGTGCCACCGTTCGACTCCCAGCAGTCGATGAAGCTGATCGAAGAACAGCTGGGCAAGAAAATCAGCGAAGTGTTCAGCCGTTTCGATGTCGAGCCCCTGGCCTCGGCCTCGGTCGCCCAGGTGCACGCCGCACAGCTGAAAACCGGCGAAGAAGTGGTGGTCAAGGTGATCCGCCCCGGCCTCAAGCCGATCATCGGCCAGGACCTGGCGTGGCTGTTCATTCTGGCCCGCGCCGCCGAGCGTTTCTCTGCCGATGCACGCCTGCTGCACCCGGTGGACGTGGTCGCCGACTACGAAAAAACCATCTACGACGAACTCGACCTGTTGCGCGAAGCGGCCAACGCCAGCCAGCTCAAGCGCAACTTCGAAGGCTCGACGATGCTGTATGTGCCGCAGGTCTATTGGGACTGGTGCCGGCCAAAGGTGCTGGTGATGGAGCGCATCTACGGCGTGCAAGTCACCGACCTGGCGACCCTGGCCGACCAGCGCACCGATATGAAAATGCTCGCCGAGCGTGGCGTGGAAATCTTCTTCACCCAGGTGTTCCGCGACAGCTTCTTCCACGCCGACATGCACCCCGGCAATATTTTCGTCAGCACGGTGAACCCGTGGAGCCCGCAGTACATCGCGATCGACTGCGGCATCGTCGGCAGCCTCACGCCCGAGGACCAGGACTACCTGGCGCGCAACCTGTTTGCCTTCTTCAAGCGTGATTACCGGCGCGTGGCACAGTTGCACATCGACTCGGGCTGGGTGCCGGCCGAGACCAAGCTCAATGAATTCGAAGCGGCGATCCGCACCGTGTGCGAGCCGATCTTCGAAAAACCGTTAAAAGATATTTCATTCGGCCAGGTGCTGATGCGTCTGTTCCAGACTGCGCGGCGCTTCAATATGGAAGTGCAGCCGCAGTTGGTGCTGCTGCAAAAGACCTTGCTCAACATTGAAGGCCTGGGCCGCCAGCTGTACCCGGACCTGGACCTGTGGAACACCGCGCAACCGTTCCTCGAACGCTGGATGCGCGAGCGGGTCAGCCCGAAAACCCTGCTGGGCAACCTGCAAAGCCAGGTCGAGCAACTGCCGCACCTGGCCAACATGACCCGCGACCTGCTGGAGCGCATGTCCCAGCCCCACGCCAAGGACCCGGCGCCGCCGTGGCACCAGCGCAAGGACGACTGGTTCCTGCGCCTGCTCGGCGCGGCGCACCTGGGCGGTGGCGCGGTGCTTGCCGCCGGTGGACCGTTGAACGAGCTGGGCCATTGGCCGGCCGGGATCATGGTCGCCGTGGGCCTTTATCTGGTCGTGCGTCGATAGGTCGACCGGTTATACACTGTTGCACATTGCCGGGGCGGGTCGCGCACGGCTGTCGGAGTCGAAGATGAAAGACTGGCTGGACGAGATCAAATGGGACAGTGACGGCCTGGTGCCAGCCATTGCCCAGGACCACAAGACCGGGCGCATCCTGATGATGGCCTGGATGAACCGCGAGGCCCTGAGCCTGACTGCCGCCGAGCAGCGTGCCATCTACTGGTCACGTTCCCGTGGCAAACTGTGGCGCAAGGGCGAAGAGTCCGGGCATGTGCAAAAACTGCACGAAATGCGCCTGGACTGCGACGCCGACGTGATCGTTCTGATGGTCGAGCAGATCGGCGACATCGCCTGTCATACCGGCCGCCACAGCTGCTTCTACCGGGTGTTCGAGAACGACGCGTGGAAAACCGTCGAGCCCGTACTCAAAGACCCGCACGCCATTTACTCGGCAGGACATTGAACATGAGCGATACCCTGAACCGTGTGGCCCAGGTGCTGGAGGACCGCAAAGGTGCGGACGCCGACAGCTCCTATGTCGCCAGCCTGTACCACAAGGGCCTGAACAAGATTCTGGAAAAACTCGGCGAGGAATCTGTCGAGACCATCATCGCCGCCAAGGATGCCGAGATCAGCGGCGATTACAGCGATGTCATCTATGAGACTGCCGACTTGTGGTTCCATAGCCTGGTCATGCTCGCCCAACTGGGGCAGCATCCACAGGCCGTGCTGGATGAACTGGACCGTCGCTTCGGCTTGTCCGGGCACGCCGAAAAGGCCTCGCGCCCGTCCGCCTGAATAACTTTCTGACTGAGGAATTGCAGCATGGGCATTTTTGACTGGAAACACTGGATCGTTATTCTCGTGGTAGTCGTCCTGGTGTTCGGTACCAAGAAACTGAAGAACCTGGGCACCGACGTCGGCGAGTCCATCAAGGGCTTTCGCAAGGCCATGAACGACGACGAAAAACCGGCCGATACCGGCGCCAACCCGGTCCCGCCGGCGCAGCCTGTACACCCCCAGGCAGCCCAGCCGATCACCGAGCGCCGTACCTTCGACGTGCAGGCCGAGAAAGTCGAAGAGCCGTCCCGCAAAGACTCGTGAGCACTGACTAATGTTTGGTATCAGCTTCTCTGAACTGCTGCTCGTCGGCCTTGTTGCCCTGTTGGTGCTGGGGCCTGAACGCCTGCCCGGCGCCGCACGCACGGCCGGCCTGTGGGTCGGGCGCCTGAAACGCAGTTTCAACGCCATCAAACAGGAAGTTGAACGGGAAATCGGCGCCGACGAGATTCGTCGGCAGCTGCACAACGAACATATTCTGTCCCTGGAGCAGGAGGCGCGCAAAATTCTCACGCCCCAGCAACAGGCGCCGACACCGCTTGAACCGGTGGCCGAGCAGAGCATTGCACCGATGGCCGAGACGGCCCCGATCGCCACGCCCGCTCCTCCAGCAGAGCCCGCGCCGACGCCCGCCGCGTCGCCCGCGCCCCACGACCCTACATTGCCGCCGCGAGCCCCATGAGCGCTGATAAACCGGAAAACGACCAGCATATGCCGCTGGTCTCGCACCTCACCGAGTTGCGCACCCGCTTGCTGCGGTGTGTTGCGGCGATCTTTGTGATCTTTGCCGGGCTGTTTGCCTTTACCCAGCAGATCTACACCTTCGTCTCGACACCGCTGCGCGAGTACCTGCCGGTGGGCGCGACGATGATCGCCACCGACGTGTCCTCGCCGTTCCTCACGCCGCTCAAGCTGACGATGATGGTGTCGCTGTTCCTGGCGATCCCGGTGATCTTGCACCAGATCTGGGGGTTTATCGCGCCCGGCCTGTACAAGCATGAAAAGCGCATTGCCGTGCCCCTGCTGGTGTCGAGCATCATGCTGTTCTACACCGGCATGGCGTTCGCCTACTTCCTGGTGTTCCCGCTGATCTTCAAGTTCTTCGCCGCCGCCACCCCGGCCGGCGTGGAAATGATGACCGACATCACCAGCTACCTCGACTTCGTGATGACGCTGTTCTTCGCCTTTGGCGTGGCCTTCGAGATCCCGGTGGCGGTGGTGCTGCTGGTGTGGATCGGCGTGGTCGACGTGCAATACCTGCGCAAGATCCGCCCGTACGTGATCATCGGCTGCTTTGTGGTCGGCATGATCCTGACCCCACCGGATATCTTCTCGCAGACCTTGCTGGCCGTGCCGATGTGGATGCTGTTTGAAGTGGGCATCCTGTTTGGCAGTCTGGTGAGCAAGCGTGGCGAACACCCAGATGACCAACCTGCCGATGACGACCAGCCGCCAGCGACCCAACCGTGAACCTGTTGCTGCTGGAAGAGGCCGACTTTATCGCGGCCGACCGGGTGATCCTGCGGGATCGGCGCCTGGTGCATATGCAGGAGGTGCATCGTGCGGCGGTCGGCGACAGCCTGCGCGTCGGGCGCATTGGCGGGCTGATGGGCAATGCCAAGCTATTGCGCCTGGAGTCGGGTGAAGCCGAGCTGCAAATCAGCCTCGACCAGCCGCCACCGGCCAAATTGCCACTGACCCTGCTGCTGGCCCTGCCCCGCCCGAAAATGCTGCGTCGGGTACTACAGACCATGGCGTCCATGGGTGTGCCACGGGTGGTCCTGGTCAACAGTTATCGGGTCGAGAAAAGCTTCTGGCAAACCCCATTCCTGGAGCCAGAAGCCGTGCGCGAACAACTGATCCTCGGCCTGGAACAGGCGCGGGATACCGTCTTACCCGAGATCATCATCGAAAAGCGCTTCAAGCCCTTCGTCGAAGACCGTCTGCCGGCCCTGGCCCAGGGCACTCTCGGCCTGGTCGGGCATCCCGGCGACTACCCGTCCTGCCCCCGCGGGCTGGATGAGCCGGTGACCCTGGCCATCGGCCCCGAAGGTGGCTGGATTCCCTACGAAGTGGACTTGCTGGCCAAGGCCGGCTTGCAGCCGGTGCAACTGGGCGCGCGGATCCTGCGTGTGGAAACTGCCGTTACCGCGCTGCTCGCTCGCCTCTTCTGATTCCGCCCCTCCAAACACCACAAAGCCAGCTCCCACAGGGCTTTGTGTCGCTACAGAATCGCGTTTGCATGCCGATATCCTCAGGATAAGTCCAAGCCTTGTTCAGGGGAGTCCACCGCATGTACCGTTGGTTAGCTGAAAAACTGGGGAATGTAAGCGTCAATCGTAAGCTGAGCGTGGGGTTTGGCCTGGTATTGCTTCTCACCCTTCTAATCACCTTCACCGGCTGGACAGGCCTGAGTGGCGTGATCAGCCGTGGCGATAAGCTGGGCTTTATTTCCAGCCTCAATGAGCTGACCAAAGACCTGCGCCAGGCGCGCCTGGACTATGAAATGCGCCGTGGCGAACAAGGCCCCGGGCTGGTCAACGAGTTGATGGAGAAACTCGACAGCGGCCTGAAAACCGCCCGCAGCCAGATCGAGCAACCGGCAGACGTCGCCTTGATCGACGAGCAGTTGGCCGCGGTTGCCAAGTATCGGCAATCCTTCAGCGCCATGGTCCAGGCCGGCGCCCAACGCGAAGATGCCCGCAGCAAACTCGGCGCTACCGCCGACAACGCCGTCGCACGCATCGCGGAGATCGAAAAAGTCCTGCTGCAAGGTGACAGCGTCACCCAGTTCAACAGCGTGATCGAGCTGAGCAAGCTGATTCAGCAAGCGCGCTTCCAAGTGCGTGGCTACACCTACAGCGCCAAGGTCGAAGCTGAGCAGCCGGCGCTGGAGGCCATCGCCAATGCCCTGAAGAGCGCCGACAGCCTGCGCAGCCAACTGCCTGAGCAGTACGGCGCCAACCTGCAAGAGGCCAGCGACTCCCTCAAGGCTTATCTCGCCGCCGTCAGCCAGTTCCGCGACTCCCAGGTCGCCAGCGCCGCGGCGCTCAAGGCCATGGCTGAGCAAGGCGACCTGCTGTTTGACCGCAGCAAGAAACTGACTGCCTCACAAACCGTGATCCGCGACAACGATGCCGCTCAAGCCAAGTTCCTGTTGATGCTGGCCACCGCCCTGGCACTGTTCTGCGGCATCGTCGCGGCCTTGGCGATTACCCGGCAGATCGTGATCCCACTGGGCCAGACCCTCAAGGTCGCCGAGCGCATCGCCGCCGGCGACCTGACCCACGACCTGGTTTCGCAACGCCAGGACGAACTGGGCCAACTGCAACGCGCCATGCAAAGCATGACCATGGGCCTGCGCGATCTGATCGGCGGGATCAGTGATGGCGTGACGCAAATCGCCAGCGCCGCCGAGCAGCTATCGGCCGTTACCGAGCAGACCAGCGCCGGGGTCAACAATCAGAAGGTCGAGACTGACCAGGTCGCCACTGCGATGAACGAAATGGCCGCCACCGTGCAGGAAGTGGCGCGCAATGCCGAGGAAGCCTCGGAAGCCGCCGTCGCCGCCGACCAGCAGGCCCGCGAAGGTGACAGGGTCGTCGGTGAGGCCATCGCCCAGATCGAGCGCCTGGCCGGCGAAGTCGGTAACTCCACCGAGGCCATGGGCCACCTCAAGCGCGAAAGCGACAAGATCGGCAGCGTACTGGACGTGATCAAGTCCGTGGCCCAGCAAACCAACCTGCTGGCCCTTAACGCGGCCATTGAAGCCGCACGCGCCGGGGAAGCCGGCCGTGGCTTCGCGGTGGTGGCCGATGAGGTGCGCAGCCTGGCGCAACGCACCCAGAAGTCCACCGAGGAAATCGAAGAGCTGATCGTCGGCCTGCAAAGTGGCACCCAACAGGTGGCGACCATCATGGACAGCAGCCGCAGCCTCACCGACAGCAGCGTCGAGCTGACACGCCGGGCCGGCAATGCCCTGGAAAACATCACCCGCACGGTCTCGGCCATCCAGGCCATGAACCAGCAGATCGCCACCGCTGCCGAGCAACAGAGCGCCGTGGCCGAAGAGATCAACCGCAGCGTGCTGAATGTACGCGATGTGTCCGAACAGACCGCAGCGGCCAGTGAAGAGACCGCCGCCTCCAGTACCGAACTGGCGCGCCTGGGTTCCCATCTGCAGGCGTTGGTCGGGCGCTTCCGGGTCTGACACCTCCCCTTCGCGGCGACCCGTCCGGGTCGCCGCATGCAGCTTGTGAAATTTCCTACATGTTTTTCAGGCTCTGATCGGTACGCCTGGCGCCCAAGGGAACTAGCGTTCAATGGGTTCACTGTGTCCACGCCCCTCGGCGTCCCGGCACGTTGATTTCCTTTGTGCACTTGCCGGAGGTTGGCCATGCTTCGTCGAATGACTCAACTGCTGGGTAACGCCAGCGTCACCCTCAAACTGGTCCTGGGTTTTGCCTTGGTGCTGGCCCTGAGCCTTGTGATTGCCCTGACTGGCTGGCAGGCCCTCGCCGCCTCGCTCTACCGCTCACAGACCCTAACCGTTCTCGCCCAACTGGCGGTCGCCGGCGAGGAGCTAAGGGCCGACCGCATCGTCTACCGCACCCTGGACGACGAGGCCAGCCTTGGCAAACTGAGCCAGTCCATGGAGAAGATCGACGGATATCTGGCCGAGCTTGCACAACGTCTGAA
The DNA here is from genome assembly GCF_012985595.1 of Pseudomonas sp. WS 5411. Lineage (NCBI taxonomy): Bacteria > Pseudomonadati > Pseudomonadota > Gammaproteobacteria > Pseudomonadales > Pseudomonadaceae > Pseudomonas > Pseudomonas sp. WS 5411. The sequence continues at coordinate 349,901 of NZ_JAARMC010000002.1, forward strand.
AGCGCCGAAACCCCAGCAGTATTTGCAAAGCATGGGGAACCTCTCCGAGCATTTCAAAACGACGCTCAAGGATGTCCCCGCACGGGTCAAACAACGGGAAACCGCCCGTGAGCAGCTCAAACAGAGCTCTGTGCGCACCAGTGACGTCCTCGCGCAATTGGCCAGCGACCTGCCGGACCAGGAAGACGAAAAAGCCCTCGATGCCGTCGAAAGCCTGCGCCTGGCCATCGAACAGGCCGAAGACCGCGCCCTGAGCCCGGCCTGGGCCGCCAGCAGCCTGGATGTCTATACCCAGGAGGTCAACGACGCAGAACGCAGCCTCGAACTCGCCCAGTCGGCCGTGGAGAGGCTACCCGTGGACAGCAGCGCATTGAAAAATGCCGTACTCAACATTCGCACGCACCTGACACGCCTGCGGGACACCCAACTGACGACCGAAACCGCGCAAAACCAGCTCGAGCAGCAGTTGGACCAGCTACTGGCACAAAGCGACCTGCTTACTCAGGACCAGACTCAGCGCCGTGACCGGGAAGCCGAACAAGCCCGCACCCAGACCCTGGCCATTACCGGGGCGGCCCTGCTGTTCGGCGCCCTCGCCGCCTGGATAATCTCCGGGCAGATCGTCAAACCATTGCGCAGGGCGCTCACAGTGGCCAATCGCATTGCCGAGGGCGACTTGAGCCACGATGTGCAGACCCAGCGCCGTGATGAACTGGGCCAGTTGCAATGCAGCATGGCGCGAATGACCCTGAACCTGCGGGGGCTGATTGGCAGCATCAGCGACAATGCCCGGCAAATCGCCAGCGCCGCCGAGGAGCTTTCGGCCGTTACCGAGCAAACCCGGGCCGGCGTCAGCAATCAGCGCGACGAAACCGAGCAGGTGGCGACCGCCATGAACCAGATGCTCGCCACTGCCCAGGAGGTCGCCCGGCACGCCGAACAGGCCTCGATCGCCGCCACCCAGGCCAATCAGCAGACCGAACTGGGCGACCAGGTGGTAGCCGATGCGGTGGCACACATAGAACACCTCGCCCACGAAATGGCACGTTCAAGCCAGGCCATGCTGGGCCTGCAGCGGGAAAGTCAGAAGATCGGCAGTGTGCTGGAGGTGATCAAGTCGGTGTCCCAGCAGACCAACCTGCTGGCGCTCAATGCGGCAATCGAGGCCGCACGTGCCGGTGAGGCCGGCCAAGGGTTTGCGGTGGTGGCCGACGAAGTACGCAGCCTCGCCCAGCGTACCCAGCAGTCCGCTGAGGAAATCGAAGAGCTGATTGGCGGGTTGCACAGCGGCACGCAACAGGTCGCCGATATCATGGACAACAGCCGCACCTTGACCGACCGCAGCGTCGGCCTGACCCGCAACGCCGGCGACGCCCTGACGGAAATCGCGCGCACCGTGCTGGTCATCCAGGAAATGAATCCACAGATCGCCGCCGCTGCCGAACAGCAAAGTGCGGTGGCCGAGGAGATTAACCGCAGCGTGTTGAAAGTCCGGGATGTGTCGGAGCAAACCGCCGCTGCCAGTGAACAGACAGCGGCGGCGAGTATCGAATTGGCACGCCTGGGCACGGACCTTCAGCAGTACGTGGGCAAGTTCAAGGTATGAACCTGCCCCTGGGCTTTACAGAACCTGGCGCAAGAACGCTTGTGCCCGTGGGTCCTTCGGCGCATCGAAGAACTGCGCGGGCGCAGCATCTTCCAACAGTTTGCCGTGATCGAAAAACAGCACACGGTCCGCCACTTCCCGGGCAAAGCCCATTTCGTGGGTCACGCAGACCATGGTCATACCTTCCAGGGCCAGGGTCTTCATGACGTCCAGCACTTCGCCGACCATTTCCGGGTCCAGCGCCGAGGTGGGCTCGTCAAACAGCATGACCTTGGGCTCCATGGCCAACGCCCGGGCAATCGCCACACGCTGTTGCTGGCCGCCGGAGAGCCGTGAAGGAAACTCGTTGGCTTTCTGCGCAATGCCGACCTTTTCCAGCAAGGCCAGGGCCTTGGCCTCGCGCTCTTTCTTGCCGCGCTTGCGCACGACTTTCTGCGCCAGGCACAGGTTTTCCAGCACGGTCATGTGCGGGAACAGGTTGAAGTGCTGGAACACCATGCCGACTTCCCGGCGATAGGCGTTCACATCGGTCTTGGGGTCGGCCAGTTGCAGGCCGTCGATGCTCACCGAGCCCGAGTCGAACTCCTCCAGGCCGTTGAGGCAGCGCAGGAACGTCGATTTGCCGGAACCGGACGGACCGATCACCACCAGCACTTCGCCCTTGGCCACCTGGGTGGTGACGTGATCCACCGCGCGCACCACGTGCCCACGGGTGTCGAAGACTTTTACCAGATCGCGGACTTCAATCACTTTGGGCGAGCCTCCGCTCAAGCCGGCTGGCCATTTTCGACAGCGGCAGGTTGATCAGCAGGTACAGGCCTGCGACACAGAACAGGATTTCAAACGGCGAAAACGAGGTGGTGATGACTTCACGGCCGCTTTTGAGCAGCTCGGTGATAGCGATCACCGACACCAGCGAGGTGTCCTTGACCAGGCTGATAAATTGCCCGGCCAACGGCGGCAGCACGCGCTTGAAGGCTTGCGGCAATACCACGTGGCGCATCGACTGGCTGGCACTCAGCCCCAGGGAACGGGCCGCTTCGCCTTGGCCACGGGCAATCGACTGCACGCCCGCGCGCACGATTTCCGCCACGTAGGCGCCGGTAAACAGCGACAGCGCGGCGATACCGGCGAACTCACGCGACAGGTTCAGCACCGTGCCGATAAAGAAGTAGAAAATGAAGATCTGTACCAATAGCGGCGTGCCACGCACCAGTTCGACGTAGATCGTCGACAGATCGCGCAAGGTCGGGTTATTCGACAACCGACACAAACCGGTCGCCAGGCCGATGAACAGGCCCAATACCCCCGAAACCAAGGACAGCCACAGGGTGGTCCACAAGCCCCACATCAACGGGCCCAACGCCCAATGCCGGGTCACACCGATCACATCGCCTTCGGCCACATCGTCGCCACGGGCTACTTGCAGGCTGTTTTCGGCCACCGTCAGGTGCTGCTCGGCGCCTGCGTCGTTACGCAGGGTGACTTCAGCCACGTCGCCCTTGCGCACCAACTCGACCACCGTGGAAATATCCGCCGCGCGCTTGGACTCTTCGGCCTGGTAGGCAAAGTATTGCGGCACACGGTTCCAGCGCCATTCGTAGGACATCAGCGAGGTGGCGTAGTACAACGCGCCGGCCATGCCGACCAGCACCAGCACGGTCAGCAGGTGCCAGGGCCATTGGGCTTTTTTCTGTTTCATTGCGAGTTCCGGGAGGTGTATCGGCTGTCAGGCCGCCATCGCGGGCAAGCCCGCTCCCACCTTGGAATGCACTCCAGCTGTGGGGGCGGGCTTGCCCGCGATGGGCGCGACGCGGTTGCTAGCTTATTCCATGTCCTTGAGCCACTCGGAGCTCTTGAACCACTTGTCATGGATGCGATCGTAGGTGCCGTCGTGCTTGATCTGGTGCAGGAAGTTGTTGATGAAGTTGATGCTGTCGTAGTCGCCCTTCTTCAAGCCGAATGCCAGAGGCTCATAGGTGAAGGGTTCTTCGAGGTATACCAGCTTGCCGTTGCCGACTTTTTTCTCGGCCACCACGTTGTACGGCGCGTCGTAGACAAAGGCGTCGGCCTTGCCGTTGACCACGTCAAGCACACCTTCCTGCTCGTTGTCGTAGCCGTGGTACTTGGCCTTGGAGATCAGCTTCTTGGCCACCATCTCGCCGGTGGTGCCGAGCTTGGAGGTCAGACGGTACTTTTCGTCGTTCAGGTCTTTGTAGGACTTGATAGTGCCTTCCAGTTCCTTGCGGATCAGCAGGGTCTGGCCCACCACGATGAACGGTTCGCTGAAGTTCAGGCGCAGGTTGCGCTCCTGGGTCAGGGTCATGCCGCTGCCGATCATGTCGAACTTGCCGGTCAGGAACGCCGGGATGATCCCGTCGTAACCGGTGGAGACCAGTTCCAGCTTGACCCCCATGGACTTGGCTAGCGCCTTGAGCAGGTCGACTTCAAAACCAATGATTTCGCCGCGCTTGTTGGTCATCTCGAACGGCATGTAGGTCGGATCCATGCCGACTTTCAAGGTGCCGCGCTTGACCGCTTCGTCAATCGCCCCGGCCTGGGCCGTATTGACCGCCAGCAGGGCCGTCACGCCGAGCATCAGCATCGAAAGATACTTTTTCATCACCAAGTCCCCTGACTCATTTTATTTTGATGCGGGCCCCAGCAGGGCTGCACTATTTCTTCGGGGAGCGATGCTAACCCACTCGCCCACTGGCACAAAGGTCTAGCCGGGATTTGTTGGCTGATATGACAGAAAAACCCTACAAAAACCCGGAGAAAGCGCAGTTAGAGAGCTTGCCCTACTGGGCGCCCCCTGTATGAGTTATGTAAGCAGTTGTGACCGTCATTCGATCTCCGACAGCCAGTCCGTGTCCCGGAACCACTTGTCATGCAGCCGATCGTAGGTGCCGTCCTGGGCAATCTGATTAAGGAAGTGATTGATCCAGTTCAGGCTGTCGTAGTCGCCCTTCTTCAGCCCAAACGCCAGGGGTTCGTAGGTGAAGGGTTGCTCCAGGGCCAGCAGTTTTCGGTTTTGTGGCTTGGCCAGGGCGATCAGGTTATAGGGCGCATCATGGATAAACGCATCAACCCCACCGCTGACCACCTGGCGGACGCCTTCCTCCGCCGTGGCAACGCTCTGCAGTTGCGCAGCCCCCAGGAAGCGCCGCGCCGCCACTTCGCCCGTGGTGCCATCCGCCGCCGCAATCCGGTAGCCGGCTTCGTTCAAGTCTTCAATGCTGCTGACTTTGCCGGCCAGGCGCGGGTGAAGCAGCACGGTCTGGCCGACAATGATGAATGAATCACTGAAGTTGAGTTTGAGGTTGCGCTCCTGGGTCACGGTCATGCCACTGCCGATCAGGTCGAACCGGCCGGCCAGCAGGCCCGGGATCAGTTCGGTATAAGCAACCGGAACCCATTCCAGGGTCACCCCCAGGGCTTTGCCCATTTCTTCAAGCAGGTCTGCTTCGAAGCCGATGACCCGCCCCTGTTTGTCAGTCATTTCGAAAGGCACATAGTTGGGATCCGTCCCCACCTTCAAGACCCCGCGCCGCACGGCCTCATCAATCGCGCCTGCGTGTGCCATCTGCAGCTGTACCAACGCGACAATGCCCAGCAGCAGCATCGACCAGTAACCCTTGATCATGAAAAGCCCCTTTTCATTACACAGCCGCACACCGGGCGTTGCGGGTTTAGCGCAAACCAGAGGCGGTCGATTCAGATTTGGGGGGCGATGCTAACCCACCGGCAGGCAGGGCAATACGCCTTGAACCAGGGTCTTTTGTATCGAAGTTAGAAGGGTGAAGCAGAAGCGACAAGCGCTGTAGGAGAGGCGTATCAAGCGCCCCCGAGACAGGTCTCGGGGGCGTCTGAATCAGGCAGGTTGCGCCTGGGATGACAGCGGTTGCAGCGGCAGCAACGGCGCATGGGGGTCGGCCTTGACCGACTCGCGCCAGGCACCCAGCCATTCGGCATGCCCCTCGCTCCAGACTTGCTCATGCAGGCGTGCCAGGGCCACCGGGTCGCTGAGCAACGCCACGCGCTCGTTGTTGTTCAGGCCGGCAGGGCCGACTTTCAACGCATGCCGCACACGCTCGATACGCAGCCACTCGATCGGCTCTGCCTGACCATGTCGGGACGTTGCCAGGGCACAGGCCAGGGCATTCTGTTGCGGATCGACCACTGCCCGGATAAACCCGTCATTGAGTGCATGCCAACGGTTTTCGTGGGTATAGCGGTCGGTCGACAGCAGCGCCTGCGGCGGATTGTATTCCTCGGGGATCAGGAACAGGCTTTCGTCGCGGGACTTGAGGCCCAGATTGACCCGGCTGGAGATCACCGACACCGGGATCGACAGCATCAGCGAACCGACAATCGGCACCAGCCACCACAGGAAACTGGGGTTCAACCACACCACCAGCAGCGCCCAGAAGAAGCCCAGCAAGGTCTGCGGACCGTGGCGCTTGACCGCCTCGCTCCAGGGCGTGGAGTCGTCGTCACGTTGCGGCGAGTTCCAGGTCGCGGCCCAGCCGAGGAACGCAGCGAGCACGAAACGGGTGTGGAAAATCATCCGTACCGGCGCCAGCAGCATGGAGAACAACATCTCCAGGAGCATCGACAAGGTCACCTTGAACTTGCCACCGAACTCTTTCGCGCCCTTGGCCCAGATCAGGATGATGCTCAGCAATTTAGGCAGGAACAGCAGCACGATGGTGGTGGAGAACAGCGCCACCGCCTTGTCCGGATGCCATTGTGGCCACAGCGGGTACAACTGGCGCGGCGCCATGAAGTACTGCGGCTCCATCAGGGTGTTGACCGCCAGCAGGGCCGTGGACAGCACCAGGAACAGGAACCACAACGGTGCCGACAGGTACGACATCACGCCAGTGAGGAACACCGCACGGTGCACCGGGTGCATGCCCTTGACCAGGAACAGGCGGAAGTTCATCAGGTTACCGTGGCACCAGCGACGGTCACGCTTGAGCTCGTCCAGCAGGTTGGGCGGCAGTTCTTCGTAGCTGCCCGGCAAGTCGTAGGCAATCCACACGCCCCAGCCGGCACGGCGCATCAGCGCAGCTTCAACGAAGTCGTGGGAAAGAATCGAACCGGCGAACGCACCTTTGCCGGGCAACGGCGCCAGGGCGCAGTGCTCGATAAACGGCTTCATGCGGATGATCGCGTTGTGGCCCCAGTAGTGGGATTCGCCCAACTGCCAGAAGTGCAGGCCGGCGGTGAACAGCGGGCCGTAGACGCGGGTGGCGAACTGCTGCATGCGTGCATACAGGGTGTCCATGCCCGAGGCACGTGGCGCGGTCTGGATGATCCCGGCGTCCGGCGTGGCTTCCATCAGGCGCACCAGGCTGGTCAGGCATTCGCCGCTCATCACGCTGTCGGCGTCGAGGACCACCATGTACTTGTAGTCACCGCCCCAGCGACGGCAGAAGTCGTCGAGGTTGCCGCTCTTGCGTTTGACGCGACGGCGACGGCGACGATAGAAAATCTTGCCAAAGCCACCGGCTTCGCGGCACACGTCGAGCCAGGCTTGCTGTTCGGCGATGCAGATATCAGCGTCGTTACTGTCACTGAGCACGAAGAAATCGAAGCGGTCCAGATCGCCAGTGGCAGCGACCGACTCAAAGGTCGCACGCAAGCCGGCAAACACCCGGGGCACGTCTTCGTTGCAGATCGGCATCACCAGCGCGGTACGGGCCTCTTTCGGGATCGGCTCGTCGCCGGCGCTTTTGCCGGAGATCCGGTACTTGTCGTGACCGGTAAGCAGTTCAAGGAAGCCCATCAGCGCGGTCCAGAAACCTGCCGAAACCCAGCAGAACAGAATCCCGAACATGATCAGGATGCTGGTTTGCAGGGCGTAGGGCAGGACCTGGGTAGCGGTTTGCAGCAGGGTCTGGTTGCGCACCTCGTCAAAGTCGACGAAGGACCAGCCCTGGTAAGGCATGATGCCTTTCATGTACCAGCCGGCCACAATCGTCTGGCCGAGCATCAGCACCAGCAGGATATAGCGGCGGATCGAACCGACCGTGCGCCAGCGCGCAGCCGGCAGCACGCGCTCGTCTTTCGGCGGCGCAGGAGGGTTGCTGCGGCCGGTCAGCCGGCGCCAGCCACGCACCAGGATATTGGTGCGCCAAGGCTCGGGCACCACTTTGGTACGGCGGATCGGCGGCGTGGCCTTGAGGCAAACCCGACCGCTGGCGTCGAGCACCAGCATTTCGGCTTCCTCTAGCTCCTCGGCAGTGTTGAGGGTCAGCCGACGGCCAACCGACGCCTGCGCGGCGTCCACCGGTGCGTCAAAGGTCGACGACGACAGGCGCTCGTGCAGTTCGGAGAAGGACTTGCAGCCCGCCAGTTCGGCGCGCTGCTCGTCGGTCATCGGAAGATGCGCCAGGTACTCGGCAAGAGTCTCTGGCTGGACTTGAGAGTTACTCATCGGCAGGCAACTGATTGCTCCAGGTTTCGGTCAGGACTTGTTCTGTCTTGACTGGCTCCGGAGTGGCTGGGGCAGCTTCTGGCTGCTTGTCTTGCTTGTCCTTGGCGTCTTTCTTGGCCTGTTTCTCGTGTTGCTTGGCCAAGACTTTGTCAGCCTTCAGGACTTGGGTGGAAGCCTGCTCTGGCTCAGGCTTGACGATGTCCTGGACCAGGGCCGCACGCATTTCGGTCGGCTTGCCTGCATCCTTGATCTTCAAGCGCAGGGTCAGGCGCCAGCCTTTGGTGTGCGGGTTGTAGCGCACGCTGTTTTCCACGACTTCGCCGTTTTCGCCGACGCTGACCTGGCTGCGCACCGCCGCATCGGGCTTCAGGGCCTTGAGGGACGGGCCTTCGAAGTCCACCAGATAGGCCACGCTGCCGTCTGGCTGGCGGATCAGGTTGGACTGTTTCACATCACCGGTAGAACGCAGGGTCTGTTTGACCCAGGCACTGTCCGGCGAGTGGAACGGTGCATCGTTGAGAGTCCAGTGCAGACGGTAGGCGATATCCAGCGGCTCGCCGGGCTTAGGCAGTTCGGCCGGGCTCCAGAAGGCAACGATGTTGTCGTTGGTTTCATCGGCGGTCGGAATCTCTACCAGATCCACGGAACCCTTGCCCCAGTCGCCTTCAGGCTCGATCCAGGCGCTTGGGCGCTTGTCGTAGTTGTCGTCGAGGTCTTCGTACTGGCTGAAGTTGCGACCACGCTGCAACAGGCCGAAACCACGTGGGTTTTCTACCGAGAAGTTGCTGACCGACAGGTGTTTTGGGTTGTTCAGCGGGCGCCAGATCCACTCGCCGTTACCGGCATGGATCGACAGGCCGCTGGAGTCGTGCAGTTCACGACGGTAGTTGAGCACTTTGGACGGCTGGTTGGCGCCGAACAGGAACATGCTGGTCAGCGGGGCAACGCCCAGCTTGCTGACCTTGTCACGCAGGAACATCTGCGACTTGACGTCGACAATGGTGTCGGTGCCCGGGCGCAGGATCAGGCGGTAGGCGCCAGTGGCCCGCGGCGAATCCAGCAAGGCGAAGATCACCAGGTGCTTGTCGCCCGGCTTTGGACGCTCGATCCAGAACTCGGTGAAACGCGGGAACTCTTCGCCGGACGGCAGCGCGGTATCAATCGCCATGCCACGGGCGGACAGGCCATAGACCTGGTCCTTGCCCACGACGCGGAAATAGCTGGCGCCGAGCATGGTCATGATTTCGTCTTGCTTGTCGTCCTTGTTGATCGGGTACAGCACGCGAAAGCCGGCATAACCCAGCTGATCGGTGGCTTTAGGATCAAACTTGACGTCGCCGAAATCGAAACGAGTCGGGTCGTACTTGATTTCCTGGACGTCGGTCGCGGTGATTTCGTTGATCTTCACCGGCGTGTCGAAGTGCATGCCCTGGTGATAGAAGGACAGCTTGAACGGAGTTTTCTGCTCGGCCCACTCGGCTTTTTCATTGCGGAAACGAATTTTCTGGTAGTCAGCGAACTTCATTTCGCGGAATTCGTTCGGCAGATTGCTGCGCGGGGCTTCGTATTTCTGCCCGGCCAGCTCTTTTGCCTTGGCCGACACATCGTCCAGGCTGAATGCCCACAGTTGACCCGCGCCGAACAGGCAAAACAGGGCGGAGCCCGTCACCAGTGCGTTTCGTAACCGTTTGGCAGACAATTTTGGTGCATTACAGGGACTAACAATCACGAGCAACCCTCGCCGAAAACAGATCAAAAAACCAACGGCCAGCTATCTATATGCCAGGTTGGCGAGCATTGTTCCGACTCCGATGGGGCTAAATGATTCCCCAAGGGCGACCGGACAAGTCTCTACCTAAATCAAAAATGGACCAATTTACGCTGATCCCCGTAGCGCGCGATTATCTAGTAGCCCGTGAGATAACGCAGCAGGGTCAGCCAAGTATTTGTAGCGAAAACTTGCGTTTTTGCGCATTAAAAGTCGTTTTTCATACAATCAGGTCTGTAAAAGGAAGGTGACCGGCCCGTCATTGACCAAATGCACCTGCATATCCGCGCCAAAACGCCCCGACGCCACCGTGCCATGCAATTGTTGCGCTTGTGACAACAAGTGCTCGAAAAGCGCCTCGCCCAACGCCGGTGGCGCCGCGGTGGAGAAGCTGGGACGCAGGCCGCTTTTGGTATCGGCTGCCAGGGTGAACTGGGACACCAGCAGCAAACCACCGCCAATGTCCTTCAACGACAGGTTCATCTTGCCCTCGTCGTCACTGAACACCCGGTAGTTAAGCAGCTTATGCAACAACTTGTCGGCACTGGCGGCGGTATCTGAAGGTTCAACGGCCACCAGTACCAGCAAACCCTGGTCTATCGCGCCCACCACTTGCCCCGCCACCTCGACCCGGGCGCCACGCACCCGTTGCAAAAGGCCCTTCATGCTTCCTCAGGGGGCAGATCAAGCAGGCGTCGTGCCATCTCGCCCGCCGCACGCACCAGCGCATCGGTGATGCCCGGCTCGGACGCCGCGTGGCCCGCCTCGCGGATCACCTGCAACTCACTGTTCGGCCAGGCCTGGTGCAGCTCCCAGGCATTATCCAGCGGGCAGATCATATCGTAGCGGCCATGCACGATGATCCCCGGCAGATGGGCGATCTTGTGCATATCGCGAATCAGCTGGTTGGGCTCCAGGAACGAGTTATTGGTGAAGTAGTGGCACTCGATACGCGCAATCGACAAGGCGCGCTGGGGCTCGGAGAAGCGCTCGATCAACTGCGGGCTGGGGCACAGGCCGAGCATACGGCCTTCCCAGGTGGACCAGGCCTTGGCGGCATGCATCTGGGCGATCTGGTCATTGCCGGTCAGACGCTTGTGGTAGGCGTTGATCATGTCGTGGCGCTCTTCCACCGGGATTGGCGCGATGTAGTCCTGCCAGTAGTCCGGGAACAGGCGGCTCGCGCCGGCCTGGTAGAACCACTGGATATCCTGGGGGCGGGCCAGGAAGATGCCGCGCACAATCAGGCCAAGCACGCGATCAGGGTGGGTTTGTGCATAGGCCAGGGCGAGGGTCGAGCCCCAGGAACCACCGAACAGCACCCATTTTTCAATCCCCAGGTGCTCGCGAATGCGCTCAAGGTCGGCAACCAGGTCCCAGGTGGTGTTGTTTTCCAGGCTGGCCCGCGGAGTGGAGCGCCCGCAGCCGCGCTGGTCAAAGGTGACGATGCGGTACAGGTTCGGATCGAAATAGCAGCGGCTATTGGCATCGCAGCCGGCGCCGGGACCGCCATGGATGAAGACCACGGGCAAACCTTGCGGGGAACCACTTTCGTCGACATACAGCGTGTGGGTTTCATCGACGGCCAGATCGTGCCGGACGTAGGGTTTGATCTGCGGGTACAAAGTCTGCATTGCGCGCTCCGTAAGGGGTCGGGTCCATCCCTGGGGGGACGTCTATTATTTTGCCGTCTGGCATCATAAACCCGAATTGTGCAATGAGCATGTCCTTGAGGACTTAGACCTGTGTCAGTGATCAGCCAGGAAGGTTCGCGCACCACGTGTGGGAGCGGGCTTGCTCGCGATAGCGGCGGATCAGTCGACATATTGGGAACTGACAGACCGCCATCGCGGCGATGCGGCGACCTGACAAGCCCGCTCCCACATTTTGATCCTCGTTGACTCAGGTGTAGTGCTTCTGGCCCCACGCCAAGAACCCTTCCAGCAACTGCCTCAACACCACCCGCGTCGGCTCGGCCAGATCCTGTCGATACCTGAACGGCTCAAACTCCTCCATGTACGTGCACTGCCCCAACTCCAACTGCACCGCATGAATATCCTGCGCCGGGTTGCCGTAGTGCCGGGTGATATGCCCGCCCTTGAAGCGCCCGTTCAGCACATGGCTGTAGTGCGGATGCGCCGCGCAGATGGCTTCCAACTGGCTGGCCAACTGGGGGTCGCAGGCGGCGCCGTTGAAGGTACCGAGGTTGAAGTCCGGTAGCTTGCCGTCGAACAGGTGTGGGATCACCGAGCGGATCGAGTGGGCGTCGAACAGCAGCGCGTAGCCGAATTCGGCCTTGAGCCGCGCCAGTTCCTGTTGCAGGGTCTGGTGATAAGGCGTCCAGATCTGCTCCAGATAGGTCGCCCGCTCCGCCTTCGACGGCTCCTTGCCTTCACTAAACAACGGCACGCCATCAAACAGCGTCGCGGGAAACAGGCCGGTGGTCGCCCCGGCATACAGCGGCTTGTCGTCCGACGGCCGGTTCAAGTCGATGACAAACCGCGAATACTCGGCCGCCAGGGTGCTGGCCCCCAGCTCTGCAGCAAAATCGTACAGCGTAGGGATATGCCAGTCGGTATCCGGCAGGCTTTGCGCCTCGGGGATCAGGCCCGCTGCAACCGCAGGCGTCAGGCGCAGGCCGGCGTGGGGCATGCTGATCAGCAGCGGTGTGCGGCCTTGTTTGAAGTTCAGAACCTTATCCACAGCAGTACTCCTTACTCACAAAGGCAACCTTACACATCGACGTCGACGCCATGGCGCACGACGCGTTTATCCAACTCGCCACCCAGCCAGTAGGCCAGGTCGGCGGGGCGGTCGATCTGCCAGGCGACAAAATCCGCGACCTTGCCCACTTCCAGCGAGCCATGGGTGTCGCCCATGCCCAACGCCGTGGCGGCATGCCGGGTAACACCGGCCAGGGCTTCTTCCGGGGTCATGCGGAACAAGGTGCAGGCCATGTTCAGCATCAGCCGCACGGACAAGGCCGGCGAGGTGCCGGGGTTGAGGTCGCTGGCAATGGCGATCTTCACCCCGTGCTTGCGCAAGGCGTCCATCGGCGGCAACTGGGTTTCGCGCAAAAAGTAGAACGCGCCCGGTAGCAACACGGCAACAGTACCGGCGGCGGCCATGGCGATGGCGTCTTCTTCGGTCATGAACTCCAGGTGATCCGCCGACAGCGCCTGATACCGCGCCGCCAGGCTGGAGCCGTGCAGCGACGACAGTTGCTCGGCGTGCAGCTTTACCGGCAAACCCAAGCGCTGCGCGACCTTGAATACGCGCTCTACCTGCTCGGTGGAAAACGCCAGGTATTCGCAGAACGCATCCACTGCGTCCACCAACCCTTCTGCTGCCAGGGTCGGCAGCATCTCGTTGCAGATGTGCTCGATGTAGTCGTCGGCGCGATCCTTGTACTCCGGCGGCAACCCATGGGCCGCCAGGCACGTGGCGCGCACGCTGACCGGCAACTCCTGGCCCAGGCGCCGGGCCACCCGCAGCATCTTGCGCTCGTTGGCCAGGTCCAGACCGTAGCCGGACTTGATCTCCACCGTGGTCACGCCATCGCGCAACAAACTGCGCAGGCGCTTGCGGCTGCTGTCGAACAGCTCGTCCTCGGTCGCCGCACGCGTGGCACGAACGGTGCTGGCAATGCCGCCGCCGGCCGCCGCGATCTCGGCGTAGCTCACGCCTTGCAGGCGCTGCTCGAATTCGCCGCTGCGGTTGCCGCCAAATACCGTGTGGGTATGGCAGTCGATCAGCCCCGGCGTGACCCACGCCCCTTGCAAGTCATGGGTCTGCGCGTAGTCGCCAGGCGGCAGCTCGGCACGGGGACCGATCCACTCGATCAGCGAACCGGCCGTGACCATGGCGCCATCCTCGATGATCGAGTACTCGCCCCGGGCCATGGTTGCGATGTGGCAGTGTTGCCAAAGCGTTTTCATCAACGCCTCCCTAAGTTATCGGTGAGACAAAGCCGGGTCGTAATTGACCTTGGCCGCTTGCCCGGCTGCGGGCTTGACCCACAGCAGGTAGGCGAGGACCAGCAACACGATCCATACGGCGCCCACCAGCAGCGCGGCCTGGGTGTCCGGGAAGTAGCCCAGTACACCAAAAATAAACAGCATGAACACAATGGCCGCCGCCGGCGCATAGGGCCAGAACGGTACCGGGAATTTCAGTTCGGCGATCTGCGCCTTGGTCATCGAGCGGCGCATCGCCACCTGCGTGACCAGGATCATCAGCCACACCCACACGGTAGCGAAAGTGGCAATCGAGGCAATCACCAGGAATACGTTTTCCGGGATCAGGTAGTTCAACACCACGCCGCCCAGCAGCGCTGCGCCCATCACCACCACGGTCATCCACGGCACACCGTGGCGCGACAGTTGCGCAAAGCCCTTGGGCGCCTGCCCTTGCTGGGCCAGGCCGTACATCATGCGGCCGGCGCCGAAGATGTCACTGTTGATGGCCGAGACGGCCGCCGAGATCACCACGATATTGAGGATGGTCGCCGCCGAGCCAATCCCCAGGTTGCTGAAGATCTGCACGAATGGGCTGCCCTGGCTGCCGATCTGCGGCCACGGGTAGATGGCCATCAGCACAAACAGGGTCAGCACGTAGAACAGCAGGATGCGCAGCGGTACCGCGTTGATCGCCTTGGGGATCACCCGTTGCGGGTCCTTGGCTTCACCGGCAGTGATGCCGATGATCTCGATGCCGCCAAAGGCAAACATCACCACCGCAAACGAGGCGATCAGGCCGCCCAGGCCATTGGGCATGAAGCCACCATGGGCCCACAGGTTGCTCAACCCGCTGGCCGGTGCGTCAGCCGCCGAATGCACGCCGAACAGCATGATGCCGAACCCGCCAAGGATCATCGCGACAATCGCGCCGACCTTGAGCAACGACAGCCAGAACTCCATTTCGCCGAACACCTTGACGTTGCACAGGTTCAGCCCGCCGATCAGTAGGACGATGCCGAGCACCCAGACCCAGCGTGCAACCTCGGGAAACCAGAAGCCCATGTAGATGCCGAAGGCGGTGACGTCCGCCAGGCAGACGATGATCATTTCAAAAGCGTAGGTCCAACCGAGGATAAAACCGGCCATCGGGCCCAGGTAAGTGCTGGCGTACTGGCCGAACGAGCCGGACACCGGATTGTGCACGGCCATTTCGCCGAGGGCGCGCATCACCATAAACACGGCGGCGCCGCCGATCAGGTAGGCCAGCAACACCGCCGGGCCGGCCATTTGGATCGCCGAGGCAGAACCGTAGAACAGCCCGGTGCCGATCGCCGACCCCAGTGCCATGAAGCGAATATGACGGGCGGTCAGTCCGCGTTTGAGACCTTGTGCTTGCTGGTGCATTTCTCGTCCCTAATTATTGTTATCCAGAGAGAATCCGAACCTATGGGCGACCCCATGCGGGAGCCAGCTCCCACACAGGATCGGTGTGCTGCTTACAGGCTTGGCAGCAGCTTGGCCGGCACCAACTCGTTCAGGCAGCGGCTGGCCAACAGTTCGCTGGCGGCGTTGATATCCGGGGCGAAGAAGCGGTCCTTGTCGTAGAAGCCCACTTTGGCGCGCAGGATCCCACGGGCCTTTTCCAGCTTGGGCGAGGTTTTCAGGCCATCGCGCAGGTCCAGGCCCTGGCAGGCGGCCAGCCATTCCACTGCGAGCACCCCACGGGTATTTTCAGCCATTTCCCACAGGCGCTTGCCGGCAGCCGGCGCCATCGACACGTGGTCTTCCTGGTTGGCCGACGTCGGCAGGCTGTCGACGCTATGGGGATGGGACAACGCCTTGTTCTCGCTGGCCAACGCCGCTGCCGTCACCTGGGCAATCATGAAACCGGAGTTGACCCCGCCATTGCCCACCAGGAACGGCGGCAATTGCGACATGTGCTTGTCCATCATCAACGAGATACGGCGCTCGCTCAGGGAGCCGATTTCAGCAATGGCCAGGGCCATGTTGTCGGCGGCCATCGCCACCGGTTCGGCGTGGAAGTTACCGCCGGAGATCACATCGCCTTCGGCGGCGAATACCAGCGGGTTATCCGATACCGCGTTGGCTTCGACCACCAACACCTCGGCCGCCTGGCGGAACTGGGTCAGGCAGGCGCCCATGACTTGCGGCTGGCAGCGCAGGGAGTACGGGTCTTGCACTTTGTCGCAGTTCTGGTGGGACTGGGACACCTGGCTGCTTTCACCGAGCAGGTCGCGATAGGCGGCGGCCGAGTCGATCTGCCCACGCTGGCCACGGGCCGCATGGATGCGCGCGTCGAACGGCGAGCGCGAGCCCAGCACCGCTTCCACGGTCAGGCCGCCACAGGCGATGGCGGCGGCGAACAAGTCTTCGCCTTCGAACAAGCCACGCAGAGCATAGGCCGTGGAGACCTGGGTGCCGTTGAGCAGCGCCAGGCCTTCCTTGGCAGCCAGGGTCAGCGGCGTGAGGCCGGCGACTTTCAGCGCTTCGGTCGCCTCCAGCCACTCACCTTTGTAACGGGCCTTGCCTTCGCCCAGCAGCACCAGGGACATATGGGCCAGCGGCGCCAAGTCACCGGACGCGCCCACCGAGCCCTTGAGCGGGATATGCGGGTAGACCTCGGCGTTGATCAAGGCGATCAGCGCGTCGATCACCTGGCGGCGAATCCCGGAGAAGCCGCGGCTCAGGCTGTTGACCTTGAGCACCATCACCAAACGCACCAGCGCATCGCTGATCGGCTCGCCGACGCCGGCCGCGTGGGACAACACCAGGGAACGCTGGAGGTTTTCCAGGTCTTCGCTGGCGATACGGGTCGAGGCCAGCAGGCCGAAACCGGTGTTGATGCCATAGGCGGTGCGGTTCTCGGCGAGAATCTGCTCGACACAGGCCACACTGGCTTCGATCTGCGCCGAGGCGCTGTCATCCAGGCTGAGGGTTACCGGCTGCTGGTAGATGGCCCGCAGTTGGGCAAGGGTCAGTTGGCCTGGAATCAGATTTAGCGCAGTCACATTCATGCTCCTTTTGAAATAGGGTTCAGTGCAAATTCGGTAAAGCGTGGTTCAACAAATCGGTGTTCTTGAGCAGTGCCGCCGTGGTCGCGATGTCCGGCGCCAACCAACGGTCCTGTTCATAGGCCGGGACGTGCTCGCGCAGCAGGCGCCAGGCGGTGTGGGTGCCGGCGCCGAAGCCTTGTGCCTTGAGGAACTCAAAGGCCTGGGCCGCCAGCAGGTATTCGATGGCGAGGATCTGGGTGAGGTTTGCCAACACTGAGTGCAGCTTGAGCGCGGCGTTGGTGCCCATGCTCAGATGGTCTTCCTGCAGGCCCGAGGTGACGAAGTTGTCGAGCACTGCCGGCTGCGCCAGTTGGCGATTCTGCCCACAGAGGGAAGCGGCGACGTACTGCACGATCATCATCCCCGAGTTGACCCCCGGATTGCTCACCAGGAATGCCGGCAAGCCGCTGACGTGGGGGTTGATCAGGCGGTCCAGGCGGCGCTCGGCGATGGAGCCGATTTCCGCCATGGCGATGGCCAGCATATCCGCCGCCAGCGCCACGGACTGGCCGTGGGGGTTGGCCTGGGACACCACGCGGTAGTTGTCCGGCGTGCCCAGCAGCAGTGGGTTGTCGGTGGCACCGTTGAGTTCGGTTTCGATCTGCCGGGTGGCGTGCTCCAGTTGATCGCGGGCGGCGCCGTGGACCTGGGGGATCGAACGGATGCTCAGCGCGTCCTGGGTACGAATGCCACGGCTGGCGGCAATCACCTCGCTGCCCTCGAGCAGGGCCCGCAGGTTACTGCCGACCTGCTGCATGCCGGGGTGTGGCTTGAGGGCGATGATCTGCTCGTCGAAGGCGTCGATCTGCCCGCGCTGTGCTTCAAAACTCATGGCGCCGATCACATCGGCCCATTGCAGCAAGTGGTGGGCATCGGCCAGGGCCAGGCAGCTCAGGCCACTCATGCATGGCGTGCCATTGACCAGGCACAGGCCGTCCTTGGCGCCGAGCACCACCGGCTGCAGGCTTTCGGCGGCGAGCGCCGCCTGGGCCGTCACAATCTGGCCGCGATAGCTGACATTTCCCACACCCAGCAGGGCAATGCCGATATGGGCCATGTGGGTCAGGTAGCCCACCGAGCCCTGGGACGGCACATGCGGGGTGATGCCATGGTTGAGCAGCGCCAGCAGCGAATGCACCACCTGCGGATGCAGGCCGGACTTGCCCTGGCTGAAGTTGATGATGGCCGCGCAGATGATCGCGCGGGTCTGTTCATCACTCAGCGGCGCGCCCACACCACAGGCGTGGCTGAGCAAGGTGTTGCGCGACAGTTGGCTCAGTTGCTCGCCCTTGAGCGACACATTGCACAAGGCGCCCAGGCCGGTGTTGACGCCATAGGCCCGCTCGCCGCTGGTGACGATGCGTTGCACGATGGCCTGGGCATTGTCGATCCGCGCCCAGGCCGGGCCCGACAGCTCCAGTTCGGCGCCGAAGCGCGCGACGGCAACCACGTCCTGCCAGTGCAGGGGGGTGTCGGCGATGATGATTTTTTTAGCCTGGGACATCTTCATACCTTCTTCAAATTTTTGCGGCCTTGCCGGCCTCATCGCGGGCAAGCCCGCTCCCACATTTGGAATGCGTTCCCCTGTGGGAGCGGGCTTGCTCGCGAAGAGGCCAGCCAACTCACCACAAACCCCCGCTCAGACCACCGCCGCCCGCCGCTGAACAAACCGGTCCACATACTCATCCGCCGGCGAATGCAAGATCTCCCGCGGCGTGCCGACCTGGATCAACTTGCCGTCCTTGAGGATCGCGATGCGGTTGCCGATGCGCACGGCCTCATCCAGGTCGTGGGTGATAAACACGATGGTCTTGTGCAGGGTCTTTTGCAGCTCCAACAACTGGTCCTGCATCTCGGCGCGGATCAGTGGGTCAAGGGCGCTGAACGCCTCGTCCATCAGGATGATGTCGGTGTCGGCCGCCAGGGCCCGGGCCAGGCCCACGCGCTGGCGCATGCCGCCCGACAACTGGTGCGGGTATTTGCTTTCGTAGCCCTTCAGGCCCACGGTTTCGATCCAGTGCAATGCACGCTCGGTGCACACTGGCTTGGTTTCACCGCGCACTTTCAGGCCATAGGCGACGTTGTCCAGCACGCTCTTGTGGGGCAGCAGGCCGAAGCTCTGGAACACCATGCTGATCTTGTGCCGGCGGAACTGGCGCAGGGCTTCCATATCCAGTTGCAGGATGTCTTCGCCGTCCACCAGGATCGCGCCGCTGGTGGGGTCGATCAGGCGGTTGAAGTGGCGCACCAGGGTGGACTTGCCGGAACCCGACAGGCCCATGATCACAAAGATCTCGCCGGTACCGATGCTCAGGGACAGGTCATTCACGCCCACCACACAACCGGTCTGTGCCAGCACCTGGTCCTTGGTCTGGCCTTGGCCAATAAGCGCCAGGGCTTCCTGCTCACGCGCACCGAAAATCTTGAATACGTTTTTCACTTCGATCTTGCTGACAGTAGTCATTTGCTCGCCTCATGCCGTGGACGACCATAGGCCTGGGTAATGCGGTCGATGACCACTGCGAGAATCACAATCGCCAGGCCAGCCTCCAGGCCGCGCCCGACGTTAAGGGTCTGGATGCCCACCAATACGTCTTCACCCAAGCCACGGGCGCCGATCATCGAGGCGATCACCACCATCGACAGGGCCATCATGGTGGTCTGGTTGATCCCGGCCATGATGCTCGGCAGGGCCAGCGGCAGTTGCACGCCAAACAGTTGCTGCCAGCGGTTGGCGCCGAAGGCATTGATGGCTTCCATCACTTCCCGGTCCACCTGGCGAATGCCCAGGTCGGTCAGGCGAATCAGCGGCGGCGCGGCGTAGATCACCGTGGCGAAAATCGCCGGCACCTTGCCCAGGCCAAACAGCATCAGTACCGGGATCAGGTACACGAAGCTGGGCATGGTCTGCATGATGTCCAGCAGCGGCATCAACACCGAGCGCAGGCGATTGCTGCGCGCCGAGAGAATGCCCAGGGGAATGCCGATCAGCACCGAGATCACCGTGGCCACCATCATCAGCGCCAGGGTCTGCATCAGCTTGTCCCACAGGCCGACCGCACCCACCAGGAACAACAGGCCGACGATCACCGCCGTGGTCAGCACCTTGCGGGTGGCGTGCCAGGCAACGCCGCCGACTATCGCCAGCATCAGCCACCAGGGTGCCGCGCGTAGCAGGCCTTCCAGGTTGACGATGGCCCACAGCAAGGTGTCGGAGATCTGCCGGAACACATCGCCGTAATTGGTCACCAGTGCATCGACCCAACCGTTGACCCAGTCGGCGATGGAAAACGTAAAACTCTCAGGAAACATAACGTGCTCTCGATCCAGTGGAGTGTGGCCGGGTGCCCGGCTGCCTGTTCAGGGTAGCCGGGGGCACTGGGCCTACAAGGCCGCGTCGATTTTCTTGGCTGCGTCTTCACTGACCCAGGCGTGCCAAACCTGCGGGTGCTCCTTGAGGAAGATCTTCGCCAGCTTCGCCGAATCAATGCGCTCTTTGCTCATGCGCGCCAGGTTCTGGTTGAGCAGGTCTATGGGCAGGTTGACCTTCTCCAGCACCGCCACCAGTTCCGGGGCCTGCTCGTAGAAAGTCTTGGACAGGCCGACCTTGATGGTCACGCGTTTATCCACACCGGGTTTTTCGTCGAGTTTGACCAGGTCCACCTGGCCCATCAGCGGCGTCGGCGACCAGTAGTAGAACAGGATCGGCTCGCCACGCTTGTAGCTCGACAGCACCGCCGCATCCAGCGCCGGGCCGGTGCCAGGGCGGAAGTTGGTGTAGGAACTTTCCAGGCCATAGCTCTTGAGCATTTCGCTGTTGTCCAGCTCGCAGGTCCAGCCGGCCGGGCAGTTGTAGAAGCGGCCTTTGGCGGGCTCTTCCTGGTCCTTGAACACCGCAGAATACTTGGCCAGGTCGGCGATGTTTTTCAGGTCCGGGGCCTTGGCTTCGAGCTTGCGCTTGGTGTCGCCTTCGATCACATAGCGCGGCACGTACCAGCCTTCAACCGCACCGACCACAGGGGCGCCGACACCCACGACCTTGCCGGCCTTCTCGGCCTTGTTCCACACTTCGCTACGGCCAACCCACTCTTCGGCGAAGATCTGGATATCGTTGCTGCCCAGGGCGTTTTCCATGGTGATGGAATTGCCCGGCAGGCTATCGGTTTTGCAGTCGTAGCCTTTTTCCAGGACCACTTGCAGGACGTCGGTCAGCAACATGCCGCTTTCCCAGTTCAGGCCGGCGAACTTCACCGGTTTGCCCGACTCGCACCAACCGGCCGCCTGGGTGGCGCCAGCACTGGCCAACAGGCCGGCGGCGAGCAATGGGGTCAGCAGGGTCTTATGCATTCTCATTATGTGACGCTCCCAATCATGAAATGGATTACGGCAGTCAAAAGGCATCCTGCCTTGTCCACGTCCCATCAGGCTTGTGTAATCAGCCCGTTGTTTTTAGGGGTAGCTATAGCTGTAGCGCCCTGCTCTATCGGCAAAATCAGTCGTTCAGGCATTGCGCCGTGCCATTTTTTTGCACACACGTAATACAGGGCGGCGGGCAGTACCAGGCCGATGATCCAGGAAATATCCACCCCGCCCAGGCTGGCCACCAGGGGGCCGGTGTAGAACTTGGTGGCGATGAACGGCAACTGCACCAGCACCCCGAACACATAGACGCTGATACCCAGCAGGTTCCAGCGGCCGTAGCGACCGTTCGGATCGGCCAGTGCCGGCACGTCATAGCGGTCGCGGGTGATGCAGTAGTAGTCCACCAGGTTGATCGCGCTCCAGGGTGTAAAGAACGCCAGCAAAAACAGGATGAAGGACTTGAACGCACTGAGGAACGAGTGCTGGCCGAGCAACGCGATCAGGGTCGCCGCACCGACGATCAGCAGCACGAAAACCAGGCGCTGCAGGCGCGTGACCTCCATGCGCCCACGAAAGCCGCTGACGATGGTCGCAATGCACATAAAGCTGCCGTAGGAGTTCAGCGTGGAGATGGTGACCTTGCCGAATGCGATGCTGAAGTACAGCAATGCCGCCGTGGCCCCCGTGCCGCCCAGACCTACGATGTAGGCCACTTCGTTACCGGCAAATTTCCCATTGGACATCGCAGCGGCAAACACGCCGAGGATCATCGCCACCTGGGCGCCAATGACCGAACCTGCGCCTGCGGCCAGAAAGGTTTTCACCGAGGACGTGTTGCGCGGCAGGTAGCGGGAATAGTCAGCCACATAAGGCCCAAAGGCGATTTGCCAGGAGGCCGCGAGCGACACCGCGAGCAGGAAGCTGCTCCAGCTGAAGTGGCGGATTTGCAGGAGTGCGCCAACGTCGGTCTGGCTCATCAGGCGGCTGAACAGGTAGACAAAGGCAATCACGCCAATGACGCTGGCGACACGGCCGATGAAATGGATCACCCGGTAACCGAGCACCGTGACCAGCACGATGACACTGGCGAAAATCAGAATGCCGACACTGTCGCTGACCCCAAACAACTGGCCCAGCGCCTGGCCGGACAGCACCGTGCCGGTGGCGGTGAAACCGAGGTACATCAAACACACCAGCACAATCGGGATGGCTGCGCCATACACACCGAACTGCACCCGGCTGGAAATCATCTGCGGCAGGCCAAGCCTGGGCCCTTGCGCCGCATGCAACGCCATCACGCCGCCGCCCAGCAGTTGACCGATCAACAGACCGATCAACGACCAGAACACATCACCGCCCAGCACCACGGCCAGGGCCCCGGTGACAATCGCGGTGATTTGCAGGTTGGCGCCCATCCACAGGGTGAACTGGCTCAATAGACGACCGTGTCTTTCCGCTTCCGGGATGTAGTCGATCGAACGCCTTTCGATCAACGGGGTGGAGCTTGCACGCGCGTCTTTTGCAGCCATGGGTGTTCAACCTCTAATGGATTGTTTTCGGTGGTGCGGCTCAAACATGTTTCAAATACACAACGGGTCAAATGTGGGAGCTGGCTTGCCTGCGATTGCATCACTGTGGCCTGCCTGACAGACCCAGTCGCCCGCATCGCAGGCAAGCCAGCTCCCACAGAAACCGAGCCAGGCGTTACTTGATCATTGGCAGGTTCAGGCCCTGCTCCTTGGCGCAATCAATCGCGATCTGGTAACCCGCATCAGCATGACGCATCACCCCGGTGGCCGGGTCGTTGTGCAGCACGCGGGCAATACGCTCGGCGGCTTCGTCGGTGCCGTCGCAGACGATGACCATGCCGGAGTGCTGGGAGAAGCCCATGCCCACGCCGCCACCGTGGTGCAGCGAAACCCAGGTCGCGCCGCTGGCGGTGTTGAGCAGGGCGTTGAGCAGCGGCCAGTCGGACACGGCATCGGAACCGTCCTGCATGGATTCGGTTTCGCGGTTGGGGCTGGCCACCGAGCCGGAGTCCAGGTGGTCACGGCCGATCACCACCGGTGCCGACAGTTCGCCGCTGCGTACCATCTCGTTGAATGCCAGACCGAGCTTGGCGCGTTGGCCCAGGCCAACCCAGCAGATGCGCGCCGGCAGGCCCTGGAAGCTGATGCGCTCGCGGGCCATGTCCAGCCAGTTGTGCAGGTGGGCGTCGTCGGGGATCAGCTCTTTGACCTTGGCGTCGGTCTTGTAGATGTCCTGCGGGTCGCCCGACAGTGCCGCCCAACGGAACGGGCCGATGCCACGGCAGAACAGCGGGCGGATGTAGGCCGGTACAAAGCCTGGGAAGTCGAAGGCATTTTCCACGCCTTCTTCCTGCGCCATCTGACGGATGTTGTTGCCGTAGTCGAAGGTCGGTACGCCCATCTTCTGGAAGTCCAGCATCGCCTTGACGTGTACGGCCATCGACTGCTTGGCGGCCTTGATCACGGCAGCCGGCTCGGTCTTGGCACGGGCGCGGTACTGCTCCCAGGTCCAGCCGGCTGGCAGGTAACCATTGAGTGGGTCGTGGGCGCTGGTCTGGTCGGTGACCATATCCGGGCGCACGCCGCGCTTGACCAGTTCCGGGAGGATTTCGGCAGCGTTGCCCAGCAGGGCGATGGAGATGGCCTTGCCTTCCTTGGTGTACTTGGCGATGCGCGCCAGGGCGTCGTCGAGGTCGCTGGCTTGTTCGTCGACATAACGGCTGTTCAAGCGGAAGTCGATACTGACCTGCTGGCATTCAATGTTCAGCGAGCACGCGCCGGCCAGGGTCGCGGCCAGCGGTTGGGCGCCGCCCATGCCGCCGAGGCCGGCAGTGAGCACCCAACGGCCTTTGAGGTTGCTGTCGTAATGTTGGCGACCGGCCTCAACGAAGGTTTCGTAGGTGCCCTGGACGATGCCCTGGCTGCCGATGTAGATCCAGCTGCCGGCAGTCATCTGGCCGTACATGGCCAGGCCCTTGGCATCCAGTTCGTTGAAATGCTCCCAACTGGCCCAGTGCGGTACCAGGTTGGAGTTGGCGATCAGTACACGCGGGGCATTGCTGTGGGTCTTGAACACGCCGACCGGCTTGCCGGATTGCACCAGCAGGGTTTCGTCGTCGTTCAGGTTGGTCAGGCTTTCGACGATCTGGTCGTAGCATTCCCAGTTACGCGCCGCACGGCCGATACCGCCGTACACCACCAACTCTTTCGGGTTCTCGGCCACTTGCGGGTCGAGGTTGTTCATCAGCATGCGCAGCGGCGCTTCAGTCAGCCAGCTTTTGGCGGTGAGCGTGTTGCCACGGGCGGCGCGGATTTCAACGTCGCGGTACTTGGTAGGTTTGTTCTGGGAAAAGTCAGTCACAAAAAACTCCTCAGCAATCGATGCGCGAACACGATGGTGCGAAGAGGATGTTTAGCGACTCTTATGCACACACCTTTACTTGTACATACAAGCATATGCAATCTGACTGCCAACTTGGGAAGTCCGTGCTGAAGATTTATTGCCGAGGCGCGTGTAAGCCTTGGAAATAAAGGCTTAAAGGCTTTATGAAATTTCTGAAAGGGGTGATTTGAAGCGCTGGAGGATTGCTACAAAGGCAGGGCATTGCGCCATGCTGGGGCATTCGGTAACAACTTGGTGCGGGCCTGGAAACAGATTGTGCAGCCTCTACATATCCATGTGGGAGCTGGCTTGCCTGCGATAGCCACTTGTCTGACACACCGCAATCGCAGGCAAGCCAGCTCCCACAGATTTAATCGCGTGCGGTCAGTTCGATCAGGCAGCAGCGGCCTGTCACGTTGATATCCAGCAAGCCACTGTTACCGTCCACCTGCAAACAATCATGATGGCCCAGCACTTCGCCCAGCACCTTCACCTCATCAGCCACACTGAACACCAGCACAGTGTTCGCGGAACTGAAAAACTGCTGCACCCCATCCACCCACTGCAAACGTGCGTGGTAACGCTGGGGCGCGTAGATCAGGTTGAAGTCGCGAATCGGCCCGGTGATCAGGCGGCACACCACCTGGCTTTCACCTTTGAAGGCAAACGGTTGCAGCGGTAACAACCCGCGCTGCTCTTCACCGTCCACGGTCAGCACCATGCCCGCACCCTGGATCACGGTGATGACCCGTTGATACCCGGCAAACGTGGAAAAGCCGCCCGACTCACTGATATCGGCAATCGACAGGCGCCAGCCAAAACCTTCCAGGCCGTGGCCGGCATCACGGGTGATTTCTTCGGTGCTGCCGCCGCCGTTTTTCCACGGCATGCGTACGTAATCGGCAGCACGCCAGACCTTGACTGCACTCATTTGCTGAAACGTCCTTCGAGGCTATGGCGGGAACCGGGGTGGATCAGGCGTGCGGCAGTCACCGGCTGGCGCCCGGACCAGGTGCGCCGGCGAATCAGCAGGCAAGGCTCGCCGGTCTCGATCTGCAGCAGCTTGCATTCCTGCGGGTCGGCCAGGATCGCTTCCACCACATGCTCGCCCTCGGTCAGCGGCGCCACCTGGTTGAGATAGGCGTACGGGGTTTGCTGGGTGAAATCCTGTTGCAGGTATTCCGGTGCCACCAAAGCGTTGACGAAACGGTCTTCGATTTGCACCGGGATATCGTTTTCGTAGTGCACGATCAGCGAGTGGAACACCCGCCCGCCTTCACGCATTTCCAGGGCCACGGCGCGCTCGGAACCGGCGGCTTCTTCGCCCAGGGTAATCACCTTGCAGGTGTGGCGATGGCCGCGGGAGGCGATCTCATCGGCGATGTTATGCACCTCGAACAGCGCCGACTGGCTCTTGGGCTCGGCGACAAAAGTGCCGACGCCTTGCATGCGCACCAGCAGACCTTCGGCGGTCAGCTCCCGCAGGGCCCGGTTGATGGTCATTCGGCTAAAGCCCAGTTGGTTGACCAACTCGCTTTCCGACGGCACGCGATAGTGCGGCGGCCAGTTGCCGTTGAGAATCTGCTGGCTGATCATCTGCTTGACGCGGGCATACAAGGGCGCCGGACTTTCGTCCATGTGGGCAGCCAGCGGGGACTTGGCGGGCGGAGTCGGCACGGGGAATCCTTGCAGGGGGAAAAGATGCATAGATTGCCGGAGTTTACCGAGCAGGCAAACGTCTGTATATGTATATACAAATAAACACACGACCGGGGTGCCTTGATCATGTCCGCTTTCTTTGCCGAACGCGCGCTGCTGCCTAATGGATGGGCCACTGATGTACGCCTTGAAGTCAGCGCCGATGGCCTGCTGACCAACGTGATGGCCAATGCCAGTGCAGGCGGCGCCGAGCGGCTGAGAGGCCCGTTGTTACCCGGCATGCCGAACCTGCATTCCCACGCGTTTCAACGGGCCATGGCGGGGCTGGCGGAGGTCGCCGGCAACCCCAATGACAGTTTCTGGACCTGGCGCGACCTGATGTACCGCATGGTCGGCCAGATCAGCCCCGAGCAATTGCAGGTCATCGCCCGCCAGCTGTATATCGAGATGCTCAAGGCCGGCTACACCTCGGTCGCCGAGTTCCACTATGTGCATCACGACATCAGCGGCCAGCCTTACGCCGACCCCACCGAACTGTCGCGCCAGATCAGCCAGGCGGCGGCCAGCAGCGGGATCGGCCTGACCTTGCTGCCAGTGCTCTACAGCCACTCGGGCTTTGGCGGCCAGGCGCCGAACGACGGCCAGCGCCGCTTTATCAACAGCACCGATAACTACCTGGAGCTGCAAGCGCGCCTGCAACCGATCCTGGCCGCGCAACCGGCGCAGCAACTGGGCCTGTGTTTCCACTCATTGCGCGCAGTGACCCCGCAACAGATCAGCGCGGTATTGGCCGCCAGCGATAAGAGCTGCCCGGTGCATATCCACATCGCCGAACAGCAAAAGGAAGTCGATGACTGCCTGGCCTGGAGTGGCAAGCGCCCGCTGCAATGGCTGTATGACAATGTGAACGTCGACCAGCGCTGGTGCCTGGTGCACGCCACCCACGCCAACTCCGACGAAGTGACATTGATGGCCAACAGCCGGGCGATTGCCGGGCTGTGCCTGACCACTGAGGCCAACCTGGGCGACGGGATTTTCCCGGCGGTGGATTTCCTGGCCCAGGGCGGGCGCATGGGGATTGGTTCGGACAGCCATGTGTCATTGAGCGTGGTCGAAGAACTGCGTTGGCTGGAATACGGCCAGCGCCTGCGCGACCAGCGGCGCAACCGCCTGTATCGCAGCGATCAACCGATGGTCGGCCGCACCCTGTATGACGCAGCACTGGACGGCGGCGCCCAGGCGCTGGGGCAACCGATTGGTCGCCTGGAAGTCGGCAAGCGTGCAGACTGGCTGGTGCTGGACGGCAATGATCCGTACCTGGCGACGGCCAGTGCAGACGGGATTCTCAACCGCTGGCTGTTTGCCGGGGGTGATCGGCAGGTGCGTGATGTGTTGGTCAACGGCCAGTGGGTGGTGCGCGATGGGCATCATGCGGGCGAGGAAGAGAGCAGCCGGGCCTTCACGCAAGTCCTGAGAGACTTGTTGTCTTAAGAACAACCCATAACCCATGTGGGAGTGTTGGTCATGGTTTGTAAAGGGCCAGCAAGGCGTGTCCCTTTAAATTGCAGGACGTTTCCGAGACAATCCCTGCCGCCTTGTGCCTGTTGGATTCGATGGCTAGCCTGCGGTCTGTCACTGCTCATCAGTGATCGGGTTTAGTCGCCCGGCACATCACAAGGCGCATGGTCACATGAAGTTTTATGGCGGCTGTGCGCAGGGCACCCTCGGGTGCGCCGGATTCCTTGTGGCCGGTCGACTAACCTGCGTACAGCCGCCACCCTTCGTTTAGTCGCGACGGACCGGCTCCGATTCTCACAAGGAGCTTCACCATGCATAAAATTGTCCCCGACCCACCCAGCGACCCCGCCAAAGACCGCGCCGCCTTCAACCGCGCCATCGACCACTACCTGCCGACCCAAGATGCTCACAGTGCCCGCGACGATTTGAGCTTCGAAGACGCCCTGCTCTACACCGCCAGCCTGCTGGACAGTGCGTCAGCGACGGCGCTCGATTGTGGAGAGATGCTGCAAAGCCCCGAACGGGCAAAGGTGTTGGCGGTGTGGCATTTACTGGAGATCGCCAAGACCACGGTTGATCGATCCATTGCATACCTGCACCCCGCCACGGCCAGAACCTGAGGGCAAAAAAAAGGCGGGTTTATTAAAAAACCCGCCCTTTGTTTCGCATTACTGCGAGGTCTTGGCCATCTGCTTGTCCGACGTACGCCAGATCAAACGTGTGGTGTCGTAACCCTGCTGGCGCGCCCTGCTCAGCAGGTCTTCGCGGGTGTCGGCACTGACGGTCGGCGTGCGTGACAGCAGCCACATATAGCGCCGGCTCGGGCTGCCGACGATGGCGGTCTTGTAGTCATCGCTGACGTACAACACCCAGTAATCGCCCTTGGCCACGCCCGGTAGCAACGCGGTGAACCAGTTATTGAATTCGACCCACAGCTTGTCGGTCTTGCCCGGGACCTGCGGCGTGGCCGTGCCCTTGGCTTCTTCCCACTTCCACTCGGTGGTCAGGCAGCGATTGAACACTGACATGTCGCCATCCGGCAGCAGGGAGTAACGGGCCTCGGATTGCGCGCAGTTGCGCTGGAAGTACATGGGCAGGCGGGCCAGTTCGTACCAGGTGCCCTGGTAACGCTTGAGGTTGACGCTGCCGACAGTCTTGGGTTGCAGATCATCGCCAGAATGGCTGGCGCAGCCTGCCAAAAACAGGCTGGCGCAAAGGTATAAAACAAAACGCATCATTCTTCTTCTCCCGCAGGCTTGCGCCCCGGTTTACTTCAGGCCTTGCCCGGAAAACATCAGAACTTTGTCACCGGCGTACTGCACGCTGATAAAGCTGTTTTTATCGCCCCAGGTGCAACTGGACATGCCCAGTGCGCCAGAACAATCGGTGGGCTTACCCAACAGCGACTCCACCTCGGCCTTGGCCATGCCAGCCGAGAGCTTCTGGTAATTTTCCTGGGTGACCTTGCTGCAAGCGGCCAACAGCACGCAAAAGCACAAGAGGGCGAGACGGCGTAACGACATGGTAGAGCTCCTGGAGGGACACGCAGCAGT
Source organism: Pseudomonas sp. WS 5411 (assembly GCF_012985595.1). Classification (NCBI taxonomy): domain Bacteria; kingdom Pseudomonadati; phylum Pseudomonadota; class Gammaproteobacteria; order Pseudomonadales; family Pseudomonadaceae; genus Pseudomonas; species Pseudomonas sp. WS 5411. The sequence continues at coordinate 379,256 of NZ_JAARMC010000002.1, forward strand.
GGGGGTCTGCCAGAAGCTTAGAAGGGAAAAGGGGGGTCTGGTTCCCGCAAGGCAAAAACAAAAAAAGCCCCGAATCGCTGAAACGTTTCGGGGCCTTGGTCTGGCGCATGATTCATTGTAAAAGCGAGCCGGCTCGCGAAAAACATCCAGCCAACGCAGCGCTGCGCCGGGAATACTTCGCGAGCAAGCCTGCTCCTACAGAAGGCCTTAGGCCTTGTGGTAACCCGTCACACGCGCCACTTCTTCCTTGGACCCCAGGAACACCGCCACACGCTGGTGCAGGCCTTCAGGCTGGATGTCGAGGATGCGCTGGTGGCCGTCAGTCGACGCACCGCCCGCCTGCTCAACCAGGAACGACATCGGGTTGGCTTCGTACATCAGGCGCAGTTTGCCTGGCTTGGACGGCTCGCGGCTGTCGCGTGGGTACATGAACAGACCGCCACGGGTCAGGATGCGGTGTACGTCGGCAACCATCGCGGCCACCCAGCGCATGTTGAAGTTTTTCTTCAGCGGGCCTTCTTCGCCTTCCATCAACTCGTTGACGTAGCGCTTGACCGGTTCTTCCCAGTGGCGCTGGTTGGACATGTTGATCGCGAATTCCTGGGTCGAGGCAGGAATGGAGATGTCTTCGTGAGTCAGCACAAAGCTGCCCATTTCGCGGTCCAGGGTAAAGCCCTTGACGCCATCACCCAGGGTCAGCACCAGCATGGTCTGTGGGCCGTAGATCGCATAGCCGGCAGCAACCTGCTCGGTGCCTGGCTGCAGGAAGGCCTTTTCGTTCAGCGCTTCGTTCTGGCTCAGGTATTCGTTAGGGCAACGCAGTACCGAGAAGATGGTGCCGACTGGCGCGTTGATGTCGATGTTCGACGAGCCGTCCAGCGGGTCGAATACCAACAGGTACGCGCCTTTAGGGTATTTGCCCGGGATCTGGTAGGCATTGTCCATTTCTTCGGACGCCATGCCGGCCAGGTGACCGCCCCATTCGTTGGCTTCGAGCAGGATTTCGTTGGAAATCACGTCGAGTTTCTTCTGCACTTCGCCTTGCACGTTTTCAGTGCCCATGCTGCCCAGGACGCCGCCCAGCGCGCCTTTGGACACGGCGTGGCTGATTTCCTTGCAAGCACGCGCCACCACTTCGATCAGGAAGCGCAGATCGGCAGGGGTGTTGTTGCTGCGGGTCTGCTCAATCAAATAGCGACTCAGGGTAACGCGGGACATGGACGGCTCCGGAGAATGGGGGGCTAAAAACCCGCGCAGTTTAGCGCGAGTCGGGGCGCATTTCCTCCTATCAGACGAGATAACCCTGACAGAGTTCATGTAGGCCCCGGCTCAGGGCCTGGTAGGCGGCTTGCGCAACAGGTTGTAGGCCATCGCCCCAAGTGCCGCTACGCCCAGCAGCAATACGGCCCACAGGCCGATTGTCTGCCAGTTGATACCTGCGGCATTTGGCGCGGCTGGCGGGTTGGCGTGCCATTCGCCATCGACCCGAGCCTGGCCCAGAGCCGCGAGGCGCTGGGGTTGGTAGTCGGGAATCAGGGTCGTCAACGGCAGGTTCGCAGCCTTGGCCGACGGGTTGCCCAGCGCCAGGGTAAACGGCGGTTCGCCCCGCGCCAGGAACACCACTTGCGTGGCCCGCACAGCAAAACTCAACGCCGGCGCCTGCGCGCCCAGGCCACCGCCCCGCTCGTCTACGTCCAGCTTGAGTTGCCGTACCGGGTAACCCGGCAACTGCAATTGATCCTGGGTGACTTCTTGCCCGCCCTGCGTCAACCGATAGAGCAAACCACGGCTCAATGGCTGCCATGCCTGCTTGCTGTCCTGCCGCCCTTGCAGACCCACCGGCGCCAGGCTGTTGGGCTGGCGCAACTCAACGCGCACCCGCTCGATGCTTAACACGCCAGGCAACTGCCAGCTGTACTGCCCAGGCTCCAGGCTGCTGCCGGCCAATGGCTCGGACCACACCAGCGACAACGGCAGGCTGCTGGTGCTCTGCACTTCAATGGAGGTCAACTCGGGCGCGGCCTGGCCTTGCCATAGCAGGCGCAGGTAGCGCGCTGGCTGCCCTGGCAAGGCGACTTCACGCTGCTCCACCCGTTCGTCGGCAAATGCCAGGCGCGCCACCTGCCCGTCGCCCCAGGAGCGCCAGTGCTGCAAATCGTCACTGGCTTCGATACTGAAACGCTGGAAGCCATCATGCTCGGCAGCCCAATCGAGGATCAGTTTTTGCAACGGCGCCTTGATTGCACTGGCATCCAGCAGCCAGCCGCGTCGCACCTGCGCGCCGGCCGGCGCCTCGCTGGACGGCTGCACCTGCACCAGGGTGCCCGTGGCGCTGGATTGCACGCGCACGCTGGGCACACTGTCGCTGGCGTTGTCGGCGGCATACAGCGGGAAGCCCTTCAGCCGGGCCAGGTTGTTTGCGCTTGCGGGCGACTGCCGCACTAATGCATATGCCTGGGGCTCGCCCGCCGCGTTGAACACCCGCAGGTCACTGAGATCGGCCTGACGGGCGCTCAATTGCACCGCCAGCGGCAACTCCAGGCGATACCAGGGGCCTTCGCCGCTGACCGTCAGCGGCACTTTGGCGGTGAAGTCTGCGGGGCCTTCTGCGGCCGACGCCGATAACGCGGCGCACAGGCCCACCAGTGCAATGCTCAGTTTGCCGATCAAGAGGACGCTCCTTGGGTTTGAATCTCAGGTTCGCTGCGTTTGGGCGGCAACGGAGCGAAATAGCCCACCACCAGCAACAGCCCGCCCACGCCGATAAACGACACGATCCGCTCCAGCCCGCCACGGTTGCTCAACTCGACGAGGAACAACTTGGCGACCACCACGCCGATCAGCACCGCGCCGACCAGCCACACTTCCCGGCGATTGCGCAGGTGCCCGCCGATCATCAGGCCCAGGGCAATCAGGGTCCAGACAATCGACAGCCCGGCCTGCACCAGCATCGAGTCAAGCAACGCATCCAGATCAAACGGCACGCCGCCCCAATGGTGCGCTGCGCGCATCACCAGTGCGGTGAAGAAGGCAAACAGCGAGACCCCGGCAACGCCCTGGGCAATCCACGGGGTGCGGCCGCCCAGTTGCGGCGCCGCGCTGCGCGCCCACAGGTACACGCCCAGCAGCGCAAACAGCAGGCCAAGATCCAAGGGGTTGAGCAACGGCACATACGGCAATGGCCTGGCCGTGCCGTCGCTGAACATATTCGCCAACCAGAACCACACCAGCATCAGCGCGGCCAACGGCAGCGCGGCCAGCAGGCGATATTCGCGTGAATAAGCCGATAGCGGCCACGGCCACTGGCGCGGCACAGCAATGGCTATCAGGTACAGGCTTGGGAAAATCGCCCAGCCCAGCCAGCGCCAGGCGTTGTATTGCACCGAAAGCACCAACAGGCCGTAGCGCAATTCCAGGGCCAGCATGCCGATCAGCATCCAGCAGCCCAGCACGTGGGCGACGCTCAAGGCTTTTGCCGCCGCCAGGTCGGCCAAATAACGCAGCGCGATGAAATGCACGGCGAACACCGCAAGCCAGGCCAACCAGCCCCATTCGGCCGCCGGGTGGTAATAGCGATGCAACGACACCAATACCACCAGCGCCACCGCCGGCATCAGTAACAGGCAGAGGGTGCCCAGCGCTGCCCAGCGCAAGCGCAACGCCAACAACGTCCACAGCGCTGCACTGGCCGCTGCCGCCGCCAACAGGAAGGTGGCTTGCAGCTCTGGCGGGGTGAAACGCAGCACTTCGTGGTTCAGCGCCAATACCCACCACGCCGCGCCCCAGGCCAGCAGGCCGTTGGATACATGGGGCAACTTGAGTCGTCGATCACTGCCCCGCAAGCGCCAGGCGCCGACAAATGCGGCCAACCCGACCACCATCGGCGCCCAGAAACCGATATGCCGGAACGCCGGCAGTTCTTCGCCACCCCAGGATGTCAGCGTAACCAAAGCCCCCGCCAGCACCTGCACGCCAAGCGCGCAGAACAGGAAGGTGCGCGAAGCGATAGACACGCCGACAAACACCGTCACCAGTCCCGCCAGCGCCCAACTGATCGCGGTGCCCTGCTCGGCCACCAGCAACGGCGCCAGCAGGTACACAAAACCCAGGCCAAGGCCGGCCAGGACCGGCAAGCCCTGGCGCTCCCACTTCGAGGTCTGCTCCAGCGCGGCCGTGCGCAGTTGCTGGAAGCTGAACAGCAACGCCACGCCGAGCAACAAGGCGCCCAGCGCCGCGCCGTCCAGCAGCGTGTGTTCGCCCACGTCCAGTTCGCTGAGAAACGCCAGCGCCGAGCCCAGTTGCAACAGCAGGCCAAACGCCCGCGCCAACGAGCGTTGCTGACGCAGACCGAGCCAAAGGATGCCGGCGCCTTCCACCGCCCAGGCCGCCGCGGTCCAGCGCGCGTCCAGGCCCAGCGGGATCGCCAGGCTGGCGAAGATCACACCCAGGGCCAGGCAGGTTTCTGCCAGCAACACAGTGCGCCCACCGCTAAGCACCCGCGCCAGGACCATATAGATGATGCCCAATGCCAACGCACTGAAGGCCGGGGCGAAGGCCAAGTGCTGCACCAGGGTGAACTGCAAGCCAAATGCCACAAGCGGCGGGCCGAACAGCAGGCCGCCATCCACATAATCGCCCTTGGCCGCCGACCAGCGCAGCAGCGCGGCACGGCTGTCATCGGCCGGGGCGTCGGCCGTTTCCAGGAGTTTGCGTCGCGCAAACAGCAAGCCGATGGCCAGGTACATCAGGAAAAACAGAATCAGGAACGGCTCGGTACTCCACAGCAGTTCCGGTGTGTAAGAGCGAATACCCCAGGCAAACCCGATACCGAAGGTGCCGGCAAAGCCAATCACATTGAGCAAGCGCCAGGCCTTGAACCAGGCGATGGCGAGGATCCCGGCGTTGAGCAGGGCGAAGTAGCTGAACAACGCCACATGGTTGCCCTCGCCGGTGGACGCGAGGATTGGCGCGGCAAACCCGCCGAGCGCGGCGGCGCAGGCCAGGCCGATGGCGTCCTGGGTAATCGCCAGGATCGCCGAAAACACCGTCACCGCCACCAACAGGCCCAGTGCCGCGCTCGGATCGAGCAATGGGTGCAGGCGCATGGCGGCGAACACCGTCAGGTACAACACGGCGATGCCCGCGCCTTGCAGGATCAGCGCATAACTGCCCCGGCGCAGGCGCAGCCACCACCCCAGGCCCAGCAAGCCCAGGGCGCAGGCAGCGACACCGGCGTAGCGCAGCTCGATGGGCACCACCATGCCTTCGGTGGCATAACGCAGCAAAAATGCCAGGCCGAGGAACAACAGCACCACGCCGACCCGCAGCACGGTATTGCCGCCCAGCAGCCAGTTGCGCGCGGCGCCGATGGCACGTTCGATCAGGTTGGGGCTACGGGGGATTTCGGGTTCAGCTTCGCGGGCAACGGCGGCCGGTTTCCACAGGTCGTCCGGCAGCGGCGGGCTCGGTTCGGGAGCCGGGGTGGATTGCAGTTCGGCGGGCAACTCCCAGACCAGCTCTGGGGCGGGCGCGGGTTCGGCCATGGACGGTTCAACCTGAGGCGGCTTTTCCAGCAGCGCGAGGCGTTGCTCCAGCGCCTTCAGGGCACTGCCGAGGTGCGACAGGCGAATGGCCTGGCCAATCCCCAAACCCAGCAGTGCACCGAAGCCTGCATCACTGAACGATTCATCCAGCGCCCAGCCGAGCACCAGGCCAATCAGCATGAACATCCATTGCATGGTCCAAATCCCTAAGCAAACCGAGACCCAGTATATAGACGCATAACCCATGTGGGAGCGGGCTTGCTCGCGATAGCGGTGCATCAGTCACCTATTTGCTAACTGACGTACCGCTATCGCGAGCAAGCCCGCTCCCCCATTTTGCTCCTGCGGCGTTTAGTCCAGGGCTTTCCAGATCTCGGTCGCATATTCCCGGATGGTGCGGTCCGACGAGAACCACCCGGTACGCGCGGTATTGAGCACCGCCGAACGCCACCATTCCTTGGAGTCATGCCAATGGGCTTCGACCCGCGCCTGGGCGTCCCAGTAGGAATCAAAATCGGCGCACACCAGGAAGCGGTCGTAGTCGATCAACGAATCAATCAGCCCCACATAGCGCCCTGGATCATCCGGCGAGAACACCCCGCCACGAATCGCCTGCAGCACATCGTTCAGGCGATGGGAGGCGGCGATTTCGGGAGCGGCGCTGAACTCACCGGCCTGTTTACGCGCTTCCACCTGTTCGGCACTCAGGCCGAAGATAAACATATGCTCGCCGCCGATGCGCTCGTGCATCTCCACATTGGCGCCGTCCATGGTGCCGATGGTCAATGCGCCATTGAGGCCGAACTTCATATTGCTGGTGCCCGAGGCCTCGAAGCCGGCGGTGGAGATCTGCTCCGACAGGTCAGCGGCCGGGATGATGTTTTCCGCGAGGCTGACGTTGTAGTTAGGCAGGAACACGACCTTGAGCAAACCACGCACGGTCGGGTCGTTGTTCACCGTACGGGCGATGTCGTTGGTCAACTTGATGATCAGCTTGGCCTGGTGATAGCTGGCCGCCGCCTTGCCGGCGAAGATCTTCACCCGCGGCACCCAATCCACCTCGGGCTCGGCACGAATCGCCTGGTACAGGGCGACGGTGTGCAACAGGTTCAGCAACTGGCGCTTGTACTCGTGGATGCGTTTGACCTGCACGTCGAACATCGCCGCCGGGTTGACCGCGATCCCCAGGCGTTCATGGATGATATCGGCCAGCACGCGCTTGCTGTGCAGGCGTTGCTCGGCAAAGGCTTTGCGAAATGCCTGTTTCTCGGCAAAGGTTTCCAGCTCCACCAGGCGCTGTTCCATATTGTCGAGAATATCCGGGCCCAGGGCTTCCACCAGCATCGCGGTGAGCTTGGGGTTGGCCTGGAACAGCCAGCGGCGGAAGGTAATGCCGTTGGTCTTGTTGTTGATACGCTCGGGGTAGAGCTTGTGCAGTTCGGAGAACACCGTGCTGCGCATCAACTGCGTGTGCAACCCGGACACGCCGTTGACGCTATGGGAGCCGAGGAACGCCAGGTTGCCCATGCGCACACGCCGGCCGTTGTCCTCTTCGATCAGCGAGACGGCGCGCAGTACATCGAAATCGTGGATGCCCTTGGCCCGCAGCGAATCAATGTGCTGGGCGTTGATCAGGTAGATGATCTGCATGTGCCGGGGCAACATGCGTTCCATCAGGCCCACCGGCCAGGTCTCCAGGGCTTCGGGGAGCAGGGTGTGGTTGGTGTAGGACAGCGTCTCCACCGTGACCTGCCAGGCCGCCTCCCAGGCAATATCGTGCAAGTCGACCAACTGGCGCATCAACTCAGCCACGGCGATGGACGGGTGGGTGTCGTTGAGCTGGATGGCCGCGTGCTCGCCCAGGCTCAGGACCGAGCCGTGCATGTTTTTGTGGCGCCGCAGCAGGTCTTGCAGGGAGGCCGAGACGAAGAAGTATTCCTGGCGCAGGCGCAGTTCCTGCCCCGCTTCGGTGCTGTCGGCCGGGTAAAGCACCCTGGAGATGCTTTCGGCACGGGCCACTTCGGCGACGGCGCCCAAATGGTCGCCGGCATTGAAACGCTCCAGGTGCAGGTCTTCCACGGCCCGCGCGCGCCACAGGCGCAAGGTGTTCACACTGGCACCGCGCCAGCCGACCACCGGGGTGTCGTAGGCCACCGCGCGCACGGTTTCATTGGGCGACCAGACCTGGATCGACTTGCCGGACGCATCCAGCACGGTCTCGACACTGCCGCCAAAACCGATCGGGTAGATCACCTCGGCGCGCTCGAACTCCCAGGGGTTGCCGAAATCCAGCCAGCGCTCGGTCTGTTCCTGCTGCCAGCCATCGACAATCGCCTGGCGAAACAGCCCGTGCTCGTAGCGAATGCCATAACCATGGCCGGCAATGCCCAGGGTCGACATGCTTTCCATAAAGCACGCGGCCAGGCGCCCCAGGCCACCGTTGCCCAGGGCCGCATCGGGCTCCAGCAGGCGAATGCGCTCCAGGTCCACACCCAACTCGCCGACAGCTTCGCGCGCCACCTCCCACAGGCCGAGGTTGCTCAGGCTGTCAAACAGCAGACGGCCGATCAGGAACTCCAGGGACAGGTAGTACACCCGCTTCTGCCCGCTGCGGTAGATACGCCGGGTGTGGTCCATCCAGTGCTCGACCATATGGTCGCGCGCCGCCAGGGCAATGGCTTCGAACCAGTCGTGGTCGAAGGCGTGATCGGGGTCCTTGCCCACCGCATAAGTGAGTTTGGTCAAGACAGCATCGCGAAACGCGGCTACCTCTGCTTCTCGTGCAAGCGGTTCCTGAGACATCGGTGCAACCTCGGGCGAGATAGAAGAAGGGAAATCCTAGAGCCTAGACGGTCTGACCCATGGCATGGCTGACGGTTCGGCAGTTTTTTCACTCATTCACGCATACCGGTTTTAGATGCAGGGGCCGTGCCCGTTTGCACGTCGGACCGGCCTTTGAGCCGAAACCCGCAAAATATTGTTCAAAAAATCACCAATCCCGGTATCATCGCGCGCCCGGACAAAGCCCCTCTTGGAAACCTGATGAAGCCTCAACTGATCGCCGCCGCGGAACTCGACCGTCTCGAAACGTGGCAGAAATACTCCAGCCACATGTGCGGCGGCTGCACATCCAACTGCTGCACCCTGCCGGTTGAGGTGAAGATCAAGGATTTGATCCGCATTGGTATCGTCGACGAGTTCGAGCGTGGCGACCCGCCGAAGAACATCGCCAAGCGCTTGCAGAAGGAAGGCATCGTCGAGCGGTTCAACTCCAAGTCCGAGATCTTTACCCTGCAGCGCATGAGCAACAACGATTGCCTGTACCTGGATCGTAAGACGCGCTTCTGCACTATTTATGACAAGCGCCCGGATACCTGCCGCAATCACCCGAAAATCGGGCCACGGCCGGGGTATTGCGCGTACAAGCCCAAGGAAGTGGTGCGCGAGACCAAGTTGCGTACGCTCGACAAGTTCTAACCGATGATCGTTCCCACGCTCCGCGTGGGAATGCCTCCTGGGGCGCTCTGCGCCCCGCTGCCAAGGGCAAACGCAGAGCGTCCAGGGCTGCATTACCACGCGGAGCGTGGGAACGATCACACCACACAATCTGCAGGCATAAAAAAACGCCCCCGGCCTTTCGACCGGGGGCGTTTTTTTTCAGCTGGAACTAAGTATCAGTTCTTGGCCTTTTTGGCAGCGCGGGTACGCTCGCCTTCGTCCAGGATCTTCTTACGAAGACGGATGGACTTCGGCGTTACTTCGCACAGCTCGTCGTCCTGGATGAATTCCAGAGCCTGTTCCAGGGTGAAGCGAACAGGTGGAACCAGGGCGATGGTTTCGTCTTTACCCGAAGCACGCATGTTGTCGAGCTTCTTGCCTTTGGTTGGGTTGACGCCCATGTCGTTGTCACGGCTGTTCAGACCAACGATCTGGCCGTTGTAGATCTCTTGACCGTGTTCAACAAACAGCTTGCCACGCGCCTGGAGGGTTTCCAGGGAGTAGGTCAGCGCCTTGCCGGTTTCTACCGATACCAGAACACCGTTCTGACGGCCGGACATGTCGCCGGACTTCATGGTGTCGTAACGATCGAAGATCGAGGTCAGGATGCCAGCACCGTTGGTCAGGGTCAGGAACTGGTTACGGAAACCGATCAGACCACGAGCAGGGATGTTGTATTCCAGACGCACACGGCCTTTGCCATCCGGCACCATGTTGGTCAGGTCGCCCTTACGCAGGCCCATCTCTTCCATGACCTTGCCCTGGGATTCTTCAGGGGTGTCGATGGTGACGTTCTCGAACGGTTCCTGCTTCACGCCGTCAACGGTACGGATGATCACTTCAGGACGACCAACGCCCATTTCGAAGCCTTCGCGACGCATGGTTTCGATCAGTACCGAGAGGTGCAGCTCACCACGGCCGGAAACCTTGAACTTGTCAGCCGAGTCGCCTTCTTCAACGCGCAGTGCAACGTTGTACAGCAGCTCTTTGTCCAGACGTTCCTTGATGTTACGGGAAGTCACGAACTTGCCTTCTTTACCGCAGAAAGGCGAGTCGTTTACCTGGAAGGTCATGGAAACGGTTGGCTCGTCAACGGTCAGAGGCTTCATCGCCTCGACAGTGTCCGGCTGGCACAGGGTGTCGGAGATGAACAGCGAGTCCATACCGCTTACGCACACGATGTCGCCGGCGAAAGCTTCTTCAACGTCGATACGGTGCAGACCGTGGTGACCCATCAGCTTCAGGATACGACCGTTACGCTTCTTGCCGTCGGCGCCGATAGCCACAACCGGGGTGTTCGGCTTGACGCTACCACGAGCGATACGGCCAACGCCGATAACACCCAGGAAGCTGTTGTAGTCCAGTGCCGAGATTTGCATCTGGAACGGGCCTTCACGGTCAACCTTCGGAGGTGGAACGTGGTCAACGATCGCCTGGTACAGCGGGGTCATGTCTTCCGCCATGGCGGTGTGTTCCAGACCGGCAATACCGTTCAGGGCAGAGGCGTAGATCACTTGGAAATCAAGTTGTTCTTCGGTAGCACCCAGGTTGTCGAACAGGTCGAAGATCTGGTCCAGAACCCAGTCCGGACGCGCGCCTGGACGGTCAACCTTGTTGATGCACACGATCGGACGCAGGCCGGCTTCGAAAGCCTTTTTGGTCACGAAACGGGTTTGCGGCATAGGGCCGTCTTGGGCATCAACCAGCAGCAGAACGGAGTCAACCATCGACATTACGCGTTCTACTTCGCCGCCGAAGTCGGCGTGGCCCGGGGTGTCCACGATGTTGATGTGGTAGCCGTTCCAGTTGATAGCGGTGTTTTTTGCCAGGATGGTAATACCGCGCTCTTTTTCCTGGTCGTTGGAGTCCATCACGCGCTCGTCGTTGAGCTCGTTGCGCTCCAGGGTGCCGGATTGACGCAGGAGTTTGTCTACCAGGGTGGTTTTACCATGGTCAACGTGGGCAATGATGGCGATGTTACGTAGATTTTCGATCACTTGTGTATCTCGATCAGAGGATTCGGTGTGCTGACAGGTCGTGGCAGCGATTAACAGTAGAGTCAGGCCTTGCCGTTACAGCTTGACGGCAGAGTCGGGGGGCCGGTGACGCAGGCCACAGGCAAACAGCCCCGGGCTCTTAGCTCGGTCGATAAACGCGCACATTGGCATATCCCTCACTGAGCAAATGGTGGGCATGCAGGCGACTCATCACGCCTTTGTCGCAATACAGCAGGTACTGACGGCTGTTATCCAGTTCCTTGAAACGCGCGTTCAGTGCATAGAACGGCAGCGTTTGCACGTCGATGCCAGCGATTTCCAGTGGCTCATCTTCAGCGGCATCCGGGTGACGGATGTCGATGACGATCTGGCCGGCCAGGGCTTCGCTGACTTCTTCGATCTGCACATCCTGGCCCAATTCATCGATTACCCGATCAATCGGCACCAGTTTGGCGTTCTCGAGCGCTCGCTCCAGAATCGCCATGTCGAATTCTTTCTCTTCATGCTCCACGCGGTAGCGCTTGGCATGGGTCTTGGGGTTCACCGAGATGACCCCGCAGTACTCTGGCATGTGCTTGGCGAAATCAGCGGTGCCGATTTCGTTGGCCAGGTCGATGATGTCTTGCTTGTGGCTGGCGATCAGCGGGCGCAATACCAGCTTCTCGGTCACACAGTCGATCACAGACAGGTTCGGCAGGGTCTGGCTGGAGACCTGGGAAATCGCCTCGCCGGTAACCAGCGCTTCGATTTGCAGGCGGTCGGCGATTTTCGACGCTGCGCGCAACATCATACGCTTCAATACGACGCCCATATGACCGTTATCGACTTTTCCGAGAATTTCTCCCAGGACTTCCTCGAACGGTACGCTGACAAACAGCACGCGCTGGGAGCTGCCGTACTTCTTCCAGATATAGTGCGCGACTTCCATCACGCCCAATTCGTGTGCACGCCCGCCCAGGTTAAAGAAGCAGAAGTGGCTCATCAGGCCGCGGCGCATGATCTGGTAGGCCGCCACGGTGGAGTCGAAACCGCCGGACATCAGTACCAGGGTCTGCTCCAGCGCGCCCAGCGGGTAGCCGCCGATGCTGTTGTGCTGGCTGTGGATCACAAACAACCGTTGGTCGCGAATTTCGATGCGCACTTCGATTTGCGGCTCTTTAAGCGAAATTCCAGCGGCGCCGCACTCGCGACGCAGCTTGCTGCCGACGTATTTCTCGACATCCATGGAGCTGAACGGGTGCTTGCCGGCACGCTTGCAACGCACTGAAAAAATCTTGCCTTCAAGGCTGTTGCCGAAGTGCAGTTTGCATTTTTCAGTGATGTCGTCGAAATCGCCCAGTGGGTACTCGTCGACCTGCAGGAAGTGCGCGATGCCCGGCATGCAGCTCAGGCGCTCGGTCATGTCTTTCAAGGCTTTGGCGTCAGTAATGCGGGTTTCCAGCTCGAGATTGTCCCACACACCGTTCACCACCACAGCCGGGTCCAGGTCACGGAGCACGGCGCGGATATTCTTGGCCAATTGACGGATGAAACGCATCCGTACCGGTCGGCTCTTGATGGTGATTTCGGGGAAGACTTTAACGATTAATTTCATGGAAACAGCGCGCGCAGGGCCAGCCGAAAAAGGGGGGCGCGGATTATAGCGGAAATCGCTCAAGGTTTGACCAGTTAATATACAAACGGCACACCATGCACCAAACAGGTGCATTTACGGGCAATTGCGCTACATTGCAGTGCGCAATTTTTGCCGTTTTTTCGATTTGCACCTTTATAGGGGCGATTTTGAGGCAAAAAACCCATGTCGGGGCACTGGCATGCAATTTGCTCTCTTGTGAGGCAGGTTGCCATGGCGGACTATCCGCGCCGGCATCACCCACATTCTAAGGGCTACTCCACTACCCAAGCCCGAAGCCACCCGGAGGACACTATGTCGAAGTCGGTTCAACTCATCAAAGATCATGACGTTAAATGGATTGATCTGCGCTTCACGGACACCAAAGGCACTCAGCACCACGTGACCATGCCGGCTCGCGATGCGCTGGATGACGCCTTCTTCGAAGAAGGCAAAATGTTCGACGGCTCCTCCATTGCTGGCTGGAAAGGCATCGAAGCCTCCGACATGATCCTGATGCCGGACGACTCCACCGCCGTACTCGATCCGTTCACCGAAGAGCCGACCCTGATCATCGTCTGCGATGTGATCGAGCCTTCGACCATGCAAGGCTACGACCGCGACCCACGTGCGATCGCCAAGCGTGCCGAGGAATACCTGAAGTCCACCGGTATCGGTGACACCGTATTCGTGGGCCCGGAACCAGAGTTCTTCATCTTCGACCAAGTGAAGTTCAAGTCCGACATCTCCGGCTCGATGTTCAAGATCTACTCCGAACAAGGCTCGTGGATGTCCGACCAGGACGTGGAAGGCGGCAACCATGGCCACCGTCCAGGTATCAAAGGTGGTTACTTCCCAGTTCCGCCGTTCGACCACGACCACGAAATCCGTACCTCCATGTGCAACGCCATGGAAGACATGGGCCTGGTCATCGAAGTGCACCACCACGAAGTGGCCACTGCCGGCCAGAACGAAATCGGTGTGAAGTTCAACACCCTGGTGGCCAAGGCTGACGAAGTCCAGACCCTGAAGTACTGCGTACACAACACTGCCGTTGCCTACGGCCGTACCGCTACCTTCATGCCTAAGCCACTGTACGGCGATAACGGTTCGGGTATGCACGTTCACCTGTCCATCGCCAAAGATGGCAAGAACACCTTCGCTGGCGAAGGTTATGCCGGCCTGTCCGACACTGCCCTGTACTTCATCGGCGGTATCATCAAGCACGGTAAGGCCCTGAACGGCTTCACCAACCCGTCGACCAACTCCTACAAGCGTCTGGTCCCAGGTTTCGAAGCACCGGTAATGCTGGCCTACTCGGCTCGCAACCGTTCCGCGTCGATCCGTATTCCTTACGTGTCCAGCCCTCGCGCTCGCCGTATCGAAGCACGCTTCCCGGATCCAGCAGCCAACCCGTACCTGGGCTTTGCTGCACTGCTGATGGCTGGCCTGGACGGCATCCAGAACAAGATCCACCCAGGCGACGCCGCCGACAAGAACTTGTACGACCTGCCGCCTGAAGAGGCCAAAGAGATCCCACAAGTGTGCGGCAGCCTGAAAGAAGCCCTGGAAGAGCTGGACAAGGGCCGTGCGTTCCTGACCAAAGGCGGCGTGTTCAGCGACGACTTTATCGACGCCTACATCGCCCTGAAAAGCGAAGAAGAAATCAAGGTCCGCACCTTCGTACACCCACTGGAATACGAGCTGTACTACAGCTGCTGATCCGGTAGCGCTGCTTAACGTGGCGTGACAAAAAAGACCTCCTTCGGGAGGTCTTTTTTTTGCCTGAAACAATGACTATCCACCTTTGCAAACCCCATCAGAACTGTGGGAGCTGGCTTGCCTGCGATAGCGGTGTATCTGTCACATCACGACTGACTGAACCACCGCTATCGCAGGCAAGCCAGCTCCTACAGTTTGACTGGGGTTTTTCAGGAAATATTTGATCGCTGAACAGAATGTGGGAATTCGCACTATATTGGTGCGATAGGTTGCACCCTGGCCCACCCATCAACCCATTTTGGGTCGAAATCTCCCGAGAGAGCTGGCCGAGCGCCATAGTTTCGCGCCTAAAGCCCCCATTTCAGGGCTTTTACGCTTCTTTTCGGAGCCTTGGTTTGGTTTTTGCATTTTCCTGGTATCAGCGTGTGCCTCAAGCCCACGCCTTGCTCCAAAAGAGGTCCTAATGACCATCAGCGACGCACTGCACCGCTTGCTACTCGACAACCTGACCACCGCGACCATTCTGCTCAATGACGAACTGCGCCTTGAGTACATGAACCCCGCGGCGGAGATGCTCCTGGCCATCAGCGGTCAGCGCAGCCATGGGCAATTTATCAGCGAGCTGTTCACCGAGTCCGCCGAGGCCTTGAGTTCCTTGCGCCAGGCCGTGGAGCAGGCCCACCCGTTTACCAAGCGTGAAGCGATGCTCACGGCCCTCACCGGCCAGACCCTGACCGTCGACTACGCCGTAACGCCGATCCTGAGCCACGGCGCCACCTTGCTGCTGCTGGAAGTGCATCCCCGGGATCGCCTGCTGCGCATCACCAAGGAAGAAGCCCAGCTGTCCAAGCAGGAAACCAGCAAGATGCTGGTGCGCGGCCTGGCCCATGAGATCAAGAACCCGTTGGGCGGGATTCGCGGCGCCGCACAGTTGCTGGCCCGCGAGCTGCCGGATGAGAACCTCAAGGACTACACCAACGTCATCATCGAAGAAGCCGACCGCCTGCGTAATCTGGTGGACCGCATGCTCGGCTCCAACAAGCTGCCGTCGCTGGCGATGACCAATATCCATGAGGTGCTGGAGCGCGTCTGCCAGTTGGTGGAGGCCGAAAGCCAGGGCTGCATCACCCTGGTGCGCGACTATGACCCGAGCATTCCCGATGTCCTGATCGACCGCGAGCAGATGATCCAGGCGGTGCTCAATATCGTGCGCAACGCCATGCAAGCCATCAGCAGCCAGAACGAGCTGCGCCTGGGGCGCATCAGCCTGCGCACCCGCGCCTTGCGCCAGTTCACCATCGGCCATGTGCGCCATCGCCTGGTAACCAAGGTCGAGATCATCGACAACGGCCCGGGTATCCCGGCCGAACTGCAGGAAACCATTTTCTTCCCAATGGTCAGCGGCCGCCCGGACGGTACCGGGCTGGGCCTGGCCATTACCCAGAACATCATCAGCCAGCACCAGGGCCTGATCGAATGTGAAAGCCATCCCGGCCACACGACCTTTTCGATCTTTCTGCCACTGGAACAAGGAGCCCCATCGACATGAGCCGTAGTGAAACTGTCTGGATCGTCGATGACGACCGTTCCATCCGCTGGGTCCTGGAGAAAGCCTTGCAACAGGAAGGCATGACCACCCAGAGCTTTGACAGCGCCGATGGAGTGATGAGCCGCCTGGCACGCCAGCAGCCCGACGTGATCATCTCCGATATCCGCATGCCCGGCGCCAGTGGCCTGGACTTGCTGGCGCGGATTCGCGAGCAGCACCCGCGCTTGCCGGTGATCATCATGACCGCGCACTCGGATCTGGACAGCGCTGTCGCGTCCTACCAGGGCGGCGCCTTCGAGTACCTGCCCAAGCCGTTCGACGTCGATGAGGCGGTGGCGCTGGTCAAGCGCGCCAACCAGCACGCCCAGGAACAGCAAGGCCAGGCCGTGGTACCGACCCTGACCCGCACCCCCGAGATCATCGGTGAAGCACCGGCGATGCAGGAAGTGTTTCGCGCCATCGGGCGCCTGAGCCACTCCAACATCACCGTGTTGATCAACGGTGAGTCCGGGACCGGTAAAGAGCTGGTGGCCCATGCCCTGCACCGTCACAGCCCGCGGGCGGCCTCGCCGTTTATCGCGCTGAACATGGCGGCGATCCCCAAGGACTTGATGGAGTCCGAGCTGTTCGGCCACGAAAAAGGCGCGTTTACCGGCGCGGCCAACCTGCGTCGCGGGCGTTTTGAACAGGCGGACGGCGGCACGCTGTTCCTCGATGAAATCGGCGACATGCCGGCCGACACCCAGACCCGGCTGTTGCGGGTACTGGCCGACGGTGAGTTCTATCGTGTCGGCGGCCATACGCCGGTCAAGGTCGACGTGCGCATCATCGCCGCGACCCACCAGAACCTGGAAACCCTGGTGCACGCCGGCAAGTTTCGCGAGGACTTGTTCCACCGCCTGAACGTGATCCGCATCCATATCCCACGCATGTCGGACCGCCGCGAAGATATCCCGACCCTGGCCCGCCACTTCCTCAGCCGCGCCGCCCAGGAGCTGGCGGTGGAGCCCAAGCTGCTGAAGACGGAGACCGAGGAATACCTGAAGAACCTGCCATGGCCGGGCAACGTGCGCCAACTGGAGAACACTTGCCGCTGGATCACGGTGATGGCGTCCGGGCGCGAAGTGCATATCAGCGACCTGCCACCGGAGCTGTTGAGCCTGCCGCAAGATTCAGCACCGGTGACCAACTGGGAACAGGCCCTGCGCCAATGGGCCGACCAGGCCCTGGCCCGTGGCCAGTCAAACCTGCTGGACAGCGCCGTGCCGACCTTTGAGCGGATCATGATCGAAACCGCCCTCAAGCACACCGCAGGCCGGCGTCGTGATGCCGCAGTGCTGCTGGGCTGGGGCCGCAATACCTTGACCCGCAAGATCAAGGAATTGGGGATGAAGGTCGATGGTGGGGATGATGATGAGGGCGAAGAGGGCTGAGTACAGCCCTCCAGCACATGGATGACCTAATGTGGATGAGGGCTTATGTGGGAGCTGGCTTGCCTGCGATTGCATCACCTCGGTATCTCTAAAAGGCCGAGGTGCCCGCATCGCAGGCAAGCCTGCTCCCACATTTGTGTGGTGTGCACCGCTTCAACGCACCATGAACCGCTATCGCGCACAAAACCCAGGCTACTTTTAAATAAATCCTGAGCCCCGAAAACACCAAAGCCCCGTAATCCGGGGCTTTGCGCTTTATAAAAGAAAACTCTCAGACAATCTCGCCACTCTGGCACGCCCCCTGCAATAACCCTGGTACTACCCAGTTTCGGGGACCTTGGTACAGGCAGGCCGAGAATCCCCTCTTTAATTCGAGCTTCAAACCGTTTTGGGAGCCCTGGTACAGGCAGGCCGGGAACTCCCTCTTTTATTGCTCCAGGAGATGGATCTCCAGTCGCCAGCGGTCATCGACCGCCTTGCCCGACCATTCCCCGCGCAGCGGCCGCGCCGCCACCAGGTTCAACAGCAAGCCAGCATCGGTCTTGCGCACGCGCCAGTTCACATCCTTCTCATTGACCTTCAATTGCCCCGCCTGGGCCTGGCCCTGGGCGTCGAACAGCAGCGCCACGGTGCCGTCGATATGCTCGCCATGCAGCTTCGGCTCGCTGTTGAACCACACCACCAGGCCATCTGCGGCGGGCTCGACCTGCAGCAAGGCAGTCGGGTCCGGGGTGGTCAGGCGACCGATCATCAAACCCACCATCAGGCCGACAATCGCCAGCGAGCCCAGGACGCGAGGCAATAGCTTCGGCCTGGGGTCGTCTTCAGGGGTAGAATGCGCTGCATCTTTATCTTCGGAGCCGTGCATGTTTCACGTCATCCTTTTCCAACCAGAAATTCCGCCGAATACCGGCAACGTTATCAGGCTGTGCGCCAACAGTGGCTGCCACCTGCATTTGATCGAGCCGCTGGGCTTCGAGATGGACGACAAGCGCCTGCGCCGCGCGGGCCTGGACTATCACGAGTACGCCACCCTGCAGCGCCACGCCGACCT
This sequence comes from Pseudomonas sp. WS 5411, assembly GCF_012985595.1. Classification (NCBI taxonomy): domain Bacteria; kingdom Pseudomonadati; phylum Pseudomonadota; class Gammaproteobacteria; order Pseudomonadales; family Pseudomonadaceae; genus Pseudomonas; species Pseudomonas sp. WS 5411. The sequence continues at coordinate 397,664 of NZ_JAARMC010000002.1, forward strand.
CGCCAGTTGCCTGGAGAGCCTGGGCCAGCCGCGCCTGTTTGCGTTCACCACCAAGGGCTCGCGGCCGTTTCATGATGCCAGCTTTGCCGAAGGGGACGCCTTCCTGTTCGGCCCAGAGAGCCGTGGCCTGCCGGCAGACGTACTCGACGCCCTGCCCGACGGCCAGCGCCTGCGCCTGCCGATGCGCGAAGGCTGCCGCAGCCTGAACCTGTCCAACACCGTGGCCGTCGCCGTCTACGAAGGCTGGCGCCAGCTCGGGTTCAAATAACCCCCAAAACCAAATGTGGGAGCGGGCGTGTGTGGGAGCCGGGCTTGCCCGCGATGCAGGCACCTCGGTGTGTCAGTGACACAGAGGTGATGCTATCGCTGGCAAGCCAGCTCCCACACACGCCCGCTCCCACATTTAGAGCAGCGTCGGGTTCAGCTTACTGAACCGTCGGTGCGCCTTCCTGTTGCATGCGCTGCAGCTCTTGCGCATACAGGGCATCGAAGTTCACCGGGGCCAGCATCAGGGCCGGGAACGAGCCACGGGTGACCAGGCTGTCCAGGGTCTCGCGGGCATACGGGAACAGGATGTTCGGGCAGAACGCGCCCAGGGTGTGGCTCATGGACGCATCGTCCAGGCCCTGGATCAGGAAGATACCGGCCTGCTGGACTTCAGCGATGAATGCCACTTCTTCACCGTTCTTCACGGTGACCGACAGGGTCAGTACCACTTCGTGGAAGTCGCCTTCGAGCTGCTTCTGACGGGTGTTCAGGTCCAGGCCGACGCTTGGGGTCCATTCCTGACGGAAGATCGCCGGGCTTTTCGGCGCTTCGAACGACAGGTCACGCACGTAGATACGCTGCAGGGAAAATTGTGGGCCTTGAGCCTCTTCTGCTGCCGCTTCGATGTTCGGTTGGTCAGTCATCTCGCAGATCCTTCTTGATCTTGGGGTCTTTTAGGTTTTTGGAGTCAGACGTGAAGCAGCGCGTCGAGTTTACCGGCGCGCTCCAGGGCGAACAGGTCGTCGCATCCACCGATATGCTGGGTACCGATCCAGATTTGCGGCACAGAGGTGCGCCCCGCCTTCTGGGCCATCTCGGCACGCACCGCAGGCTTGCCATCGACCTTGATCTCTTCGAAGGCAACCTTTTTGCTCTGGAGCAACTGCTTGGCTCGCATGCAATAGGGGCAATAATCGCTGGAATAAACGACAACCTGGCTCATATCACTTCACCAACGGCAGGTTATCGGCGCGCCAGCTGGAGATACCACCCGACAGCTTGGCGGCGGTGAAGCCGCTTTTCATCATTTCGCGGGCATGCCCACCGGAGTGCTGGCCTTGGGCGTCGACCAGGATAATGGTCTTGGCCTTGTGCTTTTCCAGCTCGGCGATGCGGGCGATCAGCTTGTCCTGGGGGATATTCAGCGCGCCGACGATATGACCGGCGGCAAAGTCCTTGGCCGGGCGGATGTCGACGACAACGGCCTGGTCCTTGTTGACCAGCGCGGTCAGCTCGGCGGTGCTGAGGCTACGGCCGCCACGGCTCACTTCATGAGCAATCAGCAGCGCCAGCAGTACGACGAAGGCACCGACCAGCAGATAGTGAGAGGTAGCAAATGCAATCAGGTGATCAACCATCAAGGAGGTTCCAGGGCGTTAAAATGGCGGTAAGTATACACAGCCGCCATGGGGGGCCAACCCCCGTAAAGCGGTGACGGCATCGGAACTTCGCTTTAAACTGCCACTCCCTTTTCAATCGCCTTCCTTTAATAACGCCGCGAGAGGATCTATGACTACCACGCCTAAACCTTTGGTCCTGATGATTCTCGATGGCTTCGGTCACAGTGAAAACCCCCACGACAACGCCGTATTCGCGGCGAACAAGCCGGTACTGGACCGCCTGTGCGCCAGCGTACCCAATGGCCTGATCTCCGGATCGGGCATGGACGTCGGCCTGCCGGACGGCCAGATGGGCAACTCCGAAGTCGGCCATATGAACCTGGGCGCCGGACGAGTGGTATATCAGGACTTCACCCGTGTGACCAAAGCCATCCGCGATGGCGAGTTCTTCGAGAACCCGACCATCTGCGCCGCGGTGGATAAAGCCGTTGCCGCCGGCAAGGCCGTGCACTTCATGGGCCTGCTGTCCGACGGTGGCGTACACAGCCACCAGGATCATCTGGTGGCCATGGCCGAACTGGCCTTTAAGCGCGGTGCCGAGAAGATCTACCTGCACGCCTTCCTCGATGGCCGCGATACCCCGCCCAAAAGCGCGCAATCGTCCATCGAACTGCTGGACGCGACCTTCGCCGCCCTCGGCAAGGGCCGTATCGCCAGCCTGGTCGGCCGCTACTTCGCCATGGACCGCGACAACCGCTGGGACCGCGTGTCCCAGGCCTACAACCTGATCGTCGACGGCAACGCCGAATTCAACGCTGCCACCGCCCAGCAAGGCCTGGAAGCCGCCTACGCCCGTGGCGAGAGCGATGAGTTCGTCAAGGCCACCACCATCGGCGAGCCGGTGAAGGTCGAAGATGGCGACGCCGTGGTGTTCATGAACTTCCGCGCCGACCGTGCCCGCGAGTTGAGCCATGTGTTCGTCGATGAGGGTTTCAAAGACTTCGAGCGCGCGCGCCGCCCGCAGGTCGAATTCGTGATGCTCACCCAATACGCCGCCAACATCCCGGCCCCGTCGGCCTTCGCCCCGGGCAGCCTGGAAAACGTGCTGGGTGATTACCTGGCGAAGAACGGCAAGACCCAGCTGCGCATCGCTGAGACCGAGAAATACGCCCACGTCACGTTCTTTTTCTCCGGTGGCCGCGAAGAACCGTTCCCCGGCGAAGAGCGCATCCTGATCCCGTCGCCGAAAGTCGCTACCTACGACCTGCAGCCGGAAATGAGCGCACCGCAAGTTACCGATAAAATTGTCGACGCCATCGAACACCAGCGTTATGACGTGATCGTGGTCAACTACGCCAACGGCGACATGGTCGGCCACAGCGGCAACCTGCAAGCAGCAATCAAGGCCGTGGAATGCCTGGACCTGTGCGTAGGCCGGATCGTCGAGGCCCTGGAGAAGGTCGGCGGCGAAGCGCTGATCACCGCTGACCACGGCAACTGCGAGCAGATGTCCGACGAATCCACTGGCCAGGCCCACACAGCCCACACCACCGAGCCAGTGCCATTCATTTATGTCGGCAAACGCGACTTCAAGGTGCGCGAAGGCGGCGTGCTGGCGGACGTGGCACCGACCATGCTCATGCTGATGGGCCTGGAGAAACCTGCCGAGATGACCGGCACCTCGATTCTGGTCTGATTTTAAAACCCACCACCAAACAATGTGGGAGCGGGCTTGCCCGCGATAGCGACGGATCGGTCGACATTGCTATGGCCGACACAGCGCAATCGCGGGCAAGCCCGCTCCCACATGGGTAAGTGGCGTTTTTGAAGGTGGCTTTTAGCCACACCCCCGCCACTCGGCACCTAACTTGCCCGCCAGCCTGAATTGGGCGTTTTTTTTGCAGCGTGGGGCGGGCATACTAGGCCGTCCCTTTCCCTGGTGTCGCCCGCCTCTATGCTTCGCGCCTTGATTACCCTTGCTCTTGTCTGCGTGCTCCAACCGGCCTTGGCCGACGAACGTGCGCAAACCCAACAACAGTTGGACGCTACGCGTCAGGACATTACCGAGCTGAAAAAGCTGCTCGGCAAGCTCCAGGAAGAAAAATCCGGGGTGCAGAAAGACCTGCGCGGCACGGAAACCGAAATGGGCAAGCTGGAGAAGCAGGTCCAGGAGCTGCAAAAAGAATTAAAGAAGAGCGAGTCGGAACTGGAGCGACTCGACGGTGAGAAAAAAAAACTCCAGAGCGCGCGCGTTGAACAGCAACGCCTGATCGCGATCCAGGCCCGTGCCGCCTACCAGAACGGCCGCCAGGAATACCTCAAGCTGCTGCTCAACCAGCAGAACCCGGAAAAATTCGCCCGCACCCTGACCTACTACGATTACCTGAGCACCGCGCGCCTGGAGCAACTCAAGAGTTTCAACGAGACCCTGCGCCAGTTGGCCAACGTCGAGCAGGAAATCGCTGACCAGCAAAGCCAACTGCTGGCCCAGAAGAGCAGCCTGGACACCCAGCGCGACGAACTGGACAAAGTGCGCAAGGAGCGCCAGCAGGCCCTGGCCAAGCTCAACAACGACGTAAAAGCCCGTGATGCCAAGTTGCAGGCGCGTCAGCAGGACCAGGCCGACCTGGCCAAAGTACTCAAAACCATCGAGGAAACCCTGGCACGCCAGGCCCGCGAGGCCGAAGAAGCGCGGCAGAAAGCGCTGATCGCCCAGCAGGAAGCAGAAAAAAAGCGCCAGCGTGAAGCCGAGGCGCTCGCCAGCGACGCCCCGCGTAAACCGGCGCGTGCAGCACCTGGCCCGCTGGTTTCCAGTGCGGGCGAATCGTTTGGCGGGCCTTTTGCTACTGCCCGAGGCAAACTTCCATGGCCAGTTGATGGTCGACTACTGGCACGCTTTGGTGAAACCCGTGGCGATGACACCCGTACCAAGTGGGATGGCGTGATGATCAGCGCCTCTGCGGGCAGCCAGGTGCACGCCGTCCACGGCGGGCGCGTGGTGTTCGCCGATTGGCTGCGCGGCGCCGGGTTGCTGGTGATTCTTGACCACGGCAATGGCTATTTGAGCCTGTACGGCCACAATCAGACGTTACTCAAGGCCGCAGGTGATGTTGTAAAAGCCGGTGAATCCATCTCCACTGTCGGTAACAGTGGTGGCCAGGACACCCCGGCGCTGTACTTTGCTATTCGTCAGCAGGGCCGCCCGAGCGACCCTGCACAATGGTGTCGCGCCCAAGGATAGGCCGCACCTACATTAGGAGTTCGTTCGACATGCTGCATTTGTCCCGCCTCACTTCGCTGGCCCTGACGATCGCCCTGGTGATCGGCGCGCCTATGGCATTCGCCGACCAGACCGCACCGTCTGCCATGGCCGCGACCACCAAGGCACCGCTGCCGCTGGACGAATTGCGCACCTTTGCCGAGGTCATGGACCGGATCAAGGCCGCCTATGTCGAACCCGTGGACGACAAGACCCTGCTGGAAAACGCCATCAAAGGCATGCTCAGCAACCTCGACCCGCACTCTGCCTACCTGGGCCCGGAAGATTTCGCCGAGCTGCAGGAAAGCACCAGCGGCGAATTCGGCGGCCTGGGCATCGAAGTCGGCGCCGAGGACGGCATCATCAAGGTGGTGTCGCCAATCGACGACACCCCGGCGTCCAAGGCCGGCATCCAGGCCGGCGACCTGATCGTCAAGATCAACGGCCAGCCGACCCGTGGCCAGACCATGACCGAAGCCGTCGACAAGATGCGCGGCAAGGTCGGCCAGAAAATCACCCTGACCCTGGTGCGCGACGGCGGCAGCCCGTTTGACGTGACCCTGACCCGAGCCACCATCGTGGTCAAGAGCGTGAAGAGCCAGTTGCTGGAGTCGGGCTACGGCTATATCCGCATCACCCAGTTCCAGGTCAAGACCGGCGACGAAGTGGCCAAGGCCCTGGCCAAGCTGCGCAAGGACAACGGCAAGAAGCTCAACGGCATCGTCCTGGACCTGCGCAACAACCCCGGCGGCGTGCTGCAATCAGCGGTGGAAGTGGTCGACCACTTCATCACCAAAGGCTTGATCGTGTACACCAAGGGCCGCATTGCCAACTCCGAGCTGCGCTTCTCGGCCACCGGCAAGGACCTCAGCGAAAACGTACCGCTGGCGGTGCTGATCAACGGCGGCAGCGCCTCGGCCTCGGAAATCGTCGCCGGCGCCCTGCAAGACCAGAAACGCGGCGTACTGATGGGCACCACCAGCTTCGGCAAGGGCTCGGTGCAAACTGTGTTGCCGCTGAACAACGAGCGGGCGCTGAAGATCACCACGGCGTTGTACTACACGCCTAATGGTCGCTCGATCCAGGCCCAGGGCATCGTGCCGGATATCGAGGTGCGTCGGGCCAAGATCACCAACGAAAGCGACAACGAGTACTTCAAGGAAGCCGACCTGCAAGGTCACCTGGGCAATGGCAACGGCGGCGCCGACCAGCCAACCGGCAGCGGCCCGAAAGCCAAGCCGATGCCACAGGACGACGATTACCAACTGGCCCAGGCGCTGAGCCTGCTCAAGGGCTTGAGCATTACGCGCAGCCGTTGATATGCGTTTTGCGCTAATCCTTTCAATGTTGTGCAGCCTGGCCGGAGTCGCCCTAGCGACGCCGGCCGACAAGCCCCACAAAGCCTACCTCACGCTTATCATCGACGACCTTGGGCAAAACCTGCCCAGGGATCGTCGTGTGCTGGCCCTGCCCGGCCCGGTGACGGCTGCAATCATGCCCGACACGCCCCACGCCGCTGAAGTCGCCCGCGAGGCCCACCGCGCCGGCAAGATCGTGATTCTGCACATGCCCATGGACCCGGCCACCGGCCCCTTCGCCTGGCACCCCGAGCTGCCCATCGAAGAACTGGGCAAGCGCCTGGATGCGGCGTTCAAGGCCGTACCCTACACCGCCGGCATCAACAACCACATGGGCAGCCGCATGACCGCCGAGCCTGGCGCCATGGCGTGGTTGATGGGCGAGCTGCAGCGTCGGCACAAGTTTTTCGTCGACAGCCGTACCAGCGCCAAGACCGTGGCGGCCGCCGAGGCTCAGAAAATCAACCTGGCCCACGTCTCACGGGATGTATTTCTGGATGACGAACGGACCGAAGCGGCCATCGCCACGCAGTTGCAGACGGCTATCAAGCTGGCCCACAAACAGGGCTCGGCGGTGATGATCGGCCATCCTTATCCACAGACCCTGGCGGTGCTGGAACGCGAGCTGCCCAAGCTCAAGGCCCAGGGTATCGAGTGGATTGATATCAAGCTGATGATCAGTGTGCGCAGCAATCGGGCGATGGCTGGGCACGGCAAGGATGGGGTTTACCGCTGAAACCTACAGATAGCGCGCCATGATCTGATCCACCACACCCTCCTTGCGTAGCTGGTCCAGCGCCGCCTGCAGCTTGGCCACCACCTCATCCTGCACCTCCTTGTTCAGCGCCAGGTACAACTGGGCGCTATTGAACCGCAGCACCGTCTTGAGCCCGGAAACCCCCACCTGACGCGCCAGATAGCGCCCGGCCGGGTCGCCGGTGGCCCAGAGGTCAATCTGCCCCTCCATCAGCTTTTGCGCATTGTCCTGGTCGCGCAGCACGATGATCGGCTTGAGCCCGCGCTTTTCCAGGGTCTGAGCAATGGCATCGCCTTTGTAGGCACCAATCTTGTAGCTACGGGCATGCTCAAGGTCGGTCAGCTGGATCTTGCTGTCAGCCTTGGCCAGCAGCACCCAGTCATCCGGGCCGATGGGGCCGACCCACTTGAACAGCGCTTCGCGGTCCGGCAGGCGCGCCATGACAAACACGCCGTAGCCTGGCTTTTCCAGGGCGAGTTTATAGATCCGCTCCCAAGGGAAGCGCAGCGTGAGGTTGTAGGAAATGCCAGCCTGCTTGAAAGTCTCGCGGACAATGTCCACCGCAATGCCTTCGATGTTCTCGTCCTTGGCGAAGTTCTTGCCGTTTTTCGCCATGTTGTAGGGCGGAAAGTTCTCCGTCAGCAGCACCAGAGAAGTGCCAGACGGCTCAGCGGCATTGGCCGAGCCCGCCAACAGAATGGAAGAACTGGCGAGGGCAAGCAGCAGGTCTTTGAGCATGTAGGGGTACCGGAATCCATGGCAGGCCCCAGAGTGCCGCGAGCCTGCCATGGTGTCCAGTGACGTTTAGCGGACGACGATTCCGCGTGCTGCCATGTAGGCCTTTGCCTCAGGCACGGTGTATTCGCCAAAGTGGAAAATACTCGCCGCCAGCACCGCGCTGGCGTGGCCTTCGATAACGCCGTCGGCCAGGTGTTGCAGGTTGCCCACACCACCGGACGCAATCACTGGAATGCCCAGTGCGTCACTGATGGCGCGGGTCACGCCCAGGTCAAAGCCGTTTTTCATGCCGTCCTGATCCATGCTGGTCAGCAGGATTTCACCGGCGCCCAGGCCTTCCATCTTCATCGCCCACTCCACCGCATCCAGGCCGGTCGGCTTGCGCCCGCCGTGGGTGAAGATCTCCCAGCGCGGGGTTTCACCCGGGCCGGAGACTTTCTTGGCGTCGATGGCGACGACGATGCATTGCGAACCGAAGTGCTGCGCCGCTTCGCCGACAAACTCCGGGTTGAACACCGCGGCCGTGTTGATCGAGACCTTGTCCGCACCCGCGTTAAGCAGGTTACGAATATCCTGCACGGTGCGTACGCCACCGCCCACGGTCAGCGGGATAAACACCTGGCTGGCCATGCGCTCGACGGTATGCAGCGTGGTATCGCGGCCGTCAACGCTGGCGGTGATGTCGAGAAAGGTAATCTCGTCGGCACCCTGCTCATCGTAGCGACGGGCGATTTCCACCGGGTCGCCGGCGTCACGGATGTTCTCGAACTTGACGCCCTTGACCACCCGACCGTTGTCGACGTCCAGGCAAGGGATGATGCGTTTGGCCAGCGCCATGGTCAGTCCTCAGCCTTTGTAGGCATCGCAGTAAGCCTGGGCTTCGGCGACGTCCAGGGTGCCTTCGTAGATCGCCCGGCCGGTGATGGCGCCGATGATCCCCGGCGCCTTGGCGTCCAGCAGCGACTTGATATCGCCCAGGTTGTGGATACCGCCGGAAGCGATCACCGGGATTTTGGTGGCGGCGGCCAGCGCAGCGGTAAACGGTACGTTGCAGCCCTGCATCATGCCGTCTTTGGCGATGTCGGTATAAACGATGGCGGACACACCGTCGGCCTCGAACTGCTTGGCCAGGTCGATCACCTGCACGGTGCTGATTTGCGCCCAGCCGTCTGTAGCGACGAAACCATCCTTGGCGTCCAGGCCCACGATGACCTTGCCCGGAAACGCGCGGCAGGCTTCGGCGACGAAGGCCGGGTCTTTCACCGCCTTGGTGCCGATGATCACGTAGCTCACGCCTGCCTTGACGTAGTGCTCGATGGTTTCCAGGGAGCGGATACCGCCACCGATCTGGATCGGCAGGTTCGGGTAGCGCTTGGCGATGGCCGTCACTACTTCGCCATTGACCGGTTGGCCTTCAAAGGCGCCGTTCAAGTCCACCAGATGCAGGCGACGGCAGCCACCCTCCACCCACTTGGCAGCCATGCTCACCGGGTCATCGGAAAACACCGTGGAATCTTCCATGCGGCCCTGGCGCAGACGTACACAAGCGCCGTCCTTGAGATCGATAGCGGGAATAATCAGCATCTGGCAAACCTTATTCGATATTCAGCATTGCTCGGAAAATCAGGTTTTTTCGAGCGCCCACAAGTCGCTTTCGATGCTTTCGAACCTTTCTTTAAGGTGCGTCTGCACATCGAAAATCGCCCTGTTGTAATAGTGCGGAGCAATTTCAGTGGTGAACAGCTCGAGGATCTCAGCCACCTCGAACGACCCGAGACGGAGCTCGAAGCGATCTTCCATGAAACGCTTGATCTTGTCGGTCGCCTCACTCTCCTGCTGGGGAGTGAGATTGAGGATCGGTGGCTTGATCTTCTTGGCCATTACCAGCGCCCGTCCCAACTGGCGAAGTTCTGCAACAGTTGCAGGCCATGGGTATGGCTTTTCTCCGGGTGGAACTGCACGGCAAAGCGCGAACCTTCGGCCAGCGCTGCGGCAAAATCGACGCCGTAGTGCCCGCCACCCACCACCTGGCGCGGGTTACCGGCGGCGATGTAGTAGCTGTGGACGAAGTAGAAACGCGCCATGTCCGGGATGTCATGCCACAGCGGGTGGTCGACGGTGCGGCGCACTTCGTTCCAGCCCATGTGCGGGACCTTCAGATGCTCGCCGTCTTCGTGCAGATCCTTGCCGAAAAACTTCACCGCGCCTGGGAACAGACCGATGCAGTCGACGCCGCCGTTCTCTTCACTGCGGTCGAGCAAGGCTTGCATGCCCACGCAGATCCCGAGGAACGGCCGGTCCTGGCTGACTTCGCGCACCAGGCTGTCAAAGCCCAGGCGGCGGATTTCGGCCATGCAGTCGCGAATCGCGCCCACACCGGGGAACACCACACGGTCGGCTTCGCGGATCACCTGCGCATCGCTGGTGATCAGCACCTTGCCGGCACCGACGTGCTCGAGGGCCTTGGCCACCGAATGCAGGTTACCCATGCCGTAGTCGATAACCGCGACCGTCTGCATTACAGAACGCCCTTGGTCGACGGCATTTGCCCGGCCATGCGGTCATCAAGCTCCACGGCCATGCGCAGGGCGCGGCCGAAAGCCTTGAACACGGTTTCGATCTGGTGGTGGGTGTTGGTGCCACGCAGGTTGTCGATGTGCAGGCTGACCAGAGCGTGGTTGACGAAGCCCTGGAAGAATTCCTGGAACAGGTCCACGTCAAAGCCACCCACCGTGGCGCGGGTGTAAGGCACGTGCATCTGCAGGCCTGGGCGGCCCGAGAAGTCGATGACCACACGCGACAGCGCCTCGTCCAGCGGGACATAGGCATGGCCGTAACGGCGGATGCCCTTTTTGTCGCCGATGGCCTTGGCAAACGCCTGGCCGAGGGTGATACCGACATCCTCCACGGTGTGGTGGTCGTCGATATGCAGGTCACCCTTGCTGACGATATCCAGGTCGATCAGCCCATGACGGGCGATTTGATCCAGCATGTGCTCAAGAAAAGGAACACCGATATCAAATCGGGCCTTTCCGGTGCCATCCAGGTTGATCGAGGCTTTGATCTGGGTTTCCAGAGTGTCGCGCTCGACGGACGCCTTACGTTCGGCCATCACCAGCTCCGCAAAATCATTGGGCGAAAAAGGTGGCCATTATAGGGGCTGCGGGCGCTAAACAGAAACATCGAAGGGGATAAGACTGACGGCCTGTCGGGCATAGACATGTCAGTACAAGTGCGGGAGCTGGCGTGTGTGGGAGCTGGCTTGCCTGCGATGCAGACGCCTGCGCACTACAGATACACCAAGCGGGTTCTATCGCGGGCAAGCCCGGCTCCCACAGGAACCGGGCCCACACGGGTTATGCGGTGTTAGTGGAACAGCACTGCAGTCTTCTGCAAGGTCACCCACACGCCCCACGCCAGCGGAATACCCACCACCAGCCACGCAGCAATTGCCAATGGCACGGTGCCGGAAGCGGCTTTCCACTCCAGGGAAGTGCTGGCATCAGCACCCTTGTCATGGCCCAGCGCCTGTTCGGCGGCCAGTTCGGCGTCGGTCATGAAGTACTTGTCGGCCACCGGACGCACCAGCAGGTTGCAGATAAAGCCCAGCACCAACAGGCCGGCGAGGATGTACAAGGTGATGTCATAAGCCGCAGCACGCTCCACGCCAATGCTCAGCTGATACTCACGCAGGTAGTTGACCAGCACCGGGCCCAGCACGCCGGCCGCCGCCCAGGCAGTCAGCAGGCGACCGTGGATCGCACCGACCATTTGCGTACCGAACAGGTCCGCCAGGTAGGCCGGCACGGTCGCGAAGCCGCCGCCGTACATCGACAGGATGATGCAGAACGCCGCCACGAACAGCGAGACGTTGCCCAAGTGGCCGAGGTTCGGGATCAGCGCATACAGGGCAAAGCCCAGGGCGAAGAACACGAAGTAGGTGTTTTTACGGCCCAGGTAGTCAGAGAACGACGCCCAGAAGAACCGCCCACCAATGTTGAACAGGCTCAACAACCCGGTGAAACCGGCAGCGATGGCTGCGATGGAGGCCAGTTGCCCGGCATCCAGTTGGCCAAATGGCACATCCACACCCAGCAACTTGCCACCAAACACTTCCTGCAACAGCGGCGACGCCATGCCGAGAATGCCGATACCGGCCGATACGTTCAGGCACAGCACCAGCCACACCAGGCGAAATTGCGGGGTTTTCCAGGCCACGTTCACGTGCACGTGGCGATGGGTAATCATCGCGTTGCTGGCTTTTTTCGCCGGCGCGGTCCAGCCCTCAGGCTTCCAGCCGGTCGGCGGGACGCGGTAGGACAAGGCGCCGCCGATCATGAACACGAAGTAGATCGCGGCCATCACCAAGAAGCTCTGCCATACGCCCACGCCAGTCGGCGAAGCGAAGTGGCCCATCAGTGCCGCTGCCAGGGGGGCGCCGACCATCGCACCACCACCAAAGCCCATGATCGCCATGCCGGTGGCCATGCCGCGCTTGTCCGGGAACCACTTGATCAGGGTCGAGACCGGCGAGATATAGCCCAGGCCCAGGCCGATACCGCCGATGACCCCGGAGCCGAGCCACATCAGCCAGATCTGGTGGGTATAGATCCCCAGCGCCGAGATCAGCAGGCCACCACACCAGCACAGCGCCGAGACCACACCGGCCTTGCGCGGCCCGGCGTGTTCCAGCCAGCCGCCCCAGATCGCTGCCGAGCAGCCCAGGAAGATGAAGAACAGGGTGTAGATCCAGCCCAGCATGGAGATCGGCCAGTCGCAGGACGACGAGAAGATCTGCGCGATAAAGCTCATGTCCGGCGCGCACGCGACCGGTGCGGTGACGCCCAGCGCCTTGGACAGTGGCAGCCAGAACACCGAAAAGCCGTAGGCCATGCCGATGCACAAGTGGATAGCCAGGGCGGCCGGCGGAACCAGCCAGCGGTTAAACCCTGGCTTGGCGATGATGCGTTCCTTGGACAGGAACGCAGGCTGCGCAGCAGGAATGCCGGCCGCAGTGCTAGTGTTCATTGGTGTTTCCCCCAGTTGTTGGTCTGTGTTCGCCAGGCGCTCTCCTCCTCGGCCTTTGCACGCAATGCGTGGCCGTTTTGTCGAGTGAAGCTCCCTGTAAGCGCGACGTTTCGTCGCAGAAGGCGGGCGAACGCGCAAAGATTAGCATTTGGCGCCGCGAGAAAAACCAAACTGACACTACCTTTTTCGGCTCATCTGTTTTGTTTGACACTATGTAACGATGCGTAAACAGCCGCAGGTCCAGCGGCGTTATACTCTGCGGCTAAATTTTGAAATCGACATACAAGGACTCGCCCATGAAAGCGTTCGGCAAAATCCTGGGTCTGGTACTTCTCGGGCTGTTGCTGATCATTGTGGCTCTGGGCTTTGCCCTGACCCACCTCTTCGATCCCAACGACTACAAAGACGAGATTCGCCAGATTGCCCGCGACAAGGCCCACATCGAGCTGACGCTCAATGGCGATATCGGCTGGAGCCTGTTCCCCTGGCTGGGCCTGGAACTGCATGAAGCCAGCGTGGCCACCCTGAGCAATCCTGCCCAGCCGTTTGCCGACCTGCAGATGCTCGGCCTGTCGGTACGGGTGCTGCCGCTGCTGCGTCGTGAAGTGCAGATGAGCGATGTGCGCGTCGAGGGCCTGAACCTGCGCCTCAACCGCGACAAGCAAGGCCACGGCAACTGGGAAGATATCGGTAAGGCACCGCCCGTTGCAGCCACCGGCACCGCCGAGGCACCCGTGACGACTGCGCCAACCACGGCGCCAGCGCCGGACAAACCGGCTCAGCCGATCCGCCTGGATATCGACAGCCTGACGGTCAACAACGCCCGCATCGAGTACAACGACGAGCAGACCGGCAAGCAATTCAGCGCCGAGAGCATTCAGTTGAGCACCGGTGCCGTGCATGAAGGCGCGAGCATCCCGGTCAAACTCACTGCCTTCTTCGGCAGCAACCAGCCAGTGATGCGGGTCAAGAGCGAACTCAGCGGCGAGCTGCGTTTTGATCGCGCCCTCAAGCGCTATCAGTTCGAAGACATGAAAGTCGCAGGCGAAGCCACCGGCGAGCCGCTGCAAGGCAAGACCGTGACCTTTGCCACCCAGGGCCAGTTGCTGGTGGACCTGTCGGCGAACATTGCCGAGTGGACCAGCCTCAAGCTGTCGCTCAACCAACTGCGGGCACTGGGCGAAGTAAAGGTCAACGACCTGGATAAAACCCCACAGATCAGCGGCGCCCTGTCGATTGCCCAGTTTGACCTGGCCAAGTTCCTCGACAGCGTCGGCCAGCCCCTGCCGGCCATGGCCCCAGGGAGCCTGAGCAAAGTCGAGCTGGTCAGCCGCCTGCAAGGCACGCCGTCGAGCATGGCCCTGGAAGACCTCAACTTGAAAGTCGACGGCAGCACCTTTACCGGGCGCCTGGCGGTGGAGGACTTTGCCAAGCAATCCCTGCGCGCGCAGCTCAAGGGCGACACGTTCAATGCCGACCATTACCTGCCCGCCAAGTCCGAAGCCGCCAACAGCGCCGCCGTCGCACGCCAGGCCGAAGTGCAAAGCAGCGAAGCCGGGGCCATGGCCGCCGGTGGCACCACACCGTTGCCGGACGCGCCGACCAAAGGCGCCTGGAGCACCGACAAACTGCTGCCCCTGGCCCGCCTGCGCAGCCTGGACGTGATTGCCGACCTGTCCTTCGGCCAACTGACCCTGAGCCAGTTGCCCATCGAGAATGCAGCCCTCAAGGCCTCCGGCCAGGGTGGCCAGTTCAAGCTCGACACCTTGAGCGGTGGCCTCTATAACGGCACGTTCCAGGCCAACGGCAGCCTCGATGCACGGGAAGATGTGCCGGTGCTGGCGTTGCAGACCAAAATCAAGCAAGTACCGGTCGAGCGCATCCTGCAAGCCCAGGGGCAAACCCCGCCGGTCAAGGGCCAGATCACCCTCGACAGCAACCTGAACGGGCGTGGCAACAGCCAGAAAGCGCTGATCGACAGCCTCAACGGCACCGCCAGCTTCGTCATCAACAATGGTGTGCTGCTCAATGCCAACCTTGAGCAACAGCTGTGCACGGGTATTGCCCTGCTCAACCGCAAGACCTTGACCACCACACCGCGCAGCAAGGACACACCGTTCCAGGAACTCAAGGGCAACCTGACTTTCCGTAACGGCGTGGCGAGCAACCCGGACCTGAAAGTGCGCATCCCCGGCCTGACCGTCAACGGCAATGGCGACGTGGACCTGCGTGTACTGGGCATGGACTACCGCGTAGGCATCATCGTCGAGGGCGACAAGCGCGACATGCCGGACCCGGCCTGCCAGGTCGGCTCGAACTTCCAGGGTATCGAAGTGCCGCTGCGCTGCCGTGGCCCGCTGGAACTGGGCGCCAAAGCCTGCCGCCTGGACAAGGACGGCCTGGGCCAGGTGGCCGCCAAGATGGCGGGCAACAAGCTCAGCGAGAAACTTGAAGAGAAGCTCGACAAGGTCAACCCCAAGCTCAAAGACGCCCTCAAAGGTTTGTTCAACCGATGAGAAACGAGCAATTTTCAGCGGCCGTGCTCGACTGGTACGACCGCCACGGTCGCCATGACTTGCCCTGGCAACAGGGCATCACCCCGTATCGGGTGTGGGTCTCGGAAATCATGCTGCAACAGACCCAGGTCAGCACCGTGCTCAATTACTTCGACCGCTTCATGGCTTCGCTGCCAACGGTCGAGGCCCTGGCGGCCGCGCCGGAAGATGAAGTACTGCACCTGTGGACCGGGCTGGGCTACTACACCCGGGCGCGCAACCTGCAGAAGACTGCCAAGATCGTGGTGGCCGAATACGGCGGCGAGTTTCCCCGCGATGTAGAGAAACTCACCGAACTGCCGGGCATCGGCCTGTCCACCGCCGGTGCCATCGCCAGCCTGAGCATGGGCCTGCGCGCACCGATCCTCGACGGTAACGTCAAGCGCGTGCTGGCACGTTTTACTGCCCAGGAGGGCTATCCGGGCGAGCCCAAGGTGGCCAAGCAGCTGTGGGCCACTGCCGAGCGCTTTACCCCCCACGACCGCGTCAATGCCTACACCCAGGCCATGATGGACATGGGCGCCACCCTCTGCACCCGCAGCAAGCCCAGTTGCCTGCTGTGCCCCCTGGAAAAGGGCTGCGAGGCGCACATGCTGGGCCTGGAAACCCGCTACCCGATCCCCAAGCCGCGCAAGACCATCCCGCAAAAGCGCACGCTGATGCCAATGCTGGCCAACCAGGAGGGCGCGATCCTGCTTTACCGTCGCCCCTCTACGGGCCTGTGGGGCGGGCTGTGGAGCTTGCCGGAGCTGGACGACCTGAACGACCTGGAACACCTGGCCAACCAGCACTCACTGGCGCTGGGCAAGCATCAGGCGCTACCTGGGCTGGTCCACACCTTCAGCCACTTCCAGCTGGCTATCGAACCCTGGCTGGTGCAGGTCGAGGAATCGGCCCATCACGTGGCCGAGGCCGACTGGCTCTGGTATAACCTCGCCACCCCGCCGCGCCTGGGCCTTGCCGCCCCGGTGAAAAAACTGCTGAAGCGCGCGGCCGACGTATTGAACGCAGGAGTTTCGTCATGACCCGCACCATCATCTGCCGCAAGTATCACGAAGAACTGCCAGCCCTGGAGCGTGCCCCATTCCCGGGCGCCAAGGGCCAGGACATTTTCGACCACGTCTCCGCCAAGGCCTGGGCCGACTGGCAGAAGCACCAGACCCTGCTGATCAACGAAAAACGCCTGAACATGATGAACGCCGAAGACCGCAAATATCTGCAGGGCGAGATGGACAAGTACTTTTCCGGCGAGGATTACGCCAAGGCCGACGGCTACGTGCCGCCTGCTCAATAATTGAGCAAAAACCGGGGTTGGCACGTAAGCGACGGTAATAATTAAATATTTTTTGAAAACTTGCTTGACGACCCCCTGAAAAACCCGTTTAATGCGCCCCGTTGCCCAGATAGCTCAGTCGGTAGAGCAGGGGATTGAAAATCCCCGTGTCGGCGGTTCGATTCCGTCTCTGGGCACCACTTATTAGTTTCAGGTGGTGCAAAAATCATCTGAAACACCCAAGAAACCCGCCTAGTGCGGGTTTTTTGTTGCCTGCGATTTAGTATCGCCAGCGCCCCTCTGGTTACTTTCAGGTTAACGCCAAGCCTTGCTGGCACCTGATGTGTTATTTATTTCCCTGCTCAACCGTCTAGCCTTAATCCAATCTTCAGCAAGGTAGTTATTTCATGACCCGGTACTTGTTATGCACGCTGTTAATGCTGACAGCGCTGCTCAGCGGATGCGCTACTACGATGGACGTCGCGATCAACGCAACCCCTGACCCGGATTATCACTTTGACCGACAAGCGACGGTGCTGGTGACGTCGGTCGGCGGCAATGCCGAGAACGCGCTCAATGCCCGCTACTACCTGCGCGATATGGTCAGCGCCATGAAGGACCAGGGGTTTCGCGAGGTGTATACCGACGTGTCCCTGCCCAAGAACCGCACGCCGAAAATCACGATCACCCTCGACATCGACAGTCACCAGGTGACCTACCGCTATACCGCCACCGAGTATGGGCAGGTGCCCACCAGCACCTCCACCGTGTGCAAGAACAGCAAGAAAAAAAGCGATCAGATGATCTGCACCAGCACGCCGAACACCACCTATGGCCCGGTAGGCAGCTCGGAGCGCACCGGCTACACCACCCTCACCACCTTCACCGCCACGGCCCGGGATGAAGCGAGCAAACGCGCGGTGTACCTGCTGCGGGTAACGTCCTACAACGAGGACTGCCAGGCCGCCAAGGTCGAAGCCTT
The DNA here is from genome assembly GCF_012985595.1 of Pseudomonas sp. WS 5411. Taxonomy (NCBI): domain Bacteria; kingdom Pseudomonadati; phylum Pseudomonadota; class Gammaproteobacteria; order Pseudomonadales; family Pseudomonadaceae; genus Pseudomonas; species Pseudomonas sp. WS 5411. Next base: position 415,221 of record NZ_JAARMC010000002.1, read on the forward strand.
CCTGGTGCAGCAGGGCCTGCAGAACCTGAACTTCCAGGATCGCGTGCAGCGCAACTACACCGTCACGATGCCCGAGGGGTATCGCTGCAAATAGTTCGTCGCCCCCTTCCAGGTAGTTCAGGACGAATGTCACTTCGCAGTCCTGCCTGACTGCCAGCCTTGATTGCCCCTCACCGCTCAGGGCGACCCCACTCGGTCGCCCGCATCAAACACCCCCGCCAAAAAGCCAGGCTCGACTGAAGCCCATGGTTGCTAATAGCAATTATTATCATTTAAGCTGGCGCGCAAAATCCCCCCTGCCCCACTAACAATAATCAAGGAGCTGCGATGCCCTCTGCACGCGAGTCAGGTTCATGGTTGAAGGCGTTTGGCCTTGCCCCCTTCGGATTCGCTTCGATGCTTGTCCCGGTCGCAGACGCGGCCGAGAAAACAGGCCAGCTCGAACTGCCCAGCCAAAGTATTACGGCAACTGCCTCAGAAGAAACGGCCGACGGCCCGGTCAAAGGCTACGTAGCCAAGCGCAGTACAACAGGGGCCAAGACCGACACCCCCATCACCGAGATCCCCCAATCGATTTCCGTCATCAGCGCCGACCGCATGCGCGATCAGGGCGCGCTGACCGTGCAAGACGCACTGCGTTACGTTTCCGGGGTGCGGGCCGAGACCTTCGGGCTCGATAGCCGCGGAGACTGGTCGAAAGTGCGAGGCAGCTCGCCGGCCCTGTTCCTTGATGGTTTACAGCAGAGCTTCGGCACTTACACCAACGTGCGCACCGACCCCTTCACCCTGGAACGCCTTGAAGTGCTCAAGGGTCCTGCGTCGATGCTGTATGGGCAAAGCCCGGTGGGCGGCCTGATCAACCAGGTCAGCAAACGCCCCAAAGCCGAACAGCACACCGAACTGCAACTGCAATACGGCAATTACAACCGCAAGCAGGTCGCCGTCGACACCACCGGCGCTCTGAACCCGCAAGGCACGCTGCTGTACCGGCTGGTGGCGATCCAGCGCGACAGCGACACCCAGGTTGATCATGTCAAAGACAACCGCCAGGTGCTGATGCCATCGCTGACCTGGCGCCCCAACGAAGATATCGACTGGACCGTCATGGCCAACATCCAGCGCGATGACAGCGGCTCCACCACGCAGTTCTTCCCACACAAAGGTACCGTCTGGAATGCGCCATATGGCCGAATCCACAGCAACCGGTTCGCCAGCGAGCCAGGGTTCGACGAATACGACAGTGACCAGACAGCCCTGACGTCGCAATTCTCGTGGCACCTGAACGACACATGGACGCTGCGCCAGAACCTGCGCTGGCAGAAAAGCAAAGTCAGCTACCAGTCGATTTATGCGAAATTCGCAAGAAACCCACCGTTTAACGCCGATAACCAGACCCTCGACCGTGTCTATTACGTCTCCAAGCCAGAGGTCAAAGTCTGGGTTGCCGACCAAAACGCCGAGGCCCGATTTGACACCGGCCCGCTACAGCACACGCTGCTGCTGGGGGGCGACTACCAGCATGCGGTCTCCAACCGGGAAGGTGCCAGCGGTAACGCAACACCACTGAACGTGTACGAACCGGTGTATGGCACCTTTGATCCCTCGGTCATTCGCCTCACCGCAGACCCGGAACAACGGGTCATGCAACAAGGGCTGTATGCCCAGGACCAGATCAAATACGAACAGTGGCTGCTGACCCTCGGCCTGCGCAAGGATTGGGCCGCCAGCCAAACCCAAGGCAGCGCCCGGCAAAAGGACGACAAGGTGACCGGCCGCGCAGGCCTGACCTACCTGTTCGACAACGGCATAGCGCCCTACTTGAGCTACAGCGAATCATTCCAGCCCCAAATCGGCCTCAACCGGCGAACGCTGGAGCCCTACGTACCGCTCAAGGGCAAACAGTGGGAGCTGGGGGTGAAATATCAGCCGGTTGGCAGCAACAGTCTCTACACCGCAGCGGTGTATGACATTCGCGAGCAGAACCGCCGCATGCCCGACCCCCTGGATGCGATGAACACCCTGCAAAGTGGTGAAACCCGCGCCCGTGGCCTGGAGCTCGAAGCGCTGGTGACGGTCACGCCCGACTGGGACCTGATTGGCACCTACAGCTACACCGACACCACCGTCATCAAGGGCGCGCCCGCCGAGCAAGGCAAACGCCTGTCCAGCGTTCCAGAGAACATGGCCTCGGTATGGAGCCAACATCGGTTCAGCATCGGCGACATTTCCGGGTTCAGTGTCGGTGCCGGTATTCGCTATGTGGGAACCAGCTGGGATGGCGCCGACCGCCTGAAAACGCCGTCTTCTACCCTGGTGGATGCGATGCTCGGGTACCGCTACCAGAACTGGAACCTGACGCTCAACGCGACCAACCTTGAAGACAAGACCTACTACACCACATGCCTGGCGCGAGGCGACTGCTTTATCGGCAACCGTCGTACGCTCGTCGGTACGCTGGCCTACAACTTTTGATTGAGTTGTAAATCCACGGCTGCGGCTGATCATGGCACCCGGAACACCAGCAACGGGTTGTCATTAAGCCGCCCATTGAAAGCCGGTACCAGATGCTGCAGCGGCGTGCCCTGCAGCAGTTCGGTTTCCTTGCGCGCGACAATCACCCAGGACGAGCGCGGCAGTGCGTTCAGGCGCGCAAGGTCATCGCGCCCGATAAACAGCGGCTGCTCGTCATGATCCAGGTTCATGATGTAGCGAATGGCCCAGGTGTCCTTGCCAAGATTGAGAAACACCAGCGGCCCGGGGTGCTCGGCCCGCAGGGTTTCCACCGCACCCACAAAGTTTTTGGTGTCGAATTGCAGATCCTTGGCCGGCTCCACGACCGTCACCAGCACCAGCCATTGGGTGGCCAGCGCGATCAGGCTGAGCACCACCAGTCGCGCCCCCACACGGCTGCGCCAGCGACGCCAGGCCACCACCGCCGCCAACTGCAGGGCGATCAGCAGCGCAATCAACCCCGGCACTGAAACATCAGGCCAGTAATCGTGTTTGCTCCACAACTGCCGGCAGACCAAGACCACGACAACCCCCAGCAGCGGCAGGATCGCCACCAGCCACGCATAACCCCGACGCACCCCAAGCAACCAACCCCGGGCCTGAAGCAGCCCATAAGCCGCCACCGCGGCAAACATCGGGACCATCGGCAGGATGTAGTAGGCACGCTTGAAGTTCGGCACCGACAACCCCAGCAGGATCATCAGGCCACAGCCGCCCAGGCGCAGCATCAGCCGCACATCGGCATCATCATTGCGCGCCGACCAGGTGTGGCGCAGGGCAATCAACGTCGCCAGCGCCAGCGGGATCACCGGGAAATAGCGATACAGGCTCAGCTTGAAGTAGAAGTAGAACGGCTCGCCGCTTTCATCCAGGCGACCGGCCACCTGCATCTTCATCACCTCGTCGGCAAAAGCATCACCCCCGCTGATCCGCGCCAGCTTCAGCAACCCCCACCAACAGGCAAGGAGCAGGACCAGGCCGATCACGCCGTGGGCAAGCACCTTTTTCAGCAAGCCAATCTTCTCTTCCCGCGTGCGGGCAGGCCCCAGCGCCCAGTACACGCAAGCAACCCCACAGACCTCGATCAAGCCCAAAGGGCCACGCATGGCAAACGCCGCCACGAACAAGGGAAAGATTGCGTATTGACGCAGCCGCGAGCCCAGGCGCTCGCCGGTGTGCAGCAAGTAGAAACAGCCCAGGCACAGCAGGGAGACCATCTGATCCAGGCAGACTGAGCGCGACTTCTCCAGCCATTGCGCGGTCAATGCCGTCAGCACTACCGTCAGCAACGCCCAGGTCCGGCCGCAGGGCACCAGCAAGCGGTAGACCAGGGCCACGACCCCGGCCGACGCCAGAGCGGTGGGCAACACGTTAGCCAGGTCGTTAGGCGCACCGAACAGCCGGGCAAAGAGCAGGCTGAAATAGGTCGCCGTGCCCGGATAATCCGGGTAAGGCTCACCGTAGGTGGTGGGGAAGAGGCTTGCGCCGTGGCGAAACATCTCCTGCATAAACACCGCCCAACGCCCGTCAAACCCTTGCGGCGACTGATCCCAGATGCCCAGGGTAAATAACAACAAGGCCACCAGGAAAACACCCAGGGCCTCCACACGAAAACGGTTGCGGTGTTCCATGGTTTAACCTGCCAGGGCGGGGGAGATGCTGGCGTATATTGCCGGCAGCACGGCTGAATCACGCCTGAACCGAATGCAACATTTACCTGTACACACCTGTGGCGAGCGGGCTTGCCCGCGCTGGGCTGCAGGGCTGTCCCATTTTTGGGGCCAGTGCGCGACCCAACGCGGGCAAGCCCGCTCGCCACAACCGCCTTTTTTACGGGATTGGCTGGCAGGTATTGCGCGCCTTTGGCTGGCGATTTTGTTAGTGTCAGCCTCCAATAAAAACTGCGCACGGGTCGTCAACCCCCATCGAAAGCGCATGGATCGAGGCCAGTGATGAACCTGCCCAGCCGCCCTCACCCCGAGACATTCCGCGAGCCCGCCGCCGACCACTACCCCATTGGCGGCTTCACCTGGCGCCATATCCGCAGCGATATCGAACGCCCAGTGGTGATCATCAACGCCGCCACCTCAGTGCGCTGCCGCCACTATTCGCGCTTTGCCGAGTACCTGTTTGCCAAGGGTTTCGATGTCATCACCTACGACTATCGCGGCATCGGCGAGTCGCGCAGTGGCTCGTTGCGTGGGTTCAAAGCCTCGTGGTCAGACTGGGGCCGGCTGGATTTCGAGGCCATCCTGCGACGGGCGCAACGCGAGTTTGCCGGGCAGCCCATTGATGTAGTCGGCCACAGCTTTGGCGGCTGCGCGGCCGGTCTCGGGGCCTCCGGCGCCGCGATCAGGCGCCTGGTAACGGTGGGCGCGCAGTTCGCCTACTGGCGTGACTATCAAGCGAGCGGGCGCTGGCGGATGTTTGCCAAGTGGCACCTGGTGATGCCGCTGGTGACTGCCGTGTGCGGGTATTTCCCGGGCAAGCGCCTGGGCTGGCTGGAAGACACGCCCGCCGGCGTGGTGCGCGACTGGAGCACACCCACCCCCACCTACGAGACACGCCCCAGCGGGCGGGCCTTGGACGAGTTGCCCTTTGCCCGGGTGCAGGCACAGATCCTGGCGATCAGCATCAGCGACGACCCGTTTGGCACCGTGCCCGCCATTGAGCGTCTGCTAAATTACTTCCAGGCCAGCGAGCGCACGCACCTGCGTATCGCGCCGGGGGATATTGGCGAAGAGGTCGTCGGGCATTTCGCGTTTTTCCGCAGTGAATATCAGGATCGGTTGTGGCCGATTGCACTGGCGTGGCTGCAGCACGGCCAACTGGCGCCCGACACACCGGGCACCCGGCTGTAGAAACCCTTGGGATTTCGCCAGACCTGCGCTTCAATACGCCACCCAGATCCTGAACCAAGGACGTGAGCCCATGGCTTCGCCAGACAAGCAGCAAAAACGTGCCCAACGGGCAAAAGCCAAGGCCAAGCAGAACCGCACCCAGCGCGCCAATGCGCCGAAGCCGGATGCGTTTGCCGGTGACGACGACCGCATTGACCTTGAGTCGGTGGACTTGACCGAACTGTTCGTGGAAATGCGCGCGGCCGGCGAGACCAGCCAGCAGGCGCTGTGTGCGGCATTCCTGGCGCACCCGTTGCTGGCGCTGGTGCTAGAGCAGGAGGGCGAAGAAAACGCCACGGACTTTATCCTGGCGGCGCTGATCGAGTATCGGCAGTGGTCCACCGACAGCGATGATGAAGCGGCGGCGTTGGCCTGGATTGAATCGCCACAGTTCCAGGCGGACTACGTGGCGGCATCCCAGGCGCTGACCAGCGCGCAGGATTGATACAAAACCAATGTGGGAGCCGGGCAAGCCCTAATGCCGATCAGTTAAGCGAACGCAATGCTCAAAGCAGCGAAGATCAAATGTGGGAGCGGGCTTGTCGGATCGCCGCATCGCCGCGAAGACGTCGGCCCAGCCAACATTGATGTTGACTGACCCACCGCTTTCGCGAGCAAGCCCGCTCCCACAGGGGATCTGCGCTTAACTGCCCGGCTCCCACAGTGCTTTGTGGTGCCAGGCAGCAAGCATTTCAACTCGTCAGTTGAGCACCGCAGCCCCCAACTTCTGGGCCCGGCGCCGACTTGCCACCAGCAACCCCGCCAATACCACCAGCAGGCTCAACACACCGGTCGCAATAATCTCCACCCGGTGCGCTTCCTGGAACAGCATGATGGTCAACGCGCCGACGATAAACACGATCACCGCATAGGTCAGGCCCGGAAACAGCCACATCTTGAAGGCAATCTTCTCGCCCGCCGCGGTCCGTTTCTGACGCATGCGCAGTTGCGACACGGCAATCACCAGGTACACCAGCAGCGCAATCGCGCCGGAGCTGGCCAGCAGGAATTCAAACACCGCCGCCGGGGCCACGTAGTTGGCGAATACCGCGAGGAACGCCGCGCCGGTAGACAGCATCACCGCCCAGTAAGGCGTGCCGCTCTTGTTGGTGCGTTTGGCCACTGCCGGCGCATCACCACGCCGGCCCAGGGAAAACAGCATGCGCGACGCGGTGTACAGCGCCGAGTTCAAGCAGCTGGTTACCGCGACCAATACCACCAGGTCGACGATCAGCTTGGCATTCGGGATGCCCATGCGTTCCAGCACAGTCTGGTAGGAACCAACGGCTGCCAGGGTCGGATCGTTCCATGGCACCAGGGCCACGACGATGAAGATCGACACCAGGTAGAACAAGCCGATCCGCCAGATCACCGAGTTGGTGGCCTTGGTGATCTGCTGGCCAGGGTTCTTCGACTCTGCGGCCGCGATGGTCACGATCTCGGTGCCCATGAACGAGAACATGGTGGTCAGAATCGCCGCCAGCACCGCGCCCATGCCGTTGGGCAAAAAGCCTTGGGTGTCGAACAGGTGCGAGACGCCGCTGACCTGGCTGCCCGGCAGCAAGCCAAAGATCGCCAGTACGCCGAGGATCACAAAACCGATGATCGCCACCACTTTGATCAGGGCAAACCAGAACTCGAACTCGCCGTAGTTCTTCACGCTGAACAGGTTGGTCGCGGTCAGCAGCAGGGTGATGACCAGGGTGAAGGCCCAGATCGCCACATCGGGGAACCAGGCATGCAGGATGGTTGCGGCGGCGTTGGCTTCCAGGGGAATCACCAGCACCCAGAACCACCAGTACAGCCAGCCGATGGTAAAGCCGGCCCAATGGCCGATGGCCCGGTCGGCGTAGGTGGAAAATGAACCGGTGTCTGGCGAAGCAACGGCCATCTCGGCCAGCATGCGCATCACCAGCACCACCAACGTACCGGCTGCGGCATAGGCCAGCAGCACGGCAGGCCCGGCTGCCGCAATCGCGTGGCCGGAGCCGACAAACAAACCGGCGCCGATCACACCGGCAATCGACAACATGGTGACATGCCGCGGTTTGAGCCCCTGTTCGAGGTCATTGGAGCTTTGCGTACTACTCATTGACACACCTTTGCGAGGAATTGCGTATTCGGTCCACCCGGTTTGCTGCGTCTTCGTGAAAAGAAACAAACGGGGCGTTCTTTATTTTTTACGCAAGATTTGCGCCAAAATGTTACAAAGCCAAGGTTGACGCGGCCTGTAGGACAATCCATCAGCGCTCGCAAGCCATTGAGATTACTGGCAATCCGCCACAGCGTTACCGCTCGACTCACTTCAAGAACGAATGAGTGCACCAAAAACACACACAAAAAGTCAGTGACGCCCAATTAAAGGGCTGATAGGCACCGTTTACCCGTTTAACCCTTCCAACACCCGGCCAAAGCTGGCACCATCGCGCCCTTTTTTACGCGACTGCCACGGGTTTATCGGTTAAAACGGCTGTTCGGTTGTTGATGGCGCGACACGCTACTGTGCCGATGCGACAACCTGTCACACACTGCCTGTTTAACGCCCGTGGCGCTGTTGGCTGTCATCCGAACGCTATGCTAGCTTGGCGCCACGCCAGGAAGGCGACCCAACAGCAGGAACGCAATGAACACAATGAGGACCGCACATGGCTTTGGCCGCGCCCGCGCTTGAAATCCGCAACTTGCATAAACGCTATGGTGAGCTGGAGGTGCTTAAAGGCATCTCGCTGACCGCTCGCGACGGCGATGTGATCTCGATCCTGGGTTCGTCCGGTTCCGGCAAGTCCACATTCCTGCGCTGCATCAACCTGCTGGAAAACCCGCACCAGGGCCAGATCCTGGTGGCCGGCGAAGAGCTCAAGCTCAAGGCCGCGAAAAACGGCGAGCTGGTGGCCGCCGACGGCAAGCAGATCAATCGCCTGCGCAGCGAAATCGGTTTTGTCTTCCAGAATTTCAACCTCTGGCCGCACATGAGCATCCTCGACAACATCATCGAGGCCCCACGCCGCGTGCTCGGCCAGAGCAAGGCCGAAGCCATCGAAGTGGCCGAAGCGCTGCTGGCCAAGGTGGGCATTGGCGACAAACGCCACGCCTACCCGGCGCAATTGTCTGGCGGCCAGCAACAACGCGCGGCCATCGCCCGCACCCTGGCGATGCAACCTAAAGTCATTCTGTTCGATGAGCCCACTTCGGCACTTGACCCGGAAATGGTTCAGGAAGTACTTAATGTGATCCGCGCGCTGGCCGAAGAAGGCCGCACCATGCTGCTGGTCACCCACGAAATGGGCTTTGCCCGCCAAGTGTCCAGCGAAGTGGTGTTCCTCCACCAGGGGCTGGTCGAAGAGCAAGGATCGCCACAGCAGGTGTTTGACAACCCGCTTTCGGCGCGCTGCAAACAATTCATGTCCAGCAACCGCTAACGGAGCAACATGCATGCAGAACTATAAAAAATTCCTCCTGGCCGCCGCCGTTTCCATGGCGTTCAGCGCCACGGCCATGGCCGAGACTTTGAAAATGGGGATCGAGGCGGCTTACCCGCCCTTCAACAATAAAGACGCCAGCGGCAACGTTGTCGGCTTCGACAAAGACATCGGCGACGCCCTGTGCGCCAAGATGAAAGTCGAGAAGTGCGAAGTGTATGTCTCGGACTGGGACGGCATCATCCCTGCCCTGAACGCCAAGAAGTTCGACTTCCTGGTGTCGTCGCTGTCGATCACCGACGAGCGCAAGCAGGCCGTTGATTTCACCGACCCGTACTACTCCAACAAGCTGCAATTCATCGCGGCCAAATCCATCAAAGACTTCAAGACCGACGCCGACTACCTCAAAGGCAAGATCATCGGTGCCCAGCGCGCGACATTGGCCGGTACCTACCTGGAAGACAAACTGCCAGACACCACCGCCAAGCTCTATGACACCCAAGAAAACGCCTACCTCGACCTGACGTCCGGCCGCCTGGACGGGATGCTCGCCGACAAGTACGTGCAATACGAGTGGCTCAAGAGCAAAGACGGTTCGGCCTACGAGTTCAAAGGCGATCCGGTTGTAGAAAGCGACAAGATCGGCATCGCCGTGCGCAAAGGCGACCCACTGCGCGAGCGCCTGAACAAGGCCCTGGCGGAAATCAAGGCCGACGGCACCTACAAGAAGATCAACGACAAGTACTTCCCTTTCAGCATCGAATGATCCTGATTGGCCAGTCCGGCGCGCTCGCTTGAGCGCGCCGGCTTTTCGCAAGCCTTGCGCGATATGAAAAAACCATGAATTTCGATCTCTACGGATTCGGCCCCGCACTCGCTGCCGGCGCGCTGATGACCGTCAAACTGGCACTCACGGCGTTATGCCTGGGGCTGGTGCTCGGCCTGGCCGGCGCCTTGGCCAAGACTTCCCCGTACAAGTTCCTGCAATGGCTTGGCGGCGCTTACTCGACCATTGTCCGGGGCATTCCCGAACTGCTGTGGGTCCTGCTGATTTATTTCGGCACGGTCAATATGATGCGTGCCCTCGGGGAGTTCTTCGGTAACCCCGACCTGTCGCTCAGCGCCTTCGCTGCCGGCGTGATTGCCCTGGGCCTGTGCTTTGGCGCCTACGCCACCGAAGTGTTTCGTGGCGCGATCCTGGCGATCCCCAAAGGCCATCGTGAAGCGGGCATCGCCCTGGGCCTGTCGAAGCTGCGTATTTTCACCCGGTTGATCATGCCGCAGATGTGGCGCATCGCCCTGCCGGGCCTGGGCAACCTGTTTATGATTTTGATGAAGGACACCGCGCTGGTCTCGGTGATCGGCCTGGAAGAAATCATGCGCCACGCGCAAATCGGCGTGACCGTTACCAAGCAGCCTTTCACCTTCTTCATGGTCGCGGCCTTCATGTACCTGGGCCTCACCGTCCTGGCCATGGTCGGCATGTACTTCCTGGAAAAACGCGCCGCTCGCGGCTTTGCGAGGAGCACGCAATGAACGGCGACTACAGCTGGCTGTCGCATTTCGACCTGGGCCTGAACTGGGCCGTGATCATCAAGTGGCTGCCACGACTGGCCCAGGGTGCGACCCTGACCCTGGAACTGGTGGCCATCGCGGTCATCGCCGGGCTGCTGCTGGCGATCCCCCTGGGCATCGCCCGTTCTTCGCGCCTGTGGTACGTGCGCACCCTGCCCTACTGCTACATCTTCTTCTTCCGTGGCACACCGTTGCTGGTGCAGCTGTTTTTGGTCTACTACGGCCTGGCGCAGTTCGACGCCGTGCGCGAAAGCGCCCTGTGGCCCTACCTGCGGGACCCGTTCTGGTGCGCCACCGTCACCATGACCCTGCACACCGCCGCTTACATCGCGGAGATCCTGCGCGGCGCGATCCAGGCCATCCCGCCTGGGGAAATCGAAGCGGCGCGGGCACTGGGCATGTCCAAGCCCAAGGCGCTGTTCTACATCATCCTGCCGCGCGCCGCGCGCATCGGCCTGCCGGCCTACAGCAACGAAGTGATCCTGATGCTCAAGGCCAGCGCCCTGGCCAGTACCGTGACCTTGCTGGAACTGACCGGCATGGCCCGCACCATCATTGCCCGCACCTACCTGCCGGTGGAGATCTTCTTTGCCGCCGGGATGTTCTACCTGCTGATGGCCTATGTGCTGGTGCGCGGCTTCAAGCTGCTGGAACGCTGGTTGCGGGTCGATGCCTGCCAGGGACGCTGACAGCGGGTTGACGGGTGAGCGACTGCTGGCCCGTTTTCTCGCGCTGGATGCGTTCCTCACCGAACATCAAGGGCTGTGGCGACCACGGCCCTTCACCCATCTGCAATTGCCTTGGGAAGCCCAGCATCCTGCGCTGGCCCAATGGCTGCGCCGGCGCTCCCTGGCAGAAGCCGAAAGCAGCCATAACCTGCCCACCGAACTCCAGGCCCCGGCGCCGTTTCCCCAATGGGCGCAGTTGGCCGCCCAGCTCAGTGCTGTGGATCAGTTACCGGCGGGCGCGCTGCATGCGCCGTCGTCGCGCCTGAATGTCGATGTACCGGGGCGCAAATGGCAGCAGATCGAAGCGTTTGGCAGCGCTCTGCAGTTTGCCGAGCGCCCCACCCATTGGCTCGACTGGTGCGCCGGTAAAGGCCACCTCGGCCGGCGGCTGCTGCAACCGGGGCAACACCTGACCTGCCTGGAGTACGACCCGGCGCTGATCGCCGCAGGCCAGGCCCTCAGTGACCATCATCAAATGCCCGCCCGCCACCACCCGCAAGACGTGATGGCCGAGGACGCGGTGCAACAACTGCGCGGCGAACACACCCCCGTCGCCCTGCACGCCTGTGGCGATCTGCACGTACGCCTGCTGCAATTGGCCAGCGCCGCCGGCTGCAAGCACCTGGCCGTGGCGCCCTGCTGTTACAACCGCATCAGTAGCGAGCAGTACCAGGCGCTGTCGGCCCCGGCCCGCGCCTCGGCGCTGCGCTTGTCGCGGGAGGACCTGGGCCTGCCCCTGAGCGAAACCGTCACCGCAGGCTTGCGGGTGCGCCTGCAACGCGACACCTCCATGGCCCGGCGCCTGGGTTTCGATCAGTTGCAGCGGCAACTGCGCGGGTGCGATGAATACCTGCCCACGCCTTCGTTGCCCAGCGAATGGCTGCATCGGTCCTTTGCTGACTACTGCCAGCACCTGGCGGCGCTCAAGGGGTTATCCACAGGCGAGCAGGACTGGGCCGCGCTGGAGCAGCATGGCTGGCAGCGCCTGGCGCAGGTACGAAACCTGGAGTTGGTGCGCGGTCTGTTTCGCCGCCCGCTGGAAATGTGGCTGGTCCTGGATCGGGCACTGTTTCTTCAAGAGAACGGCTACCAGGCTCAAGTAGGCCGCTTCTGCGAAACAGCGCTGACCCCGCGCAACCTGATGGTGCTCGCCGAGCGCGATTAAAGGGCAGGATGCCCTGTGGATAAGTCTGTTGATGAAACTCTGTCGAGTGCCGTAAAGACGGGCGCCACAGGCACAAATGCTGACTGGTCATTATTTGTTCACAAAATAAAACGCACGCAAAACAGGCAGTTGCAGCGTAATGAGAACATCTTCACAAAATGGCTGTTTCAACACTTGTGCGACCAACAAATTGTGCATAAGCATTTGCACCTAACCGTATAAGACGTGGTTCAGGCCGCGCCTGGAGGGCCATCCAGTAACTGGCACAGCCCATGGATATCGTCACAGGCCAGGCTCGCGGCCTCGTTATCCAGGGGGTCCTCGCCAAAGGCCAGCGCCTCGCTGATCTGCGGATCACGATGGATCACTTCCACGCCACCTTCCCCAAGACGCTGCCTGAACAGGTCCAGCATATCCAGGCTGAAGGCACTGCCTTCATCCAGCTGGTTGACCAACACCAGGCAACGTGGCGCCGACGGGCGCGCAAGATACGGCGCCAACAATCGCTGCATCTGCTCCAGCGTGCCCAGCGACGCCGCGTCTGCCAGGGCCAGCACCACCACGGTATCGGCGACGTGTAAGGCCTGGTGCAGGTAAACATTATTGCCGGCTGGGGTGTCGATGATGACCGTGTGTTGCTCACTCAAACCCAGGCGAGACAAGTGCTGCGCCAGCCACTCCGGGTCCTGCTTGAGCCAGCGCTGCAGGTCTTCCTGCTGCTGCATATCGGTCTCGCCGAAGACCACCACCTGGCAGCCGCAGAAACCGGGCTGGGCGAGCTGATCCCAAGGTTGATTACACAGGCTGGCACGACCGAGGCCCGGGGTGCCCTGGGGCAGGTCAAAGTGCAGGTACAAGGCGTTTTGCGGATCCAGCTCCAGCACCGTCACCGCCCGCCCGAGACGCTGCAAGCCGCTGCCCAGTGCCGTCGCCAGCGTGCTGCGGCCCACCCCACCATTGACCGAGGCCAACACCACCACCCGTGGGCGTTTTGCTGAAGCGTCGATTGGCTGGGGTTGCTCCGCAGGGGAAGGCGCGTCGTCGATGGGGGTGTCTTCGAAGAACTGCAATGTCGCCGTCATCGGGTGATCCTGACGGATAGCATGCGTTGCAAAACCTTCGTCGGCCTGGCTCACAGCCCCTCCTTGTCCCGGCACCGCTTGCAGAGCATGGGCGCACATGTTGTTCAGGCAGTCTGGGACAGGTCGGTGGAGGTGTCATTATTTTGGTGTTTTTTATCATGTTCATTTAGACGAGCGGTCGAAAGTCAATCTAGTGACTCTGCTTTATGCGCTCCCACTGCTGCGCAACGTGCTCGGCACTGGACGCACTCACTCGCGCCAGGTCGACGGGATACTCCACACCCTGATTCTCGACAAACCGCGTCGCGGTAAATTGACCATTACTGGCACGCAGTATGTAGCCCGTGTCCTGGCATTGCCCCGACGCCAGGAACACCACCCCCGGCGCCACCCATTCCGGCTTGAGATTGTCCGGTTCCCCCTCGATGCCCCACATGCGCGTCTTGGCCACCGGCGACACCGCATTGACCAGGATCCCGTCCTTCGCGCCTTCCATACTCAGGGCATTCATGATGCCCAGTTGCGCCATCTTGCCCGCCGCATAGGCCACCAGCCCGGGCTGGGCATATTGCTGGTACATCGCCCGATCAGACGACGTCAGCACCACCCGCGCGGCAGTGGATAGCTTGAGGTATTGCCAGGCATGGTTGCATAGCCAGATGGGCGCATAGACATTGATACCCAGCGCACGCCCGATAAACGCCGCGTCCGCCTCTTCAATGGATTGATAACCCACCCAGCCGGCGTTATGAATCAGGATATCCAACTGCCCAAACGCCGCGATGGCCGTCTCGACCAATTGCCGACAGGCTTGCTCGCTGGACAAGTCACCCTGATGAGCAACCGCGCTCAACCCCTGGGCCTCAAGGCGGCGTGCCGCGACCAGGGCGATGGCGTTGTCGCTTCCCGAACCGAGGTTATCGGCGCCGATATCACTGATCACCACATTGGCCCCGCGCTGGGCCAGTGCTTGTGCGTAGACAAACCCCAAGCCACGGCCTGCGCCGGTGATAACAGCGGTTTTTCCTGCGAAATTCATTGGCTTTTCCTCATTGAGTGCCACCTCAACTTAGCAATGAACAACGGCGTTGTTTAATACTGATCAAGGGGCGGTTTGATACCTTCTGCGTATCAAGCCCTACGCCCCCCAAGGCCTCGGCACCGGCACGCATCACCCCTTGCCAAAGCGCTGGAGCCTGCGACGGGCAGCGGAAAAACCACGTTCTGAAAAATAGTCAGAATTCAGGGGTTTACAGAACCTTTCCAATCGCTATAATCGTCGCCCTAACACGCCGGTATAGCTCAGTTGGTAGAGCAACTGACTTGTAATCAGTAGGTCCCGGGTTCGACTCCTGGTGCCGGCACCATACAAAACGAAGCCTCCACAGAAATGTGGGGGCTTTGTTGTTTCTGGGGTTTGGGGGTTTGAGCGTACCCGTGTTTTCCACTCTGCCGTGTACGTCCTCGTCGTCCTCACCTGGCTATTTACCACCCGACGTACTCACTGCCTGCATATTACGGGTGAAAATAAATCCGTCCCCTTTTCCGCCGAGCATGAGCAAGCCATTTGATATGGAGCTGTTCCTGACGAGTGTCTTAACCGGGTCGCATACCACGCGCCAGCGTCACCTTCGCCAAGCGAAAGCCATTCAAGCGGCGATTTCTAATCGCTGGCACCGAGATAATCCATGGACGTGGTAGCTCAAGCACTACAGATGGTTCCTCGATCAGGAAATGAAACATCTGGCGGCCATGACTCGCTACTACTATTACCTCACTTTACGACTGATTAGCTTTCGCCTAGGCAAGCCGTGGCTGATGAAAACATTGCTGAAAATCGCCGACGTCAGGGCCATATGATGATGAGACGAGGTTAAATAACGCAGTTTATGCGGTGGTGGGAGCCTCCGGTAACCATCTAAAAATTCCCGCATAGGAATTAATGATCTAGAATTGCGCACCGCCTGCGTTCCAAATGTTAGGCAAAGCTTGGAGGGATCGTGTCAACAAACGCATCGCAGCTCTCAGCGCTGTCGAGACTATTTTCATCTGGCGTTTTCCGAGAAATTGCGAAACGGGGCCAGTCGAGTCTGTTTGCTCGCCTGTTGGCTCAGGCAAAAATTTCTTGTGCTTCGGATCAGAGTGTCGGGGATGCGTTCGATGCTGCATTCGCTCTTCTTCGCCGCTCCGGAATGCGCGACGAGTATGTGTATCGCGCAGCCTTAACCCAAAATATTCTATTGGGTACGCATTCACTCAATACAGCATGCATGCTGACAGAGTTCAGGGCAGGCTCGTGCAAAGCAGATCTTGCGATATTAAACGGAACAGCTACCGTTTATGAAATAAAGTCTGAGAGAGACTCGCTTACTCGCTTAGCGAATCAAATCTCAAATTATCGGAAAGTTTTCGCAAAGGTATATGTAATTGTAGGGGACGGACATGTTAACGACGTACTGGAGAATACTCCCATTGATATCGGAGTAATGTGTCTAACTCGCCGACATCAAATCACTACGATTCGAAATGCCGCTGACCGCCCAGACAGAGTTTGTCCTGTTACGATTTTTGAATCCCTCCGTTCAAGCGAAGCTTGCGAAATCCTTAATGGACTCGGTGTCGCTACTCCCCAAGTCCCAAATACGATGCTTCATAGCGCTTTACGCGAATGCTTTGCTGGCTTAGCCCCTGAAGTGGTACACCAAGCGATGGTGGATACTTTAAAACGCACGCGCAGCTTGGCTCCACTCAGTGATTTTGTAGTAAACCTTCCCATTTCGCTTCAACCAGCAGCACTTTCGATCAAAATCCGCCCGGAAGATCAAAATCGTCTTATCACGGCTTTGCGCACGCCAATTTCAAGTGCCATGGACTGGACATAAACATAATGTATTACCCATATTTTCGTGGTAAGCAATTTGAGTTGATATCTGTTCGTGAGAAAGCTGAAATTTTCGCAAAATCTGGCTTTGTCCCTATTATCGAGCCTGTACGGGAAGCGCTCAATGGGCTCGATAAGTCCTTGAAAGCGGTTTGCGATGCTCATGGAAAAGTTGTCGTTATTGTCAATCCATATCATGGTGATCATCGTGAGAACGGAGCAGGAATAACAGAGTTACTCAAAACCTTCATAGGCAAGGACTCCGTTGGGGTAGGAATATTATTGCGCCAGGACATCGACGTGGCAGAGGCAATAGTCCACTGCAATCGACATCCCAACCATCAATTAACCTTCATCCATGCGGGATTTACCCACGGTAAAGAGCTTGCTACAGCACTTGGCGACAGACTCAAAGAAACGCGCAATGTATTTAACGAAACATATTGCCCAAAAACCTATCGAAAGCATTTTTTAGGAAGCGAACGTATTCTCCTCCGTGATGGGTTTAAACGCCGTCGCAACCGTGACTATCCCCCGGTAGAATTATTTAGCGATCTGAACGTGACCTTTGAAGAAGAAGGGATGAATGGATTTGGGGATTTCTCAATTGTCGGCGACGATTACTCAGAGTCAGGCGGCCCCGCCTACGCCGTAGCTATTCATTTAACATTCATCGACCCGGATCAAGATGATGCAATGTTTGTCTATCATTTCGTATCCGATAGCCAGGACACTCCTACCGATCCCGCGGGAAAATTCGCAGAAGCGTTGAAAAAACTAATAGAAAAACTAGACTCAGGCGAGTCGAATCTCTACGAAACATCTGCGATCCAAGAGTTGCGTGAACTATCGAAGAAAGGGCACTTTCCAGGTCTCGGATATTTGAAAAAGCTATCACTAAATCATCACATTGAGACACTCGCAAAATCTTTTAGTTGAGAATAGCTATGACCAAATGTTGTCCTGAGTGTTTCGGAGACCGAGGTTTAGGCAAAGATATTATTCCATTAATCTCTGATGGAAGAGGCGCTTGCGACTTCTGCAAATCTACAGACGTGGAACTAGTCCCCCCACGAATTCTTGCAGACTGGTTCCAACTTTTAATCAGCATTTATGAACCAGACCCAAATGGAAAGTCACTCGTAGAATGGTTAAAAGAAGATTGGCAACTATTCTCACATCCACATATGGATGTTGCACACTCAAAGGAACTTCTTGGAGAAATCCTAGATGACGGCGAAATAGTTAGAAGAAGTTTCTCACCGTCAGAAAGATACAAGAGTGAGGTCCTAGTTAGATGGGAGACCTTACGCGATGAATTAATGTATAAAAATCGTTATTTTTTGGATCAACCGCTCGATACCGACCGGCTGAAAGAACTTCTAAGCCACCTTCCTGCTGACGATCTTCCGAGCCTGTGGTATCGAGCGCGCATTCGTACCGGCGACGTTACCTATCCAATTGGAGATATGGGTCCGCCTCCGAAACGACTGTCCTCTCATGGGCGAGCAAATCCACCAGGGATCCCATACTTATATGTGGGCTCAAAGCCCGACACTGCAGTTGCGGAAGTACGTCCGCATACGGGTGAAATAGCCTGCGTTGCCGAGTTTAGAATCGAGCCGCCACTCAAGGCGGTAGATCTTCGGAACCCCCGAAAGCTTGTATCCCCATTTTTGCTGGGAGATGCTGGTGCAATCGGCCAATTACGTGCGGATATACCATTCCTCGAACGCTTGGGAGAGGAGCTTACTAGACCAGTCTTGCCACAAGGAGCAGCGATTGATTATGTCCCCAGCCAGTACCTTTGCGAGTTTATAAAAAAGAGTGGGTACGATGGGGTCGTTTATCGAAGTTCGGTTAGCGAGGGAATGAACCTAGCTCTATTTAACCCCGACAAAGCCGTGGGAGGTAATGTCGCGATTTATAAAATCAGCCGCGTATCAGTAGACGTACAACCAGCATGAATTTAACAAAACTTACTCCTGGGCAAGCGCAATCCTATTTTGCAAACGCGACCAATGTGACTTAAGCTGTTTCTTAATTGAATTCGATCCCATTATTGAGGCAGCCCTGTACCCATAAGCTATAAAATTCCGCCTCCCCAAGTAAGAGTATCGACTATAAAGTTTCTTGAGATACATAGATCGTGGCAATTGCCCACGCTCAATTCGCAACGCATTGCGTTTTTCCATTGTTTTCTGAGCTAGCCACACACCCTTCCTCTTACGCTCGTGATATCTCGCAAGCGACGCGGAGCGAAGATAAATTCGCTGCCCATCGAATATAAAACCAAGATACTGCAAGGGTTTATCCGCTCTAAGCCCATATTGTGCAATACGGAAAGTCCTAGTTTCTGTTTTTGAACTTTGAACCTCAAGCCTCATATTTGATATTTGGGAAGACACGAAATCCGTCACTCCACCCTCTGAACCAATAGGAACGATTACTAGGATATCGTCGCAATACCTGTAGTAGGTCCCACCGAGCCTAGATACATGATCATAGACGGCAGCATCGAATTCCATCATATAAATATTCGAAAGCATCGAACTGATAGGAGAACCTTGCGGTATACCTTTGATGTCGGTATTAACCTCAACAAACTTCTCAGCACGAACTACGCATCTAAACTCCGAGGGAGTACAAACACGAACTCTATTATTTCTAGGATTATTTTTTGATATTCCCAACCTTTCATACAATGCATCTCGATCAACGAACGAAAACTTCGTTAGTGATCTGAACACCTTGTAGTGGTCAGCAGGCAGACTCGCGCAGCCCAGCAGCTTACCCCAAGCCTGCTTGAGAGTATTGTGATTTAGATTATCAAAAAACCCTTTCACATCTAAAGCTATGGCACAACACTCGCCCTTAGAAGAGATATCGACAAATGCTTGATATGCGAAATCAATGTTGCTCTTACCTAAAGACCTGAACGCAAGTACTGAATTCCCCCATGAACAAGAGGCAAGCTCCGCTTCATAAAGATTATTTAATAATTGGCAATAATACGAATAAATATGGCTATCCATATGTGAAGCATAAGATATGGGCCTGACTTTTGGCTCCTTCGCCTCAACCTTTTTAAAGGTCTTATCGAAGAAAACTTTCTGCGAGCTTACTGCATATCTAATAAACGGATAAAAAGAATGAGCTGCTACTACTTCAGGTTCAGCAACCACGCGAGATGCCGCAATTTTACTAACTTGAGGATCGAAGTGAAGATAGCCGCGGGATTTAAACCATTCCTTCATTATCTTTATCCTTCCGTAGATATAGAGCCAACCGATCAGGCTTAGGATGGCGGCAATCCAAAACCACCTGATCGGATAAACCCATATGTTCCTCACATCTTCAATCAGTTTCCTGACTTGGCCGCTATTGCTAGGATTGACGTATCATGTCAGCGTCACACTTGGAGTACCTATGAATATAAGTATCCGTGGGCTGCTAGTCTCATTGCTCGTCACCGTCGGTTACGTAACCGTCGGTGCCGTCATGGGACTTGACAGCTTGTGATGCACCTTTGGATCTATACCCAAAGCCTCAAAATAGTAGCACATTGACACACGACACCAAGTAACAATATGTATCCTAATTTGATTATCCATCAGCTCATTACCTTAGGTAGGTTCAGAAAGCGAAGGTCTTGAGGTATTTTTAGAGATAGAAAAGTACGATACTTAATAACAATACTTAAAAATCAATAGGTTAAGAACCGATTCGACTCCTAGTGCCACCATACTAAACGAAGCCTCCACAAAAATGTGGAGGCTTTATTGTTTCTCGGAATTGGTCTCAGAACCGCCGATATTCCGGAGAACTGCTCCACCAGAAAAATCCCACACCCTGCAAGTTGCACCCCATACGCCGGCGCGCTAACCTCCCCAACGTCGCTGCTCATCAGTGACCGGGCGTGGAATCCCGAGTAAGAAGACGCTACAGCGTCGTCACGCAATCAGCGGGCGCTTTTTTTGTGCCTGTTTTTTGTGCTTTTTGGCGGCTGTACGTGGGAGGCCCCGTGCCTGCCGAGTCGCTTCTTCTCGGATTCCAACCTGCGTACAGCTGCCACCCTCACGCTTGGAATCGTGACTGGCAGCTCTTTTTGGTTGTACCAAAGGAGCAAGCTTATGCCGTACGAAAAGACCTCAAGACACACTGCACTCCCCGCTTATGGCCTTCCGTATTCCGGAGGCCAGCAATGAACACCTCCCCCCCAGCAACCACCCTCGGTGCCGTAACCTTCGCAGACTGTGGCGAAAGCAAACACGATATGAAGGTCTTCCGCGTCAATGCCGGCATTCCCGTCCAGGAAGCCCTTGAACACGCCTCCCACCTGCTCTACTACGCCAATGTTCTCTCGCTCGATGCCGCCATGGATGTAGACGGGGAAAAGTATGCGTTTTCTTCGCACTACCTGGGCGAGATGGGTAAAGCGATCCTCGACGATGTGCTCCTGGCCATGCAGCCCGAGGGGCCTGAGCCGCAGTAAGCCGTTCGCGCCCGATGCTGTGCGTCGGGCGCCTAAATGCTCATTAGGCCTGAGCCCAAGCAACCGAATCCTTCGCAAAATACCGACTAGGCACCTCCCCCAACACCCGCCTGAAAACACTCGTAAACGCACTCGAGCTGCTATACCCCAAATCAATCGCCACCCGGGTCACCGACTCCCCGTTCCCCAACCTGACCACCGCCGCCAACAGGCAGGCTTGCTGGCGCCATTCCACAAAGCTGATGCCCGTCTGCTGGCGAAACAAGCGGGTGAAGGTGCGGCGGCTCATGCCGAGGCGTTGGGTCATGTCGTCGATGCTGGTTT
Source organism: Pseudomonas sp. WS 5411 (assembly GCF_012985595.1). Taxonomy (NCBI): domain Bacteria; kingdom Pseudomonadati; phylum Pseudomonadota; class Gammaproteobacteria; order Pseudomonadales; family Pseudomonadaceae; genus Pseudomonas; species Pseudomonas sp. WS 5411. The sequence continues at coordinate 436,301 of NZ_JAARMC010000002.1, forward strand.
CCAGTGATGGCTGTTCCAGCAGGTGGCGGCAGATGGGGGCCAGCCGGGGGTCGTTGGGGAGTGGGGCGTTGAGTGACAGGGGGCGCATGTCGGCTATTTCGTCGAGCAGCAGGGTCATCAGGCGGCCGTGCAGATGGTCCTTTTCGTACAGCGCCGGTATGTCGATGGCGCGGGTCAGCAGTTCGCGCAGCAGCGTCGATACGCCGAATACCTGGCACTGCGCGGGCAGGTTCAGGCGGGTTGCGGCGTGGGGGCGGATGTAGGTGTTGAGCATGGTCACCGGGCCGCTCATGCTCATTTCGTGGGGCACGCCCGCCGGGACCCAGATGGCGCGGTGGGGTGGCACCACCCAGTTGCCCTGTTGGGTGAAGACGGTGATCACGCCGCAGGCGGCGTAGGCGAATTGCCCGCGGCGATGGGTATGCACCGCAAAGTGCTGGCCATCGGCATAGTCGTTGGCGGTGACCACGGCGTCGCGGGGGGTGTTTTCGTAGGGGTCGATGTCAGTTTTGCGCATGGCCCGAATTTAATGATTTATGACCTGATAGTGCAAGCGAGCCATTGCGCCTATTGCGCATAGTTGCGCCTTGGCTGGCGCACACAGGTGCCGGCGCTGCTTTGTGGAATCAGAACACCATGCAAAAGAAGCATCTGGCCCTGGCCGTGTTGGTGACGGCTGTCTGGGGGCTGAATTTTCCGATTACCAAGTTGGGGCTGGCGGGGGTTGATCCGCTGTTGCTGACTGCGCTGCGCTTTACGTTGGCGGCGTTGCCGTGGGTGTTTTTTGTGCGGCGCCCGGCCATTGCCATGAAGTGGTTGGTGGCCTACGGGCTGATTTTCGGGGTGGCAATGTGGGCCTTGATCAACCTGGGGATTGAATGGGGTGTACCGCCAGGCACGGCAGCCTTGTTGATCCAGTTCAGTGCGTTTTTTACCCTGGGTTGGGGGGTGTTGTTGTTTCGCGAGCAACTGAGCGTCGGGCAGATCCTCGGGGTGGGGTTGGCGGCTGTAGGACTGGTCGGTATTATCGCCAGCAGTCCGGGCGAGGCGACAACCCTGGGTTATGGCCTGTTGCTGGTAAGTGCGTTCAGTTGGAGTGTGGGCAACGTCATCATCAAGCACTCAAAAGTGCGCGAGATGTTTGCCTTTGTGGTGTGGGCCAGTCTGTTCCCGCCGCTGCCGTTGTTGCTGCTGACGTGGCTGGCCCATGGATCGGCGCCATTCACTGCGCTGGTCACCCATATGGAGTGGCTGACAGTGTTCTCACTGTTGTTCCAAGTGTACGCGGCTACGCACTTTTGTTACTGGGGCTGGAACCTGCTGCTGCGCGAGTACCCGGTCTCCAAAGTGGCGCCGTTGTCGTTGCTGATCCCGGTGTTTGGCGTCACCGGCTCCATGCTGTTGCTGGGGCATCAGGTCGATCTCAACGAGGGAATCTCGATTGCGCTGATTTTGTCGGCCTTGGCAGTAGGGCTAGTGAAATCGCGCCCAGCGAGGACGTCATCTGCCGCTTGATGCCAAGGGCGACGCGCGCAAGATGGCACTTAGCCATATTTCTAATTGACACCCCCCTCCCCGTCCTTTAAAACCCATGCATTCGCTGCGGGAACCCTGCCCCCAACAGCACCCGCCGTTTTTTATCGAGACATGGATGTCGAAGAACCCGCCGCTTTTTAATCGTCGTCGCTATTTGCTCGCGTTTTTTATCGTGTTGCTGGCGGTGCTCGACCCCTTCGGCCTGGCCAGTTCCAGTGACAAGGCATCCGCCCAGTGGCTCAACCGGATGTTCTCCAGCAATTACCCGAGCACCGGCCAGCAACATATCACCGTGGTGTTGATCGACGACGCCTACCTGATGCGCAACAACACCTCATGGCCGATGCCGTATAGCGAGCAGAGCAAGTTGTTCAAGCGCTTGCTGGCCTACAAGCCCAAGGCGGTGTTTGTGGATTTGCTGTACAGCCACGATCACTCCCTGGGCGACCCGACGCGGGGCAGCCAGTTGTTGGCGAATGTGTTCGAGCGCTATCAGCGCCGGGGCATTCCGTTGCTGCTGGCCAACACCGGGGTGACACGGGGCGAGAATGGGCAGGCCAATACCCTTGAGCAATTTGCCGCGTTCAGCCAGCCAGGGCTGGTGGTCTGGGACGGTGTGGACGACAAGTACCCCTTGGCGATGCCGACCGCGCTGGGGGTAATGGAAACCCCGGCCCTGGCGCTGTACCGCCAGTTCTGCAAGGGCCAGCCGTGTGCCGACCAACTGCCGCGGGATGCTGAAGCCGCTGCACAGCTACAGCCGATCGCCGTGCAGTGGGGCTTGAAGCTGGCGCCGCAGCAGGCGCAGATCGCGGATATCCGGCACTGCGCACCACCGCGCAACTTTGTGCTGGATGGGGTGGCGCAATTGTTCCAGGCGGTGTTCTGGAAACTCGACGACTCCGCCCAGGCCCGTTGCCCGTATAGCCTGACCCTGTCGGCCAGCGACCTGGAGGTCAGCTCGCCGGAAGACCAGGCGTTGGTGGCCGGGTTGCTGCGCGACCGACTGGTGATGGTCGGGGCCAGTATCACCTCCACCGGCGACCTGGTGCAGTCGCCCGTGCATGGGCTGATCCCCGGGGTGTACCTGCATGCCATGGCTTTGGACAACCTGATCGACAAGGGCATGGATTACGACCGCGAGCCGGCCAATTTCCCGAGGTTGAACCTGCACTGGGTAGACGTCCTGGAGCTTGGGCTGCTGGCGCTGATTATCGTGCTCAAGGCCCTGCATGCACGGCGCCTGGCCGGTTTGCAAACCTGGACTCGCTGGCGGGATCAAGAAACCCGCTTCTTCACCACACCCTACCCGTCGTGGGGGCTGGTGATGCTGGTACTGCTGGCGGTGTGCTGGGTGCTGTATCTGAACCACATCACCCTGGTCAACGTGCTGGGTATTGTTTTGCTGTCATTGGCGCTGTTCAGCGAGCGGATCGAAGCTTTCTTCGACCGTGGCCGCTGAGGGTGCCGCCATGTCGTCTCACTCAAGGAAACCAAGGATGAACAGAATCCTCATCGTGTTACTCGCCGCGCTCTACAGCCAGGGTGTACTGGCCGAAACCCACGTCATCAAGGAGTTCCTGGCCGACCCGGTGGAGGTGGTGGACGAGCAGGGCAAGCTGCAGCGGGAAATCGCCCGCAAAGACACCCCCAAGCAACCCGTTCAGGTGTTGAAACTCAACAAGGAACTGGAACTGGTCCAGGTGGAACTGGCTGGGCAGAAAGTCTGGCTGGATACCGGGGACCTGCGCATCGAGCCGCCCTTCCACGTCACCGAGCTGCCGTGCCAGCTCATGCCCCAAAGCCTGGCCAAGGACAGTAACAACAAGTCCACCCTCGGCTACGGTGCCGGCTGCAATCAATAAGGGAGTATCGCGGTGAAGGGATATCTATTGCTGGCCAGTGCATTGCTCAGCGGCTGCGCCACCTTGAAGGGGGCAGACCAGGCGTTTATGAACCTGGTGGGGCCATCGACGCAGTCGCGCGTCGAAGGCCACTATGTGGATAACGCCGACGTGCGCCAGTACTACAAGCTCGACCCGCAGCGCGCGGGCCAGCAGCGCTTGAGCTACGACGGCCGCACCGTACCTGCCGCCGAGGCGCGCCAGCAGAACCTGGTGGATATCCCGATGCTGCAGGTGTACTTGCAGGGCATCGTCACGCGCCTGTCCAAGGGCTGGCCGGGGCAGTTGCCGCTGTTGCAGGTGAAGATCACCGACAGCTACACCTTCGGGCCGTCGGCGGACCCGTACGGCAATATCTTCGTGCCCCTGGGCATGCTGGAGAACGTCGGCAGCGAAGATGAAATCGCCGCCATGCTCGGCCACGAAATGAGCCATGTGCTGTTGCATCACCATGACCGCGCCGCTGCCTTCCAGCAGCAGAAGGATATGTTCACCACCGTGGCGTCCACAGTGGCCCTGGCAACCGTGGCGGCCAACACCGGGGTGGACCGCAGTTCAGGCACCATGAAACTGTTCAGCAAGGACCCGGCCGGCACGCAAAAAACCATCGGCAATACTGTGCTGTATACCTCGCTGGCCAACAGTTTTTCCGACAACGTGTGGAGCACTGCGTGGGGCCGCAGCCAGGAAGACCAGGCCGATCTGCTCGGCACCGACCTGATGATCCGGGCCGGCTACGCGCCCCGTGCGGCCACCCACAGCCTGGAGCGCCTGAATGATTTCCAGGGCAAGCAGAAACCATTGCTGACGGGTTTTCTCACCGCCCGCAAGGATGCGATGCAAGACTCATTGCAGCAGTTCAACCTCGACCGCTTTACCAAGGAGCTGGACGTGCTGGTCAAGGACGGCCTGACCAATACCATCACCGCCACCACCGATTACTTCAACCGCTCCCACATGTCCGCCATCGACCGTGACACCGAGCTGCGCCAGTACCTGCAACGCGAGTACCGCAAGGAGCGCCGCGCCCGGGTCAACACCACGAACTGGCCGAAGGTGCGTGACGCCGCCCCTGTGGCCAAGGCCATGCAGGGTTACAAGGACGCCTACGCCGCCACCGCCGCCCTGGCAAAAAACAAGGTGCCCGAGGCCGATGCGTTTATCCGGCGCGCCTTGAGTTCACCGGTCAAGGACCAGCCGAACATCCGCCGCACCGCCTACGCCGTGCGCCTGGCCCAGGGCAAAAACGCTGAGGCGCTCCAGCAATTGCAGGCGATCAGGGACTGGTCCCTGGCCGGGCCTTCGACCTATGATTTGATGATCAGCTACTACCTCAAGCGCGGCGATGGCAAGGCCGCGCTGGCCATGATCGACACAGCCGAGCGCCACCTGGGTTCGGAAGAGTTGTTTATCACCGAGAAGCTGCTGGCCAATCAGCAACTGCAGAACACCCAACAGGTGCAAAGCGTACTGCGCAAATGCGGGCAGTACCCGACACGCAAGGCCAACTGCCAGAAGTTGGCGCAGGTCAAGGCGTAGGGTTTCAGGCAGCCATAAAAAAACCCCGACACGTCGGGGTTTTTTATTGCCTGGTATCAGGCACGACGCACGATCTTAGAACACGTTGATCGGGTAGTCGGCGAACAGACGGATTTCGTTACCACCAACGTTGTATTCGCTGGCGTTGTTGGAAACGCGCAACCAGGATGCACGAGCGCGCAGGCTCAGGTCCTTGGCTGGACCAGCTTGTACGACGTACTTGAACTGGTTGAAGATTTCACGCTCGGAACCATCGCCACGGTTGGTACCGTCGTCAATGTTGGTGCCACGCACGTAAGCGACGTTATAGGTCAGGCCCGGTACGCCGAAGGCGCTGAAGTCCAGACCGTAACCAACCTGCCAGGAACGCTCGTCTTTAGCGTTGAAGTCAGACCAGTAGGAGTTGGCCAACAGGATGGTGTTGCCGCCGTCGCCGATACCGCCAGCGTTGCGGTAGCCACCGTACAGATAGCCAGTGTCACCGGTGCTGCGCTGGTGAGCGACAGTGAAGCTATGCGCGCCAACGGCCCACGTAGCGCCCAGGCTCCAGATCTTGTTGTCGCGGGCGTCTTCGTTCTTCTGGTTTTCCAGAGCGAAGCTCTTGTCCAGCTTGGTTTTGTAGCCGTTGAAGTCAAAAGTCAGCGACTGCTCTTGTGGCAAGGCCAGCACGTAGTTGACGTTGATGTATTGCTTCTTCAGCACGTCTTGCATGTCGGAAGCGTACAGCGCGGCCGAAAGGCTTTCGGTGAATTTGTAGCTACCACCGATGTAGTCGATGCTCTTCAGGCCGCCGCTGTCGGTGCCTTCCATGCTCTTGCGAGCTTCCTTGGTGAAGTGACCAGCATCAAGTTGCAGGCCAGCGATCTCTTTGGAAACAATCGAAGTACCGGTGTAGGTTTCCGACAACAGACGCGAGTTGTCGTACTGCAATACAGGTACGGCCGGGAACTGATCACCGTACTTGAGCACAGTGTTGGACACACGGAACTTAACGGCAGCGCCACCTTTGGCCAGGTCGTGTGGTGCCGGACCAGGGTTTGGCTTGCCGTTGGCATCAACAGTGCCGTTGCCTTGCTTGAAGAAGTCGATACCGCCAGCACCAGCGCGGCCTTGGCCACCATCCAGGCGAATAGCGTATTGGCCGATCACGTCCACACCCACACCGACGGTGCCTTGGGTGAAGCCGGACTCAAACTTACCGATAAAGCCTTGGCCCCATTCAGCTTTGTCTTGCTTGCGGTTTTTGTAATCGCGGCTGATATACGCATTACGCGCCGCGATGTTCAGGTGGCTGTCTTCCACGAAGCCTTTGGATTGCTCCTGGTCGTTTGCCATTGCCTGAGTAGCGCTCAAAATCCCCAGAGCAATCAGACCCATCCGTTTATTCAACATTTTCTTATTCCTTATTACTGGTTGAGTACGCGCTGTGACACCTGGCTCCATTTGGCTTTTTTGGTATCAATTTTCCCCGGATAAAAAAAGGCCCGCGGACGACCGAAATTGCCGCGGGCCTTTTTTTATAGGGAAGTCATGGCGGTTAGCCACAGGCGTTGAGGCGAATCCTATCCGCGCCCTCAGCCGCATGTCAATTTAGTGAATCGTCTGTATTTAGGCAAAAAAAGTCTAAGCGATATTATTTAGCCATTATTTACGCGATATATACGCTCGGCCAATTCATCGCCTGAATAAGCCGCTGGTGGGTAACGCATTTTCCCCTGCGGCGTAAAATTCCATAAAAAACACATCTTGAAACATTTGTTTTCGCGGAAGGTCGAGGAATGATTAACGCGCGCAAATAGCAAGCATTATCATTCGCGCGTTTTCTTCTTCCTTCTTACGGATGCGCCCCTCGATGCCTGCCTCTCGCCTGACGCCCATAACCCTTGGGCTTTCCGCACTGCTGTGCGCCGGATTTGCCTGCGCCGCGACCACACTGCCCGCCACCTCCATCAGCGCCGAAGCTGACGAGGACGACCCGCGCGTCAAAGACACCAACACCGCCACGCGCACAAGCACGCCGGTGCGCTACGTGCCCCAGGCGATCGACTCGGTAAAGACCGAGAACCTGCGCGCCTACGGCACCAACGACCTGGGCCAGGCCCTGAGTGGCATCCCCAACGTCAGCAGCGGCGCCGACACGCGCTTTGACAGTTTGCGCATCCGTGGCTTCGAAGCCAGCAACGACTTCTACCTCGATGGCATTCGCGACGACAGCCAGTACGTGCGCGACCTGCACAACATCGAACGCATCGACGTGCTCAAGGGCCCCGCCGCCGTGTTGTACGGCCGTGGTGGCCAGGGCGGGATCGTCAACCGCGTCAGCAAAATGCCCCAGGCCGGGCGGGCCTCCAGCCTCGAGGCCCAGGGCGGCACGAACGGGCTGCGCAGTCTGTACACCGACTTGAGCGCTGACCCGACCGAGAACATCAGCCTGCGCCTGAACATGGGCAACGAGGACACCGACAGCTTCCGCGACGGCATCAGCGGCAACCGCAAACTGTTCGCGCCGTCGATAAGCTGGCAACTGACCCCGCAACTGAACTGGCTGGTGCAATACGAATACAGCCGCTACGACCGCACCCCGGACCGTGGCATCCCCGGCGTGCGCGGGCGCCCGGCCGATGTGAGCCGCGACACCACCTACGGCGACCCACGGGACTATATCGACGACACCACCCAGTCCCTGCGCTCCAAGCTCGCCTATGAACTCAACGACAGCTGGCAACTGCGCCACACCCTGGGCGTATTCAAGCTCGACAGTGACTTCGACAACACCTACCTGAACGGCTACGCCCCCAAGACCAACACCGTCGCGCGCCAGCGCTGGCAGCAAGACCTGACGACGCGCAACGTATTCAATAACGTCGAACTCGAAGGTGGCTTCAATACCTTTGGCCTGGAACACCGCCTGCTGACCGGCGTGGAGCTGGGCAGCCAGCGCCGTGATCCGAAGTTGTACAGCGCGGTAACGGCCACAGTGCCCGGCCTCGATCTGAACCACCCCAACCGCCACCTGAGCCATACCGGGCCGATGACGATCTCGAGCAACAACCACACCGAGGTCGAAAGCCAAGGCCTGTATGTGCAGGACCAACTGCGCCTGAACGATCAGTGGCAGTTGCTCGCGGGTTTGCGCTACGACCGTTTTGAAGTGGACACCACCAATAAAATCATCAACCTGCGCAAAAAGGTCGACAGCCACAACACCAGCCCACGGCTGGGCGTGGTGTGGACGCCGGTGGAGAACCATTCGTTCTACGCGTCATGGAGCAAGACGTTTTCCCCCACCGGCGGCGGCCTGATCGGCATCACCCCGAATGCGACGGACAATACCAATGACCTGAGCCCCGAGCTGACCAAGCAAAAGGAAATCGGGGTCAAGAGCGACTGGCTCGACGACCGCTTGAGCACCACCCTCGCCGTGTATGAACTGGAGCTCTACAACCGCCGCACCCGCGACCCGGAGAAGCCACTGATCACCCTGCTCAGCGGAATCCAGCGTTCCCGTGGTATCGAGCTGACCACCACCGGCAAAATCGTCGGCAACTGGTATGTACGCGGCGGCATCGGCGTGCAGGATGCCAAGGTGGTGAAAGACAACAATGGCTTTGAAGGCAAACGCATCAGCGACGTGGCCAAGCGCAACGCCAGCCTGTTCGTTACCTGGAAACCGGAAATGGGCTGGTACGCCGAAACCGGTCTGACCCTGGTGAGTGATCGTTATGCCGATAACGCCAACACCGTGGTGCTGCCGGGCTATGGCCGCTGGGACGCCCTGGCCGGGTTCCGGCACAAGGACTGGGATGTGAAGGCGGCGCTCAATAACATCAGCGACAAGACGTACTACGCGTCGGCGACCAGCGCCAACCAGATCCAGTTTGGTGAGCCGCGCAGCCTGGTGGTAACGGGGACGTACAACTTCTAAGCCACATGCGGCTCATGTAGGAGCGGGTTGTCGGATCGCCGCATCGCCGCGAAGACGTCGGCCCAGCCAACATTAATGTTGACTGACCCACTGCTTTCGCGAGCAAGCCCGCTCCCACAGGGGATCTGCGCTTAACTGACTGGCATTAGGGCAAGCCCGCTCCCACACTTGCAGATCAGTGTCAGTCAGTTGCGGATCAATTCGCACAGCACCTGCACTTCATCCTCACTGAACAACCCCAGCGGGTAGCGCTCACTCATCACCCTGCGTGGATCAGCCTGCCGGATCCGGCGCGAGCCGTTTGCCTTCAACCAAAGTGCCAGCGTGTGAATCGCGTCACCTCGCACGACCGAAGGATGGGGCGCGCGTGTATAGACCAGGTTGATATCGGCGTTCATTTCAGCGCTCTCTCCTACTGCTTGAGCGGCTAACTTACTCAAGGTTTATGACAGAACTGTGCAGTCACAAACCCCGATCACTGTCACAACGCCGATACAAGAGCTATGCCAATAAGCCCGATTTACGGGCTTGCACACACAAAAAAGCCCACGGCCCCAATGGGCCGTGGGCTTGCTGTTATTGCCCAGTGCAGTGGCTGGCGATCAGCCGTCGTACGGCGAAATCGCCTGTTACAAGTGCACTCAGTTTTTGTGCGGCGCGGGCTGTTGTTGGGTCAGACAGTGGATATTGCCGCCCCCCAGTAACAGTTCACGACCTGGCACCATCACCACTTCATGTTGCGGGAACAGGCCCTGAAGGATTTCCTCGGCGCGGCTGTCCAGCGGGTCGTCAAAACTCGGCGCGATAATGCCGCCGTTGACGATCAGAAAGTTGACGTACGAACCGGCCAAACGCACGGTCGGATTACGCTCCTGGGAACCGTCCACCGGATCGACACCGGCGCACTCTTCCTCAGTGGCGTACAACGGCCCCGGGATCGGCATTTTATGTACGATAAACGCGCGGCCCTTGGCGTCTGTGCTGTTTTGCAGCACGTCCATGGCGGCATGGCAGCGCGCATAGTTCGGGTCTTGCGGGTCGTCGGTCCAGGCCAGCAATACTTCGCCCGGGCGCACGTAGCAGCAGAAGTTATCCACATGGCCGTCGGTTTCGTCGTTGAACAGACCGTCGGGCAGCCAGATGATCTTATCCACAGCCAGGTTGGCGCTCAGGACCGCTTCGATCTCTTCGCGGCCCAGGTGCGGGTTGCGATTACGATTAAGCAGGCATTCCTCGGTGGTGATCAGCGTGCCTTCACCATCAACGTGGATCGAGCCGCCCTCCAGCACAAAACCTTCGGTGCGATAACGCGGGCTGCGCTCGATCTCAAGGATCTTGCCGCCCACCTGGGAATCGCGGTTCCACGGCGCATACAAGCCACCGTCAAACCCGCCCCAGGCGTTGAAATCCCAGTTCACGCCACGCACTTCGCCCTGGTCATTGATCACGAAGGTCGGCCCGCTGTCGCGTACCCACGCATCGTCGCTGGACATCTCCACCACTCGGATATTCGGCACATCCAGGCGCGCCCGGGCGTTTTCGTACTGGCCGGCGGAGACCGCAACCGTCACCGGTTCAAAACGCGCAATGGCCTTGGCCACTGCCGCATGGGCCGCCTGCGCCGGCTTGCCGCCCAGGCGCCAGTTGTCGGGGCGCTCGGGCCAGATCATCCAGGCCTGGGTCTGGGGCGCCCACTCGGCTGGCATATAAAAGCCGTCAGCGCGAGGCGTGCTGTGCAAAGTGGTCATGGCGATCAGGACTCCAGGGAACCGTCGAGGGTCTTGAGCGCGCCGTACAGGTTCGGCCGGCGATCACGGAACGAGCCCCACGCGCTGCGGATGTGCTCCAGCTCATCGAGGTCGAAGCTGTGCACCAGGATGCCTTCTGCGGTTTCGTTGAGCTCTTCGACTTTTTCGCCGAACTGGTTGGCAATGAACGACGAGCCGTAGAAGGTAATGTCGTAGCCGTCCTGCTCTTCGTTGCCGATGCGGTTACTGGCGATCAGCGGCATCAGGTTGGCGCCGGCATGGCCTTGTTGCACGCGCTGCCAGTGGTCGCGGGACGAAATGGTCTTGTCGTGTGGCTCGCTGCCGATGGCGGTCGGGTAGAACAGGATCTCTGCACCTTGCAGCGCCATGCTGCGGGCGCATTCCGGGAACCACTGGTCCCAGCAGATGCCCACGCCGATCTTCGCGTAGCGGGTGTTCCACACTTTGAAGCCGGTATCGCCCGGGTTGAAGTAGTACTTTTCGTGGTAGCCAGGGCCATCCGGAATGTGGCTTTTACGATAAATCCCGAGGTTGGAGCCGTCGGCGTCGATGATCGCGATGCTGTTGAAACGCGCACGGCCAGCCAGTTCGAAGAAGCTGATCGGCAGCACCACTTGCAGTTCCTTGGCGATTTTCTGGAAGTGCTTGATGGCCACGTTGTCGTCAACCGAGGTCGCCAGTTGCAGATAGTCCGGGTTCGGCTTCTGGCAGAAGTACGGGCTTTCGAACAGTTCCTGGATCAGGATGATCTGCGCGCCTTTGGCGGCGGCCTCACGGACCAGCTTTTCAGCGGTCTCGATATTGGCTTCAAGGTCCCAGGAACAAGCCATCTGGGTAGCGGCGACGGTAACGATACGGCTCATGAATCATCTCCTGGGCGGTGGTCAGCGGCCAGGATAACCAGGGCCGATGACAGAAAGGGGAATGCTGCGCGACTTTATAGCGGATAAAAATCGGCTTTTAAAGCGCGCAAACATCCGACTATCTAAAAAACTCAAAATATTACCGATAACAATCGGCTTTAAAAGTGAAACCCCAATCAACTGTGGGAGCATTTCAATTTATTGAAGGGGGTTACAACCCTTCATCCAGCACCTTCGACAACATGTCGACAAAGAAATCCACACTGCGTTTAGACGTGACCATCGGCGGCTTGATCTTGAGGATGTTCAAATAGTCCCCGGTCGGCTGCATAAAAATCCCCAGCTCACGCAAGCGATCACACAGCTTGGCGGTTTCTTGCGTCGCCGGCTCCAGAGTCTGCCGGTCCCGCACCAACTCCAGCCCCAGATAAAAGCCCGAGCCATGCACCGCCCCCACCAGCGGATGGCGCTCGATCAGCGCCTCGAGCCGCGCCTTGAAGTGCCCGCCGACCACCTGGGCGTTTTCCCAGAGCTTTTCTTGCTCCATCACATCCAGCACCGCCAGACCAATCCGGCAACTGACCGGGCTGCCGCCGGAGGACGAGAAGAAGTACCCTTCAGCCTCCAGCGCTTCGGCGATTTCCCGGCGGGTGATCACCGCACCCAACGGCTGGCCGTTACCCATGCCCTTGGCCATGGTGATGATGTCCGGCACCACGCCCTGCTCTTCAAAGCCCCAGAAGAAATGGCCCATGCGCCCATAGCCAACCTGCACTTCATCGGCGATACACACCCCACCCTGGGCGCGCACCAGGGCATACACCTGCTGCAAATAGCCCGGTGGCAGGGAGATGCCACCGGCATTGCCATATACCGGTTCGCAGATAAAGCCCGCCAACTGGCGCTGGCTGGCGGCGATTTTCGCCAGGTTGTGCTCAACGCTGCGCACGTAATCCGGTGCAGTGTCCGGGCCACGGAATTCGCCGCGATAGGTATTGGGCGCGGTCACGGGGTGCACCCAGTCGGGCCGGCTGCTCAGGGCCTGGGGGTTGTCGGCGATCGAGGTGGACACCGCATCGGCCGCCACCGACCAGCCGTGATAGGCCTCCAGCACACTGAGCATGTCGCGCCCGCCGCTGTAGGCCCAGGCCAGGCGGATCGCCAGGTCGTTGGCTTCGGTGCCACTGTTGACCAGGAACACGCGGTCCATGGACTCGGGCGCCAGCGCCAGCAGACGCTCGGAAAACTCGGCAATTGCGGCGTAATGAAAGCGTGAGTTGGTGTTGAGCAGCGACCACTGCCGCGCCGCCACCTGGGCCATGCGCGGATGGCCGTGGCCCAGTACCGCGACATTGTTGAGCATGTCCAGGTACGAGCGGCCCTGCATGTCGATCAGATGATTGCGCCAGCCACGCTCGATGCGCGGCGGGTCGACGTAATAGTGCTTCTGCGAGCGGGCGAAGCTGGCATCGCGCCGGGCCAGCAAGGCTTCTGGATCCACCTCCGGCTCGGCGTCACAGGCCAGGCCCAGCAGCGTCGCCGGCGATGGGCACAACGCCTGCCAGGCCGCAGCGCGGGACGGCGTGCAGAACAATGGCGGATCAAGGTCAACCCGGCACAGTTGCACGGTCAATGCCCCGCACGCCTCCCCCAGGACCTGGCCCTTGAGCACTGCGGCACCGGGTTGCAAGGCATTTTTCAGGCCCTGTAGCCGTACATTCAGTTGCGCGCTATGCAGACTTAATACGCCATCGGCAGTGCTGCGCAGGATGCCGGCGAACGGCGCCTCTACGACGCTGCCTTGGGGCACATACAGTTCGACGTGCAGGGCGAACGTGTGCGGTTCGCTCGCGCAGTCTGGGCGCGTGCGGGACAAGCGATACTGACCATAACGACTGGCCGCCAAGCCGTGGACCGTTGCAGCCTGCTGCAATAGATGTTGGTCGATGCCAGGGGTTTCCCAGTTTCCGGCTTCGAAATGCTCACTGAGTACACCCAGGTCGATCAGCGCGAACTCGCGCCCCACCAGGCCCGGCAGCAGCGGGGCAAAACCTTCGCTGGCCACTGGTTTGGGGGTTGCACCGACGCACGCCTGGATCGCCGCCTCCATCAATTCAAACGGCACCGAGTTGGCAACGTGGAAAATTTCCCACTCGTGCTCGGCATTCTTCAACAGGTAAGAGTTATCTGGGTCCAGACGCTGCTGCTGTTCGCTGCTCAGGACTAGAACCGCCGCACGGGCCACAATCAGCGGCCACAACGCCTGCAATTCCTGGGGTTGCAAAGGGGTCAACGCGTGACAGGCCTGGATCGCCGGCAGGATCGCAAACGGGTCGCCGTCGGCGTGGTGCAATAACGCGGCGCAGGTCACCGACAAATCGGCAATCCGCCAGGTATGCACCAAATCACCGAAGTCGATAACGCCCTGCACCTGCCAATGCCGCTCGGCATCCCGCTGCCACACCACGTTGTCATCGGTGATATCCATATGCACCGCCTGCCACGGCAATTGCTCGGCCAGGGGGCGCAGGCGCTGCTCGACCTGGGCGGCGACCTGTTCCAGGGCCGTACGCTGGGGCAGGTTGTCGAGTGTCGAGAGTAAATGACGGATCAGTTCCAGGGCGTGGCGCGGGTCCCACTGCAGGGTGCGCTCCAGGCCCTCATGGGCGAAGCCGGCCAATGCCCGGCTCATCTGCCCGCACAGCTGGCCAAACCCGGCGATCAGCTCACGGCCCAGGTGCGGCAGGTGGGTCAGCGGCTGGCCGTCGATATAGTCCAGCACCCGCAGGTGCACCGCCTGCCCGGCCACCGTCAGGCTCAGCAGCTGCTCGCCATCAAGGGTACTGATGACCGTGGGCACCCGAACCGCCGCATGCGCCTGCAGGTGCGCCAGGGCGGCGTGCTGGGCGTGCAACTCAACGGCGGCATACTCGCCACGGCAGATTTTCAGGACGAAGCGGCCCCGGTCACTGTCGACCCGGTAATTGAGGTCTTGCTGGCTGCCCAGGGACTGCAGCGTGCCACTGAGGCCGTAATGTTGCTCAAGCAACTGCAAGGCTTGCTCCGGCCCGACTTGAGGGCACGGCAAACTGGCGCGGTGGATCAATGTATCGAGCAACATGTGACGGCCCCTGGTTTTTTGTCCGGTGCCTATATCGCCATTGTTGACGGGGGTTGCGCAACCCCTGGAAGACGGCCAGGCCGGCGATCTGACCGCGCGCCCTTGCACCGGCTCGCGCCACAACACAAGCTATGCTCCATTCGCTTTATGTCTGTCTAAGGAAAAGGGCTCTCGACATGCGCATTCTTATTACCGGCGGTGCAGGATTTATTGGCTCGGCTCTGGTCCGGTACTTGATTCAACATACCGGGCATGAAGTGCTCAACCTCGACAAACTGACCTACGCTGGCAATCTTGAGTCGCTGGCCAGCATCGCGACCAACACCCGCTATGAATTCGTCCAGGCCGATATCATCGACCAGGCCACCGTCAGCGCCGTGCTGGCACGCTTCCAGCCCCAGGCCATCATGCACCTGGCGGCCGAGTCCCATGTCGATCGTTCCATCGACGGTCCGTCGGACTTTATCCAGACCAACATCGTCGGCACCTACAGCCTGCTGGAAGCCACTCGCGCCTATTGGCAACAGTTGGCAGAGCCGGCCAAGAGCGCCTTCCGCTTCCATCACATTTCCACCGACGAAGTGTATGGCGACCTGCATGGTGTGGATGACCTGTTCACCGAAACCACGCCTTACGCGCCAAGCTCGCCTTACTCTGCGAGCAAGGCCGCGTCCGACCACCTGGTTCGCGCCTGGCAGCGCACCTACGGTTTACCGGTGCTGCTGACCAACTGCTCGAACAACTACGGGCCGTTCCACTTCCCCGAGAAACTGATCCCCCTGGTGATCCTCAATGCCTTGGCAGGCAAGCCCCTGCCGGTATATGGCGATGGCCTGCAAGTGCGCGACTGGCTGTATGTCGAAGACCATGCCCGTGCATTGCTCAAAGTGGTCACCGAAGGTGTGGTGGGCGAGACCTACAACATCGGCGGGCACAATGAGCAGAAGAACATCGACGTGGTGCGTAGCATCTGTGCACTGCTCGAAGAGCTGGCGCCACAGCGTCCGGCCGGCGTTGCGCAGTTCACCGACCTGATCACCTTCGTCAAGGATCGCCCAGGCCACGACCAGCGTTACGCCATCGACGCCAGCAAGATCGAGCGCGAACTGGGCTGGGTTCCTGAAGAAACCTTCAAAACCGGCCTGCGCAAGACCGTTCAGTGGTATCTGGATAACCTGCAATGGTGCCGCCGAGTCCAGGACGGCAGCTATCAAGGACAACGACTGGGTAACACCGACCTAAAGGATCTGATCGCATGATGAAGGGAATTGTATTGGCCGGCGGCTCCGGCACCCGCTTGCACCCCATTACCCTGGGCGTGTCCAAGCAGTTGTTGCCGGTCTATGACAAACCGATGATCTACTACCCGATCTCGGTGCTGATGCTGGCCGGGATCAAGGAGATCCTAGTGATTTCGACCCCAGCGGACCTGCCGCAGTACCGCAACCTGCTGGGAGACGGCAGCCAGTTCGGGGTTACCTTCAGTTATGCCGAACAACCCAGCCCGGACGGCCTGGCCCAGGCGTTCCTGATTGGCGAAGCATTTATTGGCAAGGATCCCGTGTGCCTGATTCTGGGCGACAACATCTTCCATGGTCAGAGCTTCAGCCAGCAACTGCACAGCGCCGTCAAGCGCGACAAGGGCGCCACTGTGTTCGGCTACTGGGTCAAGGACCCGGAACGCTTTGGCGTGATCGACTTCGACAGCGAAGGTCGCGCCCTGTCCATCGAAGAAAAGCCCCTCAAGCCCAAATCCAGCTACGCCGTAACAGGCCTGTATTTCTACGACAACGACGTGATCCAGATTGCCAAGGCGATCAAACCGTCACCCCGTGGCGAACTGGAAATCACCGACGTCAACAATGCCTACCTGCAACGCGGCGACCTACAGGTTGAGCGCTTTGGCCGGGGCTTCGCCTGGCTCGACACCGGTACCCATGACAGCCTGCTGGAGGCTTCGCAGTATGTGCAAACCATCGAGCACCGCCAGGGCTTGAAAGTCGCGTGCCTGGAAGAAATCGCCTACCAGAGCGGCTGGATCGACCGTGAGCACTTGCTCGAGCGCGCTAAATATTTTGGCAAGACCGGCTATGGGCAGTACCTGTTCGCCCTGGCGGGAGAGCACCAGTGAATATCGTGGAAACCTCCCTGCCCGGTGTGCTGATCATCGAACCTAAAGTGTTCGGTGACGAACGCGGTTTTTTCTACGAGAGTTTCAACGCTCGCGCTTTTGCAGAGGCCACCGGCCTTACGCGCACTTTTGTTCAGGACAACCATTCACGCTCACAGAAAGGCGTGTTGCGCGGCCTGCATTACCAGCTGGAACACACCCAGGGCAAACTGGTGCGCGTCAGCGCCGGCGAGGTCCTGGACGTGGCGGTCGACATCCGCCGCAGCTCGCCGAATTTCGGCCAATGGATCGGTGTGCGCCTGTCTGCGCAGAATCATCGCCAACTGTGGGTACCGGAAGGTTTTGCCCACGGCTTCGTGGTGCTGAGCGACTACGCCGAGTTCCTCTACAAGACCACCGACTATTACCAGCCAAGTGCCGAGCGCTGCATTCTGTGGAATGACCCAACGCTGGCTATCGACTGGCAACTGACCGAACCGCCACAACTGTCCGCCAAGGACCAGAACGGCAAGCCTCTGCTGGAAGCCGAGCTGTTCCCATGAACAAACCCCTGAAAATCCTCATCACCGGCCAACACGGCCAGGTTTCCCGCGAGCTGCAACTGCGGCTCCAGGGCCTGGGTGAACTGGTCGTGCTCGGTCGCGACCAGCTCGACCTGGCCAACCCCGAGCAGATCCGCCAACAGGTGCGCAGCCATCGCCCTGGGCTGATCATCAACGCGGCGGCCCATACTGCTGTCGACCAGGCCGAGAACGAGCCCGAGGTGGCCTTCGCGATCAATGCCACGGCGCCCGGCATCCTCGCCGAAGAAGCCAAGGCCCTGGGCATCCCGTTGATCCACTACTCCACCGACTATGTGTTTGACGGCAGCAAGCCGGCGCCCTACACCGAGGACGATGCGCCCAACCCGTTGGGTGTCTACGGCCAGAGCAAGCTGGCGGGCGAGCAGGCCATCGCGGCGGTGGGCGGTCAGTACCTGGTCCTGCGTACCAGTTGGGTGTATTCGAGCCACGGCAAGAATTTCCTGCTGACCATGCAGCGCCTGCTCCAGGAAAAACCGCAGATGCGTATCGTCGCCGATCAGATCGGCGCGCCGACCTGGGCCGGGACCATCGCCAACAGCACCCGGGCACTGATCGAGCGCTGGCAGGCCGGCCAAGCCGGGGACTGGGGCGTCTATCACTTGACGGCCCAGGGCGAGACCTCGTGGTTCGGCTTTGCCCAGGCCATTGGCGAGCAACTGCTGGCCGAAGGCAAGGCGTGCGCCGAGCTGGAAGGGATTCCCGCCAGCGACTACCCCACGCCCGCCAAGCGCCCGTTGAACTCGCGCCTGGACTGCAGCCGCCTGCAACAACAATGGCACGTCGGCCAACCGCAATGGCGCGAAGCATTGCGCGAGTGTCTTGCACAGCAGCACTAGGCATAATGCGCCTGTACCCACAGGCGCAGACTTACATGACTTCACCCCTTCCACGAAGACCCCGCTGGCGCAGCCTGGCGTTGCTGGCGTTATGCCTGGCACCGCTGCTGTGGCCGCTGGAGCATCTGGCCGAACGTTACTACCGCAGCGAGCTGGCCGGGCAGAACCGCCAGACCCTCGACCTGTACGTCGCCAACCTGCTGGGCACCCTGCACCGCTACGAAGTGCTGCCGCAAATTCTCGGCGAATTGCCGGCCTTGCGTACCGCCCTGGAAGCGCCTCACATCAGCACCAACCTGGTCGCCGCCAACCAGTTGCTCAAGGAGGTATCAGCCCAGGCGGGCGTGGAAGTGATGTACCTGATGGACACCCGTGGCAAGACCCTGGCCGCCTCGAACTGGGACAAACAGGACAGCTTCGTCGGCCGCAACTTTTCCTTTCGTCCGTATTTCAGTGAGGCCATGGCCGGGCGCCTGGGGCGTTTCTTCGGCCTGGGCACCACCTCGGCCAAGCGCGGGTACTTCTTCGCCGCTGCGGTGCGCGAAGACGAACATGTGATTGGCGTGCTGGTGGTCAAGGTCGACCTGGACCACACCGAGAGTCTCTGGGGGCAGACCCCCGAGCAGCTGCTGGTCACCGACCACAACGGCGTGGTGATCCTGACCTCACGCCCACAATGGCGTTTTCGCGCGACCCGGCCACTGACCGAGGCCGAGCACCAGGCGATCGTCGCGATCCAGCCCTACCCGACCCGCGACCCACAGCCCCTGACTTTCAGCTCCAATGCCTGGCTGCGCCAATCCACCGAAATCGCCGAAACCGGCTGGAAAGTGGAGATTCTTGCGCCGCGCACCCTGATCGACCGCCCCGTGCGCACGGTGGTTGCCGTCGGCGGCGCGACCTTACTGGTGCTGATGCTGCTGCTCGGCCTGATGATGCAGCGCCGTCGCCACTACCTGGAACGCATCGCCTTTGAAGCCAAGGCCCGGCGCGAGCTGGAAATGCGCGTGGCCGAACGCACCAGCGACCTCGAAGGCCTCAACCGTCGCCTGCGCCAGGAAGTGCTGGAGCGCGAAAATGCCCAGCAGGAATTGGTGCGCGCCCAGGATGACTTGGTGCAGGCCGGCAAACTGTCGGCGCTGGGTACCATGTCGGCGAGTATCAGCCATGAACTCAACCAGCCCCTGGCGGCCATTCGCAGCTACGCGGAAAACGCCGAGATTCTCCTCGACCACCAGCGCACCGACGACGCGCGGGGCAACCTCAAACTGATCAGCGAACTGACCGGGCGCATGGCCTCGATCATCGCCCACTTGCGCGCCTTTGCCCGCCGCGACCGGCATGCCCCGGAAAGCGTGGCCCTGCAACCGGCCCTGGACGACGCCCTGGCATTGCTGGCCAAGCGCCGACGGGCCATGGAAGTGGAGCTGATCCGCGACTTGCCAGAAGCCTCCCTGTGGGTGGAGGCCGGGGAAACCCGCCTGCGCCAGGTGCTGGGCAACCTGCTGGCCAATGCCCTGGATGCGTTGACCGAAAAGGGTCCGCCGCGCAAATTGTGGCTGAGTGCCGAATCCACCGAGCAGGGCGTCAACCTGTACATCCGCGACAACGGGCCGGGGTTCTGCATGGAAGCCCTGGGTCGCGCCGGCGAGCCCTTCTACACCACCAAGACCCGCACCCAGGGCCTGGGGTTGGGCCTGGCCATTTGTGACACCCTGATGCGTGCCTTTGGTGGTGAACTGCTGTTCGCCAACCACAAGGAAGGCGGCGCACTGATAACCTTGAAACTGCGCGCCGGAGCACCCGGCGTCAGTCTGCAACCGTCCGAGGACCGCAGTGTATGACTATCGATAACCAGATTCAGGTGGTGTTGATCGACGATGATCCACACCTGCGTCAGGCCCTGTGCCAGACCCTGGACCTGGCCGGGCTGAAAGTCCTGCCCCTTGGCGAGGCCACCGGCCTCACGGCGCGCCTGACGCGGGATTGGCCAGGGGTGGTGGTCAGCGATATCCGCATGCCCGGCATGGACGGCCTGGAGCTGCTCACCGAGCTCCACGGCCAGGACCCGGAGTTGCCAGTACTGCTGATCACCGGCCACGGCGATGTGCCACTGGCGGTGCAAGCAATGCGCGCCGGCGCCTATGACTTCCTCGAAAAACCCTTCGCCAGCGACGCCCTGCTCGACAGCGTGCGCCGCGCCTTGTCGCTGCGCCGGCTGGTGCTGGACAACCGCAGCCTGCGCCTGGCCCTGAGTGACCGCCAGCAATTGAGCACGCGCCTGGTCGGCCAGTCGGCGCCGATGCTGCGCCTGCGCGAGCAGATTGGCGCGCTGGCGGCGACCCGCGCCGACGTGCTGATCCTCGGCGAAACCGGCGCCGGCAAGGAAGTGGTGGCGCGCGCCCTGCACGACCTGTCGAACCGCCGCACCGGGCCCTTCGTCGCTATCAACGCAGGCGCCCTGGCCGAGTCCGTGGTCGAAAGCGAGCTGTTCGGCCATGAGCCGGGGGCGTTTACCGGTGCGCAGAAACGGCGCATCGGCAAGTTCGAATTTGCCAACGGCGGCACGTTGTTCCTCGATGAAATCGAGAGCATGAGCCTGGATGTGCAGGTCAAGTTGTTGCGTCTGCTACAGGAGCGGGTGGTCGAGCGCCTGGGTGGCAATCAGCAGATCCCGCTGGATATCCGCATCATCGCCGCGACCAAGGAAGACCTGCGCCAGTCCGCCGACCAGGGGCGCTTTCGCGCAGACTTGTACTACCGCCTGAACGTCGCGCCGCTGCGCATTCCGCCGCTGCGCGAGCGGGGCGAAGATGCCCTGATGCTGTTCCAGCACTTCGCCGACGAGGCCAGCAGCCGCCACGGCCTACCGCTGCATGAGCTGCAGCCGGGCCAACGGGCAATGCTGTTGCGCCATAACTGGCCGGGCAACGTGCGCGAACTGCAAAACGTCGCCGAGCGCTTCGCCCTTGGCCTGGAACTGGCCCTGGACAACGCACCGGACGGCCCGGCGCCGGGTGTACCGATGTCGACGGGGGGCTTGAGCGAGCAAGTCGAGCACTTTGAAAAAGCCCTGATCGCGGCCGAACTCGGCCGCCCCCACAGCTCTGTGCGCAGCCTGGCCGAAGCCCTGGGCGTGCCGCGCAAAACCCTGCATGACAAGTTACGCAAGCACGGCCTGAACTTTGCCGACAGCGGCAACGCCCACGCTGACGACGATTGACCTTTTCCCCCTGCCAAGAGACTGCCATGAGCCGCGATAGCCGTTACCTGGAATCCATTCTGCACCATGACATCCCCCTGACCCGGGAGATGGGCCTCAAGGTGCTCGACTGGCAGGACCGGCAACTGCGCCTGCACTTACCGTTGCAAGCCAATATCAACCACAAGAGCACCATGTTCGGCGGCAGCCTGTATTGCGGCACGGTCTTGGCGGGCTGGGGCTGGCTGCACCTGCAATTGCGCGAGGAAGGGATTGAAGACGGGCATATCGTGATTCAGGAAGGGCAGATCAGCTACCCATTGCCTGTCACCCAGGACGCCACGGCGATTTGCCAGGCCCCGGAGGACAAGGTGTGGAAGCGCTTTTTGGCGACCTACCGGCGCCATGGCCGGGCGCGGCTGGCGTTGCAGGCGTGGATCGTGAATGAGGGCAGTGAAGCGCGGGCGGTGGCGTTTACCGGGCAGTACGTGTTGCACCGCTAGGCAAGATCATCCAAGGCCTATCTGGGAGCGGGCTTGTGTGGGAGCAGGCAAGCCCGCTCCCACATTTGATCTGCATTGCCTTCAAGAACGGGCCAGAGTCAGCAAACGCTCGCGCCAGGCGGCCTTGGCCGGCAAGGCCAGGAAGAACGGGTTCAACAGCGACTCGCGTGCCGGGTAGCTGAACGGCTGGCCATTCAACTCCAGCACTTCGCCGCCAGCCCCTTCCAGCACGCCCTGGGCGGCGGCGGTGTCCCACTGCGACGTCGGCGCCAGGCGCGGATAGCAATCGGCGCTGCCTTCGGCCAGCAGGCAGAATTTCAAGGAGCTGCCGATATTGGCCAGCTTCAACTCCCCCAGCCCTTCACTCAACCCATCGAGCAAGCGCTCCTGTTCGGGGCTGGTGTGGCGACGGCTGGCAACCACGGTGAACGCCTCGCCTGCGGCCGGCTTCTGGCGCACCTGGATCGGCCGGGGTGCGGCATTCACGTCGGAGCGCCACGCCCCAAGCCCGGCGCCGCCGAAGTAGCAGCGGCCACTGGTGGGCATCGACACCACGCCAAACACCACCTGCCCCTGTTCGATCAAGGCGATGTTGACGGTAAATTCTTCGCTGCCGCTGATAAATTCCTTGGTGCCATCCAGCGGGTCCACCAGCCACCAGCGTTGCCAACCGGCACGCACGCTCTGGTCGATATCGGCATCTTCTTCCGACAGCACCGGGATGCTTGGGTCCAGCGCAGTGAGGCCGGCGAGAATCAGGTGATGGGCGGCCAGGTCGGCGGCGGTCACCGGCGAATCATCCGCCTTGGCCGTCACGGCTACATTGGCGCGCCAGTACGGCAGGATGACCTCGCCGGCCTGGCGGGCCAGTTCAATCACCGGGGCAATGTACGGGTGGCCGAGGAACAATTCGCTCATGGCTGGAAGGCTCCACGCTGGGTCAACAAGTCCCGCACCAGGTACAACGCGGCCAGGGCCCGGCCTTCGCTGAACTGCGGGTTCTGCGCCAGTTGTGCCAGCTCGCGCAGGTTGACCCGGTCCACGCGCATCGGCTCGGGCTCGTCGCCTTCCAGGCGCTCTTCGTACAGCTCGGTGGCCAGCACCACCTGGATTTTCTGGCTCATGTAGCCAGGGGACAGGGACAGTTCGGTCAGGTGCTCCAACTGCCGGGCGCCATAGCCCGCCTCTTCCTTGAGCTCGCGGTCTGCCGCCGCCAGCACGTCTTCGCCCGGCTCGATCAGGCCCTTGGGCAATGACAGTTCATACTCATCCGTACCACCGCAGTATTCTTCCACCAGCAGCGCGTGGTCAGCGTCGATCATCGCCACGATCATCACCGCGCCATACCCTACACCCCGGCCCACCAGGCGCTCGTAGGTCCGTTCAACGCCATTGGAAAAGCGCAGTTGCACTTCCTCCACGCGGAACAAACGGCTACTGGCGACAATTTCGCGGGCGAGGACGGTGGGTTTCTGGCGCATAGAGGGCTCCTTGGCGTGATCGGGTTACTATACCGTGGCTTTTCCGATTGTCTGTGTCGGATATATTTACTTACCTGCTTGAGAACCCACCATGCCGCCACTGCCCTGGTCCGATATCGACACCGTCCTGCTGGACATGGACGGCACCCTGCTCGACCTGCATTTCGACAACCACTTCTGGATGGAACACCTGCCCCGGCGCTATGCCGAACTGCACGGTGTGAGCCTTGCCCTGGCGGAGATGGAGTTGCAGCCGCTGTTCGAGCGTAACGCCGGCCAGTTGCAATGGTATTGCCTGGATTTCTGGAGCACCGAACTGAAGATCCCGGTGCGCGAACTCAAGCTGGAAACCGCCCATTTGATCGCCCTGCGGCCGGACGCCGATACCTTTCTGGCGGCCATCAAGCAGGCCGGCAAGCGCGTGATCCTGATCACCAACGCCCACCGCGATTCACTGTCGTTGAAGTTGGAACGCATTGAGTTGGCGCCGTATTTCGAGCGGCTGATCAGCTCTCACGACTATGGTTTTGCCAAGGAAAACCCGCAGTTCTGGGACGCCCTGCAAGCGGACATCGACTTCGACCCGGCGCGCAGCCTGTTTATCGACGACACCTTGCCGATTCTGCGCAGTGCGCGGGATTTTGGCGTGGGGCATTTGCTGGCGGTGAAAGAGCCGGACAGCCGCAAAGGGCCGAAGGATACGGCGGAGTTTGATGCAGTCGGGGATTACCGGGAATTGATCAGCGGGCTCTAAAACTAGATGTGAGGCCCCTGTGGGAGCGGGCTTGCCCGCGATAGCGGCGGGTCAGAGCTAGATCTGCTGACTGACACACCGCAATCGCGGGCAAGCCCGCTCCCACATTATTCAGTTGCTCCGGGTATTACTCAGGAATACGCAGCGTCTGCCCTGGGTAGATTTTGTCCGGGTGCGACAACAGCGGCTTGTTGGCCTCGAAGATTTTGTTGTACAGGTTGGCATTGCCGTAGACCGACAGGGAAATCGCGCTGAGGGTGTCGCCCTTTTTCACCACGACAAAACGGGCAGCCGCAACAACAGGGCCCGACACAGTGATCTGGTCATCCACGGTCGCCACGCCGGCAATGTTGCCCAGCGCCAGCAGAATCTTCTCTTTCTCCTCCTGGGTGGCGACTTCACCGGTCACCGTCACCTTGTCGCCCTCCACGGTGGTCTGCACATTCGGGTTACCCAGGCCGACCTTGGCAACGTGATCCTTCAACTGCTCACTCGCGTTTGCATTACCCGGCGTCAACAGATCAACGATTTTCTCGCCGGCTTCTTTGATAAAGCTAAAAAGACTCATAGTGCGCTCTCCTTGGGATTGGGTTTCCAGATGCCAAAGACTAGACCAGTCTTACAGACCTTGGTTCCAGCCCGACCAATGACGCAAACGCGCTAGAATCCCTGCGCCATTGGAATAAGCCCCCGGAGCGAAGATGGACATCAAACAACTGAAATTCCTCATCGCCCTCGACGAAACCCGTCACTTCGGCCAGGCGGCCGCGCGCTGTCACATCACCCAGCCAACCCTGTCGATGCGCCTGCGCAGCCTGGAAGAAGAGCTGGAGCTGCCGCTGGTCAATCGCGGCCAGCGTTTCGAGGGTTTTACCGCCCCTGGCGAGCGGGTGCTGGCGTGGGCGCGTACGGTGCTGGCCGCCTATGACGGCCTGCAGGCCGAAGCGGCCGCCTGCCGGGGCAACCTGGTGGGGACATTGCGCCTGGGCGTGGTGCCGCTGTCGAGCTTTGATCCGCTGGCCTTGATGCAACAGTTGCACAGGCAGCACCCCAGCCTGCGCTTTGAGCTGTCGGCGTTGAGCTCCGAGCAGATCCTCGAACAACTGGCGAGCAATCGCCTGGACCTGGGGGTGTCCTACCTTGAACGCCTCGACAGCGAGCGCTTTGACTCCCTGGCCCTGGACGAAACCCGCATGGGCCTGTTGTACGACCAACGCTTTTTCAGCTTTGGCGAAAAGCCCCTGAGCTGGGAGGCGCTGATCGAGCTGCCCCTGGGCATGCTCACCAGCGGCATGCATTTTCGCCAGTCCATCGACCATAACTTCCACAGCCGCGGCCTGACGCCACACCCCTTGCTGCAAACCGATGCCGTCCATCAGTTGCTGCAGGCCGTGCATGGCGGCCTGTGTTGTGCGGTGATGCCCCTGGACGGCGGCCTCGACGCCCTGACCGAACACCTGCGCCTGCAACCTATCGAAAACGCGCAAACCCTGGCCAAGCTGGGGCTGATCATGCGGCGCAGCGCGCCACGTTCGGCGTTGGCCGAGGCGTGTTTCGCGCTTTATCAGTAATCGCTACCGGAGCGTTGATCGACGTCATCTATCGGTAGATCAGTATTGGCGATTAGACGCGACCCTTTGTCGCGCCTAGTCTTCACTCTGAACACTTCGCCGGTGACTAGACTTGATGAACGCCCAGCGCCCAGCGTGCGCGGCGCCTGCCCTGACAACGCCCGCGCCTGCCGCCAGCCAGAGTTATCAATATTGCAGCCTCGACCACACGGAACCGGCCAGCACCGCGCTGGCCGAGGAAGTTGCGTTGGCGATTGCCTACAACGACATCAGCCAGGCCGTGATGCTGGTGACGCCCACCGATCTTGAAGACTTTATCGTCGGCTTCAGCCTGGGCAGCGGCATCATCAGCGACATCAGCGATATCTATGACCTGCAACTGAGCGGCGCAGGCTCGGCCCAGTACGCCCAGGTGCAGATCTGCAGCCGCGCCTTCTGGAACCTCAAGCAACAGCGCCGGCAACTGGCCGGCACCAGCGGCTGCGGCCTGTGTGGCGTGGAAGCCGTGGAGCAGGCGTTGCCGGACCTGCAGGTTTTGCCGGGCGCACCGCTGCCGCCTGCCGCCTGGCTCGAGGGCTTGCGCCAGCGCATCAGCGCCTTCCAGCCGTTGGGCCAATACAGTGGCGCGGTGCATGCGGCGGTGTTCATGAATAACCAGGGCGAACTGCTGCTGGGCCGCGAAGATATCGGCCGGCATAACGCCCTCGACAAACTGATCGGCGCCCTGGTGCGCCAGCGCATCCCGACCGAAGGCGGCGTGGCGATTGTCACCAGCCGTTGCAGCCTCGAATTGATCCAGAAAGTCCTGCGCGCGGGCATCCAGACCCTGGTCAGCCTGTCGTCACCCACCGGCCTGGCCCTGCAATGGGCGCGCCGGCACAACCTCAATCTTATCCACCTGCCGCAAAAAAGCGCGCCGCGGGTCTACAGCCCTGCGATGGAGTACCAGCCATGAGCAATCATCACCAAGCCGACCAAACCCCGACCCCGCGCTACAAGCCCTACAAAGGCCCGGCGGGCGGCTGGGGCGCGCTGATCAGCGTGGCACAGGCGTGGCTGACCAGCGATAACGCGCTGAAAAACCTGCGCATGATGCTCAAGACCAACCAGAACGGCGGCTTCGACTGCCCGGGTTGCGCCTGGGGTGACTCGCCGGAAAGCGGCATGGTCAAGTTCTGCGAGAACGGCGCCAAGGCGGTCAACTGGGAAGCCACCAAGCGCCGGGTGGATGCGGCGTTCTTCGCCAAGCACAGCGTCAGCTCCCTGCTGGAGCAAAGCGATTACTGGCTCGAATACCAGGGCCGCCTGACCGAGCCGATGAGCTATGACGCCGAGACCGACCGCTACAAGCCAATCAGCTGGGAGTCGGCCTTCGACCTGATCGGCAAGCACCTGCAAGCCCTGCCAAGCCCGGACATGGCCGAGTTCTACACCTCGGGCCGCGCCAGCAATGAAGCGGCATACTTGTATCAGCTGTTCGTGCGCACCTATGGCACCAACAACTTCCCGGACTGCTCGAACATGTGCCACGAAGCCAGCGGCGTAGCCCTGGCGCAAAGTGTGGGGGTCGGCAAAGGCACCGTGACGTTTGACGACTTCGAACACGCTGACGCGATTTTTGTCTGGGGCCAGAACCCCGGCACCAACCACCCACGCATGCTTGAACCGCTGCGCGAAGCAGTGAAACGCGGCGCCCAGGTGGTGTGTATCAACCCGCTCAAAGAGCGTGGCCTGGAACGCTTCCAGCACCCGCAACACCCACTGGAAATGCTCACCAACGGTGATAAACCGACCAACACCGCGTATTTCCGTCCGGCGCTGGGGGGCGACATGGCCATCCTGCGCGGCATGGCCAAGTTCCTGCTGCTGTGGGAGCGCCAGGCCCAGGCCGAAGGCAAAGAGGCAGTGTTCGACCACGACTTCCTCAATGAACACACGGTCAATGTGCTGGATTACCTGGCCAAGATCGACGACACCTCCTGGGATGAAATCGTCGAACAGTCCGGCCTGAGCCTGGTGGAGATCGAGCAAGCGGCGCGCATGTACGCCAAAGGCAAGAACGTGATCATGTGCTGGGCGATGGGCATCACCCAGCATCGGCATTCGGTGCCGACCATCCAGGAAATCGCCAACCTGATGCTGCTGCGCGGCAACATCGGCCGCCCAGGTGCCGGCCTGTGCCCGGTGCGTGGCCATAGCAACGTGCAGGGCGATCGCACCATGGGCATCAACGAACGGCCGCCCGTGGCCTTCCTGGATGCCCTGGAGCGTCGTTTCCAGTTCAAGGTGCCCCGTGACAACGGGCATAACGTGGTCGAAGCCATTCACGCCATGCTCGAGGGCCGCGCCAAGGTGTTTATCGGCCTGGGCGGCAACTTCGCCCAAGCCACGCCTGACAGCCCCCGCACCTTCCAGGCCTTGAGCAACTGCGACCTGACCGTGCAGATCAGCACCAAGCTCAATCGCAGCCACTTGGCCCACGGTAAACAGGCTTTGATCCTGCCGTGCCTGGGTCGTACCGACATTGATATCCAGGCCGATGGCCCGCAAGCGGTGACGGTGGAAGACTCGTTCAGCATGGTGCACGCCTCCAACGGCCAATTGCAGCCGCTGTCGAAGCTGATGAAGTCGGAACCGGCCATTGTCGCCGGCATCGCCGCCGCCACCCTGGGCAGCAAACCGGTGGACTGGAACTGGCTGGTGGCCGACTACCGCCGCATCCGCGACTTGATCGCCGACACCATTCCCGGCTTCAAGGACTTCAATGAGCGCGTGCAGCACCCAGGCGGTTTCTACCTGGGCAACAGCGCAGGCGCCCGCCGCTGGAACACGCCGTCAGGTCGCGCCAACTTCCGCGCCAACATCCTGCCCAAGGACCTGGTGCATGAACGCACCCGCGCCACTGGCCAGTTACCCGACCTGATCATGCAATCCATGCGCTCCCATGATCAGTACAACACCACTATCTACGGCCTGGATGACCGCTATCGTGGGGTCAAGGGCCAGCGCGACGTGTTGTTTGTCAACGAAGCCGACATCATCCGCCTGGGCTTCAAGCCGGGGCAGAAGGCCGATATCGTGTCGATCTGGGACGATGGCCGTGAACGCCGGGTCAAGGGCTTTACCTTGCTGGCGTTCGATATTCCGGCGGGGCAGGCGGCGGCCTATTACCCGGAGGTCAACCCGCTGGTGCCGTTGGAAAGCACTGGGGATGGTAGCCATACGCCTACTTCCAAGTTCGTGGCGATTCGCCTGGAAGCGGCCAGCGACAATGGTCTGATCATGGCCCGGACCGCCTGATCGTCTCCATGTCTGGGAACGATTTTTACGGGCACAAAAAAGGCCGCTTTTGTATAAAAGCGGCCTTCCCGAAGTAGCTAAAGACCGGCAAAAACGACTTAAGTTCCCTAGATAAAACAGCAACTTAGCTAATTGTATACAACCTGCACCACTGGTCGGAATTCGATTGTAAGAATATTCCGACAACCTCAGGATCGCGCCGTCATCCCCTTGAGGTTCACCTATGAAGTTCTCCTCGATTCTCTTGTTGTCCCTTGGCCTGGTCAGTGGCGCAGCCATGGCCGGTGGCACCACCGAAGCCGGTGTAGGCGGCGCATTGGGCGGGGTTTTAGGTTCGGTCGTCGGCCAGCAGATCGGCGGCAATACCGGTTCGGCCATTGGTGCGGCCCTGGGCGGCGCCGGCGGTAGCGCAGTGGGCGCAGACAAACGCAGCCGTGGCGAAGCAGCCATTGGCGGCGCACTGGGCGCAGCAGGCGGCAACGTGGTCGGGCGCAGTGTCGGCGGTAGCACCGGCAGCCTGATCGGCGCGGCAGCCGGCGGTGGCGCGGGCGGCGCGCTGGGTAACTATATGGGCAATAAGAGCGATGACGACGACCGTCGCTATCGCGGGCGTGATAACCGCCGCTATGACCGTGATGATCATCGTGGCCGTGGGCATGCTTATGGCCATCGCAAGAACAAGCATCACTACCGTCACCGGTAAACACAGCAAACTCAATGTGGGAGCTGGCTTGCCTGCGCTAGCGCAATGCCAGCAACCAATAGGTGGCCTGACACTGCGCTAGCGCGGGCAAGCCCGGCTCCCACATTAGCTCTTCATTGTTTCGCAGGCCGCCGTCAGACCGCCAGGTGTTGCAGTGCTTCGCGCAGTACCTGTGGAATCGTCACCGGCTGGTTAGTCGCCCGATCCACAAACACATGCACAAACCGCCCCGCCGCACAGGCCTCATCTTCGCCGGCCTTGAACACCGCCAATTCGTACTGCACTGAACTGTTGCCCAATTTGCCCACCCGCAGGCCAATCTCGATACGGTCGGGGAAAGCAATCGAGGCGAAGTAGTCGCACGCCGAACTCACCACAAACCCCACCACTTCGCCGTCATGGATATCCAGCCCGCCCTGTTCAATCAGGTATGTGTTCACTGCCGTGTCGAAGAAGCTGTAGTAGGTGACGTTATTCACATGGCCGTACACATCATTGTCGTGCCAGCGCGTAATGATCGGCTGGAAGTGACGGTAATCGGCACGCTGCGGCATTGAGTCAGGCATGGACAAGTCTCGTTGAAGTGAATTTACAGGTCGTTCAGGTGGGCCTCGGCCCAATCCCGCACCTCGGCATACGGATACTCTTCCAGCACCGCAAACCCTGGAATCCCCCGGGCCTTGAGCTTGGTAAACAGTGGCACGCTGATCCCGCATAAAAACCGCGTCAAGCGCTCGGCCCCTGGCAAGCTGCCGGTGTGTTGATGATGCCTGTGGATAAAATCCCCGCACAGCCCCTGGAAGTTTTTATCCACAAGCGGTGCCAGGCCCGGTGGTGCGGGCAGATGGGCGACCTGTCCAGAACAAACCGAGCAATGCCCACACTGGCGGGGGGCGGCTGCATCGCCAAAATACTCGGCCAACCGAAAGCCCAGGCAACGCTCACTGGCGAACAACGCCAACATCCCATGGATCCGCGCCACTTCCGTGGCTTCGTGCTGCTTGAAGCCTGTGTATAACTCGGCGCTCAAGGCCTGGGGATCAAACCCGGTATCGAGCAGGCTATAGACCTCGGTCATCTGCTTGCTCTCCAGCTCGATCAGGCCCTGCTCCTGGAAATAATCCAGCGCCTTGACCACCCGGCCGCGTTCGGCCTGGTGCTGTTGATAAAGCGCATCAAAGTCCACGGTGGCCCAGCTCCTGGCCCGTTTGCACGCTTGGATAATCGCGGCGACAAACTGCTGCCGCTCACCGGAAAAACGCGCCAGCAATACCTCCGGCTCTACCAGGTACTTGAAGCGATACTCGGCATAAAACGCATAGCGCGGTGCAATCACCCCCTTGAGCTCCAACTGCACCAGCAAAGTCTTGAGCGGTAGCTCGCGGATATTGCTCAGTTCCGCTAACGAGCGCAGCAGAAACTCCCATTGCCCGTCATCACCGGCCGCCAGCAGTTCCTCCAGCACCAGGCGGATGCCTTCCTGCTCCGGCGTATCGCCGTACACAAAGTTCTCCAGCACATTGAGGCTGTCGCGGTTGGCCAGCACCAGGCACTCGGAAGGCTGGCCATCGCGACCGGCACGCCCGATTTCCTGGCTGTAGTTCTCGATGGATTTGGGCAGATCGAAATGCACCACATTGCGGATGTCGCTCTTGTCGATGCCCATGCCGAAGGCAATGGTAGCGACGATGCAATTGGACTGGCCGCCCATGAACCGGCGCTGGATGCCTTCGCGCTTATCATGGGGTAAACCTGCGTGATAGGCCTCGGCCTGGATGCCATGGCGATTCAGGTGCTCGGCGATCTGCTCGGCAGTCTTCTGCAAGGTGACATAGACGATGCTCGGCTGGTTGGCCCGCTCGCCCATCCACTCCGCCAGGCGCCGGCGCTTGTCGGCGCCGCTGACCGGCTCCACCCACAGGTTGAGGTTGGGCCGGTAGAACCCCGTGGTGATCACGTCGGCGGGGGCGATGGCGAACTTGGCCTGCATGTCCGCAATGACCTTGGGCGTGGCGGTGGCCGTCAACAGCAGCGCCTGGGGAATGTTGAACTGGTGTTGGTAGTCGGGGAGTTTCAGGTAGTCCGGGCGGAAGTTGTGGCCCCACTCGGAAATACAGTGCGCCTCGTCCACCACCAGTAGCGAAATCGAAACGCTGTGCAAAAAGTTGCGAAAGCGCTCGTTCTTCAGGCGCTCTACGGAAATCATCAGGATCTTCAATTCGCCGGAGCGAGCGCGGGCCATTACGTCATTGGCCTGCTCACGGCTTTGTGTCGAATCAATGCTGCCGGCCGAAATGCCATGGCGCTGCAAAAAGTCCAGTTGGTCCTGCATCAACGCCAACAACGGCGACACTACCAGTGTCAGGTGCGGCAGCAACACGGCTGAGAGCTGATAACAGAGGGATTTGCCGGAGCCGGTGGGAAAGATCGCCGCCGCCGAGCGGCCGGCCAGCACGGCGCTGACAGCCGCCTCCTGGCCTTGGCGAAACTGTGGATAACCAAAGACCTGCTGGAGGGTGTCGTGCATAAGCTGTCACTCCATTGACCGCTGAACAGGCCTAAAACATAGCCCGGGATTTTCAGCGAATCGAGAAAGGTCGCGTGGAAAAGAGAGACAGGATGATACACAGGCGGCGAGGGTGAAGCCGGTAGCAAACGGCAATCTATAAAACACCCCAAAACAAAAGTGGGAGCGGGCCTGCCCGCGATGGTGGTGCCCCAGTCGATACTGCTGTTGACTGTTACACCGCTATCGCGGGCAAGCCCGCTCCCACATTTTCAGATCTTTGCTACAGCTCAATCAGCGGTTTTGCACACGCTCAATGGCTTTGTCATACACCGGGTTGGCCTTCTGTTCCTTGGCCAACTGATAGTGACGCAGCGCATCGGCAAACTGCCCGGCCGCTTCGTAGATCCGCGCAATGTTGTAGTAGGAACCGGCGCGCACGGTGGCCGCTGTCGGGCCACTGGCCAGGGCGATCGCCTTGCGGTTGGCCCAGATCGACTCGGCGGTGTTACCGGCTTTCTGATAGGCCAGGCCGAGGTTGCCGTAGGCTTTACCGAAGGAATTGTCCAGTTCGATAGCCTGACGGAAGTAGTCGATTGCCTGGTCCAGGTTACCGGCCTGGTAGGCCGCTTCGCCTTTGAGGTTCAGCTTCTTCGCATCGCCCTGTACCGCAGAACTGACCACCACCGCATCCACGGCAACGCTGTCGTTGAGCAGGGGTTTGACTTCGTTGAGCACATCCTTGGCTTCGACCAGCACGCCGGTGAAGGTATTGATGTCCTGGAAGTCGCCGCTGCCGGTCATGCGGAACACGGTCCACAGGTTACCGGTACGGTTGGTCGGCACGTAGTAGGTGCGGACCAGGGACTGGCCCATGTACACAAACACCTTGGCCTGGCTCTCGGACAGTGCAGTGGAGCCTGTATTGGTGCGGTTGGAGAAGTCATGCACGGCGTAGACGTAGCTTTCGCCGTAGTGTTTTTTCTGCAGGGTGATGGTTTCCGGGCCGTAGCTGTCGGTGTCATCCACATCCAGCTCGGCATCGGTGCCGGTCTTGCTGTTGAAGTAGATGTTGTTGCCGGGGAAGATCATGTGGGAGTCGAGGTCCGAAGGCGATTGCCCCCAGGTCAGCACTACACGCAGGCCGTCGAGGTTTTCCATCACCGGGCTGATGGCGTATGTCATGCCTTTGCACGGGCACTTCACCACCAGGTTGGAGTAGCCGGGCTTCTTGATGATCAGCAGATTGTCGGCGCCATCGGCAACTTCGCTGGTGAGGGTGACCTGGCCCTGGGCGTTGGTGCGCCCCACCACGTTCTGTGCGCCGTTGCGTTGCAGCAAGACTTCAGCGTCGGCGATTTTCTGGTCCT
Source organism: Pseudomonas sp. WS 5411 (assembly GCF_012985595.1). NCBI lineage: Bacteria > Pseudomonadati > Pseudomonadota > Gammaproteobacteria > Pseudomonadales > Pseudomonadaceae > Pseudomonas > Pseudomonas sp. WS 5411. The sequence continues at coordinate 469,899 of NZ_JAARMC010000002.1, forward strand.
TGACCACCGCACTGAGCACTTCAATTGGCAACTGCTCGGCCTGGACAGAAAACGCCACCGCACACAATGACATCGCCGAGGCGATACGAAGCAAACCCATGCTTAACTCCCTTTAAGTAGTGGGCGGAATTGCCCTACAAGATTTTGCGGTGAAACATACGCTGAATTCAGGGGTTTTGCCGGGATTTTATACAAAATGTGACGTGGTTTTTATCCCGCCTGCGCCAGGATGCCCGACAGCCAAATTGCCAACATCAGAAGACTCTGTAGGAAATTGCTTGGTCGGGCACCATACGCTTCCCAAACTGCCTCAGGTGCCCACTCAACCCTCTACAGAATCGGCCGAGCCTGACCGAAACTAGCGCCCTCGCAACCTTCTCGGCAAGAAATCCGTGAACCTTGAAAGGACTCAGTACATCGGCCATTACGGCGTCACGTTCAGCGTGATTCGTTTCACTGTTTTCCCTGGCGATCGGCAGGGGCTATCCAGCCTGTATCTGCTAGAAGCAGGCATCTGCGCAAACCAGCTGCGCTATCAACTGATGGATCTCTACGAAAAAATGCTCGCACGTGATTTACCCTGCAAAATGGCCGTCGCGATTTGCAAGCCACTCACTCGGCGACAGGCCGACTTACTCAATGAGCGCGGGACTATTGTTGCAGGACTAATTAGTAGCGCCTTTTCCGCCCCCATAAGCCTGGTATCGCCTCTGGTTGGAGGCGCGGTGGGAGGCACTCTTGGCCTGATAATTAAGGGCGCTATTCGCAGTTACCACGCCGGCGATGTTGTTATCGGCCTAGACGCTCAGGTCAATGGCGGGATCGGCCCTCAGCGCTCATTGTCGGCCTTGGTTCGACAGTTTCAGGGCGGGTAATACGATGACCGAATACGCCCCCTGGATCACTCTCTCCATTCTCGTCGCCCTTACCGCTCTGCTCGACAAGAGAATCAAGTGCTCCATACTCAGAACATGGATTGGGTTCGCTCTCGTCGCTATCGGACCAACGCTTTTGTTCGGCGCAACCCGATGGATTAGAGAGTTACAATTAGACAGCCTTCCGATTCTGTCTTTTCTTATAGGCATCGGTTTGCTGCTCACTCGAAACAAATACCATCAGCAACACCTCCCCCCTCACCCACTCCTGCGTGCTCCCACCATGAACCTGGCCCCCCACTTCCCCGAAGACCCTGTCATGCAGCAGCTCCTGCAATTGCTGCATGAAGAAATCGGCCTGCCCAAGCACAAGACCCTCCGCCTTAAAACCTCGCTTAACTTCGACCTCGGCTGCGACGGCGCCGAAGCCAGGCAATTTATGGAGGCGCTGGAGCAGACATTCGATCTCGACCTGGGTGACTATGATGCTTATCGTTACTTCAACCCGCCGGTCTTCGATGTATTCCTCAAACACCGCGCCAAGGGCCGGGGCGAGAAAATGCCGCTCACCATCGGCATGCTCTACCTGGCGATCAAGACTCATAGCTGGGATACACAGACGCTAGAAAATCTGAGCTAAAGAACACTGAGTGGTTAATGTGGGCCTTTTTGCCGCCCTGCTCTACGCTCATCGAGATTTCCACGCGCACAAAAAAGCCGCCCACTAGGGGCGGCTTTTCAACAGCTAGCGAATCTTACAACTTCGGACCCGCTGCCTTGATCGCGTCGCTCACTTCAAATTTCTTGAAGTTCTCGACGAACAGGCCGGCCAGGGCCTTCGCTGCTTCGTCGTAGGCAGCCTTGTCAGCCCAGGTGTTGCGTGGGTTCAACAGGCCGGTCTCAACGCCCGGTACGGCCAATGGCACGTCGAGGTTGATGGTGTCCAGGTGCTCGGTTTGCGCACCGATCAACGCGCCGCTCTGGATCGCTGCGATCACCGCACGGGTGGTCGGGATGTTGAAGCGTTTGCCGACGCCGTAGCCACCGCCGGTCCAACCGGTGTTGACCAGGTAGACCTTGGAGCCGAAGCCACGGATGCGCTTGATCAGCAGCTCTGCGTATTCGCCAGCCGGACGCGGGAAGAACGGTGCGCCGAAGCAGGTGGAGAAGGTCGATTTGATGCCGCTGCCCGACCCCATTTCAGTCGAGCCCACCAGTGCGGTGTAACCAGACAGGAAGTGGTAGGCCGCTTGTTCTTCATTGAGGATCGACACCGGTGGCAGTACGCCAGTCAGGTCGCAGGTCAGGAAGATCACCGCGTTTGGCTCGCCGCCCAGGTTCTTCTCGGAACGCTTGGCAACGTGCTCCAGCGGGTACGCCGCGCGGCTGTTCTGGGTCAGGCTGACGTTGGTGTAGTCGGCGTGCTTGGCATCGTCGATCACCACGTTTTCCAGGACGGCGCCGTGCTTGATGGCTTTCCAGATGACCGGCTCGTTCTTCTCCGACAGGTCGATGCACTTGGCATAGCAACCGCCTTCGATGTTGAACACCACGCCTTCGCCCCAACCGTGTTCGTCGTCACCGATCAGGTAGCGGCTTTCGTCGGCGGACAGGGTGGTCTTGCCAGTGCCGGAAAGGCCGAAGAACAAGGTCACGTCGCCTTCTTCACCGATGTTGGCAGCGCAGTGCATTGGCAGCACGTCAGCGGCCGGCAGCAGGAAGTTCTGCACCGAGAACATGGCTTTTTTCATCTCGCCGGCGTAACGCATGCCAGCAATCAGGACTTTTTTCTGGGCGAAGTTGAGGATCACGCAACCATCGGAATTGGTGCCGTCACGCTCAGGCACACATTCAAAGTTGGCAACGTTGAGCACTTGCCACTCTTCACGCCCGGCCGGGTTGTACTGGGCCGGGTTGATGAACAGGCAACGACCGAACAGGTTCTGCCAGGCAGTCTGAGTGGTCATTTTCACGGCCAGGTAGTGTTCTTCGGCAGAACCTACATGCACGTGGGAAACGAAATGCTCTTGCGCGTTGTTGAAAGCCTCGACGCGAGCCCACAGGGCATCGAACTTGTCGGCCGGGAACTTGCGGTTGATCGGGCCCCAGGCAATAGCGGCCTGGGTGGATGGCTCTTCAACGATGAAACGGTCGACCGGCGAACGACCGGTACGGTGACCGGTTTCTACGACCAGCGCGCCAGTATCGGCAAGCACGCCTTCACCGCGCTGCAGGGCTTCTTTGACCAGATCGTCAACACTCAGATCGGTGTATACGGCGTTATTGGCTTGCGTCATGAGGTTCCCCGTCGGCCTATGGCCGAGTGCTCCAAACGTTTTGTAGTAGAAAGTTGCGCACTACTACCGCGAAAAAAGTGGGCCGGATTATGCCAGAAAAGCCCAAAAAAAGTAGGGCCCTCCCGTCAGAACACCTCTAATCCGGCGTTTGTCAGGTGATTTACCTGTGCTTAAACGTTTTAGTGGTGGGTACCAGAAGGGGTGTCAACGCCAGCGCCAGCGAACAATTGGGCGATATCGGCAGCGTCGAACAGGTAGCGCTGGTTGCAGAACTGGCAGTCGATCTCGATTCTGCCACCGTGCTCCACCGCCAGATTCTGCGCATCCTCAAGGCCCAGGCTCACCAGGGCATTGCCCGAGCGCTCGCGGGAGCAGCTGCAATGGAAACGCAGCGATTGCGCATCGAACAGGCGCACTTCCTCTTCATGGTATAGGCGGTGCAGGATGGTTTCGTTGTCCAGGCCCAGCAGCTCTTCAGCGGTCAGGGTACCCGCCAGGGCAGTGAGGCCACGCCAGCTTTCCTCGCGCTCATCCTCGTCCTTGATACGGTCCGCCGGCAGCTGTTGCAACAGCAGGCCACGGGCGCGCTTGCCGTCCGCATTGAGCCAGAAACGGGTGCCCACTTGCTGGGACATGACGAAATAGTTGGTGAAGCAGTCGGACAGGGTTTCCCCGTCCAGATCGACAATGCCCTGGTAACGCTGGCCAACGGTCGGGTCGATGGTCAACGCCAGCACGCCGTTGGGCATCAGGTCGGCCAGGGTCGCGTCCGCCGGGATCTGGTCTGCGTCATAACGTGCCAGGCCACGGATTTCCCGCTCACTGGAGCACTCGATCATCAGCATCGGCACCGGGCCTTCGGAGCGCGCCTGGAGGATCAGCAAGCCATCGAACTTCATGGTGCCCACCAGCAGCGACGCGGCGGCCATCAGTTCGCCAAGCAACTGCGCGACCGGCTCCGGATAGGGGTGCTTGGCAAGGACTTCGGCATAGCTGCGCTCCAGGGCAACCAGCTCGCCACGAGCGTCGTTGTCGTCAAAGAGGAAACGTTGGGTGAAGTCGGTATCCGGTAGATCAGTCATAGGTCTGGGTATCTGAATTGATGACAAAGTGATGACAATGTTTCTAAAATTATGCGCTTTAGCACCAATTTGGTGCGCTTTTCTTCTGATAGGTGAAGAGAGTTTAGAGCGAAGAGGAAACAGTTTATGAACAATCCGGGTTTGTTCCAAGCCAAGTGGAACCTCGGGCGATTGGCCCTGTGCAATTTACTCGCTCTGGGGCTGCTGTGTTTTTGGCTATGGCCCGCAGGCCAGATGCTTTGCGTGATATTCGACGAATGGCTGTTTCATCTGCTCAACGACCCGCTGGCCAGCAACCCGACCTGGCTGCATGTATGGGCGATCGCCAGCCTGCGGCCATTTGATGCGGTGGTCGGGGTGATCCTGCTGATGCTGCTGATTCGCGGCGAATGGGTGTTCAAGGCGATTGAAGTGCGCCAGGCGTTTTTCGGTTTCCTCGCGATTCTGCTGTTACTGCTGTTTATCCGCATGCTGTTTTCCAAGCTCGCGGCGCAGATGGGCTGGCAGCACAATAGCCCGTCGATGGTGATCAGTGGAGCGATCCATATGAGCGACTATTTCCCGAACCTGGAAAAAACCTGGGAATTGAAAGACCGTTCCAGCCAGAGTTTCCCCGGTGATCATGCTTCAGTGTTGCTGATCTGGGGGATGTTCATGAGCGTGTTTGCCAAGCGGATCGGCCAGGTGGTGCTGATCTGGGGCCTGGCACTGCTGTTTATGATGCCGCGCCTGGTGGCAGGTGCTCACTGGGGGCAGGACGACTACATCGGTGGCGTACTGCTGGCGCTGTTAGCGCTGGGTTGGGGTTATTACACACCGTTTGCGGCGAAGGTCTCGGCTTGGCTGCTACGCATAACCGAACCGCTATTCCGGCTGCTCCAACGGGTACCCGCGATCAATCGCCTGAGCGTGATCCGCAACGCCTGAGCCCAGGTGCAGGAGCCTGATCGGCTCCTGCACGTAACCCCTCAATCATCATTGCCGCTGCCGCGAAACTTGAACAGGTCGCGGCGCTGTTTCTTGCTCGGTTTGCCGTCGGTACTCATACCCAAGGCTCCAGCCTTGCGCATGGCCGCCGCATTCTCGCGCTTGGCAATACTGGCGGGGGTCTCGGTGTACAGCGCCTGGGCTTCAGGCGCGCCTCGGCGGACGATGGAGAGCGCCTCCACCAACACGGTTTTCTCATCAAAGCCGATGCGAATCTGCAACTCGTCGCCAACACGCGGCTCCTTGCCCGGCTTGCAGCGCTCGCCTCGGCAATGCACCTTGCCGCTCTCGATGGCGGCCTTGGCCAAGGCCCGGGTCTTGTAGAAACGTGCGGCCCACAGCCACTTGTCCAAACGGACTTTTTCGTCCTCTTCCTGCTTTTGAGCCACTTGAATTCCTCGCTCTGAAAAATGTCGCAACTTAACAGTCGAATCCCTTCGACGCACAAACGCCAAGGCTCACCTAAGATACGCCAGGTGTCAGGCAGTTTCCCTTCAGCCGTGGTTTTTTATGGTGTGAAGATATCTGTCGCCATTTGGTGAATATTCTGCGTGAATACCGCGAATTCGGCGCCAAGCGCTCGTCAACGGTCCTGGGTTGTCACAATCCGTGAGCTATTGGACGCTAGTGTCGTATGACGTAGAAACTTCCCTGATTGCCGGTTGTTCATATTGAAGACATTTGACCATTTGACCGTTGTCGGTCTGCGTGAATGGGTGGCGCTTCCCGATTTGGGTGTGGCGGGCCTGCGCGCAAAGATCGACACCGGCGCCAGTACCTCCAGCCTGCATGCCACCGAGATCGAGCCTTTTGAGCGTGACGGTGAAAAATGGCTGCGCTTTACGGCGCACCTGGGCAGCGTGGTGCAACTGCGTCACCGGCGCTGCGAAGCACCGCTGGTGGCCATGAAAACCATTAAAAGCTCCAACGGCCAGGCGCAGGTGCGCTACGTCATCAGCACCACCCTGGCCCTGGGTGATCGGGTATGGAGGGTGGAGTTCACCCTGGCTTGCCGCAAAACCATGCGTTACCGCCTGTTGCTAGGTTCCAAAGCCCTGATCGACGGCCAGTTAGTGGTCAACCCGGGGCTCAAGTACGTTCAAGACAAGCCGGTGTTCCCGGTCTCCACTATTGCTGCCACAGGTGTTGCATGAAGATCGCTGTGCTGTCGCGTAACCCGCGTCTGTATTCCACCCGCCGTCTGGTCGAGGCCGGCACCGAACGGGGCCATGAGATGGTGGTGATCGATACGTTGCGCGCCTATATGAACATTGCCAGTCATAAGCCGCAGATCCACTACCGGGGCAAACCACTGGAAGGCTTCGACGCGGTGATCCCGCGTATCGGGGCCTCGGTGACGTTCTACGGCTGCGCGGTCCTGCGCCAGTTTGAAATGATGGGGGTGTTTCCGCTCAACGAATCGGTGGCCATTGCCCGCTCCCGGGACAAGCTGCGCTCCCTGCAATTGCTGTCGCGCCGGGGCATCGGCTTGCCCGTGACTGGTTTTGCCCATTCCCCCGATGACATTCCCGACCTGATCGAGATGGTCAACGGTGCGCCATTGGTGATCAAGGTGCTGGAAGGCACCCAGGGCATTGGCGTGGTGCTGTGTGAAACCGCCACGGCGGCAGAGTCGGTGATCGAAGCGTTCATGGGCCTCAAGCAGAACATCATGGTCCAGGAATACATCAAGGAAGCCGGCGGGGCCGATATCCGTTGCTTCGTGGTGGGGGACAAGGTGATTGCCGCGATGAAGCGCCAGGCCAAGCCGGGGGAGTTTCGCTCCAACCTGCATCGGGGTGGCAGCGCCAGCCTGATCAAGATCACCCCGGAAGAACGCATGACCGCCCTGCGCGCAGCCAAGGTCATGGGCTTGAGTGTGGCGGGCGTGGATATCCTGCGCTCGAACCACGGGCCACTGGTGATGGAAGTCAACTCGTCACCAGGCCTGGAAGGAATTGAGACCACCACCAACAAGGATGTGGCGGGGATCATCATTCAGCATCTGGAGAAGAACAGCGGGCCGAATCTGACCCGGACCAAGGGCAAGGGCTGAAATACGCCCTTTAGGGCAGCACAAACCAGTGTGGGAGCTGGCTTGCCTGCGATGACTGACTAACATTCAACATCACTGTTAGTTTTTTTCGCAGGCAAACCAGCTCCCACATTTGATTTTCGTCGTGGCTTAGACCGCATCCCTTGGCAACATCAGCCCCAACGGCAAGCGCACCCGCGCTTCCAGCCCGCCATCGGCACGGTTGCGCAGTTCAACATTGCCGCCATGCATCGAGGCAATCCGCCGCACAATCGCCAGGCCCAGGCCGGTGCCTTTGCCACCACGGGCGCGGTCGCCACGGGTGAAGGGGTTGAAAATGCCCTCCAGCTCCGCCGGATCAATCCCGGCGCCACGGTCCATGACACTCAGCACCACATAAGGCGCGTTGGTGTCACCAGACACATAGGCGGCGACTTCCACCTCGGTGCCCGCATGATGCAAGGCGTTGCCGATCAGGTTGTTCAACAGGCGCTTCATCGAGACCCGGCGCAACGCAAAGGGCTGGATCGGCTCCAGGCGCATGTGTACCTGCTCACCATTCTGGTTATAGGGCGCCACGACCTCGCGGACCAGGTCGGTCAGGTCCACTTCTTCCACCACCTCATCGCGACCATCGCGGATAAACGCCAGGAACTGGTCGAGAATCGCGTCCATGTCTTCGATATCACGGACCATGTCATCGGTCAGGTCGGTGTGGTTGCCCATCAGTTCCAGGGACAGGCGCAAGCGTGTCAGCGGCGTGCGCAGGTCGTGGGACACCCCGGCCAGCATCAGCTCACGCTCGCGACCGGCCTGTTCGACATCCTCGGCCATCTGGTTGAACGCGCTATAGACCTCGGTCATTTCGCTGGGCGTATCGCTGATCGGCAGGCGCACGCTGCGCCCCTGCCCCAGTTGCCTGGCGGCGAACACCAGGCGCTTGAGCGGCTGGTTGAGCTGGCGCACGAAAATCCAGGCCGACGCGGTGGAAAGCAGGCCAATAGCCAGGAACCAGCCAAGTACGTTCCAGATCTTCTGCCCCCGCAGCGGGTGCGGATACAGCGGAACCTTGATCCATGCATCGCCCAGGCTCGGCGCGCGCACCCAGAGGGCGGGTGATACATGCATGCGCAAGCGCACCTCGGTGTCTTCACCCAGTTCGGCCTGCATCTGGCGCTGGTAGATCTCGCTGTAAGGCCAATGCTGCTCGCCTTCCGGCACGCCAGCCCCATCCACGCGGGTCAACGTCGACGCCTTGGCGACTTTTTCGCGGTTCTCGGGATCCACAGCCCAGTAGCCACGCAATGTCAGCGCAACACCATGGCTGTACTGCCGGTCCACCAGCACGTCTTCGTTCATCAACAGATAAACGAGGGTCAGCGCCTTGGAAAACAGCACGACGATCAGCACCAGCCAAAGGGTGCGGGAGAAGAAACTTTGGGGGAACCACAGCGGGGTTTTCATAGAAGACAGCTAGACACCTGGCAAGAGCGAGCCACGCTCGCAGAATTGCAGACGCCGGGCATCCGGCCGACCCCTTGGGATCGAACTCCGGAATACCCGCATGTGCAAATCATCGATTACTTGGTTGCCGTGCCATCCGGCACAAACACGTAACCCACGCCCCACACTGTCTGGATATAACGCGGCTTGGACGGATCCGGCTCGATCATCCGGCGCAGACGGGAAATCTGCACATCGATGGAGCGCTCCAGGGCGTCCCATTCACGACCACGGGCCAGGTTCATCAGCTTGTCACGGGTCAGCGGTTGGCGAGCGTTCATCACCAGCGCCTTGAGCACCGCGAATTCGCCCGTGGTGAGCATGTGGACTTCTTCGCCACGCTTGAGCTCACGGGTAGCCAGCGACAGTTCGTAGTCACCAAAGGTCACGCTTTCATCTTCGCTGCCTGGCGCGCCCGGTACGGGAGCCGCCTGGCGACGCAATACGGCCTTGACCCGCGCCATCAGCTCGTCGGGGTTGAATGGCTTGGCCAGGTAGTCGTCGGCGCCCAGTTCCAGGCCCTTGATACGGCTCAGCTCATCGCCCTTGGCGGTCAGCATGATGATCGGGATCTGGTTGTTGGTGCTGCGCAGGCGCTTGCAGGCGGTCAGGCCGTCTTCGCCGGGCAACATCAGGTCGAGCACGACCAGGTTGAAGACTTCGCGCCCGAGCAGGCGGTCCATCTGCTCGGTGTTCGGCACCGCGCGGGCACGGTAGCCCTTGGAGGTGAAGAACCGCTCCAGCAGGCTGCTCAGCCCCGGATCGTCATCAACGATGAGAATTTTTTCGCCTTCAGCAGTTTGTGCAGTGCTGCTCATTGGATGCTCCTCTTATCTGGCGCGCATTATGGCTTAGCTGCCGTTATACGCACGGTACGCATTGTTAGCAGATTTTTCTCCAACCACCAGTGCACCGGCGCCTGGCGCAATCCCCCCAAGAACGGATCGCTGGTTATAATGCCGCGCCTCAGTGCCGGGCAATACCGTGGCCGGCCTGGTGTTTTTTCATCTGCTTGTCGTGACTTTTTCGATTTCGAGGGTCAATAGGCTGCCTCTTGACCCAGGCAGCGGCGCCAGTCGGGCCGCTCAACCAGCCGCGCAGAGCCTTGTTTTCCGGGCCTGCGCACTGCTTTCAAGAATTTCAGGTGGTTTTATGGACAGCATCAACAGCCGCATCGCCGAGGAACTCGGTGTACGCCCCCAACAGGTCGAAGCGGCCGTCGCTCTACTGGATGAAGGCTCCACCGTGCCCTTCATCGCCCGTTACCGTAAAGAAGTGACCGGCAGCCTGGATGATATCCAGCTGCGGCATCTGGAAGAACGCCTGCGCTACCTGCGAGAACTCGACGAACGGCGTGTCAGCATTCTCGCCAGCATCCAGGAGCAGGGCAAGCTGACCCCGCAACTCGAACGCGATATCAAGCTCGCCGACACCAAGACCCGCCTCGAAGACTTGTACCTGCCGTACAAGCAGAAGCGCCGCACCAAGGGCCAGATTGCCCTGGAAGCCGGCCTCGGCGAGCTGGCCGACGGTCTGTTCAACGACCCGTTCCTGACCCCGGAAACCGAAGCCGCGCGCTTTGTCGATGGCGAAAAAGGCGTGGCCGACGTCAAGGCCGCCCTCGAAGGCGCCAAGTACATCCTCATGGAGCGTTTCGCCGAAGACGCCAACCTGCTGGAAAAATTGCGTAACTACCTGAAACAGGAAGCCACCCTCAGCGCCCGTGTGATCGCCGGCAAAGAGGAAGAAGGCGCCAAGTTCCGCGATTACTTCGAGCACGACGAACCACTGAAAAGCATGCCGTCCCACCGCGCCCTCGCCATTTTCCGCGGCCGCAACGAAGGCATTCTCAGCTCCGCGCTGAAGGTCGGCGACGAACTGCCGGGCACCATGCACCCGTGCGAAGGCATGATCGGCCAACAATTCGGCATCCAGAATCAGAATCGTCCTGCGGATAAATGGCTCAGTGAAGTCGTGCGCTGGACCTGGAAGGTCAAGCTCTACACCCACCTGGAAACCGACCTGCTGGGCGAGCTGCGCGACGGCGCCGAGACCGAGGCGATCAACGTATTCGCCCACAACCTGCACGACCTGCTGCTGGCCGCTCCGGCCGGCCCGCGCGCAACCCTGGGCCTGGACCCGGGCCTGCGCACCGGTTGCAAGGTCGCCGTCGTCGACGCCACCGGCAAGCTGCTGGACCACGCCACCGTGTACCCGCACGTGCCGCACAACAAGTGGGACCAGACCATCGCCATCCTCGCCGCCCTGTGCGCCAAGCATGCGGTAGACCTGATTGCCATCGGCAACGGCACCGCCAGCCGCGAAACCGACAAGCTGGCCCTGGAGCTGATCAAAAAATACCCAGGCATGAAAATGACCAAGGTCATGGTCTCCGAGGCGGGCGCTTCGGTGTACTCGGCGTCGGAACTGGCCTCCAAGGAATTCCCGGACCTCGACGTGTCGATCCGTGGCGCGGTGTCCATCGCACGCCGCCTGCAGGATCCACTGGCCGAGCTGGTGAAGATCGACCCTAAATCCATTGGCGTCGGCCAGTACCAGCACGACGTGTCGCAGCTGAAACTGGCGCGCGGCCTGGATGCAGTGGTGGAAGACTGTGTGAACAAGGTCGGCGTCGACGTCAACACTGCCTCGGTCGCCCTGCTGGCGCGGATTTCCGGCCTCAACTCCACCCTGGCGCAGAATATCGTCACCCATCGCGATGAAAACGGCGCGTTCAAGACCCGAGCGGCGCTGAAAAAAGTCGCACGCCTTGGCGAAAAAACCTTCGAACAGGCCGCCGGCTTCCTGCGCGTGATGAACGGTGACAACCCGCTCGACGCCTCGGCAGTCCACCCGGAAGCCTATCCGCTGGTACAGCGCATCGCCGCTGAAACCGACCGCGATATCCGCTCGCTGATCGGCGACGCCGCGTTCCTCAAGCGCCTGGATCCGAAGAAGTACACCGACGAGACCTTCGGTGTGCCGACCATCACCGACATCCTGCAAGAACTGGAAAAACCGGGTCGCGACCCGCGTCCGGAGTTCAAGACCGCCGAGTTCCAGGAAGGCGTCGAAGACCTCAAGGACTTGCAACTGGGGATGATCCTCGAAGGCGTGGTGACCAACGTGACCAACTTCGGCGCATTTGTGGATATCGGTGTGCATCAGGACGGTTTGGTGCATATCTCCGCGCTTTCAGAGAAGTTCATCAAGGATCCGCGTGAAGCGGTGAAGGCCGGGGATGTGGTCAAGGTCAAGGTCATGGAAGTGGATATCCCGCGCAAACGCGTGGGCCTGTCGATGCGCATGAGCGATACCCCCGGCGAGAAAATCGACGGTGCCCGTGGCGCACGCCCGGGTTCAGCACCGCGCCAGTCGCAAAACCGTTCGGAAAACACTGCACCGCGTAAGGAAGCCACCACCGCAGCCCCGGCCAATAACGCCATGGCTTCGCTGTTCGCCAACGCCAAGCAGTTGAAAAAGCGCTGATGGAGCTGCCAGCCGGCTTGACCCACAGCGCCTTCAGCGAGCTGCTCGGCTGCCGTCTGCAACGCCTGGACCAAGGCGTTGCCGAGGTTGCCCTGAGCCTGGAGCCACAATTGCGCAACCGCGCGGGCAAGCTCCATGGCGGGGCGATTTTCAGCCTGGTGGACATTGCCATGGGGCTGGCCTGTTCCAGCTCCCACGGTTTTGACCAGCAGAGCGCGACCATCGAGTGCAAAATCAACTACATCCGTGCCGTGTCCGACGGTGACGTGCTGTGCACCGCCCGGGTCATCCACCCCGGCCGGCGCACGCTGGTGGTCGAGGCCGAGGTGTATCAGGACGAAAGACTCGTCGCAAAAGCACAAGGCACCTTCGCTGTCCTATAGCTCCCTGTCATCAATTTGGGTTAATTTCGGCGCTGCGAAAACAGCGTCGGAATTTTCTTCCTGCGCGATAGCCAAATTCAGGGAATGAAGTCGGCACTTTCAGAGCAGGTTGTTCCGGCTCGAAAACCAGGCGATAACGCCAGTTTTAACTTCACCCTTGTAGACCGTCTTGCCCACCCCCATATTGGGGCGACTGACGCGTGAAGGAATCCAACTTGAGCGAACTTCTCAACCGCCGCCTAGCTCTGCTCGGCAAGCGCGAACACCTCTCTTTGCTTGAGCACTGCCTGCACGGCATCGAGCGAGAATGCCTGCGTGTCACCGGCGAAGGCCGCCTGGCTCAAACGCCGCATCCAGAGGCCCTGGGCGCCGCATTGACCCATGAGTCGATTACCACCGACTATTCCGAGTCGCTGCTGGAGTTCATCACGCCGGCACTGCCCAACCCGGCAGATACCCTGCGCAGCCTCGACAAAATTCATCGTTTTGCCTACAGCAAGCTCGGCAACGAGTACCTGTGGAGTCCATCGATGCCGTGCCCGTTGCCGGCCGAGGAAGATATTCCGATTGCCTACTACGGCACCTCCAATATCGGACAGCTCAAATACGTGTATCGCAAGGGCCTGGCCCTGCGCTACGGCAAGACCATGCAGTGCATCGCCGGTATCCACTACAACTTCTCCCTGCCGGAAGAGCTGTGGCCGCTGCTCAAGGAAGCCGAAGGCTTCGTGGGCACCGACCGTGACTACCAGTCCACGGCCTATATCGCGCTGATCCGTAACTTCCGCCGCTACAGCTGGCTGCTGATGTACCTGTTCGGTGCCTCGCCAGCCCTGGATGCGGGTTTCCTGCGCGGGCGTTCCCACCAGCTGGAACAGTTCGATGCCGACACCCTGTACCTGCCCTATGCCACCAGCCTGCGCATGAGCGATCTGGGTTACCAGAGCAACGCCCAGGCCGGCCTGACCCCTTGCTATAACGATCTGGCCAGCTACACCGACAGCCTGCGCGAAGCGGTGGCAACGCCCTACGCGCCCTACGTCGAAGTCGGCACCCATAAGGATGGTGAGTGGGTACAGCTCAACACCAACATCCTGCAGATCGAAAACGAGTACTACTCCAACATCCGCCCCAAACGCGTGACCTACACCGGCGAACGGCCGATCCAGGCGCTGATGGCCCGTGGCATCCAGTACATCGAAGTGCGCTGCCTGGACATCAACCCGTTCCTGCCGATGGGCATCGACCTGCCGGAGTCGCGCTTCCTCGACGCGTTCCTGCTGTACTGCGCGTTGGACGACAGCCCGCTGTTCGAAAACAACGAGTGCGGCAATGCCACGTCGAACTTCCTCAGTGTGGTCAAGGAAGGCCGGCGGCCGGGGCTGCAATTGCAGCGTCGCGGCCAGGCGGTGGAAATGAAGGAATGGGCCGCCGAACTGCTGGAGAAAATCGCCCCGCTGGCTGCCCTGCTGGACCAGAGCCAGGGCATCAGCGAACACAGCCAGGCACTGGATGCCCAGTTGGCGAAGATCCAGGATTCGTCCCTGACCCCGTCGGCCCAAGTGTTGGCCGCGATGCAGGAGCACAAGGAAAGCTTTGCGCAGTTCTCCCTGCGTCAGAGCGAAGTGCATGCCGAGTACTTCCGTAGCGAGCCGTTGCCGGCAGACGAGCAGGCGCGTTTTGAAGAGCTGGCGCGTACATCGCTGGCGCAACAGGCGGAGCTGGAGCAGAACGAAGTGGGCGATTTCGACGTGTTTGTCGGGGCGTACCAGGCGAGCATCCTGGCGATCAGTAACTGACGCCATCCGATGCCCCCAGTGGGAGCTGGCTTACCTGCGATGAGGCCGTCACATCCAAATAAGATGTCGGCTGTTACACCGCTATCGCAGGCAAGCCAGCTCCCCCATTAATTTCATGGCCCTGAAGCTCTGTTTGCACTTTTCTCCTCATAAGCTAATTCGAAAAGGTTATTTATTTTCGGATTCTTAGATCATTTAGTCTCCTCACACGCCAACGTCTGGCCGCCTGATGAGGAGCTTCTCCATGCTACGACCTTCCCCTTTACGCCTCCTGGCGGCCCTGTCCCTGGCCGGCGCCAGCCTGTTTGCCCAGGCGGCCGACGTGACCATCGCCTACCAGACCACCGTTGACCCGGCCAAAGTCGCCCAGGCCGACGGCGCTTATGAAAAAGCCACGAACGCCACTATCGACTGGCGCAAATTCGACAATGGCGCCGATATCATCGCCGCCATCGCGTCCGGCGATGTGCAGATCGGCTACCTCGGCTCCAGCCCGCTGACCGCAGCCATCACCCGCAAAGTGCCGGTGCAGACCTTCCTCGTCGCCACCCAGATCGGTGGCGCCGAAGCCCTGGTGGCGCGCAACGGTTCCGGGATCAACAGCCCGCAGGACCTGATCGGCAAGAAAATCGCCGTGCCGTTTGTTTCCACCGGCCACTACAGCCTGTTGGCCGCGCTCAAGCACTGGAACATCGACCCGTCGAAAGTCACCGTACTCAACCTCGCCCCGCCGGCCATCATCGCCGCCTGGAAGCGTGGCGATATCGACGCCACTTATGTCTGGGATCCGGCCCTGGGTGTGGCCAAGGAAAACGGCAAGGTGTTGATCACCTCGGGCGAACTGGCCAAGTTCGGCGCTCCGACCTTCGATGCCTGGATCGTGCGTAAGGACTTTGCCGAGAAGCACCCGGAAATTGTCAGCGCCTTTGCCAAAGTCACCCTTGATGCCTACGCCCAATACCGTAAAGACCCACAAGCCTGGCTGGCCGATAAGGGCAACGTCGACAAACTGGTGAAGCTCTCCGGCGCCAAGGCCAGTGATATCCCGCTGCTGCTGCAAGGCAACGTCTACCCACTGGCCGCCGACCAAGTGACGCTACTTGGCGCCCCGACCACCAAGGCCGTGACCGATACCGCCGCGTTCCTCAAGGAACAAGGCAAGGTCGAGGCCGTGCTGCCGGACTACGCCCCTTACGCCAGCGCCAAGTTCATCACTAACTGATCAGGAGTTCATCGCGATGGCCTTGCTACAGCTGGAGCGCATCAGCGCACAGTACCCAGGCGCAACCACGCCCGTGCTGGCGGATATTTCCCTGACCCTCGGCCCCCAGCAATTGCTGGTGGCCCTCGGCCCTTCCGGCAGTGGCAAGACTTCGCTGTTGAACCTGATTGCCGGCTTCGTCGAACCCAGCGCCGGACGCATCACCCTCGATGGCGTGCCCGTGCAAGGCCCGAGTGCCGAGCGTGGCGTGGTATTCCAGGACGACGCCCTGCTGCCCTGGCAAGACGTGCTGGCCAATGTCGGCTTCGGCCTGGAGCTGGCCGGTGTGCCCAAGGCCCAGCGGCAGGTCCGCGCCCGGGAAATGCTTGCCCTGGTGGACCTGGCCGGCTTTGACAGCCGGCGCATCTGGCAGCTGTCTGGCGGGCAGAAACAACGCGTCGGCCTGGCCCGCGCCCTGGCTGCCGACCCACGGGTGCTGCTGATGGACGAACCTTTCGGCGCCCTCGATGCCTTCACCCGTGAACAGATGCAGGAGCTGCTGCTGCAAGTCTGGCGGCGCACGGCCAAGCCGGTATTCCTGATCACCCATGACATCGAAGAAGCGGTGTTCCTCGCCACCGACCTGATTCTGCTGGCGCCCAACCCCGGGCAAATCGTCGAGCGCCTGAGCCTGGACTTTGGCCAGCGTTACGCGGCCGGCGAGTCGGCCCGTGCGATCAAGTCCGACCCACGGTTTATCGAAACCCGCGAACACGTGCTGGGCAAAGTGTTCTTGCAACGGCAGGAGTCCGCATGAGCAGTTATGAAATCCCGGCCACCGCCGTCAGCCCAGCCACCCCGGCGCTGCGCCGCAACCTGAGCACACGCTGGATCAGCGGGCTGACCCTGGGTGCGCTGCTGGCGCTGTGGTGGGCCGTGACCGCCAGCGGGCTGATCGAGCCGCTGTTCCTGCCGCCTCCGTCTGCCGTGCTGCAAAAGGGCTGGCTGCTGGCGACAAGCGGCTATATGGACTCCACCCTCTGGCAGCACCTGGGTGCCAGCCTTGGCCGTATCGGCCTGGGCCTGGGCTTTGCAGTGCTGACCGCCGTGCCGATCGGCATTGCCATCGGCGCCAACCGCATCGCCCGCGGCATTCTCGACCCGCTGATCGAGTTTTACAGGCCGATCCCGCCGCTGGCCTACCTGCCCTTGATCGTGATCTGGTGCGGCATCGGTGAGCTGTCCAAGGTGTTGCTGATCTACCTGGCGATCTTCGCCCCGATTGCCATCGCCACCGCCACCGGCGTGCGCACGGTCGACCCGGCCAAATTGCGCGCAGCGCAGTCCCTGGGCGCCACGCGGGCGCAGTTGATCCGCCATGTGATCTTGCCCAGCGCCCTGCCCGATATCCTTACCGGCGTGCGCATCGGCCTGGGTGTCGGTTGGTCGACCCTGGTGGCTGCCGAGTTGATCGCCGCCACCAGCGGCCTGGGGTTCATGGTGCAGTCGGCCGCGCAATTTTTGGTCACCGACGTGGTGGTACTGGGCATCCTGGTGATCGCGCTGATCGCCTTTGCCATGGAAATGGGCCTACGCGCCCTGCAGCGTAAATGGGTGCCTTGGCATGGCCAGGCCCACTAGGAAGAGAACAACATGAGCCACCTGACCGTTACCCCCTTAAGCACCGCCCTGGGCGCCCAGATCAGTGGCGTCGATATCACCCAGGCGCTGAACCTCGAACAGCGCGACGCCATCGAGCGCGCGCTGCTCCAGCATTCGGTGCTGTTCTTTCGCGACCAGCCGATCACCCCGCAGCAGCAAGCGCGCTTCGCGGCGAATTTCGGTGACCTGCACATTCATCCGATCTACCCCAACGTGCCCGAGCAGCCCGAAGTGCTGGTGCTCGACACCGCCGTCACCGACGTGCGCGACAATGCCATCTGGCACACCGACGTGACCTTCCTGCCCACCCCGGCCCTGGGCGCGGTGCTCAGCGCCAAGCTGCTGCCGGCCTTTGGCGGTGACACTTTGTGGGCCAGCGGTATTGCGGCCTACGAGGCACTGTCGGAACCGATGAAGGTTTTTTTGACCGGCCTGACGGCAACCCATGACTTCACCCGCTCGTTCCCTCAGGAACGTTACGGCAACACCGCCCAAGACCTGGCCCGCTGGGAAGAAGCGCGCAAAAAGAACCCGCCCCTGTCCCACCCGGTGATCCGCACCCACCCGGTCAGCGGGCGTAAATCGCTGTTTGTCAGTGAGGGTTTCACCAGCAAGATCAACGAACTGGAGCCGGCCGAAAGCGAAGTCATCCTCAAGCTGTTGTTCGCCCACGCCACTCGCCCGGAATTCACCCTGCGCTGGCGCTGGCAAGCCAACGACGTGGCCTTCTGGGACAACCGCGTGACGCAGCACTACGCCGTGGACGACTATCGGCCACAGCGGCGTGTGATGCATCGGGCGACGATTCTGGGTGATGTGCCGTTCTGATCCGACACGCCCTGTAGGCGCCGGCAAGCCGGCGCCTACAAAGGTTGCATCAGCGGACCAGATGCAGGAACTGCAAGTGCCGTTCGTACTGGTCAAGGATGTCGTTGATGATCTGCTCCTTGGTGTAGCCCACCAGGTCGTAATCCTGGCTGCCTTCGCTCAAGTGCACTTCCGCGCGGTAGTAGCGACGGTTGTTGATTGCCTTGGAGCCCAGGCCACCGAGGGCAAAGGACGGCGTGAAGTAGCCGCGCATCTGCACCTGATAGACAAACGGGCGCTCTTCGCCGTGGCCGATTTCCAGGCTGACACTGTCGTTGGACGGGTCAGGCTGGGTGACGACATTCAGGCCCTTCTCGACAAACACTGCCGTCACTTCTTCAATCGCCGGGCGTACCGTGGTTTCGAGGAAGCGGTACACCTCATCGCGCGACGGGAAATGCACCGCCTGGCTCAGGCGCTGGCGCCAGCCGCCACGGCCCCTGCGGGAGGCCGCCGAGACGGGTGCCAGGGAATGCATCCGGGCGATCTGCTTCTGCGATTCGAGGTAGAACGCCTTGTGCAGCCCCCACATCATCAACAGCAGGATCAACGAGAACGGTAACGACGTCAGCACCACCGCCGACTTGAGCGAGTCAATGCTACCGGCGAACAGCAAGGCGCTGGTCACCAGCGCGGTCATGGCGCCCCAGAACACCCGCAGCCACTTCGGCCCGTCTTCATCGGCATTGCCGCCCTTGGACGACAGGGTCGACAGCACCACGGTGCCGGAGTCGGCCGAGGTGACAAAGAACACAAAACTGATAAACACCGTGACCGCGATGACAGTCTTGCTCCATGGATAGGTTTCCAGCAGCAGGTACAGGCTCATCGACGGGTTGTCGATGGCCGACTGCCCCAGCGCCGCCATGCCGTGGTTGAGCACCTGGTCAATCGCACTGTTGCCGAAGATCGACATCCAGGCCAGGGTGAAACCCAGGGGGATCAGGAGCACGCCGAAGACAAATTCGCGGATGGTCCGGCCACGGGAAATGCGTGCGATAAACAGGCCCACGAACGGCGACCATGCGATCCACCAGGCCCAATAAAACACGGTCCAGCCGCCGAGCCAATCGCTGGGCTCGTTGTAGGCGTAGACGTCAAAACTCTTGGTCGGCAGTGCGCCAAGGTAGTCACCGATGTTCTGGATCAGGGTGTTGAGCAAATGCTGGGTGGGCCCGGCGAACAACACAAACAGCAGCAGCGCACAGGCCAGCAGCATGTTGATGTCGGACATGACCCGCACACCCTTGTCGACACCGGCCACTGCGACCAGGATCGCCGCGCCCATCATCAGGGTGATCAGGCCGACCTGGATCCATTGGGTGTGGGCGATGCCGAACAGGTAGTCCAGGCCCGAGTTGAGGTGCAACACCCCAAAACCCATGTCCGCGCCCAGGCCGAACACCGTGGCGATGATGCCGAAGCCATCCACCGCATAGCCGATGGGGCCATTGATGCGCTTGCCGATCAGCGGGTACAGCGCCGAACGCAAGGCCAGCGGCAGGTTATGCCGGTAGGCGAAGTACGCCAGGGCCATGCCGACGAACGCAAAGACGCCCCAGCCATGCAGGCCCCAATGCAGAAACAGCACCTGCATGGCCTGGCGCGCCGCGTCGGCGTTCAAGGCCTCGCCCTGAGGCGGTTGCACCAGGTGGGTCAAGGGTTCCGAGACGCAGAAGAAAAACAGCGTGATGCTGATCCCGGCGGCAAACAGCATGCCGGCCCAGGACAGGTAACTGAATTCGGGCTCGTCGTGGTCGGCACCGAGTTTGATCTTGCCGTAGCCAGACAACGCGGTGACCACCACGAAGACCAGATACAGGGTCATCGCCAGCATGTAGTACCAGCCGACCGTATTGGCCGCCCAGTTTTGCGCGGCCAGCAACCAGGCGCCGGCCTGCTCGGGGATCGCGATTACGGTGACACCAAACAGCAGGATGAAGCTGGCGGCGAAGTAAAACACCGGTGCATTCATACGCACCTGGCCGCTTGAAGGAACAGACGATGCACTCATGAACGGTGCACCTCGAGGGTATTGGATGTGGCTGTATAAAACGGACTCAGCAAAGGTAAGCCTCCTGTTGTGAGCGGGCAGCGAACCACCGGTTTAACTTGAACGAACGTTCAAGTTAAACATGGATAGGCGGTCTGGGACTAATCGCAGGGCTGAGTGGTAGGTAATTCCTACACTAGCTCAAGGAAGGGTATGACGTGTGGGAAAGGTAAAACGTTCAGCGATTGCTTGCCTAAATTGAAATGCCATCCCCTGTGGGAGCGGACTTGCCCGCGACAACTGAGTGTCAGGTTAGAGGTATTTGACTGGCCTACCGCCATCGCGGGCAAGCCCGCTCCCACACAAGCCCGCTCCCCCATCAGGTCGTCGCTACTTCTGCGTCCCGTCATCATGCTGCAAGTTCGCCTGCGTGATATTCGCCCCCGCCGGCACGCTGCGGGTCAGCCACACGTTGCCGCCAATGGTCGAACCCTTGCCGATGGTGATTCGCCCCAGGATCGTCGCCCCGGCGTAGATCACCACATCGTCCTCGACAATCGGGTGGCGTGGATGGCCCTTCTGCAACTGCCCATCTTCATCCGCCGGGAAACGCTTGGCGCCCAGGGTCACCGCCTGATAGATACGCACCCGCTCGCCAATGATCGCCGTTTCGCCAATCACCACACCCGTGCCGTGGTCGATAAAGAAGCTCGGGCCGATCTGCGCGCCTGGGTGAATGTCGATGCCAGTGGCCGAATGCGCGATTTCCGCGCTGATCCGCGCGAGCAGAGGCAGCCCGGCGCGATACAAATGGTGGGCCAGGCGATGGTGGATCACCGCGAGGATGCCCGGATAGCACAGCAGCACCTCATCCACCGTGCGTGCAGCCGGATCCCCGTGATAGGCCGCCAGCACATCGGTGTCCAACAAACTGCGCAGCGCCGGCAAAGCCAGGGCAAAGTCCTGGATCAAGCGGATGGCCAGTGCATCGACTTCCTTATCGGCATTGCCGCCCTGGCGCGCGGCATAGCGCAACTCCAGGCGGGCCTGGGCGAGCAAGGCGTTGAGCGCCACATCCAGGGTATGGCCGACGTAGAAGTCCTCACTTTCCTCACGCAGATCCACCGGGCCCAGGCGCATCGGGAACAGCGCACCGCACAGCGCTTCAAGAATTTGCGCCACGGCCTCGCGCGACGGTAACTCGCGACCGCCCTGTTCGCCGCTGACCCGCCCATTGCGGGTACGCCACTGATCCCGGGCGCCGCGCAACTGGCTGACGATGGTCTGTAACTGCCAATGACTGGAACGCTCACTCACGGTATTCCCTCCTGAGGTAATGGCCACACTTTACGGTATGCAACCGGGCGGCCCTTAAGAACCAATGGTGCGATGCTAATAACACTTTGGCATAAGCATCTGGCGGTTGCCCCGGCAAAAAGCCCTGCCTATAGTCCCCCCCATCTTCTATTACCCGTGCGTAACCATGATCAAACAACAGCTCGACCGTTTTAATCGTCTGAACCTGCTGGGCGGCGCCACCGCCCTGGAAAAACTCGAACGACTGTCGACCTGGCTGGGCCGTGATATCTACATCAAGCGCGATGACACCACGCCGCTGGCCATGGGCGGCAACAAGCTGCGCAAGCTCGAATACCTCGCCGCCGATGCCCTGGCCCAAGGCGCCGACACGTTGATCACCGCCGGCGCGATCCAGTCCAACCATGTGCGCCAGACCGCAGCCCTCGCCGCCAAGCTGGGCCTGGGCTGTGTCGCCCTGCTGGAAAATCCCACGGGCACCGACGACCCCAACTACCTGGGCAACGGCAACCGCCTGTTGGTCGAGTTGTTCGACGCCAAGGTCGAATTGGTCGAAAACCTGGACAACGCCGACGAGCAACTCAACGCCCTGGCCGAACGCCTGCGCAGCAATGGTAAAAACCCCTACATAGTGCCCATTGGCGGCTCCAACGCCCTGGGCGCCCTGGGTTATGTGCGGGCCGGGCTGGAACTGGCCGGGCAGATCGAAGACAGCGGCCTGCAGTTCGCGGCAGTGGTCCTGGCCTCCGGCAGCGCCGGAACCCACAGCGGCCTGGCCCTGGCGTTGAGTGAAGTGCTGCCGGACTTGCCGGTGATTGGCGTCACCGTGTCGCGCACCGACGAAGCGCAACGGCCCAAGGTCCAAGGCCTGGCCGAGCGCACGGCGCAGTTGCTGGGGGTGGCGGTACCCGACGCCTTCAACGTGATTTTATGGGACGAATACTTCGCCCCGCGCTACGGCGAACCCAACGCCGGCACCCTGGCGGCAATCAAGCTGCTGGCAAGCCAGGAAGGCCTGTTGCTGGACCCGGTCTACACCGGCAAGGCCATGGCCGGGTTGCTCGACGGTATCGGTCGCCAGGCCTTCGCTGAAGGGCCGATCATCTTCCTGCACACCGGCGGCGCGCCGGCGTTGTTTGCCTATGACTCAGTGTTCTGACTGGACACATTGAATCTCCACTTCATATGCAAAAATGGAATATAAAGTTTAATTTATATTATTTTTAACGCTTTCAAACTCGCCCTATAGTCGCGCTCCCACACACCGCGTTTTTAGGGCAGGATACGACCACTGCGTCACCTGCTTCGCTCACCATAAAAAACACAGGGGCTTGTCATGACTATTTCTGTACTGCGTCGCACGTTGCTGGTTGGCACATTGGGCCTGGCGCTTGGCGCCGGCTTGCTGGGCCAGGCAGTTGCCGGCGAGCAACTGGGCAACATCAAGAAAGCCGGCGAGATCAAAATCGGCCTGGAAGGCACCTACCCACCGTTCAGTTTCGTCGATGAAAACGGCAAGCTCAGTGGCTTTGAAGCCGAGCTGTCCGAAGCCCTGGCCAAGGAGCTGGGGGTCAAGGTCAAGCTGCAGGCT
This sequence comes from Pseudomonas sp. WS 5411, assembly GCF_012985595.1. Classification (NCBI taxonomy): domain Bacteria; kingdom Pseudomonadati; phylum Pseudomonadota; class Gammaproteobacteria; order Pseudomonadales; family Pseudomonadaceae; genus Pseudomonas; species Pseudomonas sp. WS 5411. The sequence goes on from NZ_JAARMC010000002.1 coordinate 492,980, forward strand.
ACCCCGTGGGACGGCATCCTCGCCGCCCTGGAATCCAAGCGCCTCGACGCAGTGGTCAACCAGGTGACGATCTCCGAAGAGCGCAAGAAAAAATACGATTTCTCCAAGCCCTACACCGTCTCCGGGATCCAGGCGCTGACCCTGGCGAAAAACGTCGACACCATCAAGACCGCCGACGACCTGGCCGGCAAGAAAGTCGGGGTGGGCCTTGGCACCAACTACGAACAATGGCTCAAGGACAACCAGCCCAAAGCCATCATCAAGACCTATAACGACGACCCCACCAAATTCCAGGACCTGCGCATCGGCCGTATCGACGCGATTCTGATCGACCGCCTGGCAGCCCTCGAATATGCGAAAAAAGCCAAGGACACCGCCGCTGCCGGTGAAGCCTTCTCCCGCCAGGAAGCCGGGATTGCCCTGCGCAAAGGCGAGCCTGAACTGCTTGAAGCGGTCAACCAGGCCCTCGACAAACTGCGCGCCGACGGCACTTTGAAGAAGCTGTCCGAGAAATACTTCAACGCTGACGTCACCCAATAATGGAAGCAGGTTTCCAACTCGCGCTCGATTCCGCGCCCTTTCTGCTCAAGGGCGCGTACTACACGGTGATTCTCAGCCTCGGCGGGATGTTTTTCGGCTTGCTGCTGGGCTTCGGCCTGGCCTTGATGCGCCTGTCGCGCTTCAAGCTCTTGAGCTGGACGGCCAGGGTCTACGTCTCGTTCTTTCGCGGCACGCCGTTGCTGGTGCAGCTGTTCTTGATCTACTACGGCTTGCCGCAGGTGGGCATCGAGCTGGATCCGATCCCGGCAGCGATGATCGGCTTCTCGCTGAACATGGCGGCCTATGCCTGTGAAATCCTGCGCGCCGCCATTGCCTCCATCGAGCGTGGCCAGTGGGAAGCTGCCGCCAGTATCGGCATGACTCGCGCACAGACCTTGCGCCGGGCCATCCTGCCGCAGGCAATGCGCACGGCCCTGCCACCCCTGGGCAACAGCTTTATTTCGCTGGTAAAAGACACGGCGCTGGCCGCCACCATCCAGGTGCCCGAGCTGTTCCGCCAGGCCCAACTGGTATCGGCACGCACCTTTGAAATTTTCACCATGTACCTGTCCGCAGCCCTGATCTACTGGGTTCTGGCCAGCATCCTGGCGCATTTTCAGAATCGCCTGGAAGACCGGGTCAACCGGCATGACCTGGAGTCTTGAAGCATGATCGTGGTTGAAAAACTGACCAAACAATTCAAGGGCCAGGTGGTGCTCAACGGGATCGACCTGGAGGTCCAGGAAGGCGAAGTTGTCGCCATCATTGGCCCCAGCGGCTCCGGCAAGACCACCTTCCTGCGCTGCCTGAATTTCCTCGAAGAACCCACCAGTGGCCGGATCAAGGTCGGCGACATCGAGATCGACGGCAGCCGCCCGCTCAACCAGCAACAGGGCCTGGTGCGGCGCCTGCGCCAGCATGTGGGTTTTGTGTTCCAGGGCTTTAACTTGTTCCCCCATCGCACCGCCCTGGAGAACGTCATCGAAGGCCCGCTGGTGGTCAAGAAGATGCCACGCGAAGCCGCTGACCGCCTCGGTCGCGCACTGCTGGCCAAGGTTGGCCTGGCGGGCAAGGAAGACGCCTACCCCCGGCGCCTGTCCGGTGGCCAGCAGCAGCGGGTGGCCATTGCCCGAGCCTTGGCGATGGAGCCGGAAGTGATCCTGTTCGATGAACCGACCTCGGCCCTCGACCCGGAGTTGGTAGGCGAAGTCCTGGCGACCATCCGCAGCCTCGCCGAAGAGAAACGCACCATGGTCATCGTCACCCACGAAATGAGCTTTGCCCGTGACGTGGCCAACCGGGTGATCTTCTTCGACAAGGGTGTGATCGTCGAGCAAGGCGAAGCCAAGGCGCTGTTTGCCAACCCCAGGGAAGAACGCACCCGGCAGTTCCTCAGCAAATTCCTCACCCACTGACCCACCCCCTGTAGGAGCCGGCTTGCCGGCGCCTACAAGGTTTGTGACTTTCGGAAAAATCCCCGTATTCATTCGGCAAAGTGCCTGTCAAAACCCCCTTTAATAACACCCTCCAGTAAGACCCTTCTGAATAATCCCAAACCCGCCGTTTAGCCTTTTGCCGCCATTGACGCCCCCTGGCCAACCCTCTTATCTAGGGCTCAAAGGATTGGATCCCATCCTGGCTTTTCAAAAAAATCGTTCCTTTCGAACCCCACGCCTGAGGTTCGGAACGATCGCTGCTGGCTGCATCAAGGAGATTATTTATGACGCACATTACCCCCCTGACCATGCTCGCCGCGCCGACAGTACCCCAAGCTCATAAACAAGGTATCAACGCGCAGGCCGCCACTCATTTGCAGGTCGATATCGCCCCCTACCCGGACATGGGCAAGGGCGACTTGATCGAGTTGTTCTGGAACAACTGCTTTGCCGCCTCCAAGCGTGTAGGCGCCGCCGATATCGGCTTGACCAGCCATCTGCGGGTGCCCGAAAGCTTTGTGCAAAACGGTGCTGCACGCATTCATTACCGGGTCATGCAAGTGGGGCGCGGCCCGGCGCGCTCCATGATTACCCGGGTGCAGGTCAAGACCGCTTGCCCGGGTGGGCAGCCTTCAGTGCTGTGTGCCGAAGAAAACCAGAACCTGGCCCCCGTCGCCCTGCCCGAAACCATCCGCCGCCATGGCGTCAACCCCAGCCAGATCCGCCGGGGCGTGCCGTTGACCATCGAGCCCTACCTGAACATGGCCGCCGGTGATGCAATCACTCTGCGCTGGGGCGACGCGCGCCTGGACCTGCCCCCGATCCAGGCCGCCGAGGTGGGGCACCCCGTGCAGGTCTGGGTACCTTCGGCGCTGATCCTGGAGGCCGGGGACGATGCCCGCCAGGAGGTCACCTACTGCGTGATCGACCGCGTGGGCAACAACTCGCGCTGGGCGCCCGGGCGCATCGTGAGCATCGCCCAGGCCAACGCCACAGGCGCAGCCGATGCTTTGTCGGTGTACCAGCCCCGGCGCCCTGGCTCGCCGTGCGAACCGGGGTGACAGACCTTCTATGCATATTCCTAAAAGTTAGTTTATTTAAAAAATAAACACGCTTAGGGTATATGCACCGGACCACCGGACATTCCTGATTTTTAGCTCTTCCACGGATGTGAGGTAGGTATGGTCAACATTACCCCGGAGCACAACGCCAGGGCATCACGTGTCGCCACGCAGGGGCGCACCGATGTCTAACTTGGCGCAATCGCCCCTCCAGAGCGATCTGGATATCGCCCCGCTGCTGTTGCCCACCCAGATGCTGCGCAACGACAGTGAAGCCCTCGCCGCTGCCCACGCGCTTGCCCAGGCCGCCCGCCTGCAAGCCGGGCTGCGCGACCGCCAGCGCAAACTGCCCTGGGCCGAAATCGAACAGTTCACCCGCAGTGGCCTGGGGAGCATTTCCATCCCCCGCGAATACGGCGGCCCGCAAGTGTCGTTTGTGACCCTGGCTGAAGTGTTCGCGATTATCAGCGCCGTCGACCCGGCCCTGGGGCAGATCCCGCAGAACCACTTTGGCATCTTGCACGTGCTGCAAGGCGCCGCCAGCGAATCACAGAAAAAACAGCTGTTCCAAAGCGTGCTCGACGGCTGGCGCATCGGCAATGGCGGGCCGGAACGCGGTACCAAAAACACCCTGGATGTGAAGGCCCGGATCAGCGCCGAGGGTGACGGTTTTGTCATCAACGGCCAGAAGTTCTACTCCACCGGCGCGCTGTTTGCCCATTGGGTCGCGGTCAAGGCCCTGGACGACGAAGGCCGCCAGGTCATGGCGTTTGTGCGCCGTGGCACCCCGGGATTGCGCATCGTCGATGACTGGTCGGGCTTTGGCCAACGCACCACCGCCAGCGGCACCGTGTTGCTGAACACTGTGCCAGTGGACGCCGATCTGGTGGTACCGATCTGGCGCCTGGGGCAAACCCCGGGCATCCAGGGCGCGGTCTCGCAATTGATCCAGGCGGCCATCGACGCCGGCATCGCCCGTGGCGCCCTCGACGACACCATCAGTTTTGTCCGTGAACGCTCGCGGCCGTGGATCGACGCCAAGGTCGAACGGGCCAGCGACGACCTCTATGTGATCGCCGATATCGGCAAGCTGAAAATCGAACTGCACGCCGCCGAAGCCCTGCTGCGCAAGGCCGGCCAGGTGCTGGACCAGGTCAGCGCCGCGCCCATCACCGCACACTCCGCCGCCCGGGCCTCGATTGCCGTGGCACAAGCCAAGGTGCTGACCACCGAAGTCTCGCTGCTGGTCAGCGAGAAACTCTTCGAACTGGCCGGCAGCCGCGCCACCCTCGCCGAGTTCAACCTCGACCGCCACTGGCGCAATGCACGGGTGCACACCCTGCACGACCCGGTGCGCTGGAAGTATCACGCGGTGGGCGCCTGGCACCTCAACGGAACCTTGCCGGCCCGGCATTCCTGGATCTGACGACCAGACCTCTGGAGAAAAACATGACGCTTTCCCATTCCGTCGCGGTCATCACCAGCGATGAACAAGCCCTGATTGTCGCCAGCGACCTGGCCGAAGACTTTCGCCGCGACAGCGCCCTGCGCGACCGTGAACGCCGCCTGCCGCTCGCCGAACTGGAAGCCTTTTCCCGCTCCGGCCTGTGGGGCATCAGCGTGCCCAAGGCATACGGCGGCGCTGGCGTGTCCAACGTCACCCTGGCCAAGGTCATTGCCCTGATCGCCCAGGCCGATGCCTCGTTGGGGCAGATCCCGCAGAACCATTTTTATGCCCTGGAAGTGCTGCGCATCAATGGCAGCCCGGCGCAGCAACAACGCCTGTATGCCGAGGTGCTGGCCGGCCAGCGCTTTGGCAATGCCCTGGCAGAACTGGGCACCAAGACCGCCCATGACCGGGTGACGAAACTTGTGCGCGACGGCGACGGTTTTCGCATCAGCGGCCGCAAGTTCTACGCCACCGGCGCGATCTACGCTCAGCGCATTCCCACCTCGGTGGTGGATGAGCACGGCGTGCAGCAACTGGCCTTTGTGCCACACGACAGCCAGGGCCTGACGGTGATCGACGACTGGAGCGGCTTCGGCCAGCGCACCACCGGCAGCGGTTCGGTGGTGTTCGACAATGTGTGGGTCGCAGCCGAAGACGTGATTCCGTTCCAGAGCGCCTTCGAGCGCCCGACCACCGTGGGCCCGCTGGCGCAGATCCTTCACGCGGCCATCGACACCGGCATCGCCCGCGCCGCCTTTGAAGATGCCCTGCATTTTGTGCGCACCAAGACCCGGCCGTGGATCGACTCGGGCAATGACACGGCCAGCGAAGACCCGCTGACCCTGAAAAGCTTCGGCCACCTGAGCATCCGCCTGCACGCCACCGAAGCCCTGCTGGAGCGCTCCGGCGAATTCCTCGACCGCGCCCAGGCCGACAGCAATGCGCAAACCGTCGCGGCGGCGTCGATTGCCGTGGCTGAAGTACGCGCCCTGAGCACCGAGATTTCCCTGGCCGCCGGCAGCACCCTGTTCGAACTCGCCGGCAGCCAGGCAACCCTCGCCGAACATGGCCTGGACCGCCACTGGCGCAACGCCCGGGTGCACACCCTGCACGACCCGGTGCGCTGGAAGTACCACGCCGTCGGCAATTACTACCTCAACGATGAAAACCCGCCGCTGCGGGGGACCATCTGATGTTGAAGAAAAAGATCCTGCTCAATGCCTTCAACATGAACTGCATCGGGCATATCAACCATGGCCTGTGGACGCATCCACGGGACACCTCGACCCAGTACAAGACCGTCGAATACTGGACCGAACTAGCGCAACTACTGGAGCGTGGGCTGTTCGACGGCTTGTTTATCGCCGACATCGTTGGCGTGTACGACGTCTATCAAGGCTCGGTCGAGGTACCGCTCAAGGAGTCGATTCAACTGCCAGTCAACGACCCACTGCTACTGGTCTCAGCCATGGCCGCCGTAACGAAAAACCTCGGCTTCGGCCTGACCGCCAACCTGACTTACGAGCCGCCGTATCTGTTCGCCCGGCGCATGTCCACCCTCGATCACCTGAGCCGTGGCCGGGTGGGCTGGAACATTGTCACCGGCTACCTGGACAGCGCCGCCAAGGCCATGGGCCTCACCGAGCAGGTCGAACATGACCGGCGCTACGACCAGGCCGACGAGTACCTGGAGGTGCTGTACAAGCTGTGGGAAGGCAGTTGGGAAGACGGCGCGGTACTCAACGACGCGCAACAACGGATCTATGCCCAACCGGGCAAGGTGCACAAGGTCGAGCACCATGGCGAGTTCTATCAGGTGCAGGGCTATCACCTGTGCGAGCCCTCGCCGCAGCGCACGCCAGTGCTGTTCCAGGCCGGCAGTTCGGAACGCGGCCTGGTGTTTGCCGGGCGCCATGCCGAGTGCGTGTTTATCAGCGGGCAGAACAAGGCTGCGACCAAGGTGCAAGTGGACAAGGTACGCGCCAGCGCGGTCGCAGCCGGGCGCAACCCAGATGACATCAAGGTGTTCATGGGGCTCAACGTGATTGTCGGCGCCACCGAGGCGCTGGCCTGGGCCAAGCATGCCGAGTACCTGAGCTACGCCAGCGCCGAGGCCGGCGTGGCACATTTCAGCGCCTCCACCGCCATCGACTTCTCGCAATACGAGCTGGACGAACCGATCCAGTACGTGAAGAGCAACGCGATCCAATCAGCCACTAAAGCCTTGCAGAACAACGACTGGACCCGGCGCAAGTTGTTGGAACAACACGCGTTGGGTGGGCGCTATATCACCCTGGTGGGTTCGCCTGCGCAGGTGGCTGATGAGCTGGAATCCTGGATCAGCGAGACCGGGCTGGATGGCTTCAACCTGACGCGCATTGTTACGCCGGAGAGCTATGTGGATTTTATCGAGCTGGTGATTCCCGAGTTGCAAAGGCGTGGGTCATACAAGACTGCTTATGAGAGCGGAACCTTGCGAGAAAAGGTCTTCCACCGCGAAGCGCACTTACCCGAACAACACACCGGTTCCACCTACCGCCACTCCCACATTTAGACCTTTATTGCTCATACCAACACCTTATGACTGGAAATCGACCATGAAAACAACACTGCTGTCCCACCCAGTCAAAGCACTGGCCCTGGCCCTCGGCCTGTTCAGCTCGGCGGTGTTTGCCGCCGATGCGCCGCTGAAAGTCGGCACCACGGCGGCCTTCGCCATTCCCCTCGAAGCCGCCGTCGAAGAGGCCGGCAAGCAGGGCCTGAAAGTCGAGCTGGTGGAGTTCACCGACTGGATTGCGCCCAACGTCAGCCTCGCCGCCGGCGATATCGACGTGAATTACTTCCAGCACATTCCGTTCCTGGAAAACGCCAAGGCCGCCGCCGGTTTTGACCTGGTGCCGTTCAAGCCGGGGATCATCAACAACGTCGGTCTGTACTCGAAAAAATTCAAAAGTTTCGATGAGCTGCCCCAGGGCGCCAGCGTGGCCATCGCCAACGACCCGATCAACAGCGGGCGCGGCCTGCAACTGCTGGCCAAGGCCGGCCTGATCACCCTCAAGCCGGGCGTGGGCTACAAGGCCACCGAAGACGACATCGTCGCCAACCCGAAAAAGCTCAAGATCCTGCAGGTCGAAGCGGTGCAGCTGGTGCGCGCCTATGACGACGCCGACCTGGTGCAGGGCTACCCGGCCTATATTCGCCTGTCCAAGACCTTCAATGCCGAGTCGGCGCTGCTGTTCGATGGCCTTGACCACCCGGAATACGTGATCCAGTTCGTGACCCAGCCCAAAGGCACAACCGACCCACGGGTGATCAAGTTCGTCGAGATCTACCAGCATTCGCCGGTGGTCCGCGCGGCCCTGGATAAATCCCTGGGCACGCTGTACCAAGTCGGCTGGGAAGGCTGAATATGAGCGCCGCCAATGCCCAACTGCGCGACCTGGGCGCACTGCCCAGGGACGCGCAACAGACAGAGCTACACCCTGACTTGAACCACGCCCATGTGCGTTTTATCAACCTGGGCAAAACCTATGACGGCACGGTGCATGCGCTGCAAGGCATCGACCTGGCGATCCAGCGTGGCGAAGTGTTCGGCATCATCGGCCGCAGCGGCGCCGGCAAGTCGTCGCTGATCCGCACCATCAACCGCCTGGAACAACCCAGCAGCGGCCGAGTGCTGATCGACCAGGTGGATATCGGCGATTTCGACGAAGACCGTCTGGTGGCCCTGCGGCGACGCATCGGCATGATCTTCCAGCACTTCAACCTGATGTCGGCCAAGACCGTGTGGCAGAACGTCGAGCTGCCACTGAAAGTCGCCGGTGTGCCCAAGCCGCAACGCGAGCACAAGGTCCGCGAGCTGCTGGAGCTGGTGGGTTTGCAGGACAAGCACCAGGCGTACCCGGCGCAGTTGTCCGGCGGGCAGAAGCAACGGGTGGGCATCGCCCGCTCGCTGGTGCACGACCCGCAGATCCTGCTGTGTGACGAAGCCACCTCGGCCCTGGACCCGGAGACCACCCAGTCGATCCTCGGCCTGTTGCGCGAGATCAATCAGCGCCTGGGCCTGACCATCGTGCTGATCACCCACGAGATGGCGGTGATCCGCGAAATCTGCGACCGCGTGGTGGTGCTGGAACACGGGCGGATCGTCGAGCAAGGCCCGGTGTGGGAAGTGTTTGGCAACCCCAAGCATCAGGTCAGTAAAACCCTGCTCGCGCCCCTGCAACATGGCTTGCCCGAGGAACTGCAAAAGCGCCTGCGGGCCACGCCAGCGTCGGCGGATGCGGCCGTGGTGCTGCGCCTGCAATTTACCGGCGCCAGCGCGGATGAACCGGACCTCGCCGCACTGTTCAGCGCCCTGGGTGGGCGCGTGCGCCTGCTGCAAGGCGGGGTCGAGCGCATCCAGGGCCACGCCCTGGGGCAATTGCTGCTGGCAGTGACCGGCTCCGCTCTGGACGCCGACACATTACGCACCCGCGCCACGCGCTGGGCACAACAGGTGGAGGTGCTGGGCTATGTGGTTTGATCGTTTATTGCAGGGCGCCATCGACACCTTGTTGATGGTCGGCGTGTCGTCGTTGATCGCGCTGCTGGTGGGTATCCCGCTGGCGGTGTTCCTGGTCACCAGCGACAAGGGCGGCATCTACCAGGCCCCCGCGTTGAATAGGGTGCTGGGGGCGTTCGTCAATCTGTTCCGCTCCATCCCGTTCCTGATTCTGATGGTGGCGCTGATCCCCTTCACCCGGCTGATTGTGGGCACCACCTACGGTGTATGGGCCGCCGTGGTACCACTGACCATCGCCGCCACGCCGTTCTTTGCGCGAATCGCCGAGGTCAGCCTGCGGGAAGTCGACCATGGCCTGATCGAAGCCGCCCAGGCCATGGGCTGCCGGCGCTGGCATATCGTCAGGCATGTGCTGTTGCCGGAAGCGCTGCCGGGGATTGTCGGCGGGTTCACCATTACTCTGGTGACCATGATCAACTCGTCGGCCATGGCCGGAGCGATTGGCGCCGGTGGCCTAGGGGATATTGCCTACCGCTACGGCTACCAGCGTTTCGACAGCCAGATCATGCTCACGGTGATTGTGTTGCTGGTCCTGCTGGTGGCCGCGATCCAACTGGGTGGCGATCGCCTGGCGCGCGGGCTGAACAAGCGCTGAGGTATAGTCGGCACCTCTCTTTGCCCTGGTGCCGACTGCCATGAAACTCGCCCCCGACGACCTCGACCAGATCACCTCTACCACCCTGGGTCACTACAACCAGGTGGCCGAGGATTTTCGCGAAGGTACCCGCGACCATGATGTGAGCCAGAACATCGACGCGTTGCTGCGGCATATCCAGGCGCAGGCGCCGTTTACCGTGCTGGACTTCGGCTGCGGACCGGGGCGGGATTTGCAGACCTTCACCCGGCTTGGGCATATCGCCGTAGGCCTGGATGGCGCCGAGCGTTTCGCGCAGATGGCGCGCCAGGACAGCGGCTGTGAAGTACTGCACCAGGACTTCCTCAAACTGGATCTGCCGGCCGCGCGCTTCGACGGGATTTTTGCCAATGCGGTGCTGTTTCATATCCCCAAGCAGGAACTGCCGCGCATTCTCCAGCAACTGCAGGCTGCGCTGAAACCGGGCGGGGTGTTGTTCAGCTCCAACCCCAGAGGGGAAAACCAGGAGGGCTGGAACGGCCCGCGTTATGGCTCGTATCACGACCTTGCGGCCTGGCAGGCGCTGCTGACCACCGCAGGGTTTGTGGAGTTGGAACACTACTGTCGCCCGGCAGGACTGCCGCGCGAGCAGCAGCCTTGGTTGGCCAGTGTGTGGCGTAAGGTAGGGGGTGTCTGAGCGGACGCTATCGCAGCGATGCGGCGACCCGACAAGCCAGCTCCCACATTGTTTTGTGGTGTGTCCAGAATTCCCTGCCGGGTCGAGCCCCCCCCTGTGGGAGCGGGCTTGCCCGCGATGGCAGTAGTACAGGCACTATTTTTGGTGGCTGGCATACCGTCATCGCAGGCAAGCCAGCTCCCACATTGGTTTGTGGTGTGTCCAGAATTCCCTGCCGGGTCGAGCCCCCCCTGTGGGAGCGGGCTTGCCCGCGATGGCGGTAGTACAGGCACTATCTTTGGTGGCTGACATACCGTCATCGCAGACAAGCCAGCTCCCACATTGGTTTGTGGTGTGTCCAGAATTCCCTGCCTGGTCGAGCCCTCCCTGTGGGAGCGGGCTTGCCCGCGATGGCGGTAGTACAGGCACTATTTTTGGTGGCTGACATACCGTCATCGCAGGCAAGCCAGCTCCCACATTGGTTTGTGGTGTGTCCAGAATTCCCTGCCTGGTCGAGCCCCCCCCTGTGGGAGCGGGCTTGCCCGCGATGGCCTCAAGGGCGCTGCTGAGCCACCTGATACACCACCGGACTTTCACCCACCACCCACGCCGTCACACTCTGCCCCGCATACCCGTCCCGTTCCTCCTGCGCAAAGTTGGCCACCAACCGCGTGCCATCGGCAAACGTGGTCTGCTGCACCAGCCGGTCGTTGCTCAGCCAGCGAAAATCCGTCATTGCCTGGGTCGCCAGACGCTCATGCAACGGCCGGAAGAACCCATCCTGACGCTGGATCATCGGCAAGCGCTGCTTCAAGGTAGCGGCGCTCAAGTGATAGAGCGGCGGCACGTTGTACAGCAGTTGGGCCAGCTCGTTTTCCGCCTGCACATTGCTCAGCTTCAGGCTGTCGAACAACCAGTGATGGCTGGTAATGACCGAGCCATGGAACACCGCCTGATACAGCGGCAGGCGCATCGCCGGGGCAAAGTACACGCTGCGCAGCGGCTCTTTGAGCGGCACGCGTTTGAAGAACACCGCCGGTTCCTCCGGTGGATACCAGGCCCCCACGTAGTACGGTGATTGCTTGTCCTGGGTCATCTCACGATCACCCCAGCCCATGACCGGGGTTTGCATGCCATGGGCGAACAACACGCCGCGAGCGGTGGTGGCGTTGCCATCTTCGGAACCCACCGGTAACTGGAGGTGGCTGGCGATCCAGCGGGCGGCGTCGATATTGCCTTGGGCGTTCTGCGCCTGGGTCATGCCCAGCACCGAGCGATAGCTGTCAAACAGCATGCCGGTGGCATAGGCGTCGAGGAACCAGGCATTGAACCCGGCCTTGGCCTGCACCGCCGTCACCCGCGCCTCCAGCAATGGGCGGACGCAGCGCGGGTCGGTGTAGTGCCCGGACTTCTGGAAGCCGGTCTTGAGCTGGCCGTTCTTCAGCATGATCGCGCAGTCGCGGTAGGCGCGGCTGCCCAGGTGCGCGGTGGTCCAGTCGGGGTTTTCGCTGGCTGCCAGGGCGGTTTCATAGGAATCATAAGGCGCCATCAAGTACCCGGCCGCGACCCCGTCACGCACCGCCTCCGGGTGCCAGAGCCCGCCCTCCCAGCCTTCGCCCAGGGTCAGCAGCAGGCGTGGCAGGCCACTCTCCTGCAGGGTCTTGATCGTCGTCGAGGATAACGTGCTGCCCCAGGTTTCGGGGTTGGCACGCAAGGCACCGGCAAACGCCAGTGCCAGTTGCTGGCGCAGTGCGCCGTAGCCTTGGGCAAGCGCGGGCATGTCGGGCTCGGTCGTGGCTTGCCAGCCCTGGCGCGCCTTTTTGTTGAGCGCCGCGTTGAGCCCTCTGAGCAACACAGCTTGCTGGTAGCGATCCAGAAACGGCTGGGGGGCTTGCACCACCTGTGCCGCCTCCGAATCCAGCAGGCCATTGAGTTGTGCGCCCAAGCCATCGGGTGCACGCAGCACGGTGCGTAACTGCTCCCAATCGCGCACATCGCCCAGGCCCAGCAGGTCATTGCCCCACAGGTAGACGTGGCTGGCACCCAATAGCTTTTCGCCGGCCGGCAGGCGTTGCAGTTTGTCGGCCAACGGCTCGTAGAGCCCCTGTTCCACCAGCCATTGGCGGTAGCGCTTGGCACCGGCCAGCAAATCGGCCTCGCCCAGATTCAGGCGCAGGGTCATGGGCGCGGTGGGGTCCAGGGCGGTGAATTCATGATGCAACGACAAGCCCAGGCGCGGGCCCTCGGCCTGCCACTGCAAACGGTTGTTGTAGGGGTTGGTCAGCAGCCAGTTGAGGGTGAAGCTTGCGTGATCGACGCCCCATAACGGCAGGCTCAGGTCCTGGGTGCTGTTGACATCCCCCTGCTCCAGCAAAAAGCGCTGCCAGAGGCTGTTGCCGGCTGGCACGTAATGCCCCTCGGCAAGCGGCCAGATCAGGCCCTTGCCCATGGCGCTGGCCGGCTGGCGGACGATCTCCAGCTCGCCGGCCTCGCGGGCGGTGATGGTCAGGATCAGGTCACGCTGGTCCAGGGTGGCGTTCAGCCGATAGGCACCGTTGTCCCATTGCCAGTTGGCGTGTTGAGTGGACTGTTGCAACTGGCTGACCTTATGGGTAGCCACGCCGCTGGAGGCCTGCACCGGCTCGCCGCCGGAAGGGGTCACGCGCACGGCCAGGTTCGCCGGGTCGAGCTCGATGCGCCATTGGGGGTTTTCCAGAACGGTGCCGGCAACGGCCAGTGGCGACAGCAGCAGCACGCAGATGCACAAGGCTCGGCGCAGGTTAAGGATCATGACGTGGGCCTTCAGAGGAGCGAAAGCCCGAGGGTAAAACAGTTCGTTGACCGGAACTAATCCAATACACATTCAGAGAGTTTTCCCACTGCCTGCCCCTGTGGCGAGGGGGCTTGCCCCCGTTGGGCTGCGCAGCGGCCCCTGTAAGATCCACCGGGTTGTATCAGACACACTGAGGTGGCCGGTTTTGGGGCTGCTTTGCAGCCCAACGGGGGCAAGCCCCCTCGCCACAATAGTGATGTCCAACAGCGTGTTTGCCTTATGGCGCGGCCTCAGGCTCGCGGATTTTGTACCAGGCCACATACAACGCCGGCAAAAACAGCAGCGTCAGCAGGGTGGCGATGATGATCCCGCCAATCATCGCGTAGGCCATCGGCCCCCAGAACACTTCCCGGGCGATGGGGATCATGCCCAGGCTGGCCGCCGCCGCCGTCAGCAGGATCGGCCGGCGCCGGTGCTCGGTGGCCTGCACCACCGCGTCCCATGGCGTGTAGCCTTCCTGTTCATAGGCGTCGATCTGGGTCACCAGGATCACCGAGTTGCGGATGATGATGCCGATCAGCGCGAGGATCCCCAGGATCGCCACAAAGCCCATGGGCGTACCCGTGGGAATCAGCGCCAGGACCACGCCAATCAGGCCCAGCGGGGCCACGCTGGCCACCAGGAACATCTTCTGCACGCTGTGCAACTGGATCATCAGGAAGGTCGCCATCAAGAACAGCATCAACGGCACCACGCTGGCAATCGGGCCCTGGGCCTTGCCGCTTTCCTCCACGGTACCGCCGGTAGCGACCGTGTAGCCCACCGGCAAACCGGCGCTGAATTTCTCGATTTCCGGCTTGAGCTGCTTGACCAGATCGGTCGGCTGCATCTCGTCGCGCACGGCGGCCTTGATGGTGATGGTCGGCTTGCGATCGCGACGCCACACCAGCGGCTGCTCCAACTCGTAACGCACGGTGGCAAAGGCCAATAGCGGGATCGAAGTGCCGCTGGGCGTGACGATCTGCAGGTTCTGCAAGGTTTCCGGAGTGCCGCGCTCGGCGTCTTCGGCACGACCCACCACGTTGATCAGGTAGATATCGTCGTGCACCTGGGTCACCGCCGAGCCGCTGACCACGCTGTTCATCAACTGCGCCACGTCTTCGGACGACAGCCCGAGCTGGCGCGCCTTGTCCTGGGCAATATCGATCCGCAGCACTTTGCCCGGCTCGTTCCAGTCATAGATGATCTCGCCCAGGTGGCTGTTTTTATCCAGCAACGTCGCCAGCTCGATGGCGTGTTTACGCACCTGGTCGATGTCCTTGCCCGACACCCGATACTGGATCGGCCGCCCGACCGGCGGGCCCATTTCCAGGGGTTGGACAAAGCTGCCGACGCCCACGAAATCATCGCGCAAGCGCTGTTGCAGGCGCTCGATCAACGCGCCGCGCTCCTCCAGACCCTTGCTGACGATCACCAGCTGCGCGTAGTACGGGTTCTCCAGTTGCTGGTCCAGGGGCAGGTAGAAACGGATCGCGCCCTGGCCGATGTAGGTGCTCCAGCGCGCGATATCCGGGTCGTCCTTGATGATCGCTTCCAGCCGGTCCACGGCCTTGCGCGTTTCATTGATCGAGGCGTTTTGCGGCAGGTTGAGGTCGACGAGGATCTCCGGGCGATCCGACGACGGGAAAAACTGGTTCTGCACAAACTGCATGGAAAACACCGACGCCGCAAACAGCAGCACCGTCAGGCCAATCGCCCACCAGCGATTGCGCATGGCCCACAGCATGCCGGCGTTGAACACCCGCCCGACCCGCCCCGGCTCGTCACTGTGGGGTTTGACCTTGGTGCTGAGGATATGCACGCCGATCACCGGCGCAAACAACACGGCCACCACCCACGACACCAGCATCGCCACGGCAATCACCGCAAACAGGGTAAAGGTGTACTCACCCGCCGAGCTGGCGTTAAGGCCAATCGGTACAAAGCCGGCCACGGTCACCAGGGTGCCAGTGAGCATCGGGAACGCGGTGGAGGTGTAGGCGAAGGTCGCCGCCTGCTCCAGGGTCTCGCCCTTTTCCAGGCGCGTGATCATCATTTCCACGGTGATCATCGCGTCATCCACCAGCAAACCGAGGGCGATGATCAACGCACCCAGCGACACCCGCTGCATGGTGATGCCGCTGTACTCCATAAAGACAAATACCAGCGCCAGCACCAGCGGGATCGAGCACGCCACCACCAGCCCGGCGCGCAGGCCGAGGCTGATAAAGCTCACCACCAACACGATGATCACCGCTTCGAACAGCGCACTGGTGAAGCCACCGACGGCCTCTTCCACCACCTCGGCCTGGTCCGACACCTTATGCACGCCGATGCCCACCGGCAGGTCGGCAGTCAGCTCATCCATACGCTGGTGGAGCGCCTTGCCGAATTCCTGGATATTGCCGCCCTTCTGCATGGCGATGGCCAGGCCGATGGCTTGCTGGCCATTGAAACGAAACATCGGCCGCGCCGGATCCACATAACCACGGCTGATATCCGCGATATCCGCCAGGCGATAAAAGCGGTCATTGAGCCGCAGGTTGACGTCGGCCAGATCCTTCTCCGAGGCAAATTGCCCGGAGGTACGCACCGAAATCCGCTCCGGCCCGGCCTCGATCACCCCGGCCGGGGTCACCGCGTTCTGCGATTGCAGGCTCTGCACCACTTGCCGTTGGTCAATCCCCAGGGCGGCGAGTTTGCGCGTGGAAAAATTCAGGTAAATCACTTCGTCCTGCTGGCCGATCATCTCGACCTTGCCCAACCCCGGCACCGCCCGGATCTCGGCGCGCACCTGTTCGACGTAGTCGCGCAGCTGGCGCATCGACATGCCATCGGCGGTAAAGGCATACACCGAGCCAAACACATCACCGAACTCGTCGTTGAACGACGGCCCCTGCAAACCCTGGGGGAAGGTGCCGCGAATGTCGTCGACCTTCTTGCGCACCTGGTACCAGATCTCGGGGATCGCCTTGGCGCTAGTGGTGTCTTTGAGGAACACGAAAACCGTGGACTCGCCGGGCCGGGTGTAGCTTTTCACGTAATCCAGCGAGTCCAGCTCTTCGAGCTTTTTCTCGATGCGGTCGGTGACCTGCTTGAGGGTTTCTTCCTGGGTCGCGCCCGGCCAGCGGGTCTGGATCACCATGGTCTTGATGGTGAAGGACGGATCTTCCTCGCGCCCCAGGTTCATGTAGGAAAACACGCCCATCAGCAGCGCAACGAACATCAGGTACCAGACGAAGGACTGATGCTTGAGCGCCCAGTCGGATAAGTTGAAGCTCCCTTTCATCGTGGGCTGTCCTCGTCGGTTTTGACTTTTTGTCCGGGCTTGAGGCTGTTGACGCCGGCGCTGACCACACGCTCGCCAGGCTGCACCCCACCGCTGAGCACAACACTGCTGGCATCACGGCTAACCAGGGTCACGTCACGGGGCTGCACGGTCTGCTGCTGCAGATCCATGACCCAGATGCGGGTCTTGCCCTCGACGTCCTGCACCGCGCTGGCGGGCAGTTCGATACGTGGGGCGATGGCCGAGCTCAAGGTCACACTGATCGCCGTGCCCAACCGGAACGCCGGGGGCGTCTTGGCCAGGGTCAGGCGCGCGCGACGGGTGCGAGTCGCGCTTTGTGCCTGAGGCTCGATCTCGCGCACGGTGGCGGTGGTGTTGATGCCGGGCTCCAACTGGCTGGCCACCAGAAACACCACATCAGGCGGCAAGCGCTCGGCCAGGCCAGCCGGCAGGTCGATCACCGCTTCCTTGATATCCGGGCGGGCCAGGGTCACTACTTGCTGGCCGGCGCTGACCACCTGGCCGGCTTCGGCATTCCAGGCGGTCACGATGCCGCCGTGGTCGGTGCGTAGTTCGGCGTAGTTGAGCTGATCCCTGGCCTGGGCCACCGACGCCTTGGCCTGGTCGAGAGAGGCCTGGGTGGTTTTCAGGTCGGTCTGGGCAATGTCCAGTTGCGCCTGGGCGCCGACGCCACGGTTGAACAGTTCCTGCTGGCGGCGTGCATTGGCCTGGGCATTGATAAATTGCGCCTGGACCCGCGCCAGGTCGCCCTGGGCGGCGCGCAACTGGTTCTGCTGGTCGGTGGGGTCAAGCACCGCCAGCAAGGCGCCCTTGCTCACTTCGGCGCCCACATCCACCGCGCGCCGGGCAATACGACCGGGCACTCGGAAGCCCAGGTTGCTTTCGTAGCGCGCCTGGATCGTGCCGGCGAAGCGTCCGAGGTTTTCCTGGTCTTCAGCTTTCACCTCGACCCAGAGCACTGGTCTTATAGGCTCCGGCGCCGGCTCTTCCTTGGAACAGGCGATCAGCAACAGGCTGCTGGCGAGGATCAGCGTCAGGCGCTTCATGGCTGCACTCCGTTGGCCTGGGCCTGGTCCGGCGCCTGGGCGATCTCCACCAACATGCCTGGGTGCAGCAATTGCCCGCCGGCCACCACGACTTTTTCGCCGCCTTTGAGGCCATCGCTGATGATCACTTTGCCGGTCAGGTAGCGCGCGACAGTGACCTTGTGCAATTGCGCCTTGCCGTCACCGTCCACCAGCCACACGGCAGGCTCGCTGAGGTCTTTGGTCAGTGCCGCCCAGGGCAGCTCGACGCTGGGTTTGGCTTGCCCGTTGGCAGTGGCACTGACGACCGACCCCAGTTGCATGCCCTTGGGCAAGGCATCCAGGGCGATCTTTACTTGCACCGTGCCGCTGTTGGCGGCGACGGCCGGGGTCACTTCACGCACTCGGCCCACGGCCTTGATGCCCGGGTTGTCCAGCAGGCTGACAGTGATTGGTACATCCGGCACAGGCTCCGCCAGCAGCGATTCGTAGACGTTGAACACCGCATCGCGCTCGCCATCACGGGCCAGGCTGAAAATCGGCACGGTGGCCTGCACCACCTGGCCGACTTCAGCCTGCCGCGCGGTAATCACCCCCGGCGCTTCGGCGATCAACGCCGTATAGCCCAGTTGCTCACGGGCGTTAGCCAACTGCGCCTGCGCGGCCGCCAGGGCACTTTGGCTGCTGCGCAATGCAGCCTGGGCGGCGTCGTATTCGCTGCGACTGGTGTAGCCCTTGGGCAGGAGTTTTTCCTGGCGCACAAAGGCCGCGGCCGTCTGTTTGACCCGTGCCTGTTCCGCCACCACCTGGGCCTGGGCGGAATCGACATTGGTCTGCAAATCCTTGGGATCGAGCTTGGCCAGCACTTGCCGGGCTGTCACGCGGTCGCCGACATCGACCATGCGCTGGATAATTTTGCCGCCGACGCGGAACGACAAATCGGTCTGCACCCGCGCCTGGATATCTCCGGTAAGGGTCACTGCGGCGGCGAAATCGGTCGGCTGCACCGTTTGCACAAACACCCTGGAATGGGCCTTGGGTTCAGGTTTTTCCTGGCCACAGCCGCTCAGCAATGCCAGCAGGGCAAGGCCACAAATAACTGTTGAGGTGGGACCGCCCATGCAGACTCCTTTCGCGTAATACTGACGTGCCAGTGTGTATGCGACTGTGAGCTTAGTTCAGGGTTCCACCTTCATCTGAGTGATTTACAGGCCTGCGATGATGCGGTTCTACGCGATAAGATGTTGGTCCATGCCGGCGCGGAACGCCCTCAATGCTCAAGACCTTAGCGGTAGCCAATTACCGCTCGATCAATAAATTGGTGGTACCGCTGGATCGGCTGAACCTGATCACCGGCCCCAATGGCAGCGGCAAGTCCAACCTGTACCGCGCCTTGCGCCTGCTGGCAGAAACCGCCCAGGGCGGCGTGATCAATGCGCTGGCCCGTGAAGGGGGCCTGGATTCGACGTTCTGGGCCGGCCCCGAAAACGTCAGCCGGCGCATGCTCAATGGCGAAATCCCGGTACAAGGCAGCGTGGCCCTAGGCGCCAAGCGCTTGCGCCTGGGCTTTGCCGGGGAGGATTTCAGCTACGCGATTTCCCTGGGCTTGCCAGTACCCAGCTCGTCGTATTTTTCCCTCGACCCCGAGATCAAGAAGGAATGCATCTGGGCCGGTCACGTCTATCGCCCGGCCAGCCTGCTGGTGCAGCGCTCCGGGGCGATGGTGCGCGCCCGAGACGGGCAGGCCTGGGATGTGCTGGCCCAGCACACGCCGAACTACCACAGCCTGTTCGACCAGGTCGGCAGCCTGCGCGGCTCGCCGGAAGTGCTGATGCTGCGCGAAAGCATTCGTGGCTGGCGCTTCTACGATCACTTTCGCAGCGACGCCGATGCACCTGTGCGCCAGCCGCAACTGGGTACGCGCACGCCGGTGCTGCATCACGATGGCCGCGACCTCGCGGCCGCGTTGCAGACCATCCGCGAAATCGGCAACCCCGAGGCATTACAGCAGGCGGTGAGTGATGCGTTTCCCGGCGCACGCCTGCATATCGAGCCGTTGCAGGGCGGACGTTTTGCCATTGAGTTTTATCAGGAAGGCTTGCTGCGGCCACTGTCGGCGGCAGAGTTATCGGACGGCACCTTGCGTTACCTGCTGCTGATCGCCGCCCTGCTGACGCCACGCCCGCCGACGATGATGGTACTCAACGAACCGGAAACCAGCCTGCACCCGGACCTGTTGCCGGCCTTGGCGCGCCTGATTATCCAGGCATCAAAGCACTGCCAGGTGTGGGTGGTGTCCCATGCCAGCCGCTTGATTGCGGCGTTGCAGCAGGATGAGGGATGCAATTCGATTGTGCTGGAGAAGGTGCTGGGGCAGACGCAGATTGTGGGGCAGCGGGTGTTGGATGAGCCGGCCTGGCATTGGCCTCAGTAAGCGGCGTCTGTACTGCCGCCATCGCGAGCAAACCCGCTCCCACATTTGATTAGTGAATACATGCAAATGTGGGAGCGGGCTTGCTCGCGATGGCAGTAGATCAAACAACACAGAGGCCGGGGATCAACCCTGCCACTTACCCCCTTCAACAATCACACTCTCAGGCTTGGTCTCATCGCTCAGTTCTTTGCGCACGTACTGGTCATACAGCTTGAGCAAGAACTTCTCTTCGCCCAACTTCGCCAATTCGGCATTCACCCAGTCGCGCAGTTCGATATTGCCCTTCTTCACTGCCGGCGCAATCGGTGCTTCATCACCCAGTTTCTGTTCGAGCACGCGGTAGCCCGGGTTCTGTTTGGCCCAGCTGAACAGCACCAGGTTGTCCTGGGCATAGGCATCGCCACGCCCAGCCGAGAGGGCTTGTAGCGACTCGGTGTTTTTCTCGAACTTGAGCAGTTTCCAGTCCGGGTGGTTCTTGGTCAGCCAGATATCGGCAGTGGTGCCGGTGGTGACGATGGTGGTGCGGGTCGCCAGGTCGTCGAGGCTTTTGACCACGCTGTCGTTAGGCACCAGGGCCTGGACCGCGACTTTCAGGTTGGGGTTGGTGAACTCCACCGCTTCCTTGCGCTCCGGGGTCACGGTCATGTTGGCGAGGATCAGGTCGACCTTGTCGCTCTGCAGGAACGGGATGCGGCTGGCCGGTTCCACGGCCACGAACTCGACCTTGTTCTCGTCGCCCAGCAGGTCCTTGGCAAACCGGCGGCCGATATCGGTATCGAAGCCGACGTAGCGTCCGGCTTCATCGACAAAGCCAAACGGCGGCTTGTCGGTAAACACGCCGACAATCAGCTTGTCGCGAGCCTTGATCTTGTCGATATAACTCACCGCCGCCGGCGCGGCAGCGGCGGGTTTGGCCGGTTCTTCAGTTTTGTTGCAGCCGGCCAGTAAGGCCAGGCCGAGCAGCGGCAGTAACAACTTGGCAGTTTTCATGACAGCTCCAGTTCCTTGATTTTCTTGGGCAGTGTTGAAACAAACGAGAATTTCTCGAGGAACTGCTGCGCGCGTGCGGTCTGCGGGTTCGTAAAGAAGGCCTCGGGGGTGTTGTGTTCGAGGATGCGGCCGGCCTCCATAAACACCACGCGGTCGGCGACGGCGCGGGCGAAGGCCATTTCGTGGGTGACGATCAGCAGGGTCATGCCATCGCGGGCCAGGCCCTGGATCACTTCCAGCACCTCCTTGACCATTTCCGGGTCGAGGGCGGCGGTGACTTCATCAAACAGCATGACCTGGGGGTTCATGCACAGCGAACGGACGATGGCGATGCGTTGCTGCTGGCCGCCCGAGAGCTGGCGCGGGAAGGCATCGCGCTTGTCGGCGAGCCCCACCCGCTCCAGCAGTTTTTGCGCCTGCTCGCGGGCTTCGCGGGGCCCGCGCTTTTGTACTTTCAGCGGGCCCAGCAGGATGTTGTCGAGCACGCTCATATGGGGGAACAGGTGGTAACTCTGGAACACCATGCCCACGTCCTGGCGCACCTGGCGCCAGTCGGTGTGTTTATCCAGCAGCTGTTTGCCGGCAAAGCGCAGGCTGCCGCTGTGGGCCACTTCCAGGCCATTGAGGCAGCGCAGCAAGGTGCTTTTGCCGCAGCCGCTGGGGCCGAGGATCACCAGCACTTCGCCGCTTTGCACCCTCAGGTCGATGCCATTGAGCACCTGCTGTTCGCCGAAGAATTTATTGAAACCCTGGAACTCGATCAATGCGCTCATGCTTGGGCCCAGCGCCGTTCCAGCACCTTGGAGGCGGCCGACAACGGGTAGCAGATAAAGAAGAAAAACAGGAACAGCGCGCCATAGATCAATACCGACTCATAGGTGCGCTCGATGATTTGCTGGCCGACCTTGATCACATCCACTACGCCGATCAGCACCGCCAGGGAGCTGGTCTTGATGATCCGCGTGTAGACGTTGATGGTCGGCGGCGTCATGCGCTTGAGCGCCTGGGGCAGCAGCACGTAGCCGTAGAGCTGCGGCGCTGACAAGCCAATCGACAGCCCCGCCTCCCGCTGCCCGCGCGGCAGCGAATGCAAGGCCCCGCGCACCACTTCGCCCACTTCACTGGCGCCCCACAGCGACAACACCAGCACCGCGCACCAGAAACTGGGGATGCTCAGGCCGGTGAAAATCGGCAGGCCAAAAAACAGCAGATACAGCCACACCAGCACCGGAATCGCGCGGAACAACTCCAGGTAGATGCGCAGCAACAGGTTGATCGCGCGCACATTCAAGGTGCGCAGCACCCCATACAGCACCCCGCCAATCGTGCTAAAGGCGATGCTCAAAAATGAAATCGACAGGGTTTGCGCAGCGCCCTTGCCCAGTTGCGGCAACGACACCCACAACAACTCAAGACCCGAACTGGCCATGCTGGAGCCTCCTTTCCAGACGGCTGAGCAGCAGCGACAGCGGCAAAAACAGCAGCACGCAAATCAGCGTGAGCACGGCGAGCATTTCGTAAGTCTTGTAGTAGAGGGCGATGTAGCTTTTGGTGGTGTAGAGAATCTCTGGCACCGCCACTGCCGAAACCACCGTGGTTTCCTTGAGCAAAAAAATGAAATTGGCGAACAGCGCCGGTAGGCTGAGGATCCCGGCCTGGGGCAGGATCACATGGCGCAGCAACTGCCAGTCGGACAGGCCGATGGACTTGCCCGACTCGATCTGCGCCGGCGGCACGGCTTCCACACCGGCGCGCAGCACTTCGGTGAGGTAGGCGCCGCCCAAAAAGGTCATGGTGATGATCGCCGCCCAGAACCCGGAGATATTCAAGCCCAGGGCCGGCAAGGCGAAGTACACGAAGAACAGCTGGATCAGCAGCGGCGTGTTACGCGCCAGTTCCACATACAGCGCCACCAGGCGCGACAGGTAGGGCGTGCGAAACACCAGCAGGGCCGCGTTGATCAGCGCCACCAGCAGCGAGGTGCCAATGGCGATCAAGCCCACTTGCAGGGTTACCCCCACGGCCTTGAGAAACGCCGGCAGGGTGCTGAGGATAAACGCGTAGTCTAAGGTCATTTCAAGTCCTGGGCGCCGCAGGGGTAATGCGGCGTAAACGCAGTCCGGTTCGACGCGGTAACGTCGGCAGACGCTGACTTTAAAGGTATAAAAACCAAAATTTAAATACCGAAATAGCATATTGATATCACCCAAAAAGCTAACCTGCGGATTCGCCGGGATGGCAGGTGACAGCTATTGTTCTGGGGGATGTAGGAAGGGTCTTTTTTCAGCGCTGAACCACAAGGAAGGACAGCGCATGGCCAGACTGAGGGCCAGTTAACCAGCGAGGGAATGACAGATGAACGAGGCGAAACCGATTGATCCGCAGGACTTGGTGAAGTGGCTGGTGGCGCTGCGGCGGGCGATCAACCGCCGGGATTAACAGGCATAACACCAACCCAACGTGGGAGCAGGCTTGTGTGGGAGCTGGCTTGCCTGCGATGCAGACACCTCGGTTTATCAGTATTACCGAGGTGATGCTATCGCAGGCAAGCCAGCTCCCACACAAGCTCAGCTCCCACATTTCTTGAAGGGGGTTTGGCAAATCAGAACGCTGGCAAGACCGCGCCGCTGTATTTCTTCTCGATGAAGGCTTTGACTTCAGGGCTGGTCAGGGCCTTGGACAGTTTCTGGATCGCGGCGCTGTCCTTGTTGTCTGGACGAGCCACCAGATAGTTCACGTACGGCGAGTCGGCGCCTTCAATGATCAGTGCATCCTTGGCTGGGTTCAGGCCGGCTTCCAGGGCGTAGTTGGTGTTGATCATGTCCAGGTCAACCTGGTCCAGGACGCGCGGCAGCAGGGCCGATTCCAGCTCCTTGAACTTCAGGTTCTTCGGGTTGCTGGCGATATCCTTTGGCGTGGACAGGGCGTTTTTCGGGTCCTTGAGGGTAATCAGGCCGGCCTTTTGCAGCAGCAACAGGGCGCGACCGCTGTTGGAGCCTTCGTTGGGAATGGCCACGGTGGCGCCGTCTTTCAGGTCTTCAAGCTTGGTGACTTTCTTCGAGTAGCCGCCAAACGGTTCTACGTGCACGCCAATCACGGTGACCAGGTTGGTGCCTTTACCCTTGTTGAAGTTTTCCAGGTACGGCAGGGTCTGGAAGTAGTTGGCGTCCAGGCGCTTCTCGGCCACTTGCACGTTCGGTTGCACGTAGTCGGTGAAGACCTTGATTTCCAGGTCCACGCCTTCTTTGGCCAGGGTCGGCTTGATCAGCTCAAGGATCTCGGCGTGCGGCACCGGCGTGGCCGCGATCACCAGTTTTTCGTTGGCTTGAGCGATACCGGCAGTCAGGGCAGCCGCCAGGGCGGTGAACAACAGAACCTTTTTCATGCAGTGTCCTTAATCGAAAATCCGGGACGTCGGTGACGGCCACTTCTTATGGGGGTGCCAGCGATGTGCTATCGCGGCGTGGAATGGACAATACCGATATTTTTTATTCCCGAACAATACCTTTTATTCACGTTGATATTCCATTTTGTTCATACAGAGCCCAAGCCCCGAAACAGACGCGTCAACGCTGCGCGCTCGACTTCGCTGCCGCTGCTCAGGATCTGTCGCACCTGCTGCTCAATCTGCGCCACCGACGCCACCGGCAGGTTCAGATGCTCCGGCAGGATCTCATCGCCACTGCTGACCAGCAGCGCAAAGTGGATCACGTTCTCCAGCTCCCGCGTATTGCCCGGCCAGCTGTGTTGCTCCAGCAGCCGCTGCGCGTCCTCACTGATTAGCGGCACCGGCAAGTCCAGGCGCTGGCTGTAGATGCCCAGGAAGTACTCGGCCAGGGACAGGATGTCGCCTACGCGCTCGCGCAGCGCCGGCAGCTCCAGTTGGCCTTCGCTGAGGTAATGGAATAGGCGCTCGTGGAACTTGCCGACGGCCACGGCCTGGGCCAGGTCGATGCTGGTGGCGGCGACCAGGCGCACATCCACCGGGCTCGGTTGATGCGCCCCTACGCGGGTGACTTCGTGGTTTTCCAGGGCGGCGAGCAGCTTGATCTGGATCGGCAGCGGCAAGTCGCCGATCTCATCGAGGTACAAGGTGCCGCCGTTGGCCGAGCCGAACCAACCGGCCCGGCTGCTGGCCGCGCCGCTGTGGCTGCCGGCGGCATAGCCGAACAGTTCGGCATCGGCATAAGTCGGGCTGATCGCACCGCAGTTGACCGACACAAACAAGCCGCTGCGGTCACTGCCGCGATGGACATGGCGCGCCAGCAGCTCTTTACCGCTGCCGGTTTCGCCGCGAATCAGTACGGGCAAGGCACGCGGGGCCAGGCTTTCGAGGTCTTCGCGCAGTTGCCGGGAACGGGGGTCGACAAATACCAGCGCCTTGGCGCGGATGCTCAAGGGGCTTTTTTCGGCGTCGGGGAAGGTCAGCAACGGCTGGCCGAAGGTTTCATGCAGGCTCATGGCAGGCTCCCGCCCCGTTTCCATTCAAAAGACGGGGCGTTGAAAAGGTCTTAGGCGCGGCGTCGGGAGTGATGCTCCAGACGGTTTTGCAGGCGATAGAGGTAGGCGAAACCCTGCTCCCAGCGCTGGTGGCCGGACTTCACGTTGATATGCCCGGCACCTGCGAGAATCCCGGCTTCAGCCCCCCAGTTACGCGCCAGCTCCAGGGCCCGAGGGGCGCTGACCGCACTGTCGTTGTCGGAGCTGACGACCTGGCTGGGAAACGGCAACAGGTCACGGGGAATCGGTGCAAAGTTGCGCAACGCCGGCGCACACGCCGGGCGCTCGACATCTGCCGGGGCCACCAGCAAGGCCCCACGCACCTGGCGCAGGAACTGCAACGGCGCGCTGGCCGCCCAGTGCGCCACCGTGATGCAACCCAGGCTGTGGGCGATAAGAATCACCGGGGTACTGTCGGCCGCAATGGCTTCGGCCAGGGCCCCCACCCAGTCTTCACGGCGCGGGGTCAACCAGTCGGCCTGCTCCACGCGGGCGCTGTTGGGCAGGCTGTTCTGCCAATGGGTTTGCCAATGATCTTCTGGCGATCCTTGCCAGCCCGGCACGATCAGGTAACGGATCAACTCGCTGTGCATGGGTGTGCCCTCCTGCAGCGTTTAACGTTGCTGACCAGTATAGGGACGGGGCATATATTCGTTAAGGAATAAGAAGCTATTTATTAATAACCAAAAACACAGTCACTTCAATAAAGCCGGGGTCTTCAGGTACGCGGCGTTGGCCGAAGACCCGGCGCCGGCAGGGAAAAACCGAGGCTCATCGGTGGAACTTCCGGCGGCACAATCGGCAGTACCGGCACCGGTTTCTGGCTGACCCAGTAGATCACCGCGCCATGCAGCGCCAGCGTCAACAGGCCCACTAAAATGCCTTCACGGCGACTTCAGGATGCTTTACGCGCCTGCAAAATATTCCTCAAAGGCATGCCTCAGCGCGGGTTGGCCTCGCATAAATCCCACAATTGCCCCTGCAGGCTCTGCCCCGCCGCCCCCATCCCATTGCGCCCATACAACGCCAGCCGCACGCCCTGCACCGCGGGCAAACCACTGTCGGCGCCGAGCACCACATGCCCGGCCTGCACCACTCGCTCAGGCAGCAGGCTGATGCCCAACCCCGCCGCCACCGCCGAACACACACCGGCCAGGCTCGCGCTGGAATAGCCAATGCGCCAGCGCCAGCCACCGACCTCCAGATGCTGGAGCATTTCATTGCGGTACAGACCGCCCACCGGGAACGCCACCAAGGGCAATGGGTCGCGGCCCAGGGCCGGCATGTGGCGACTGTCGACCCAGCACAACGGCTCCGGCCAGGAAGCCAGGCAGTCGTCGCTGTCGCCCATCTGCTTGACCAGCAACACATCGAACTCACCGCCGCGATACTGGCGCAGCAGCGCCGGCCCCAGGCCGCTGGTGACCTCCAGGCGCACCCGTGGATAGGCCACGACAAACGCCGAGAGCAACGGCATCAGGCGCTCGGCGGCGAAGTCTTCGGGCACGCCCAGGCGCAGCACGCCGTCGCTCTGCTGGTTGATCAGCACATCGGCGGCTTCTTCGTTGAGTGCCAGGATGCGCCGTGCATAGGCCAGCAAACGCTCGCCCTCGACCGTCGCCACCACCCGGCGCTGATCGCGGTCGAGCAAGCGGCAGCCGACACTGTCTTCCAGGCGGCGCAATTGCTGGCTGACCGTGGATTGGGTGAGGTGCAGGCGTTCGGCGGCGCGGGTGAAATTCGCACAATCGACAACGGCGACAAAACTGCGCAACAGCACGGGGTCGAACATGGGCACCACCATCTCATTTGCCACTGGTTGGCATGGTTATATTTAATTTCAGAATACCCCAGGCGGTGGCCATACTTCGCGTTCATTGCACTGAAGCGAGGTTCCCATGGCATGGCCCATTCCTTTCAAAACCGCCGTGCTGGCGCTGGGGTTGATGGTGGCGAGTAGCGCCATGGCGGCCGATAAAGATCTGCTCGACGCCGTGCGCGGCGGGCAGTTGGCACAGGTCGAACAGTTGCTGGCCAAGGGCGTTGACCTTGATGTCCGCGCCATGGATGGCAGCACCCCGCTGTTGCTGGCCACCCAGGCCAATCGCATCGACATCGCCCGCGCCCTGATCGAAGCCGGGGCCGACGTGAACCGCAAGAACCTGATGCAAGACAGCCCCTACCTGCTGGCCGGTGCCAGCGGCCACGATCAGATCTTGGCCATGACCCTGGCCCATGGCGCCGATCTCAAGAGCACCAATCGCTACGGTGGCACCGCCCTCATTCCTGCCTGTGAGCGCGGGCACGTGCAAACCGTGCGCCTGCTGATCGACGCTGGAGTCGACGTCAACCACGTAAACCGCCTGGGCTGGACCGGCCTGATGGAAGCCATCGTGCTCTCGGACGGCGGGCCGCCGCATCAGCAAATCGTCGCCATGCTGATCGCTGCCGGCGCCGACGTGAACCTGCCCGACCGCGACGGCGTCAGCCCACTGCAACAGGCGCAAAAACGTGGTCAGGTCGCCATCGCCCAACGCCTGCAAGCAGCCGGTGCGCAATGAGTTCACAGAGCGATCAAGCCTGGCTGCAGCGCGCCGTGGCCCTGGCGCAGGACAACGTGGCCCAGGGTGGACGGCCGTTTGGCGCCGTCCTGGTCAAGGACGGTGCAGTGCTGGTGGAAGCGGTCAACCAAATCCACCTCGACCAGGACCCCACCGCCCATGCCGAGATGCTCGCCATGCGCCGCGCCAGCCAACAACTCGGTACGCGCCTTGAAGGCTGTGTGATCTACGCCAGCGGCCAGCCGTGCTCGATGTGCCTGGGCGCGATGTACCTGTGCGGCGTGTCCCGCGTGGTGTTTGCCGCGAGCAATGAAATGGCGGCACCTTTTGGCCTGTCGACCGCAGCGATTTACCAACAGATGAGCCTGCCATTGACCGCCCAGCAACTGCCCGTCGAGCACCTGCCTGTGCCGGCCATGCAAGCCCTTTACCGCCAATGGAAGACCCTGCATGACCCTGAATAAATCCCTCGCCGGCTGGGGCCTGCTGGTCGTGCTGGGCCTCAACCTGCGGCCGATCCTCAGCTCTATCAGCCCGTTGCTCGGGGAAATCCGCCTGGCCACCGGCTTGAGTTTCCAGAGCAGTGCCCTGCTCACCAGCCTGCCGGTGGTGTGCATGGGTTTGGTGGCGCTGGTGGGCATCCGCGTCGAAGCGCAGTTGGGCGAGCGGCGCGGGATTGCCCTGGGCTTGATGATGATCCTGCTGGCGTGCCTGGCGCGCTGGCTGCTGGGTCAGGCACCGGCGCTGCTGGCCACGGCCTTGCTGGGCGGGGCCGGGGTGGCGCTGATCCAGGCGCTGGTGCCGGCGATGATCAAGCGCCAGTTCCACCACCGGGTGCCGCTGGCGATGGGGGTGTATTCGGCCTCGTTGATGGGGGGCGGTGGCTTGGCGGCGCTGCTCAGCCCGCTGGTGGCCAGCCATTTCCAGCACTGGCAGGCCGGCCTCGGCATCTGGCTGCTGCCGGCGCTCGGCGCGTTGCTGCTGTGGGCATGGCTGCCGTTGGGCGCGGCGAAAAACCTGCAGGCGACGGCGCCGCTCAAGGGCCTGCGCAATCGCCGTGCCTGGTTGCTGGCGCTGTATTTCGGCCTGGTGAATTGCGGGTACATGAGCATGGTGGCGTGGCTGCCGGCGTACTACCAGCAACTGGGTTGGGGCGTGCTGCCCAGCGGCTCGCTGCTGGCGTTCATGACGATTTTCCAGGTGATCGCCGCGCTGTTGATGCCGGCGCTGGCGCAACGCGGTATCGACCGCAGGCCCTTGCTGACCATCAGCCTGCTGGCCCAGACAGTGGGCTACCTCGGCCTGCTGCTGGCGCCGCTGCAATACCCGCACCTGTGGGTGGCGCTGATCGGCTTCGGCCTGGGGGCGTGCTTTGCCCTGAGCCTGCTGTTGACCCTGGACCATCGCCGCGACCCACGGGAAGCCGGGCAACTGGCGGCATTCGTGCAGGGCGTGGGTTTTCTGATCAATGCCGTGTCGCCGTGGATGACCGGCTGGCTGCGCGAACTCACCGGCAGTTTTGTCAGCGCCTGGGTGGTGCTGGCCGTGACGGTGATCGCGATGCTGGTGGTGACCCGGGTCTTCAGCCCGGCCACCTACCGCAGCGCCACCGTCCCTGGCTAGAAGTCGTAGCGCGCCAGGTGCACGATGAACACACCGTCACCGGTTGGGAGCTGTTCGGGCGCCGGGCGATTCGCCAGGGGCAGTGGAAGGCGGTGTACATCCCCGGGCCCGTGGGGCCGGCGACCTGGCAGTTGTATGACTTGGGCAGGGATCCTGGGGAGATCCATGATCTGGCGTCGAGCCAGCCGGACTGAGGTTATTTAGTGCCTGGGAGGGCCCTTTCGCGAGCAAGCCCGCGCCCACATTTGACCGAGTACATTCTTTGGAATGTGGTCGGATGTGGGAGCGGGCTTGCTCGCGAAAGGACCGCTACAGGCACCGCCTACCCCTGCGCCATCTCCCGCAACCGCTGGGCATCGAGTATCTCAATCTCCCCATACCCCAACCGCACAACGCCCTGCTCTTGCAACGCCTTGAGCAGCGTATTGGTGGTCTGGCGCGACACACCCAACATCGCCGCCAAATCCTCCTGCGCCAATTGCACCACACGCCGCGAGCCGTCGATCTCGCCATAACCCTCGGCAATCATCCACAACCGATGGGCCACCCGCACCGACGCGGGCGCAAGGCTCAACTGCTCGATATTGATAAAGGTCAGCCGCAACTTCTGGCTCATCAGCAAGGCCATGTCCCGCCAATAGGCCGGGCTGTGCGCAAGCAAGTGCAGGATCGCCGACTGCGGGACCTGCAACAGCGTGCAAGGCCCGACCGCACAAGCGTCGTGGGTGCGTGGCAGGCCGTCGAACACGGCGATTTCGCCAAACCAGAAAGGCGCTTGCGCCAGGCTCAACAACGCTTCCTTGCCCTGCTCGTTCACCGCGCTGATGCGCAGGCTGCCATCGAGCACCGCATACAAGCCGCACGGTGGGTCGCCGCGCTTGAACAGCACCTGCCCCGCCGCCAGTTGCCGCACGCGGGCGTTGGCCAGCAAGCTATGCTGCAAGGGAGCAGGCAGATGGCGGTACCAGTGGCCGCTGGACAGGCGCCCATGCCAAGACTCTGCGTCCATGAGAACTCCAAAGATTGTCGCCCAGTTGACAGTTTGTCGCAGTCCTACAGGGCATGATCAAGCATCCTACAGGAGGAATAACAATGAAAAGCCTCGTCGACCATCTGAGCCAATACGCCGCCTACCACCGCGACCCCCGCAACATCGCCAGCCACTTTATCGGCATCCCCATGATCGTGGTGGCCGTCGCCGTGCTGCTGTCACGCCCCGAATGGCAAGTGGCCGGCCTGTGGCTGTCACCGGCGGTGCTGCTGGCACTGTTTTCTGCGGGGTTCTACCTGCGCCTGGAACTGGCGCTGGGGGTGTTGATGAGCGTGCTGATGGGCCTGTCGGTGTGGGCCGGGCATGTGCTGGCGGCGCAAAGCACGCTGGTGTGGCTCAGCAGTGGTATCGGCCTGTTTGTGCTGGGCTGGGTGATCCAGTTTGTCGGCCACTACTACGAGGGGCGCAAGCCTGCGTTCGTCGATGACGTGTCCGGGCTGATCGTGGGGCCGTTGTTTGTGGTGGCGGAGCTGGCGTTTCTGCTGGGGTTACGCCATGAGCTCAAGCGGCAGATTGAAGAGCGGGCGGGGCCGGTGCGCGCGCGTCACAAGAACGCCACGGTCTGAGAAGCACCGGTAATCTAAATGTGGGAGCGGGCTTGCTCGCGAAAGCGGTGGTTCAGTCGGTACATCCAGTGACTGACACTGCGCGTTCGCGAGCAAGCCCGCTCCCACAGATTTTTTGCAATTTTTTTAAGCCTTTTGCCAGACCTTGGGCTTGAAGAACAACGTCTCGCCCCGCGCCAGCCCGGTCAGGCTGTCGTGATCCTTCACCACTTCCGCTTCGATCAGTTCGCTCTGGCCTTCGACCTTCAGCGTGACCCGCGTGGTGGCGCCCAGCGGGCGGATGTCGCGCACTTGCGCGGCATGGTGGTCTTCCAGTTCATGGCGTGACAACGACACTTCGTGGGGGCGGAACAGCAGGTGCTGGTCTTCACCCAGGTGCAGGCGGTTGGAGTCGCCGAGGAAGTGATAGACGAAATCGCTGGCCGGGTTTTCGTAGACGTCACCCGGTGAGCCGATCTGCTCGATCACGCCTTTGTTCATCACCACGATGCGGTCGGCGACTTCCATAGCTTCTTCCTGGTCGTGGGTCACGAACACCGAGGTCAGGTTGATGTCCTCGTGCAGGCGTGCCAGCCAGCGGCGCAGTTCCTTGCGGACCTTGGCGTCCAGGGCGCCGAAAGGCTCGTCGAGCAGCAGTACCTTGGGCTCCACCGCCAGGGCACGGGCCAGGGCGATCCGCTGGCGCTGGCCGCCGGAGAGTTGTTCCGGGTAGCGATCCGACAGCCAGTCCAGTTGCACCATGTTCAGCAGTTCGTGGACCTTGGCGGCGATCTGGGTTTCGTTCGGGCGCTGGTTCTTCGGCTTCATGCGCAGGCCGAAGGCGACGTTGTCGAAAACGGTCATGTGGCGGAACAGCGCGTAGTGCTGGAACACAAAGCCGACGTTGCGATCACGCACATCGTGGCCGGACACGTCTTCACCGTGGAACACGATGCTGCCGGCATCCGGGGTTTCCAGGCCGGCAATGATGCGCAGCAAGGTGGTCTTGCCGCAGCCGGAGGGGCCAAGCAAAGCCACCAGCTCGCCACTCTGGATATCCAGGTTGATGCTGTCCAGGGCCTTGAAGGCGTTGAAGTTCTTGCTGACGTTACGGACTTCGATCGACATGACTTATTCCTCAGCCGCACCGGCGCGCAGGCGGTTAATACGGTTCTCGCTCCACTGCTTGAGCAGCAGGATGAAGAGCGCCAGGATCAGCAACAGACTCGCCACCGCAAACGCGGCGACGTGGTTGTATTCGTTGTAGAGAATCTCGACGTGCAGCGGCAGGGTGTTGGTCACGCCGCGAATGTGCCCGGACACCACCGACACCGCGCCAAACTCACCCATCGCCCGCGCGGTACACAGCACCACGCCGTAGATCAGGCCCCACTTGATGTTGGGCACGGTGACATGCCAGAACATCTGCCAGCCATTGGCGCCCAGCAGGCGTGCGGCTTCTTCTTCCTGGGTGCCCTGCTCCTGCATCAGCGGGATCAGTTCACGGGCCACGAACGGCACGGTGACGAAGATCGTCGCCAGCACGATGCCCGGCAAGGCGAAGACGATCTGGATATCGTGATCCTGCAGCCACGGGCCGAAGAACCCCTGGGCACCGAACATCAGCACATAGACCAGACCGGCGATGACCGGCGAGACCGAGAACGGCAGGTCGATCAGGGTCACCAGCATGCTTTTGCCACGGAATGAGTACTTGCTCACGCACCAGGCCGCACTGACGCCGAATACCAGGTTGAGCGGCACCGAAATCAGCACCGCAATCACCGTCAGCTTCAAGGCCGACAGCGCGTCGGGCTCGAAGATCGCGGCAAAGAACGCGCCCAGGCCGAGCTTGAGGCCCTGGGACACCACGATAAACAGCGGCAACAGCAAAAACAGGGCGAAGATCAGCCAGCCAAGGCCGATCAGGATGCGTCGCGACACCGCACTGCCACGGCGGGCAGCGTTGGCCGAAGACGCGGCGGAAATAGACGATTGGGACATGTTCCGCGCCTCCTTATGGGTGTTCGATGCGCCGCTGCAACAAGTTGATCAGCAGCAGCAGGACAAAGGAAACCACCAGCATCAGCACGCCGATGGAGGTAGCGCCGGTGTAGTCGTATTGGTCGAGCTTGACCATGATCAGCAGCGGCAGGATCTCGGTTTTCATCGGCATGTTACCGGCGATGAAAATCACCGAACCGTACTCACCCACACCTCGGGCGAACGCCAGGGCGAACCCGGTCAGCCAGGCCGGCAGCAGCGCCGGCACGAGGATGTAGCGAAACACCTGCCAGGGCTTGGCGCCCAGGCAGGCGGCGGCTTCTTCGATTTCCCGGGGGATATCGGCCAGCACCGGCTGCACCGTGCGCACCACGAAAGGCAGCGTGACGAAGGTCAGGGCCAGGGTGATGCCCAGCGGGGTGTAGGCGATCTTGAAGCCCATGTCGGTGGCGAACTGGCCGACCAGGCCGGACGGCGCGTACAGCGCAGTCAGCGCAATACCGGCCACGGCGGTGGGCAGGGCAAACGGCAGGTCGATCATCGCGTCGATGATCTTGCGCCCAGGGAAGGTGTAGCGCACCAGCACCCACGCCAGCAGCGTACCGATCACGCCGTTGATCAGCGCGGCATACAGGGCGGTACTGAAGCTCAACTTCAAGGCTGCCCAGACCCGCGGCGCCGAGATGATGGCCCAGAACTGATCCCAGGTGAGTTGGGCGGCGTGGACGAACATGGCCGCCAGCGGTATGAGCACAATCAGGCTGAGGTACACCAAGGTGTAGCCCAGCGTCAGCCCGAAGCCGGGTATGACGGGGGAGATACGACGCGACATAAAAGTCCTTGGTTAACAGTTCAATACCACTGCAGGAACGAACTCATGTGGGAGCGGGCTTACTCGCGAAAGCGGTGTGCCAGTCAACGCATTTAGTGACTGACATACCGCTTTCGCGAGCAAGCCCGCTCCCACACAAGCCGCATTCCACAGGGAGGCCGTGTTGGTTATTGGGCAGTGTAGATCTGGTCGAACACGCCACCGTCGTTGAAGAATTTCGGTTGGGCAGTTTTCCAGCCGCCGAAGTCTTTGTCGATAGTCACCAGCTCCAGTTTCGGGAACTGCTGGGCGTACTTAGCGGCCACATCCTTGTCACGCGGGCGGTAGAAGTTCTTCGCCGCGATTTCCTGGCCAGCCGGGCTGTACAGGTGGTTGAGGTACGCCGTGGCGATTTCGGTGTTGCCCTTTTTCTCGGCGTTCTTGTCGACCACGGCCACGGGCGGCTCGGCGAGGATCGACAGGGACGGCACGATGATGTCGAACTTGTCAGCGCCGCCATCTTCCTTGAGGGCCAGGAACGCTTCGTTTTCCCAGGCCAGCAACACGTCACCCTGACCGTTGTTGACGAAGGTGATGGTCGAACCACGCGCACCGGTGTCGAGGATCGGCACGTGCTTGAACAGCGCTTTCACGTATTCCTGGGCCTTGGCTTCGCTGCCACCGGCCTTGAGGCCATAGGCCCAGGCGGCGAGGAAGTTCCAGCGGGCGCCGCCGGAGGTTTTCGGGTTCGGCGTGATCACCGAGACGTCGTTCTTGATCAAGTCGCCCCAGTCCTTGATGCCCTTGGGGTTGCCCTTGCGCACCAGGAACACGATGGTCGAGGTGTATGGTGTGCTGGCTTCGGGCAGGCGGGTCTGCCAGTTCTCTGGCAGGGTCTTGCCCAGCTTGGCGATTTCGTCGATGTCGCCGGCCAGGGCCAGGGTCACCACGTCGGCACGCAGGCCGTCGATCACCGCCCGGCCCTGCTTGCCCGAACCACCGTGGGATTGCTGGATCTTGACGTTGTCGCCAGGGTGCGCCTTTTTCCAGAAACTGGTGAATTCGGCGTTGTACTCCTGGTACAGCTCACGGGTCGGATCGTAGGAAACGTTAAGCAGCTCGTAATCCTTGGCCACTGCGGAACCGGCAAACACGGCGCTGGCCAGGGCGGCCAGGGCGTAACGGCGAATCGACGACATAGACAAGCTCCTGAAATTCTTGGGTGTTGGCTTTTCTTATAAGTACGGGTCCTGCAATCGAAGCGCCGTCTTGGCTCAGCTCGTTTTGTTGCCCGGGCTCTGCAAGCGGAATTTCTCTTTACGTTCGATCTGCACCACTTGGGCGTTGTGTACGGTGATTTCCACTGCGCCGAAACGCAGGTCACGCAATGCGCTTTGGATCTCGCGCAAAATGGCTGCTTCGTCCTGGCCGTCAACGCTGCGTAGAGATGCGCTCATGGTCGTGCTCCTGAAATGAGAAGTGCCTGGCAGTGGCGGCACTGCTTGCGGCGTGAGGGCGATAGTAGATAAGCGCGGATATTCTTAAAAATACTATTTAAGAATGTTTATATAACCAGAAAGAATTTTCAGGCAGGACACGACGTTAAGGCGTGCGCAGATAAAAATGTGGGAGCAGGCTTGCCCGCGATAGCGGTGTATCAGTACCAGATTTACTGGCTGACACTCCGTCATCGCGGGCAAGCCCGCTCCCACATTTTTTATTGCATTCCAACCCCGGGGGGTGGGGTTAGTGGATGGCGGGGGCTAGGGCCCAATCAATCTCTGCCGCCAGCATCGGCCGGCCAAACCAGTAGCCCTGGCCCAGGTCGCATTGGTGATTCAACAGGAACCGCGCCTGTTCCATCTGCTCGATACCCTCGGCTTGCACCTGCATACCCATGCTCTGCGCCAGGGCGATGACTACCCGCACAATCGCCGCATCGTCTTCATCCCACGGCAGGCCGGCGACGAAGCCCTGGTCGATTTTCAGCTTCTGCACCGGCAACCGCTTGAGGCGCAGCAGTGACGAATAGCCAGTGCCGAAGTCGTCGATAGCCAGGCTCAGGCCCAGTTCGCGCAGGCGGTGCAGTTGTTCCAGGGCCACTTCCGGGTCGTCCATCACTGCGCTTTCGGTGACTTCCAGTTCCAGCTTCGCCGGGTCCAGGCCGGTGTCGTGCAGCACCTTGGCCACCTGCTCGAACAATTCGTGGCGGGCAAACAGGCGGCTGGAGATATTGACCGCCATAAAGGACAGGTTCTTGCCGTCTGCCAGCCACTGGCACATCTGGCGACAGGCCTGCTCCATGACCCAGCCGTCAATCTCGGCGATCAACCCGGTGCGTTCGGCAATCGGGATAAATTCTGCCGGTGACACCAGGCCGCGCAGCGGGTGCTGCCAGCGCACCAGGGCTTCCACACCAATCATCCGGCTGGTTTGCAGGTCGTGGACCGGCTGGTAGTAGACCCGCAGCTCTTGCTGATCGAGGGCGCGACGCAGCTCATTGCCGATCTCGATCCGGTGCTGGGCGTGGGCGGTCAGTTCCTCGGTGTACAGGGCGTAGCCTTCGCGCCCGGAACTCTTGGCCTTGAACAACGCGGAGTCGGCGTTGCGCAGCAGCTGTTCGGCACTCAGGGCATCGCTGGGGAACAGGCTGATGCCGATACTCACGCTGACAAACAGCTGGTGGCCGTTGAACACGAACGGCTGCTTCATGCTGTCAATGATGCGCTGGGCCAGGGCGGCCGCCTGGACCACCTGTGGACAACTTTCCGCCAGCACCGCGAACTCATCGCCGCCCAGGCGCGCCAAAGTCACGCCGGGACCGAACAAGCCCTGCAGGCGCTCGCCCACGGCCTTGAGCAACTGGTCGCCTACATTGTGACCCAGGCTGTCGTTGATGATCTTGAAGTGGTCCAGATCCAGCATCAACAGCGCACAGCCACGCTTGTGAATCTGCGCCGAGGCCAGCGCCTGCTCGGCGCGGTCGGTGAACAACAGGCGGTTGGGCAGGTCGGTCAACGGGTCGTGGTGGGCCAGGTGCGCCAGTTCGTGCTCGGAATGCTTGATGGCGCTGATGTCGGAAAACACCGCCACGTAATGGCTGACCTGGCCCTGGTCATCGTGGATGACACGGATGGTTTGCCACTGTGGATAAATTTCCCCGCTTTTACGGCGGTTCCAGATCTCGCCGCTCCACTCGCCCTCTTGGTTGAGGGCGCGAAACATCTGCTCATAAAAATCCGGCGAATGGCGCCCGGACTTGAACAGGCTCGGTTGGTGGCCCATCACGTCTTCCACCTGGTAACCGGTGATTTCAATAAACGCGCGGTTGACGTGGACTATCTGCCCGCGGGCGTCGGTGACCAGCACCCCTTCGCGGGTGCAATCGAACACCGCCGCCGCCTGGCGCAGGCGCTCGCGATTTTCCGTCAAGGGTTGCTGGATGCGATGGTTGCGGGCGCTACGGGCGCACAACAGGAAAATAAACAGGGCGCTGAGGGTCACCCACAGGTAGCCGCGCAGCATCTGCCAGTGAATCATTTCCTTGGGTTCATCGATAAAATTGTTAAATACCTGCTGACTGAGCTGTATCCACAAGACCGAAAGCAACAAGTACACCAGCCCTGCACGTAGGGCACCTCGGTATGAAAGCAGCATATGACTAGTAATCCTTACTAAAAAACAGAATCGCCCTACAGAGGCTGCGGATTATAGGACAAGTAACATCTCGTCACTCCTATCTGAAAGGGTGACTGGTTTTATCTGTAGGCTAAGTGATAATGCGTCAGTTGTTCTTATCTTTATCTGAGGGCCATACAGCCTATGTGGTACAACGGTTTTCTTGACTTGTCAGCCTGGCAACTGGTGGCAGTCACTCTGTTGATGACCCACGTGACCATTATCGGTGTCACGGTCTATCTACACCGCTATTCAGCCCACCGCTCCCTGGAGCTCAATGCTGGCCTGAAACACTTCTTCCGCTTCTGGCTGTGGCTGACCACGGCGCAGAATACCCGCGAATGGACCGCTATCCACCGCAAACACCACGCCAAGTGCGAAACCGTCGACGATCCCCACAGCCCGGTGATCAAGGGCCTGTCCACGGTCCTGCGCAAAGGTGCCGAGCTGTACCGCGCCGAGGCGGAAAACCCCGAGACCCTGCGCATCTACGGCAAGAACTGCCCGGACGACTGGATCGAACGCAAGCTCTATACCCGCTATCCGCTGCTGGGCGTGGCCCTCATGGGCGTTATCGACGTGCTGCTGTTCGGCACCATCGGCATCACCATCTGGGCGATCCAGATGATGTGGATCCCGTTCTGGGCCGCCGGCGTGATCAACGGCCTGGGGCATGCCATCGGTTATCGCAACTTCGAATGCCGCGACGCGGCGACCAACCTGGTGCCGTGGGGCATCATCGTCGGTGGCGAAGAGCTGCATAACAATCATCACACCTACCCCAACTCCGCCAAACTGTCGGTGAAGAAGTGGGAATTCGACCTGGGCTGGGCCTGGATCCAAGTGTTCAGCTTCCTGCGCCTGGCCAAGGTGCAGCGCGTGGCGCCGATTGCCCATCGAGTGGAAGGCAAGGGCCACCTGGACATGGACACCGCCATGGCGATCCTCAACAACCGCTTCCAGATCATGGCCCAGTACCGCAAGTTGGTGATTGCGCCGCTGGTCAAGCAGGAGCTGGAGAAGGTCGATCATTCGGTACGCCACCAGTTCCACCGGGCCAAGCGCCTGCTGTCACGGGAAACCAGTCTGCTGGATGAGCGCCACCATGTGCGCATCCAGAGCATGCTGGAGCACAGCCAGGCCTTGAAGGTGATCTACGAAAAGCGCCTGGCGCTGCAACAGATCTGGCTCAAGACCAGCAGCAACGGGCATGACATGCTCGCGGCCATCAAGGAGTGGGTGCACGAGGCCGAGGCCAGCGGGATCCAATCCCTGCGCGACTTTGCCCACCAGTTGAAAACCTATTCGTTGCGCCCCGCAAACGCCTAGGTGTTGCAGGAGCCGGGAGGACGCCCAGTCCTTACCGGCTCCACAGTTTTTTGGCGCCATTTCACAGTCACCGAACATTCCGTCTCAATCGCGACTGATAACGGAACTTAGCTGCAATTCCCCTCTCTCAAACAACACTTCGCCATCCTGGCGGGCCTTGTTTTGACTGCTGTTCAATGCTGCGGCATGTCCAGAGAGAATTGTGCCGATGGTCCACGAAACGGACTCCCCGATCCCCACCACACCTGACTCAACGGATACGTCACGGCCGGCTGCCGCTACCTTGCTGGCGTTGATGCATGCCCAGGGCGAAGTGGAGCGTCTGAGCCAGCGTGAACAGCTGTTGAGCTCGCTGCTGGTCAGTGTGAACGCCGTGCTCTGGGCCATCGAGTGGGAGACCCGCCGCGTGCTGTACGTAAGCCCGGCCTATGAGCGCATCTTCGGGCGCTCGGCCAGCCTACTGTTGGCCGAGCACCGTGGCTGGCGCGACAGCATCCACCCTGAAGACCAGCATTACGCCGAGCACAGCCTGGCCCAGGTGCTGGAGCTGGGGGCGGTCGAGAATCGCCAGTACCGCATCATCACCGCAGACGGGCAGATCCGCTGGCTCAGCGACAAGTGCTTTACCAACCAACAGGCCACCCCAGGGAAACCGTTGATTGTGGTGGGCATCGCTGAGGACATCACCGAAAAAAAGCACCTGGAACTCG
Organism: Pseudomonas sp. WS 5411; assembly: GCF_012985595.1. NCBI lineage: Bacteria > Pseudomonadati > Pseudomonadota > Gammaproteobacteria > Pseudomonadales > Pseudomonadaceae > Pseudomonas > Pseudomonas sp. WS 5411. The sequence goes on from NZ_JAARMC010000002.1 coordinate 532,664, forward strand.
AGCTGCAGCGCCTGGCCACCACCGACGTGCTAACCCGCAGCAGCAACCGTCGCCATTTCTTCGAGTGCGCCCATCACGAATTCGAACGTGCCTGCACCCAAGGCCTGCCCCTGGCCTTCCTGTTGCTGGATATAGATAACTTCAAGGCCATCAACGACACCTACGGCCACCTGGAGGGCGATCAGGTGTTATTGCGTATCGCCGAGAGCGGCCGCGGGGTATTGCGCCGTGGCGACCTGTTCGGGCGCATTGGCGGCGAGGAATTTGCTGCGGTGCTGCCGGGGTGCGAACCGGAAAGGGCCATGCAGGTCGCCGAACGCCTGGGGCAGGAAGTGCGCCAACTGGAATTCAGCCATGACGGCCGGCCCTATGGCGTGACCGTCAGCCAGGGCCTGGCCAGCCTCACCGGCGCAGATGCAACCCTGGACAGCCTGTTCGCCCGGGCTGATGCGGCCATGTATGAAGCCAAGCGCCAGGGCAAGAACCGGGTGATTGTCGGCTGAATGCCTGCCCTTTCACGGCCCTAAAAAATAGCGCCTGGACCACCGCCATCGCGGGCAAGCCCGCTCCCACAGGGGATCTCGACCAGACTGGGAATTCTGGATACCCCACAAACCCCATGTGGGATCTCGACCAGGCTGGGAATTCTGGATACCCCACAAACCCCATGTGGGAGCTCGACCAGGCTGGGAGTTCTGGATACTCCACAAACCCCATGTGGGAGCTCGACCAGGCTGGGAATTCTGGATACCCCGCAAACCCCATGTGGGAGCTCGACCAGGCTGGGAATTCTGGATACCCCACAAACCCCATGTGGGAGCTCGACCAGGCTGGGAGTTCTGGATACCCCGCAAACCTCATGTGGGAGCTCGACCAGGCTGGGAGTTCTGGACACACCACAAATCAAATGTGGGAGTTGTCGAGCTTTAGCGAGGCTACGATGGCGGCGGCACATTCAGCATTGTTGCTGCCAGACACAGCGCCTACCCAGGCTTGCGGATGCGCGTCAGCTCTGCAAACCCGACCTTGAGCAACCTCGCCGTCTTGCCCTTGGCTAACACCTCGACCCCTTCATGCTCGGTCAGCCCTGCCAGTTGCGCCGCGATGTTCATCACCAGCGCCTCACGGGAATACACCCCGCCTTCCAGGGAGTAGGTCGCCGCGATCAGTTGGCGCAGCTCCAGGGGCAAGCGCCAGCGCGTGCGCAGCGCCGAGCCATAGCTGGCGCCAAAGGTGGACAATGACTCGCCAATCAACGCCTCATCCAGTTCACCACCGCCCTGGCGCCACTCCTGCAAGCTGCGCAGCAGGGCCAGGTCGCCCAACCGATGGAGAATACCGGCGCTGTAACAGCGTTCGTGTTCCAGGTCGAGCATGCGCGCCAGTGAACGACCGTATTGCGCAGTTCGCTGGGACAACTGCCAATAACGCTCAGCGTATTCCATCAGGCTGGCATCGCTGAGGATCACGTTGTGCTTGAGGGCCAGGCCGAGGATCAGGTTCATGCTCTGCCCGGCGGCCAGTTTGTGCAGCGCCATGGACAGGGTCTGCACCGGTGTGCCGTGCTGGCCGGCGCTGTTGGCGGCGGCGATCAGCACCGCGGTGATCTGTGGATCAACCTTGACCTGCTCTTCCAATTGCTTGAGATCCAGCCCCTGCGGCGTGAGGCTGCGTTGCACGGCCGCCTTGACGTCAACCCGCAGCGGCGCGCCGTCCGACAGCTCGCGACGCTGCTCCAGGAACACCGGCAAGGACATGCCCGCCGCCAGGGCGGGGGGTTCGCAATACACGGTTTCGCCTTCGTTGAGCAACAAATCCTGCAGGCGTTGCGTAAGACCCTCCATGTTCAGTGGCTTGGTCAGGTAGGCGGTGGGCGCCAGCGGCAATGCCTCGCGCACGCTGGCGCCGTCATTGCGCGTACTCAGCAGGATGAACGGCAACACGGGCACCCGCCGACGCTGACGCACACTGCGCAACAGGCTCAGGCCGTCAACGCCCGGCAGCTCCCAATCGGCAATGATCAAATCGTAGGGTTTGTCTCGCAGCAGCTCGGCGGCGTGCTGCCCGTCGGCGCACACATCCAGCCGCGCGTCGCAGCGCACATTCAACAACACCTGCTTGAGCAGATCCCGCGACCAGGGGTCGGGCTCGGCAATCAGCACACGGGGCACAGCAGGTAAATCAACAGCAGTCATGCAGCACGCTCCATCGGCAATCCTTGCACATTAGACAAAGGAAGCGCCTGCGTACAAGGCCTGAGTCCGTGCATAGCCCACAAAAAAACCCGCCGAAGCGGGTTTTTTTCGATCCAGCCAACCTGCGCTTACAGCTCGGAGAAGCACTCTTCGATGATCGCCAAACCTTTGTCCAACTGCTCGTCCGGCGAGGTCAGCGGGACCAGCACGCGCAACACGTTGCCGTAGGTGCCGCACGACAGCAGGATCAGGCCCTTGTCACGCGCCTTGGCAACCACCGCGGCCACCGCAGCAGCGTTCGGCTTGTGGCTGTCGCCGTCCTCGAACAGCTCGACCGCGATCATCGCGCCCAGGGCACGCACTTCGCCGATCACCGGGTACTTGGCCTGGATGGCTTTCAGGCCAGTGACCAGACGCTCGCCAACAGCCTTGCAGCGGTCCAGCAGATGCTCTTCTTCGAACACTTCCATCACGGCCAGGGCCGCGGCGCACGCGATCGGGCTACCGGCATAGGTGCCACCCAGGCCACCTGGGGCAATGGCGTCCATGTATTCTGCCTTGCCGCACACGCCAGCCAGCGGGAAGCCGCCCGCGATGGATTTGGCAAAGGTGGTCAGGTCGGCAGCAACGCCCATCTGCTCCATGGCAAAGAAGGTCCCGGTACGGCCGGCACCGGTTTGCACTTCGTCGGCGATCAGCAGGATGCCGTGCTTGTCGCACAGTTCGCGCAGGCGCTTCATGAAGGCTTTAGGCGCGACATAGAAACCGCCCTCGCCCTGTACCGGCTCGATGATGATGGCAGCGATATCACGCGGCTCGGCATCGTTTTTGAAGATGCGTTCGATGCTGGCGATGGAGTCGTCGATGCTCACGCCGTGTAACTCGTTCGGGTACAGCGCACGGAAGATACCGCCTGGCATCAGGCCCATGCCAGCGGAGTACGGTACAACCTTGCCGGTCAGGCCCAGGGTCATCATGGTGCGGCCGTGGTAAGCGCCGGTGAAGGCGATCACGCCGGCACGGCCAGTCGCGGCACGCGCAATTTTCACGGCGTTTTCCACGGCTTCGGAACCGGTGGTGACCAGCAGGGTTTTCTTGGCGAAATCACCTGGCACCTTGGCGTTAACTTTTTCGCACAGCTCCACGTACGGCTCGTAAGCCAGGACCTGGAAGCAGGTGTGGGTCAGCTTGTTCAACTGCTCGGTCACGGCCGCGATGATTTTCGGGTGCAGGTGACCGGTGTTCAGTACGGCGATGCCGCCGGCGAAGTCGATAAACTCGCGACCTTCAACGTCAGTCACGGTGGCGTTCTTCGCGGATTCGGCGAAGATCGGGTGAATCTGGCCAACACCGCGCGGTACAGCGGCTTCGCGGCGTTTCATCAAGGAAGCGTTGGTCTTGTTGCTCATAAAGTCCTCATTCGCCACTCATCGGGTGGCGTGGTCCAAGGAATACGTGACGGGGAGGCAACTACGGCAGCATGCGATGATCGACTGCCACAGCTTTCCCGGCCACTTCGAATAACGGTTTGAAGCACGCAAAGGGACAGCGCTCTCGTGCCCTTTGCGTTTGCAGCGATACCTTGCCGGTTAGATACCCAGGCAGAGGTATTTGATTTCCAGGTAATCCTCGATGCCGTACTTGGAGCCTTCACGGCCCAGGCCCGACGCCTTGATACCACCAAACGGCGCCACTTCGTTGGAGATCAGCCCAGTGTTGACGCCGACCATGCCGTATTCCAAGGCCTCGGCCACACGGAACACACGGCCCAGGTCGCGGGCATAGAAGTAGGAGGCCAGGCCAAATTCGGTGTCGTTAGACATCGCGATCACTTCGGCTTCGTCTTTGAAGCGGAACAACGGCGCCAGCGGGCCGAAGGTTTCTTCCTTGGCCACGGCAGCGTTTTTCGGCACGTTGGTGAGGATAGTCGGCTCGAAGAAGTTGCCTTCCATAACCTTACCGCCCGCCAACAGGGTCGCACCTTTGCTCAAGGCATCGGCGATGTGTTCCTGGACCTTGGCCACGGCTTTTTCGTCGATCAGCGGGCCAGTCGTGGTGCCTTCTTCCAGACCGTTGCCGATCTTCAATTTGGCTACGGCCACTTTGAGTTTTTCAGCGAACGCGTCGTACACCGAATCCTGGATGTACAGACGGTTGGCGCACACGCAGGTCTGGCCATTGTTGCGGTACTTGGAAATGATCGCGCCTTCGACGGCCTTATCCAGGTCGGCGTCGTCGAACACGATGAACGGCGCGTTGCCGCCCAGTTCCAGGGAAACTTTCTTGATGTCCTTGGCGCATTCGGCCATCAACTGGCGACCGATTTCGGTCGAGCCGGTGAAGGACAATTTACGCACGGTCGGGTTGCTGGTCAGCTCGCTGCCGATATCGCCAGCGCTGCCGGAGACCACACTGAACACGCCGTTTGGAATCCCGGCACGCTGGGCCAGCTCAGCCAGGGCAAACGCCGAGAACGGGGTTTGCGACGCAGGCTTGAGGACCATGGTGCAACCGGCAGCCAGGGCCGGGCCGGCTTTACGGGTGATCATCGCGGCCGGGAAGTTCCACGGCGTGATGGCGGCGGTGACGCCGATCGGCTGCTTCATCACGATCAGGCGCTTGTCTGGCTGATGGCCAGGGATCACGTCCCCGTAGATACGCTTGGCCTCTTCGGCGAACCACTCGATAAACGAAGCGGCGTAGACGATTTCGCCCTTGGCTTCGGCCAGCGGCTTGCCCTGCTCCAGGGTCATCAGACGCGCCAGGTCATCCTGGTTCTCGATGATCAGCTCGAACCAGCGACGCAGCTTGTTTGCACGGTCCTTGGCAGTCAGTGCGCGCCAGGCCGGCAAGGCCTTGTCGGCGGCTTCGATGGCACGACGGGTTTCGGCGGCGCCCATCTTCGGCACGGTGCCCAGGATCTCGCCAGTCGCGGGGTTGTTGACCTTGATCGTTTGACCGTTGTCCGCATCGACCCAAGCGCCATCAATAAAGGCTTGCTGGCGGAACAACTGGGTGTCTTTAAGCTGCATGTCGGCTTTCCTTAACAGCACCGCGCGCGCGCGGGGCAAATTAGAGTTGTTGAAAGGCGCCTCGAAGGCTGCCGTCAGGGAAATCAGTCACTGGGCGCAAGCTGAAACATCGCGCACGGGAGACAGAGCGTTTGAAATCTCAAACGAATCCTAGGATCAATGGGGGGGCAGGGCAATAGTCTGTTCGAAAAAAAGAACGAAAACGGCGCATTAGCCGAATTATTCTGACAGGCGCACAACAACCGGATTCAGCGCCAAGGGCACACACCGCCCGGTACAGAGCCTCGCCGCTCCAGAATCCTACCGGCAGACGGCCAAAAACCAGCATGGACGCCCAAGGTCGACATGGGTATGATGGCGCCCGCACAAGCATCCGTAGCTCAGCTGGATAGAGTACTGCCCTCCGAAGGCAGGGGTCGTGGGTTCGAATCCCGCCGGGTGCACCATCTTCTTTCCCTTATATTACAAGGGGATAGCGCTCCTGACAGAAACCTGTCCTAGTCCTGAAAGTCGTTTTTGCCACAAATTTGCCACACTTGAACGTGGCGGGAATGGTCGAAATGGCAACAATCAGGAATCGCGGCGAGTATCAGTGGGAAGCGCAAATCCGCCGTAAGGGCTACCCAGCCCAGCGCAAAACCTTCGAAACCAAATCCGATGCCCAGGCCTGGGCACGCATGATCGAAAGCGAAATCGACCGGGGGATTTTTGTCTCTCGGGTCGAGGCTGAACGCACTGCCTTTCACCAACTCATTGATCGCTATATCTCTGATATTGCTCCGAAGCACAAAGGCGCGTACTCGGAAATCAAACGTCTCGAAGCACTTAAGCGTCATCCATTGGCAACACGTATCGTTGCCACCCTCACCTCTTCAGATTTTGCACGCTACCGTGACGAGCGCCTGAAGATCCGGAAGGGCAATACGGTCAAGCGTGAACTCGCGCTGTTTCAGTGCGTGATTGAAGTCGCTCGACGCGAGTGGGGAATTCATCTCGCAGAAAATCCGGTCAGGATGGTCAGCCGTCCAAGCTATAACGATGAACGCTCGCGACGACTAGACCCGATTGAGGAGCAATACATGCTCGGCGCGTTAGAGCTTCGTGAGCGACGAGCGGATGGGACCTACGCCGAAGCCTCACACAACCCCTGGATACGGCCCATCGTTCAACTGGCGATTGAGACGGCCATGCGTCGAGGCGAGATCTTCGAGTTGCGCTGGAAGCATGTGAACCTAGATCGTAGAACGGTGCACCTCCCAGCAACGAAGAACGGATTGCCCAGAACGGTCCCGCTTTCTCCAAAGGCTATTCAGTTGCTGAAGGACTTGCCGCGCTCGCTGTGCGGTCGGGTCTTCCCCACCACCGCAGACGCCCTCAAGAAGGCATTCGTGCGAGGACTGGAACGAGCGAGGCTCAAATACATAGAGGATTGCAGTACAGCGCAGGTAACGCCCCAGGAAGACTTCCTGATCAATCTACGCTTTCACGATCTGCGGCATGAGGCGACCTGTCGGCTTGCGACCAAACTGCCGAATTTGATTGAGCTTGCCAGTGTGACGGGGCATCGGGAGGTGAACATGCTGAAGCGCTATTACAACATCACAGCCGAAGAGCTAGCAGCAAAACTAGCTTGATCGAACCACACCCGTCGGCTGTTAACTCCACAGACGGGCCATCAGTTGCACTCGACTTGGCCAGTCGTTTGCGTCCGACTTGACCAGTACAGTTAAGGACCTCGACCGGCAGAAATCGGCTAATTGCGCACATCAATCCACAATACGCGGTTGATCAAAGTCTGATTTTAGTGCAACACCAAAAAATTGGTGCGCCCCCTATCCCGACATTTTTGCGATGCATTGACTAGAACGCAGGGTTATTCATCTGTACCAAAAAAACACCATTCCAAGTGAGTATGGCTTCGGGCTATCATCTGGCGGCGGTATGACTGAAAAATAACCGAATGCATCTGATAGCTGGAATATGCATTATTAAAAGGGATTTACTAATGAGCGACAAAATTATTCAAAATAAGATTCTTTTGGGATTATTGAAAGAGTTTGAGGAAGATTTCGGCCTTTCCGATAAGGATGAGGCAAAATCATTTGAGAGGCTAGTTAATTATGTGGTCTTATCAAAAATCGACCCTGAAGCGTTTTCAGAACCAGCAGTTTTTGATCTTATCGATGTAGACAAGACTAGTACTTTTGGCATAGATGCTTTCGCACTTATTGTAAATGACAATTTAATTACAGATAAGTCAGATATAGAGTTGCATAGGAAGTCTAAAAGGCTAGATGTTCGATTTGTGTTTATCCAAACAAAACGTTCTACCTCGATCGACTCGGGAGCGTTGCTAAAATTCACCGCTGCAGTGAAGAATATATTCTCTAGCAACCCTCAAGTCCCACTATCGGAAGAGTTGCAAGCTGCAAAAGAATTGATTGACGAGGTATTTAAAACTGAAAATGCAAGGCTGCTTAGTAAAAGGCCGAAGTGTGAGTTGTATTATGCAACTTCGGGGAATGCTATTAAAGACACTGCGTTGCTTGGCATCATATCCGCAGAAGAGATCAATATACATGCTGTCATCCCAGAGGTTCAATCCGTAGCAATTAAGCATGTAGATGCTGATTTCATAATTGACTCTTTTAGTGAAATTGAAAATCGTTATAGTGTTCTGATTAATTTTGAGAAAAATGTACCTTGTGAGCGTATTGAAGATGTTGAGCAAGCATTCATTGGATACTTGCCGTCGTCAGAATTCTTAAAGTTAATTACAGGATCCGATGGAAACCTTCGTAAAAATATTTTTTATGAAAACGTCAGAGACTTCCAAGGATCAGAGAACGCAGTTAACACTGAAATTAGTGAGACTCTGACTGATGTCGCCATGTTGGATAAATTTATACTTCTAAACAATGGCGTTACGGTCGTTGCTAGAAGTTTTTCTAATATTCGATCTATACAATATGAAATCAGTGATTATTATGTTGTGAATGGTTGCCAAACGAGCAATATGATATACAGATTTAGGGACGCCATTAGAGATAGTTCAAGTCTAAAAATCCCAGTTAAGTTTATCCATACGACAAGCAGCGAGCTAATCACTAAGCTCATTCGCTCAACGAATCGACAGACACCCGTTCCAGACGAAGCTTTTGTCTCATTAGAGAAATTCCATAAGCGCTTGCAAGAGTTTTATAGGTTGTATTCCGGATCATCTCCAGAAGCTCTTTATTACGAGCGCCGTTCTAAGGAATTTTCTAGCGTAGAAGCGAAAATTGAGAAGCCGAGAATTATTAACCTGCATGCCCAAATAAGATCCTTTACATCCATAATGCTGAGCGAGCCACAGTTGGTGATGAGTAATCATCCTGTGACGATATTAAAAGAGCATGGAGGTCGTTTATTTGTCGAGGATCATAAGCAAACCCCATACTTCTTGGCCTCGCTACTTCTTTATCTATTTCACCGACTTACTCTAGAGGGTGTGATTGACGGGAGATATACAATCTCGCGATACTGGATTTGTTGGATTGCTCGCATAATCTGTACCGGTCGGTTAGATATGGGGCTGATGAATTCGGCAGCGGTCGAGAAAGATTCTGAGGCAGTTGTTAATCGATTAATCTCGAAAGACTTCGTTGTGACAGCTTTTACTTCAGCAATTAAAATTTTTGACACGTGCAGAGCAGCGCATTTTTCAAAGCATGGTAAGGTTAAGAATGCAGAACTTGTACGTCTTCGAACTTTTCGAGATGCAGTCAAGGAAAAGCTTGCTCGGGAAGGCAAAAAGAACTACATATAAATTTAATCGTTAAGCTTCCTTTATTATAGCTTGGTGATATTGGGGCGCTCCTCGATATCACTAAGCTAAATGGGATGGCAAATATTAATACACAAGGCTTCCCATGGATATACTATAGCGTTTAAACATATTATTAAAATAATGCCCCCAAGACTTCATATAATTTTTTGACGCTTTCATTGGTGCTGACAATTTGCAGATTGATTTTCATGCAGCCACGCATGGTCAATGCGACCTCAGCGTGATACACGAGTTTTGCGCCCAGGCCTCTCCTACGATATGCAGGATGCACAGCAACTGAGTACAATCAGCCACGATGGCCGTCATATCTCGCAAGAACGGTGCCGATGACCACATTTCCGCACAGCGTTACACAAAAGAGGTAGTCCGTGACGGACAGTTTCTTTTCGATAGCAGTCTGGGAGTGTTGTGCGCGCTTCATAACTGAAAACGGTTTCCCATAACGCTATGACGTAGGCTCCAAAGCAGGCCACGGCCCCCGCTCCCCATAAGCCATCTGTTAAAAATATGTCCTAGCTGTTAATCGCTCGACTGGGGAAATCTGTGCCGAACAGATCAATCGAGCGATAACCTGATGCCAGTAGATTACGAAACCATCCAAAAAATACAGAAGCTTGGCGACGACGTCCTGATCGGCGTGTATGAGGTTGCTGCGTTGACGGGATTCAGCGTGCTTACGGTGCGTCAGCGTAAGTTGCCAGGGCTTGAGCCTGTGCCAGGACTATCAAGGCTGCGATGGAGGCTAGGTGACTTAAGAGCGTGGATGCGCACCGGCAATACCGAAAGCCCTGCTCGCCCCTCCATGACAAATGCCCCATCAAAACCAAAACACATAGGGAGGCCAACCAAGAAAGCACATTTGGAGGCACGGTAATGATCGTCTCTTACGTCATCCCCGTACGTTTGCACCAGGAGCCGTGAGTATGGGCAGACAACGAACCATCAGGGATCAGAATTTTTGGCGCTCCCCGCGCCTGCTGAATTGCACCACTGAAGACAAAGTTGCGTTGCTGCACCTTCTAACAGCTCCTGACAGCAACATCACAGGTGTGTACCCACTTGTGCCACGCATCGCAGGAGCCGAGATTGGCTGGACGGCAGATCAATGGCTACAGGTCATTCATCGACTACAAGATGAGGGCTTGGCTAGATACGATCATGTCAGATACGTCGTTTGGGTACGTATCTGGTGGGATCACCACACCGCTACTCAAGTGACGGGGCCAAAACTGAGAGCGAGAGCGCTTGAAGAAATTCGCCGCATTCCGAGCGAGTGGCTTGACGATTTTATGCGCGACTTTAAAGAAAGACTGACTGTGGATCAGCAGCGATGGATCAATGAGGCCCTCCGTCCGCCCTCGGACCCAGGCGTGGAAGAGATATCGATACCCCACGGATGCGGTATCGATACCGTATCGGACGATGTTCGGCATAACACTAAACCTCAACCTAAACCATTAACTGAAACCCAAACGTCGCATCTTGCTTCCAACGAGCTGGATATGTCTGGAATTCCCGCAGAGCATCAGACTGATGTTCACAGGGCAATTGTGAAGGCTATGACCAGCGGAAAACTTCGATTTGGGCCTCAGCTCGTAGTCAATGCGATGGCAGAGAGCTACCGATCTGCATCAGGTAAACCGCAGAACGCTATGGCCTTGACCTTGTATCTAGCTGAAAATTTGAGTGGATCTGTTCCACGGTGAAAAGCAGGTGGCAGGGCGTGATAGAAGTCGGCCCCCTTCGAGAGGAAGGATGCTATGGCAGGAAGAAATCGTGAAGCTATTGAGCGGATAATCGTCCAAGCCCGGATATGGGGGTGGGATATGTCATGGTCCTTTAGCATGGCCACCGCTACGGATACCAAGCCAATCGGTGACTATTACTTCGAGCATGCTGCGCTTAGGCTCTACGGTTCCATCCGACATCCCGAAGCATTCAAATATCCAACGATAGAGTGCTACCTATACGCTGACCCGCTACTTCTACAGGGCAAGTCAGCACCTCTCTGCATCGGCTCAATGAAGGCGGCTGACAAGAAGTTGGTCGTGTATGTAGCTATTCACAACGACCGCTTCAACAACCTAGTGAACGCTGCAAGCCGCCTCGTTGCCTTGGAAATCAATGCAGAGCAGTTGAGGTACCGCAGAGCAAGGATCATGGGCATCCACCTCAGCACAGAGCTAGAGCCTGATTGGTAAAGGTATTACCTTTAACCGCGACGGCTTTGCCAAATGTAGGTGATGGCGCGATCAAAACCCTCTTTCTTCGTCAAAGTAATCGCTATCCAGTTTTGGAAGCTTGAGAAGCCTGGACGTTACGCCCACCTCGTGGTCCATCATCAGGTTAACTAGACGGATCCCGTCCACTAGCACCATGCCCTCCACAGAGCGGGCAAAGTCTATAGCTTGCTTGGTGAATCCGGAGGTGGTGATAAATACCCCTCGTTTGGCCTTTTGACCAGCAAGAGCACCATAGAATGCTTGTAACTCAGGCCGACCGACAGTGCCTTGCCAGCGCTTGGCCTGGACATACACTTTTTCCAGACCGAGCTTATCGAGGGAAATTACTCCATCAATTCCGCCATCTCCGCTACCTCCCACACGCTGCAAATCTGTTCGGCTAGCTCCGTAGCCGAGGCTGTGCAATACGTCGAGCACAATAACTTCAAAACGGTTTGGACTGACTTGAAGTAGGCTATCGAGTAGGTCTCTTGCGGTTGCATCGCGTAGCTCGCGCAAAGCCTGATCCAACCGATCGTCAGGGCTAACTGTTGCTGATACTGGCGTGTCTTCGCCTTGCTCTACCACGTCAAGCGGGACGGCATCGGTAGGGTTCCTCAGCCTCACGTCCATAAAACCTATGGCAAGTTTTTCCACCTGATCGGCTGTTAGCGGTGACGGGTGCTGGACGGAATAATCCGTCCCAGCCTCGGTAAGCTTCCAGTAGCCTCGCTTGGCGCTGGAAGATAAACCGGCACGTTTGAGGCGGTCGTGAGCCCATCCGGCGCGGTTTTTATAAGTCGCCTGCCCACTCGCGATTATCTCTTGAAGTTGTGACTCGGATAAATCTAAAGCCCTTGCCGCAGCCTCATGGGTGTCGCGTGCTGTGGCGCCTTCGGGATTAGCTGCCAAGTAGCGCAAGATCGGTTCAATGAATTTGTCGTATGTCGGAACGGACATCAGGATTCCCTTCACAAGTGGCAGCGCATAAAAATAGATACGGACTTTGTGTCAAAAAAAGCGCCCCGGAGCAAACGTGAAATTGCAGCGCATGTCAGTGTCACCGAGCGTCGCGAGGCAGACATGCTGAAGCGTTGGTAGCCAAGCTGGCCTGAGGCTAATCAGCTGTATCTAATCCTAGGGAGCGCGCGAGCTCTCTGACTTCATCGTATCTTCGAATAGATGGGACTGCTTTTTTCTCTCGCTCTAAGTCCTTGAGTGCGAGGTTTTCATAAAAGCGCGTGACCATTTCCTCTCTACGTATTTCAGTCGGTGAAACAAGGCGCTTACGCTCGTTCAAAAGCTCGCGCGCACTGATTTGAGCAACCTCGCAGAGATGGGCTTTCGACATCAAGTCGCAGCACGTCCACGTGCTAATCCACTTCTGTTCCCACGCCCAGAAAACCAATCGTTGAAACGCCCACCATGTCATCCGGGCATGCCCGCTTACGTACCGCCGTAACGTCCTAGCCTCGACAGCAAGCTCTAATTTCGATATGGCCTCTTCAAGCTGAATTTTCGGCAACCGAGATTTCCGCAAAATCCCAATGAACAAATAGCTCACTAAATTTAAGGGCACTCGCACCGCAAAATTTTTCCGCCCGCTTGAAAAATGGGTATGGAGCTCCCGAGCCACAAGCTCGAATGCTTCATACTCCTCAATACCCAAAGTTTCTGATTCTGTTTTGTGCATGCAGCCATTCTTCAGCTAACAACAGCGTCTGTCAAAACGTGTCCTAGATCGCGGGATGTTTCCCAGCTACCAATCGATGCAGTCCACAGCAGCCGAGCTACAGTCATGATGACCATCGATTACGAAACCATTCAAAATTCAGAAACTCTCACATGACGTAATGATCATGATCAGCAGGAGTTCTCAACGATGATCCAACCATCAGATGCTCATAGACTAGAAATTGCCCAGGACGTCTTGGGCTGCTTGATAGCGCTACGCTCCGAGTCAATATTCTACGAGCGAAAGAAAGCCGAGCCGAATGCTGAAATCATCAGCTTGTGGAAAACCGAGCGAAACAGCTTCTTTGATCTGACCCGTAGTTTGAGCTGTAACGATCGGGATAACATCGAAAATGTCATCGCGACTTATGGCCCCTATGCCAGAGCTCTGTTTGATTCAGGAAAGTAGTCTAAGCAGCTAGCCCTGAGCTCCGGCTACGCAAGGTGCGTATCAGTTCACACGCTCCACTTTGACTCACATGCGTTCAGCCAATCTAGATGCTGCACTCAATCTGAATCCGGCAGCGTGGCGCGTCTGGCAGGTTCTGACTCGGGAATGAGCTCAGGTATCAGCTTGAGCTCTCCCGCATAGACCATGAGTGTTCCGCACCTGGTAAACGGTTTACCACCGTTCATCGCGTCTACAGATTTCCGTCGCAGTGCAAGCGACCACATCTTCTTCAGCCAGCTTTCACTCATAGCGTTTACTCAAGATATGGATGACGTACCCAGATTTGCCTACCGAATGCCTCCCTCAGCATCACCAGATCAACCTTTCCCTGTGCTCCCAGATGTTTTTCTCTTCTTACCCGAGCGATGCACGCACAGTCACAAACGGCAAACGCGCGCACTTCAAAATACTGACACCGTCACAGGCAACGCCCTGCTTCGTACAGCGTCGTGTTGCGGTGTTTTCTGAAAATTACCGCGCTCACTTCGCAGAATATTTTGATGATCAATTTTGTTAGGCCGATGGCGTCTGATTCTTGTGTCTATCGAGTCATTGGACGATTCCCTCTGCCCCCTCCCCAACGATGCTTTTATTCATCGAGGGCGAAGAAATCCAGGACCAACGTACAGACAACTTTTAGTCATCAACATCGTCGACAAAAGCTGCAACCATTTGGAGGATAAGGACTGGGACAGGGTAGGGTTTGTACTACCGCCATGAATGGCGTACGTACAACCGGCAACGCGGCAGTCGTTTCACTTCTTTGCTTTGCCTACCGTCCCTGCTCAGGGCAAGCCCCGAGACCCCACTGCGGCCAATGGCCGGAAAGTTTTGGTAGAACGCGCTGCCGTCGATGGCTCACAACTCGGTAGAGATGCCTGACAGCGCAAGAACCTCATGCTCCGCAAGCCCTTGCCTGCGCTGCGCCAATCCAAGGGGCGAAATAAGCGCCTTATGCTCGACGACCTGCTGTTCAAGCAACCGCCCTAAAAGCAGCAGCTCTCCCTGCACTTCGAGTGCGCGAAGCTGCTCGGGAGAATTAAACGCCCAGCGGTCAAGAATCTGCCAGCCGCAGGCATGATACGAAGTTGATCGGCGGACAGAGTCGATGGTCGTCGCCGCCAGGACGCTGGACGCGATTCTCAATGGCGTGTGGTTAATCAGCATCGGCAGATTCCCTTTGTTGTAGGCAATTGATCATTCGTGTGTTCTGCGCAATGGAAGAGGTTCTGAAGCCGCCTTTGCGTCTTAGCTCTCGAATGTGAGCGAGCGAAAAACCGAGAGTGGATAGGACGGCAACATCGTCAGAGGCCAGCGCTTGATTGGCCAAACGCATAGGGGCGTTGGCTTGCTTCAGTTGGGCGATATCTACCTGCCAAACACTGCCTGCAGTTACGTCTGTCATCGGGCTACTCCGAACGGGTAAGTGAAGGCTCCATCAACCTGTTAAGTGCTGAAGATTACATGCAGCCGTGCCTCCGTACTTGTCACGTCCGCCGTTTTAAGCGCGAGGCTGAACGTCGGAATAGCCAAGTCGCTCGTCAACAGCTCCAATCGATGGTTGCTCTTGCCGACTGGAAGGATGCGCCAGGAGCGAATCTCATCCAAACGGAAGAGATGACCGTCCCGGCCAACGGGGTAGGCAAGCAACCTTTTCGATTGCAGGTCGACACCAACGTAGGCGTCATTGATCTTAGCGAACACCTCTACCTGCGGATGGAACCCTTCAGCCTGATAGCCGGCAACCATTTTTCTCAGCTTATCGGCATAGCTCTGGTTGACACGGGAGAACAGCCATCCGCCACCGACGAAGTAGAGAACCAAGACCCAGAAAACCCAACGAATTGCCGGATCCTCGCTGCTGGCTAAACCCAGAAAGAATGGCAGGTTGAAGCCAGAAAAAGCCACCACGACTAGCAAAAGCGCACCGACCGGCAAACACCCGACGGCCCATGCCACGCGAAACAACTCCCAGATAAGTCTCATGCATCCTCCTAAACCAAACGTGCACGAACAAAATAACTGAAAATCAGATATCCCAAAAGCAGATATAGCGTGATCAGCCGAACCTTGCCCGGACACGGCTATGACAAAGGCTATTTATCGACGCGAGCACGTGATTTTTTTGGAGGTGCTGAAGCGCATGCGTGTTGAATCAGGCATGACCCAGGCCCAGTGCTCTGCTGCGCTGGGGAGGCCGCAATCGTTCATGAGTGATGTGGAGAGGGGGGTGAGGCGGCTGGATATGGTTCAGCTTCGTGATCTGTGTCTGGTTTTAGGTGGTGACCTTGTCGGGTTCACCAAATCTTTCGAGGCCGCACTCAACCATTAAAAAAGCGCAGGTATAAGCGCAATGTCGATCCCGAGGGACCAACACCTCGGGCGAAGTGTCAATCACGCTACATCTTAGCGCAGGGCACACTGTCGGAGAGCACTTGGTCCGGTCCATATACTAGCCCTGCTGCCACATCATAGATCTCCACCCACGCCTTTGAATTTTTCAACAAAAACGGCAATCTTGTGGAAGACATCCTGCTTCTTGTGGAGATATTTCGGATTAAGCGGACTCATTTTTGGCAGAATGGAGTTAAGTTCAGTGCCATTGTCGCTAGCAAATTCCCGTTTTAGTGAATTCGCGATGTAGCGTTTAGCCGCCCCTTCATTCAGTTCCTCATCGCTGATCAGCTCTTGCGCCTCGCGCCGCTGTTCTGATTGGGCGAAAGTGTAAAAAGCCTCGATCACACTAACCTTGTCACCAATTCGATCCAGCTCGGTCTGGTTGATGAAGTCCACCACGAGGCTTTCTTTAGCGCGGTTGCCTAGGCTGCCGCGAATCACCCGGCGCATCTCCTCGACCAGTGCCGCCTTGCCCTTGACCTTCTTGTTCCTATCGAAGATCAGCTCGAGGATGTAATCCAGGTTGATTTCCTGGGACTTGAGCAGGTCCACCTCGAACACCACATCGTCCCAGTCAATGGTGGACTTATCTACTTCGTTACCCGCTTTCTCGCGCCGCAGCCAATCTCGGATGTCATTGTAGGTGGAGCGATAGTCTTGGACCTTGCGCTCGACAGGCAGGCGGATGGTCTGCAGCTCGGCTAACTTCTCGTCATCCAAGTGGTGTTCAAGCTTAAATGCTTCCACGGCCCGCGGGTCGCTGATATCGACCGTTTGCAGCGCCTTTAGCGCGGCAAATTCGTCGTAGTTCTGCAGCACATTTTCCACGCGCAGGTAATCGCCGAACAACTTGGCGAAAGCTTTCTTCTCCGATTCTTTGATGATGTTGGCCGGGTCGGGAAAACGCTGCTCCAGCTCCGTCACCACATCCATAAAGCCACGCCGCGCCTCACCAGTCATCGTGTCGGTGAAGCCCTCCATGTACTCCTTATAACTTTTTTCCAGCACCACGTTACGCGTATTCTTGTCGCCGAACAGAGTGATGGCGTCGACCGTAGCCTGTTCCAGGTCGCGGAAGGTGACGATATTGCCGAAAGTCTTGGTGGCATCGAAGATGCGGTTGGTGCGTGAGTAGGCTTGGATCAGGCCGTGATAGCGCAGGTTTTTGTCGACGAACAGCGTGTTGAGCGTTGGCGCATCAAAGCCGGTCAGGAACATGCCGACCACGATCAACAGATCGATTTCCTGATCCTTCACACGCCTGGCAAGGTCGCGGTAGTAATTCTGGAAGCCCTTGCTGTCAACGCCGAAATTGCTTTTGAACAGTGCGTTGTAGTCGGCAATCGCCGCGCTCAGGAACTCTTTAGCAGTGCTGTCCATCGCAGACACTTCGAAGCTCTCATCGACGATGTCTCCAATGGCATCCTGTTCTTCATTGGGGGCGAAGGAGAAGATGGTGGCGATGCGCAGCGGCTTATCGCTGCCTTCCTGCAGCGTGTGCAGCGTCTCGTAGTACGCCTTGGCGGCATCGACGCTGCTCACCGCGAACATGGCATTGAAGCCCTTGTTTGCTCCCTGTAAACGATGGGTCTTCTGGCGAAAATGCGTGAGCAGATACTGCGAGATTTCTCTGATACGCGTGGGGTGGAGCAAAGCCTGGCGGTTCTCTGTGGCGCTGAGCTTCTTCTCGTCCTGCTCGGCTTCCAGGGCCTTGAACTGTGGACGGACATCGTTGTAGTCCACCTTGAACTTGAGCACCTTCTCGTCACGGATGGCATCGGTGATTACATAGGAATGCAGCTCGCGACCAAAGACGCTGGCGGTTGTATCGGCGCCCAGCGCATTTTTAGGGAAGATCGGCGTGCCGGTGAAGCCAAACTGATAGAAGCGCTTGAACTTCTTCTTCAGATTATTCTGCGCCTCGCCAAACTGGCTGCGGTGGCACTCGTCGAAGATGAACACCACCTGCTGGTGGTACACCGGCAGGTCGACTTCAGTCTTCATCAGGTTATTGAGTTTCTGGATAGTGGTGACGATGATCTTGTTGTCGTCCTTTTCCAGGTTGCGCTTGAGACCTGCGGTGCTCTCCGAACCATTGACGCTGTCGGGTGAAAAACGCTGATACTCCTTCATAGTCTGATAATCCAGATCCTTGCGATCCACCACGAAGAACACCTTGTCGATAAACTCCAGCTCGGTGGCAAGGCGCGCAGCCTTGAAGCTGGTCAGCGTCTTGCCAGAGCCGGTAGTGTGCCAGATATAACCGCCGCCCTCGGTGCTGTTCCAGCGCTTGGCCTGCCTGGCACTGCGAATCTTCCATAGGATGCGCTCGGTGGCGGCAATCTGGTACGGACGCATCACCAGCAGAGTGTTGCTGACGTCGAACACCGAATAGGTTAGCAGTACATCGAGCAGGGTGCGTTTCTGGAAGAAGGTCGCGGTGAAGTCCTTCAGATCCTTGATCGGGCTATTGTCGGCCTGCGCCCAGTTCATAGTGAAGTCGAAACTGTGCTTGTTGCGCCGCGTGGTGTTGGCGAAGTAGCGTGTATCGGTGCCATTGGAGATCACGAACAGCTGCAGATACCTGAACAGCGAATGCTCTGTGTTGAAGCTCTCCTTGCTGTAGCGGTGCACCTGGTTAAAGGCTTCACGGATTGCCACGCCACGCTTCTTCAACTCCACTTGAATCAGCGGCAGGCCATTGACCAGAATAGTCACGTCGTAGCGGTTGGCGTGGCTGCCCGCTTGCTCGAACTGTTTGATGACCTGCATCTTGTTGCGGGCCAGGTTCTTCTTGTCCAGCAGGTAAATATTCTGGATGCGCCCGTCATCGAATACGAAGTCATGTACATGGTCGTCGTGAACCTTACGGGTCTTGTCGAGGATACCGTCGCTGGGCTTGTCCAGCCAACTTTCCACGAAGCGCGCCCACTCGGCGTCGGAAAATTCGACCCCGTTCAGCGCCTGCAACTGCGTGCGCACATTGGCCTGCAGCGCCGGCATCGTCTTAAGGCCCGTGGAATGCTCATAGCCCTGATTGACCAGATCCTGGATGAACTCGCATTCCAGATCGCCTTCGCTCTGGTAGCTCTCGGCAACTTTCCATTCCTTGGCGTATTTATCTAGGACGATGAAGTTGTTAGATTCGGCGATGACCTTGCTGTACTCAAGCATTTTGTTGTTCCTGTTGCCAGTAGCGGTGGTTGCTCTTCAGGTGGTCGAGCAACAGTTTGACCATCGCTTTCTCTGCGGGCGTTGGCTCGGCGATCGCTTCATTCGATAGCGTGCTGTGGCTGGTGAAATTAAGAACTCTGGTCAGATAAAGCTGCTTGTCATCAGGCAAAAGCTCGGACCATTTGGGGTGGCCAAGAAAGCTCGCTGTTTTCTCGTAGAGGTTGCGCAGCAAGGTGAAATGAAACCGTTCAACCTTGTTTTCAGCAATCGCCTGCTCAATGGTTTGCTTCAGGTGCAGGTGATAAGAAAAGTTCTTGTTAGAGTCGCCGTGTTTTTCAGTGAGCACAAAACTGCCGTCTTCGAACCGCTCGAGCATGTAACAGGCCTTGCCATTCAGTTCATTAAAAAGCACATTGTAGAACAGTGGGCTGTGCGTCGAAACGATGAACTTCAGATTGGACGGGCTTGATTTGATCAGGCTGGCCAGATTCACTGCTAGCTCAATCAAATGGTTTTCATCGAGAGAGCTAACAGGGTCGTCAATGAACACATACTCCAGCTGATTAAAGGCGCCGGTCTCGCGTTCGCCCAACTCGGCGACATTGAGAATAGTCACCGCCTGATCCAGCAAGGTGTAGAAAACACTCCAAATGAAATTGCTCTCTTCGCCTTTGGAAAGCTTGATATGAGGGGAATTCTCCTCGTTACCGCGCTCCAGGGAGAAGGTGACTTCGTCAAAGTCGGCGCTGAAATGTGGCGTTAGCTTGTCGTTCGCATAACGCTGGAAATAACGAATGATATTTCCATCTTGCCCGAGATCCTTGAGTAGCGTCAGAAGCCAGTTGGTATATGAATTGGGCTGAATCTTCAGTTTGTACTCGGCATCGCTCGCTAGGTCGTTATCCCAATAGAACAGGTCTTCAGTGAAGGCGTTGTAATAGAGAATCTTGTTGCGCGATAGCTCGGGCGCGTCGACTGCCTCATCGCCCTCTCCGCCATTGGCTTTGGGTGCAATCAGCTGCTTGAATTCACGCGACAGACGCGTCTTGCCAGTGCCGTTGAAGGCGTAGATCAGTTGCACCTTCTTGTTGGCGTCTTTCAGCTGTTGGGCGATCTCGGTCAGCGTCTTACTCATATTAGGCCGACACCTCTTCCGGCTTGGGGAAGCCCAGCAACAAGTCGCGGTAGTACTCGTATTGCTTCCGACGCAGCTCGATCTCGCGGGGCAAGCCTTCGCTAATCGAGTTTGTAAGGGTGTCAAACTCGTCCAGAATGGCAACGATGCGGGCCTGTTCCGCCAGCGACCTTTCAGGATCATCGGGGTATGGAATAGGGATCAGCACTTCTTTTTTTATACCCTCGATGATTAGGCGTTTAACTTTTCCACTAGACACATGCTTCGTTTTCTGAGAATTGAATGAAGCTGTTTGCATCGCGTAGGAAATGTACTTTGGATTCATTGAGTGGCGAAAAGCATAGCTATCGTCATGGATGGCCACCCTCTGAGTTCCTAGCCACGCAACAGCCTTGCCTACATCTACCACGGTTTCACCAACACCGGCCATAACAACGTCACCCGGCTCGGCATAGCGCAGCGAACCAGCCATGTCACCTCGAACTTTTGAAAACGCGTGATCTGCCCACACACCATATAGAGTGTAAATTTCACCGTAGTGGATAACGCTGATGCCTTCCTCGACGTAGTCAGCCTTGGTAAATCGCTTCCCACGAATGAATTTGCCAATATCCCCCAGCGCCTTCCACTCAACATCCCCGTCCATATCTTCAAAACTCAGCAACTGCTCGCGATAGTAATAGTATTGTTCTGTTCGGGCGGTCAGCTCGGCGGCCAGCTCGGAGGCCAGCTCAGTGAAAGTGTCCAATATGCGAACAATTTCGGCTTGGATTTCAAGTGACCTTTTGGTGTCTTCTGGGCAGGGGATAGGTATTTTGTAGGCCGAGATCACCTCTGTTGGCAAATGTGCTGGAATAGCGTCCGTGGCCAGTGACTGGATGTCGTACTGATTTCTTTTTAAGTAATAAAAAAGGTAACGGTTGTTGAGTGCTACGCCTGGCTTTATGCAATAGCAGACATCATTTGCCCAGAAGTCTGTCTCAATGAGATTAACAAACCCTGCGGTGCCATACTTAACGATAGTGATCGTATTCTTTTTTTGATTGAAGTCATCGTAAAACCCCATGGGGGTAACGCCCCCGCTAAAAACGGGGTACTTCTTTTCTGGACTCAATTCAATTTTTGTCACACGACGACCCCTTTCGATAGTCGCGCATGACTCCAACGCCGCCCACTCCACACCGACCCCGTTGAGCAGCTTCTCCAAGAAGTTCAGGTCACTCATGCCCCAAACTCCTCACCTTCAATCTCGGCCACAATCGCATCAATATCCTTACGCAGTTGGTCGATGCGGGTCACGGTCTTATTTAGAGCTGTGTTGAGCTGGGCGATGTCCACCACCTCACGGGTATCCTTTGCTTCCACATAACTGCTGACCGACAGGTTGTAATCATTGGCGGCCACCTTTTCCAAGGGCACCGATCGAGCGAAGTGATCCAGATTCTCCTTGCTGTCGAACACCTGCATGATCCGCTCAATATGCACATCCTCCAGTAGGTTGTTGTTGGTGCCTTTCTTAAACAACGCGCTGGAATCGATAAATTGGGTGGTGGTATCCAGCTTGTGTTTGGATAACACCAGTATGTTGACGGCGATGGTGGTGCCGAAAAACAGATTCGGTGCCAGCGAGATCACCGTTTCCACATAGTTATTGTCCACCAGGTATTGGCGAATCCTCTGCTCGGCGCCGCTACGGTAGAAGATGCCGGGGAAGCAGACAATAGCGGCGCGCCCCTTGGCAGAGAGGTAACTAAGTGCATGCAGCACAAAGGCGAAATCCGCCTTAGATTTCGGCGCCAACACGCCGGCCGGAGCAAAGCGGTCGTCATTGATCAGCGTGGGATCATCATTGCCGATCCATTTCACCGAATAGGGCGGGTTGGACACGATGGCATCAAAGGGCTTGTCATCCGCAAAGTGCGGATTACGCAGCGTGTCGCCCAACTTGATGTTGAACTTGTCGTAGTTGATGTTGTGCAGAAACATGTTCATCCGCGCCAGGTTGTAGGTGGTGTGATTCACCTCCTGACCGAAGAATCCATCCTCGATGACATGAGCATCGAAGTGCTTTTTGGCTTGCAGCAGCAGCGAGCCGGAGCCGCACGCCGGGTCGTAGATCTTGTTGACGCTGGTCTGCTTGTGCATCGCCAACTGGGCGATCAACTTGGACACATGCTGCGGGGTAAAGAATTCGCCGCCGGATTTGCCAGCATTAGCCGCGTAGTTGGAGATGAGAAACTCGTAGGCGTCGCCGAACAGATCAATATGATTGGCATCGAAGCTGCCAAACTCCAGCTTACTCACTCCCTTGAGCACGTCCGCCAAGCGCTTGTTCTTGTCGGCGACGGTATTGCCCAAGCGGTTGCTAGTGGTGTCAAAGTCAGCGAACAAGCCTTTGATGTCCTGCTCGGAGGCGTAACCGCTGGCGGAACTCTCGATGGCGGCAAAGATGCGTACCAAGTCGGTGTTCAGACTATCGTTGGTGCTGGCCTTGGCGGCGACGTTACTAAACAACTGGCTGGGCGCGATGAAATAGCCCTTGGTCTTGATTGCGTCGTCCTTGGCGGCGGCAATCAGCGGGTTGTCATCCTCCATGGCAGCATAATCGACCGAGCCATCACCACCGGTGATGTAGTCAACGAAATTCTCGCTGATGAAGCGATAGAACAAGGTGCCGAGCACGTATTGCTTGAAATCCCAGCCGTCGACTGCGCCACGCACGTCATTGGCGATGGCCCAGATTTGACGTTGCAGGGCGGCACGTTGTTGGGCACTGGTCATACGGTTTTCCTAGTTCAAAGGGCCTGGCTCAGATGGGAGTAAGCGCCAGCAGAAATTATGTGTATAGCGTCAAGCAGGCCAATACAGCCGCTTCAACGGAACGACTCGTTGGTCTCCGAGTCGGTGGCGTCGTAGTGTTCGATCAGTGCGCGGACCACATGGTCCAGCGTCCAGATCGCCAGCGGTATGGAGGCGCGGTCGGCTGCAACGCCGCGCTCTCGAAAAGCTTCGTGCAGATTCCCACCTTCGCCGCGAACCATCCACATCCTGGCTGTAGTGTTCCCTCTCATCTTCAGGCCCATCAATCCAATACGACTAAGAACTCGATAGCCAGTACGGTCGGTTGGACATCCCGAAGATTGCGCTGCAACGAAACCAGACCGTAGTCCGCCATTAGACGCAAGGTGCGTGACAGATTCGGAACCTTACGGCCGCTCAGTTCAGCCAGCTCTGTTAGTGACTTCGGATGCTTCTCATGGATTAAGCGCATCAAACGTCGGTTGTCGTCTGAAAGCACAGCAGCAAGCGACGCCAACGAACTGAACCAAATCTGCGGCGTCTCGCTCCCCGGTCGATGATGGTCTGCGCCATCTGATCGATGAATACCAACGATGCACCGCTTCATGTTCAGTCCCGAGATGTAATTTAGGCCGAGCATATCAGTATCTGATAATCATCGTCGATTTCAAGCCTCCCACCTGTCCTTGCTACCGCATGACAGCTGCGACCTCCAAATGCCACAAATTTGCCACACTCGTCCCACTAATCAGGGCGAAAACCCGCTAACCCCAGCTAACACAACCCATTGATTCCCCAGCTAATCCGCGCTAACGTATTGATTCTAAACGTCGACTTTTAGGACTCCGAAGGCAGGGGTCGTGGGTTCGAATCCCGCCGGGTGCACCAGATACAGAAAAAAGCCCCAGGTCGCAAGACCTGGGGCTTTTTTGTGGGCGCTGTCACAAAGACTCTTCTGCCGGCCATATCCAACTAGGCAAAGCGCTTTTGCGTTGTAAGTTGGAGTGCGTAAACTGGCAACGCGAAGAGTGCACTACATAAGTTTGTTCTCATTTTGCATCTGGCCGTTAGCTTACTGAGTTGTCACTTCACCGGCCTTGTGAAAGAGCTTGGCGAAGATCATCCACTGGCCATCGACTTTCATCAAGTTCAAGTAGTCGACCATGACGTTATTGAATAGGCGCAAACGCACTTTAACGATGGCCATTTCCGCAGACATCACATCAATCATCAACACTTCATCAAGTTGTGGAAAACCACCTTCCTGTGGCGACTGACGGCCTTGAACCATGGCCCTGTACTCATCAAAAGACCGGACGACCACGGTCGAGTCTTGTGCGCTATATAACACGCAACCCCGATGAAAGACCCGATCAAACAGATTCAAGTCCTGGGTTTGCAATACATCAAAGTAGTTTTTCAGAAACGACTGGATTTCATTGATCATGGCGAACAACTCCTGCTTTATTAGCATGACATTATTTAAATAATTAAATCGTCGCTATTATCGGTATCTCGCTCGCTTCACGTATAGCGGCTATTATTAGACTTTTCCGTGAAAGGAATTCACCTATTGAAGCTCCCTCCACTCGCCGCATTGCGCGCCTTCGAGGCTTTGGCCCGGCTGGGCAAGGTGAATTTGGCGGCCGTTGAGCTGCACGTGACCCACAGTGCCGTCAGCCATCAGATTGGCTCTCTTGAAGAGTATTTGGGTATTACCTTGGTGATGCGCAGCGGACGTTCCCTGGTGTTGACGGAAGAGGGGCGCATTTATGCCTACCAGATCAGGCAGGCGCTGGGTGAAATCGCCGGGGTCACAGAGAAGTTTCTGGCGAGAAGCAATTTCCCGCAACTGACCCTGTCAGTGCTGCCCTCCTATGCCATGCACTGGTTATTGCCGCGCTTGCACGGTTTTATGAGTGCCCATCCCGGGTTGCGCCTGAAATTGGAATCGACCATGGCGTTCGCCGGTTTAGAACAGGGCCTGGTCAATTGCGCAATCCGCTTCGGTCACGGCCAATGGCCCGATATGCATTGCGAAACACTGATGAGCGACTCATTGCTGGTGGTCGCTGCTCGCGACTTCAACCACGGTGTATTGCCAGACACGCCGCACGCCATCCTCGAGCAGCCACTGCTACACGCCAGTGAAAGCTGGGCAACCTGGCTGTGCGCCGCAGGCGTGGAGGGGCAACGCCCTCACGCCTCGCTGGAGTTCACCGACTCCACCTTGCTGCTCGAAGCGGTACGGCTCGGGCACGGCGTCGCATTGACGCGCCGCTCGATCGCCCATTCACTGATTCAACGTGGGGAGCTGGTCAAACTCACCGACATCGAACCGGCGCATTCTTCGAGCTACTACCTGGTCTGGCCACTGGGGATTAAACGTTCGGCGCAATTAACCTCCCTGCACAGCTGGCTCAAAGACCAAGTCGTGGCGTATCAAGACAGCCTATAAAACCGCTGCCTGTAGGTCTTAGTTCAAATCGGGCCGGGAGCCGCAGATACAGACGAAAAGCCCCAGGTCGCAAGACCTGGGGCTTTTTGGTGGGCGCGGGTTCAACGCTTTTGCAACGCTTCCAACCGGGCGGGCAGGTCTTCGTCAGGAAAGCGCTTGTGCAGCGCCAGCAGCTTCTCATCCGCCGCCCTGCTCTCTCCCGCCTCGCGCAGATGCACAATCTCCTCAAGCCCCTGCTCCAGGGACTGCGGTTTGGCGGCTATCTGCTTGCTCATTTTCGCCACGGGCTCATCGGCCACGACCGCCGCCATCTCGGCCTGGACCGACGCGCTGTCAGCCTGTGGTGCCATCGCCATACGGGCCATGGGCGCGGGGGCGGCTGGGGCAGACAGTGCCTGCGGCGGTGGCGCAGCGGCATATTCGGCGGCTTCGGGCAGGTCGATATCAGGTACTGGCGAGCGCATTACCACGCCAATCATCAGTGCGACCCCGGCCACGGTGGCAAACGCCATCTGCCAGCGTGGTCGTTGGCAAGCTTGCAGCCAGCGTTGCCACAGGTTTGGCCCGGGAGCCGGTGCTTCGCGGCGGGCGGCGGCGAGGATGAAGGCGTCGAGGGACGCAGGCGGCTCGCTGGCGCTGTGTTGGCGAAAGTGCTGGATCAGCCCTTCGTCAGTCGGATCCTGGGGGTGTCGGGAGTCAGTCATACGGGTACCTCCTCGGCCAGCAGCCGACGCAATTTCTGCTGGGCGTAACGCAAGCGGCTTTTTACCGTTTCCAGTGGGCTGCCGGTCAGGGCGGCGATTTGCGGCAGTTCCAGGTCGCCGTGCAGGCGCAGCATAAACACTTCGCGCTGGTCTTCGGGCAGGTCTTGCAACGCTGCATCGAGACGGCCCTGGTCGCGGCTCAGGCTCAGTTGCTGCTCGGGGCCGGCGCCGGTGTCGGGCTGGGCGTGCAGTTGTTCGTCGTAGCTGTCGTGCAGCGGGTTGTGGATGCCGTGCTTGCGCCAATGGTCGATCAGGCGGTTGCGGGCAATCTGGAACAGCCAGGTACGAAAACTCGCGCGGCCTTGTGGCTGGGTAGTGCTGCGGATCAGGCTGAGCCAGGTGTCCTGGTAGATTTCCTCAGCCAGTTCGGCCTTATTGCAGAGGCCCACGAGAAACCGGTAAAGGCCCTGGCGGTGCCGGGCATAAAGGATTTCGAAGGCGCCTGCATCGCCGCTGCGGTAGCGGGCCAGCAGCGATTCGTCGCTGGGTGGATCATCTGGTACGGCCATGTTAAGTGGCGAACTCCTTTCGATGGATCACTGCAGATTACCTGTGGGAGCCGGGCAAGCCAGCTCCCACATTAGAGCTGTATCGTGTGCAAGATCAGTGTTTGAGGCTCTGGGCCAGTTCCACCAACTGTACGAATTCATTACGAAGGCCGTAGGGATCATCACCCCGGGCCGAGCGGGCCAGGGCGGCGGTGTCTTTTAGGCTCATGCTGCCAGTGTAGCGGCCATCGCCCTTGAGCTGTTGGGCGAAGGCGGCCACGGCGGCCGAGAAGCGCAGGTCGTCGCTGGGCGTGTGTTGAGCACTCTTGATCGGGTGTTCGATCAGGCGACTGCTGCCACCCGCCGCCGGCTTGTAGCGTACCCGCAACATGGCCAGTTCTGTGGCGTTGCCCTCGCCAGCCTTGGCCTGGGTATAGCGCAGCGGTTCCAGCCAGCCTTTTGAACCCTTGGGTACGATTTCATACAGCGCTGTCACGGTATGCCCGGCACCGATTTCGCCGGCGTCCACCTTGTCATTGCTGAAATCCTCACGTTTCAAGGCGCGGTTTTCATAGCCCAGCAGGCGATATTCGCTGACCTGGGCCGGGTTGAATTCCACCTGCAGCTTCACATCCCGCGCCACCACGGCCAGGGTCGAGCTGAGTTGCTCTACCAGGACCTTGCGCGCTTCGCGCAGGTTGTCGATATAGGCGTAGTTGCCATCGCCCGCGTCGGCCAGTTGTTCCATCAGGTGCTCGTTGTAGTTGTCCACACCAAACCCCAGGGTGGTCAGGGATACCCCGCTTTTGCGCTGGTCCACGGCCATCTGCTTGAGGCTGTCGAAGTCGCTGATGCCGACGTTGAAGTCACCGTCGGTGGCCAGCAGGATGCGGTTGATACCCTGGTCGATAAACCCTTCGCGGGCCATCTGATAGGCCAGTTCGATGCCCGATGCGCCCGCCGTGGAGCCGCCGGCGGTCAGTTGCTCGATGGCGTTGCGGATGTTTGCCTTGTCGCGACCGGACGTGGGCTTGAGCACCACCCGCGACTCGCCGGCATACACCACCAGCGACACGCGGTCCTGATCGCGCAGTTGGTCGACCAGCAGCTTGAGGGTGCTTTTCACCAGCGGCAGGCCTTCGCGGCGGTCCATGGAGCCGGAAACATCCACCAGGAACACCAGATTGGCCGGCGCCAATTCGGCCACCGCACGCTCGGAGGCCTTGATGCCGACGCGCAGCAGGCGCGTGTTGGGGTTCCAGGGGGGGGTGGCGGCGACTTCGGTGGTCACGCCGAACGGTGAGCCATCGCTCGGCAGTGGGTAGTCGTAGGGGAAGTAATTGACCATTTCCTCAAGTCGCACGGCACCTTCGGGCGGCAGCTGGCCTTGGTTGAGGAAACGCCTGACATTGGCATAGCTGCCCGTGTCGACATCGACGCTGAAGGTCGAGACCGGGGTTTCGGCAACGCTGTGCACCGGGTTGTCCGGCAGGTTTTGATACTGCTCACGCGGCTCGGCGCGGTACTCCATCGCCACAGCGTCATGCATGGCCATCGGTGCCGGCATCGCCATTCTTTTGAGCATGGCGCCCTGAGCCTGGACAGGCACGCTTTGCAGTTCGGGGACGGCAGCCGCTTCGGGCGCCTTGGCCTCGTCACGGGATGACAGCCCACACCCGGCAAGTGCCATCAGCAAGGTCACGGCAAAGCCCTGGGCAGCGGGGCGCAGGAGGAGAAGAGGATGGGACATGGGCTGAACCTCGTGTGTGAATGATGCGTTCACAAGGTCAGACGTAGGAGCGTCGGGATTCGGGTTAGCGTCTGGTCACTCAACCTATGTGGGAGCTGGCTTGACCTGCGATAGCGGTGGGCGAGTCAATACATACGGTGACTGACCTAACGCTATCGCGGGCAAGCCCGCTCCCACATTGGAGCGGCAGTGACTGGTCCAGATCAGTCCGAGCCGTACTTGGGCGAGCGCGGGCCGTACAGAATCCCGGTGCGTTGCCCGGCCGACAACAGGCGCGCGCTGGTGATACCAGCAATCGGATGCGCCGCGTCGGTGGAGCTGTTGATCACTTGCTTGACCGCCGCAGTGATCAGCATGCCCACCAGGCCGCCGCCGTTGTTGTTGCCTTCCTCGCTGGACGCCCGTGCCGAGCCGGTCCACAGGGTGGTGCCGGTGCGCAGGTCGACCAGTTTGGCCGAGGCTGTCACGGAGGTGTCGCTGGTGATCAGCATGTACTTGGTGCCGTACTCGCTGACGGTGATGTACAGCGCCGCGTCTGCGCCGAAGATCTCATGCAGCTTGCCCGGCGGCACGCCCTGGATATCGTTGGCGGTGGTCAGGCCGTTCTGGCGGAAGGTTTCGTCCACCAGGGCAATCGGCATCACGTAGTAGCCGGCTTCCGCCAACGGGTAGGTCACCTGCGATACCAGGCTGTAGGAGGCCTGCACTTCAGGGGACTCGTTGATCGGTGGCAGCACCAGGATCGACTTCGGCCGCGCCTGCTTGTAGGCCGAGTAATCGACGGTCTTGGGTGCTGCGCAACCGCCCAGCAAGGCCAGGGCGAGCAAGGCGCCGGTGAGTTTCAAAAAGCTCATTTCTTCACCTCTGGGGCCTTGGCGTTCTTGAGCAAAAAGTCCATGTAGGCAGCAGACTCGGGGAACAGCGCCTTCTCGGTGCGCAACTGCTGCACCATCTGGTCATCCTTGCCCATGCTCAGGTACAGCAAGCCCAGGTGGGCGTGGTAGCCCGGCGGGGCCTGGCGGCCACTGGCGTTGATCTTTTGCAGGTCGCGTTCCAGCGCTTCGACCTGGGCTTCCTTGGGCTCGCCCTTGAAGTACTCGTAAACCTGTGGCTGGTAGCTTTCCCATTGATACAGGGGCTTGGGTGCCGTCTGGCACCCTGCAACCAGCGCGGTTGCTGTCAGCATCAGCGCTAACTTAACTGCCTTGCTCATCCGTGTACTGCTCCTTGAAAACACTTAAATCAGTTACGCGGGTTCCAGGCGCCGGCGTTGATACCGTCGACCAGGCGATTGATCGCTTCGCGCATGGCCAGGTCCAGGACCTTGCCATTGAGGGTGGAGTCATAGCTGGCGGTGCCGCCAAAGCCCACGACTTCACGGTTCGACAGCGCGTATTCACCGGCGCCCTGGGTGGAATACACCACTTCGGAGGTGCTGATGTTGACGATATTCAGGTTGATCTTGGCGTAGGCCACCTGGGTCTTGCCACGGCCGAGAATGCCGAACAACTGGCGGTCGCCGGTTTCTTTGCGGCCGAACTCGGTCACATCGCCGGTCACCACGTAGTCAGCACCCTTGAGGTTCTGGACGGTGCCCTTGATTTTCGCTTCCTGGGAGATTTCGCCCATGTTGTCACGGTCCAGCACGCTGAAGCGGTTGGTCTGCTGCAAGTGGGTGATCAGGATGGTCTTGGCCTGGCCTCCGAGGCGGTCCACGCCATCGGAGAAGATCCCGCGCATGTAGCTGGAGCGGTTATCGAACTTGCCCACGGCAATCGGCACGCGTACGCCGGAGTAGGCGACGCTGGCGCTGGCGACTTTTTCGATCGGCAGTGCGCGGGAGCTTTCCGTGGCGCAACCGGCCAGGGTCAGCAGTGCCGTGGCGGCAAGGCCGGACAGCAGGATTTTGCAGAGTGATTTCACAGGGTGCTCCTAGGTGAATAAATCCGGGGTATTAACGTGAGGGTATGGCGCGCAGGTCGTGCACGATGTAATTGCTCAAGCCACCGGTGAAATGGCGCTCGATATTGGCGTTGCCTTCATTGGTCAGGACCCCGCCAATGGTCTTCCATTGCTGCACCTGGCCGCCCCAGTTATTGGGCACCAGGCCACCCCGATCCTGGGCAAAATGCAGCACCTCGGCGTCGGCTTTCTTGACCTTGACCTTGTAGCCGAAGTCGATGCTTTGCAGGATGGTGTTGTCGTCGACCACCAGGCTGGTGATACCGCCCTTGGAGTCGAGGATATGGCGCACGTAGACGATATCCACGTCCAGCAGGTAGTCAGCGGTCTGCTTGCTGCTGGCGTAGCGCTTGGCCTTGAGCAGACGGTCGACCAGGTCGACGCCCAGTTGCTCGCGGACTTTGGCGTCCGACATGAAAATTCGGCCCTGCCCCACCACTTTGACGTCGAAGGTATCGACCCAGAAGGTGGCGGTCTTGGGAATGGTCACGGGTGCTGGAGAGATGTAGTACGGGGGTTTGGAAGCGCAGCCGGCCAGAAAGGAAAGAGCCAGCAGCAAGGCAAAAATGCGCATCTTCAAATTCATCCCTGATTAAGTGCTGCGCATTTTACGGGGTTGAGAGCGGTTCTCAAGTTGTTTCGCACTGGTGGGAGCAGGCTTATGTGGGAGCAGGCTTGCCAGTTCCCACACAAGCTCGCTCCTACCAGGACGGTTTAGAACGCGTAACGGGCCTTGAGCATGACGCCATCGGCATCAAACCCACTGCGAGCCTGGCGGGTGTAGCTGGCGCCGACGCTGAACGCCGAGACCTGGTAGTTCACGCCCACGCTGGCTTCATAGCTGTCACGCGCCACCGAAGCGCCGGTCACGCTGAACGTCGAACCACCGTTCACAAAGCTGGAAGTCTGCGCCACGCGATCACCCATCAGGTCGTGATAGGCCATCAAGGTCGCTTCCGGTTGCAGGGTGCCAGCACCCAGCGCCAGGTTGCCTGCCACACGCAGGCCGGCGCCCAGCTCACCGACTTCGTAACGTTGGGAACCGGTGTTCAGCGCCGCCGAAGAGCCCTTCTCATGCAGGCTGTCCATGTGCACGCTGGAGTAACGCGCGGCGACACGCGGTTCGATCAGCACGCTGTCCGACGCTTTGAAGCTGTAGCCGCCGATCACGCTGGCCGACAACGCCTGGCTGTCGTAGCTGCCCTTCGCTGTAGTGCCGGCGATGTGGCGCTTGCTGTCGTTGTCGTTGACGCCGTAGCTCAGGCTGCCATCGACAAACCAGTTCTGCAGCGACCAGTTGCCATACAGCGACAGCGCGTTGCCCTGCACTTCAGTCTTGTTGCCCAGGTCCGAATGGATATTGGAGTTGAGGTAGCTGTACGCCACACCCACACGGGTGCTGTCGTTCAAACGCCCGTCCACGCCGACGGCCACGCCGCTGCTGTTGGCCGAGTAACCGTTATCGCCACCGCGACCGTCCTGGTCCATGTTGCTGCTCAGGCCTTGCACCCACACGCCGCCACGCTCGCTACCATCGCGCTGGCCGGCCAGGCGGTTGAGGATCGTGCCGTTGATCACGGTCTGCCCAGACAAGGCCACGTCCAGCGCGCCACGGTTTACGTCAGGCTTGAGCTGTTCGCCAATCTGCGCCAGTTGCTGGGCGCTGCCGGCGTTGGCCACGGCCTGGAACACTGCGTCGTCCTGGCTCAGTTGCCCCAGCACTTCGTTTTTCAGCAGGTTCACGGCGGTGACTGCCGAGGTGCTGGCGCCCACGCCGCCGAGGTCGGTTTGCACCTGCTCGTCTGGCTTCAAGCCCACCACGGCCTTGACCGTCTGCGCATCGGCCGAGTAGCTGAGCACATCGAGCAACGACGAGCTGCTGGCGACCGTCAGGCCGTTGTTCTGCACGCTGCTGGCTTGCAGCAAGGTGTATTCGGTGCCGCTGGGCGCTGCGGTGAAATCACCGGGCTTGGCGCTCAAGGTCACGTTGGAGCCCTGGGCGAAGTTCGCGGCGCCGCTGACCGTGAGGTAAGGCGTGGTCGGTACGACGCTATTGGACAGGCGCATATCAACCCCAGCGCCGCTGGCTACATTCAGGTCGCCAGTGATGGTGGTGCCGGACAGGTTCAACGAACCCGCGTTGACCGATACCGGGCCGCCAATGCGCGCGCCGGTAAAATCGGCCTGGCCGTTGATGTTCACAGCCGTGACACCGAGCACATCACCGACGATTTTGCCGCCGCTCCAGTTCAGGCTTGCCAGGTTGGCCGCGTCGATGGCGGTGCCGGAGTTGCTGCGGATTTCCCCGGCTTGCTGGTTGATCTCGAAGGGCGTCAACTGGGACTTCGGGTTGACCTTGATCGCCGTCGCGTCGGCGCTGATCACGCCACGGTTGATCAGGCCGCGCTCACCACTCGGCGAGGTGGTGTTAAAGGTCGCGCCTTGCACATTGAAGGCCATGGCGTTGCTGCCGCTGGCTTCGATGGTGCCGGTGTTGAGCAGGTAATCGTAGGTGCCCGCATCGAGCTGCACGGCAATCGCCTGCCCGCCGTTGACGGAAACCAGGCCGCTGTTTTCGATACGCAGGGGGTTGGTATCGGTTTCGATCTCGATCCCCAGGGCCTCTTCACCGGTAACGCGGAGGGTCCCGGAATTGAGCAGCTTGCCACCGA
Source organism: Pseudomonas sp. WS 5411 (assembly GCF_012985595.1). Taxonomy (NCBI): domain Bacteria; kingdom Pseudomonadati; phylum Pseudomonadota; class Gammaproteobacteria; order Pseudomonadales; family Pseudomonadaceae; genus Pseudomonas; species Pseudomonas sp. WS 5411. The sequence continues at coordinate 565,726 of NZ_JAARMC010000002.1, forward strand.
TGGTCACCGGCAGGTTGTTGTGGGTATCGAGGATCAGGCCATAGCCGTAGTAGGACGTGACATCCACCACACCGCTGTTGACCACGTCGCCCGCCACGGTGGTGCCGTTGAGGTAGATACCCTCGGCGTCGGACTCATCACCGGAGCCGGGGACTTCGACCAGGGTGATGTTGCCCGAGTTGATGATGCTGCCGCCCACGTTGCTGGCACCGACTTCAAAACCTTCGGCCCAGATGGTGTTGCTCAGGTGGATATTGCCGGCCTGGATGATATCGCCGGTGATGTTGCTGCCGGTGGTGGTGAGCATTTGATCCAGCGCCCCATCGACGATCAGGCCACGGATGGCTCGGCCGCTGGCATCCAGGGTGAGGTTGGCGTCGTTGCGCAGCGTGCCCTGGATATTCGTCAGGGCAATATTCACACCATCGGCACTGGGCTGGGTCGACACCACGTTGCGCGTGCCCACCAGGGTCACAGGCTCGTTGAACGTCTGGGAGACCCATACGTTGTTCTGCCCGGTGCTGACGTCAAATTCCACCGCGCTGACTTGTGCGGCAACTGCGCTGACCATCATGGCCAACAGGGTTTTCTGGAACTGCTTGCGCTTCATTTGAAACTCCATTTACTACGGACAACACCGCCAATGTGCCCGGCGGTTGTAGGGTGCATGATTCAGGACGCGGGGACGGGGATGCGCTGCGCAGGGTCGGTGATGTCATAGGCATGCTGCTCACAGCCGGCGCCGACAATCACGAATTCCACCAGGTAAACCTTTTGCTTTTGCGGTTTGAACGCCGAGGTCATCGGGCCGCAGGCGTAGACCGTTTTTTCGGCGTAGCTGTAGTAGTTCGAGTCATACACTCGCGACTCGCCCAACACCTCGATCGTCTGCCCCGGATCGGCCAGTACTTCCAACTGCGGGAAGCGTTTGACGGCAGCGCTGTTGGCCACCTCGCTCATCTTGGCGATCCAGCCAAACACCTTGCCCCGACCAGAATCCACCACCGTGCCGAGGATCTCCGGCCGCTGATCGGCATCGCCGCCACGGCGCACGGAGAACTGCACGGGGTAAGTAAAGCCGGTGGCGCGCATGATCACTTTGGCGTGTTCGGCGTCCGCCACAACTTTGTTCTGCTGCAACTGCACGCCATCTTTCAACAGGCTGGGCGACGAGTCGCGGGCAGTGGAGTGGCAGCCCGCAAGGGCCAGGGCCGCGAGGATAAAGGCAACTTTTTTCATAAAGGGTCTTCCGTGGCAATAAAGGGCTGGGGTTGCCCTGCAAGAGTCAAAAACTCAAAAAGAACACGCCCCCATATAAAAACAAGGCAAAGCCGGCCAAGGCCGCGCGCCACTCCGGGTCGGCGTCCTTGCTCATGCCACCCGGTGCTATGGCCACCCGGGCGCCACGCGCATAGTTGTAAACCGCCTGGCCAAACCACAGCTGCACTAACACCATGGTCAAAAAACGCTTCCAACTGCCATCAAATCGCAAGAAGCCGTTCAACAACGCCGCCAGTACCAAAGCCACGCCAATGCCATGCCGGTACTGGTACAAGTGACGGCTCATTCATCCGAGCGCCCAAACAACCGCGCCAGCCAGCCGGCTTTTTCTACGCGGGCAGGAGCTGGTGCGGGGATAACGGCTTCACTGGGGTGGAGCAAGTCGGCAGGGTAATGTTCATGCCCGATGCAAGCGCTGTCATCCAGCCCGAACGCCTTGACAGCGGCAACCGCCTCAAAGCACCAGCGGCCGAAGTAGCCTTCCATCTCAAGGGGGTGTTTTACCGGGTCACCATAAACGTACCACCAGGGTTGCTGTTTACCGCGCCGGTTCAACTCCGGGTACCAATGCTCTACGAACGCCAGCAACAGCAAGGCCTGTTGTTCCTGGGGTGCGTCGATTGCCTTGAGCAATCTTGAGTAAGGCTTGGCGTGCAGTAGCTGCTCCCCAATCACCCGCCCGGGCTCGCGGGCGGCGATGATTCGATCCAGCAGAACGTCGTGCCCACCTTCGCCGATCAAGGCAACCAGTCGACGCCACTGGTCGTCGGGAATCTCCAGCGCCAGCGCCAGGCTCACCAACCAGAAACACCAGATGTAGTGGCTTAGATCCGTCAGCTCGAAAGTCCAGTCTCGGCAAACCTGAAGATTGTTTTGTGCACAGACTTCGTGGGCAGCACTATTGGACATCTCCCAGGCGTCCAGCAGGAGCGGGAAACAGGTCGCGATCTCTACGACATTGCGCCCTTGGGAATAGGCTCTGATGCCTGAGGTCAAACTATCCTTGGCAACGTCGAACGCAAATTGCGGCCTATAGACGGGGTTGGCTGAGGGCTCCGCCAACAGCTTACGGGCCCGCTCAATCCACTGCTGGTCCTTTGACTCACGCCCCTCCCAATACTGCTTATCTCCCAGCGGTGCACGAATCATGGAAGAACCCCATTCAGATTTTTGGAAGGTAGTATTCTAGAGGTGTCTACCGGTTTGACCTTACCAAGCGCATCCAACACCTCAATTTCTGTCGAGCCATCCGGCCGCGATCTGACGACCCATGTTTCGGTACGGTTCATTTCGATGGCAGCCCGAACATCCCGGCTCTGCTCCCTGCCCACTGCACGGATCAGGCGATCACCGCCCAGCGTCCAGGCTGTGGAGCCTTGCTTGCCATCCAGCGTATTGCCCAGCCCCGAAGATCCGGACTTTTTGTCGGCGCTGACAAACTTGTATTCGATAACGACAAAGTCGACATCCGGGCGGCTGACCTTGTAAAGATCATCAACCCCCGTCTCACCCAAACCCGGTACCCGTGCCAATTTCTGTCCGTCCGGCACGATTTGCTTAACGGAACGCTCGCCAAACAAGTCGCCCATGACCCCTTTCTGTTCCCGGGTCAACACGCTCAGATCCATCAGCGGTTTGCCATCAGGGCCAAAGATACCGCCACTTTTGAGCAGTGCCTGCTCGGCCGCTTCGTTGATGATACCGGTGAAGCGTTTGCCCACAGCCCCGGCCAGCTCGCCGGTCAGGCGGGTAGTGGTCGCGCCAGCACTACCGACACCCGCGCCGCCCAGGCCGAGGCCCACGCCGGTAGAGGTGGCGATCATCTCGTTCTGGCGCAGCACGTCGGCGCCATAGCCCTGCATGATATGCAGGGTGTCCAGATAGCCCTTGAGCCTCAGCTCTTCGGGCAAGCTCTGCACCGCCTCTACCGCCGCGATAAATTGCCGACCGCCACAGCTTGGGCAATTGACGGTACTCATCGCCCAAAGCGCCGTCTTGGAACCGAAACTGGCCAGATCCTCTACGGCATTGGCAATACCCTCGGCACTGCCCTGGCCCTTGGCATTGAGAATTTCGGCCATGTTTTTCGGGTCGTGCAGGTACTTGTAGGGGTCGACCAGTTCGATGTACTTGACCAGGTTCTCAACCGAGTTCCGGTCTTTCATCAGGCGCGACAGGCCCAACCGCTCATTGTTGTAATCGGCCAGGCTGACCTGGAACAGGTCCGCACTTTTCGACTGCGAAAGCTCGCTGCGCAGGAAACTGGCGGCAGTCGTGGTGTTGCCATCCTCGGCACCCAACACGGTATTCCAGCCGCGATCGACCATCGCCGCAGCGGTGCGCAGCAACTCAATGCGCGCCTGCTGCTCGGTGATGCCTTGCTCGGCGGCGTAGCGATCGACGCGCTCTTTGTCGGAGGCGAACTTGATCTCGTCCGGGTGCAACTGACGGTTGTACCGATCCACGCTGGCCGCAGTGCCACCGGCCACAATGGCGCCGCCGGTGCCATGCCCGGAACCGACCGCCGTACCCACGCCGGAGGCAATCAGGGTAGCCACGGCCTTACGGTCGGCCTCTTTCATGCCACTGTCTTCCAGCGCTTGCAGAATCGAGGGCATCAGCGCCGCCGAGGCGCCTGCACCCAGCGCGCCGCTCTGCACATTACCGCTGGAAAGCCCCAGGGCAGCCCCCGCCAATGCGTGCAACATTACGCGCGCTGCGCCGCCTTCGGCCCAGGCGGCCTTGGTCGCACTGTCGATGTCTTTGCGGTTTTTCTGCTCGTCGGCAAAACTCCCGATTTTATTGAAGATATCGCTGGCCGATGTATTGGCCACGATCCCCACCGTCGTGCCGCCGGTAGCGCCGCCCAGCCCGGCCGCAATCAGCCCGGACGCAATGTCAGCCATCAGTTTCTTGTCGCCACCCACCTGCCAGCGTAGCGCCTCGGCATTCGCCGCCTCGTACGCCTGGGCCGCAGCCCCCGCCGTTGGCGAGCCCGCGCTGGCCTGGTCTTTTGCCTCTTGCCCAAGCTTCTTGGCTTCATCCGCCTTGGCTTTGGCCACCGTGCTGATCACACCGCTGGCCAATTGCGCCGAGCTTTGGATCAGGTCGATGCGCTCTTGCATGGCCTTTTCATCTGGGCGCTCGAGCTTCTGGTTGGCATTAGCGGTGTCGCGGTTCAGCCCCACCAGGTCATTGGCGCCCTCAGGATTGCGGACCACAATCGTGCCGTCGCTGACCGCACTGCGAGTGTGGCTGCGCTCGTCTTCCTTGAGCGCCACCGGAATACTGCCACCCGGCGAGGTGCCGCCGCTGCTGCTGAACGAAGCGGAGAGCCCCGCCGACTGGCTCTGGATCTCGCTGGTGTTCTTGATATCGCTGACGATCAAGCGATCGGTGCTCAAGCGGTTCTTCACCGCCGCCGCTTCGCTGGCAATCACCCCGCCCTGCAAGGTGGTGGTCTTGCCGACATTGATGTCGTAGCCCCCGGTGCCCGCAAACAGGCCGGTCTGGTCGGTCACGGCCTTGTAGTCGCTGTTCATCTTGGCGGCGGCAATGCTGGCTGAACCAGCCACGGTGGAGCCGTAGCAGAACGGCGGGATGCAGATACTCGCGCCAAAGCCTGCGCTGCTCTGCTTGCTGCGCGACGATTCGCTGTCCTGGCGCGAGAGGATATTGAGGTTGCCGCCGATGTCGGCCTGGATGCGGTCAGCGCGCACCTGGGCACCGGCGAGGGTGGTGTCGCCACCGCTTTTGAGCAGCAGCGAGCCGGTGTCCAGGGTGGTATTGACCTGGGTTACCGAGTTGCCATTGCCGTTGTTTTTCGCGCCCTGGGCGCCGAGGTCGAGGGTGAAACCGTTCTGCTCGCCGATGTTGAAGCTGGCGCCAATTGCAGTCTTGTTGGTCGAGCCATCGTTCTTGCGGTCGACGGTGTCCTGGGCGCTTTGCAGCAACACGTTGTTCTTGGCCAGCAACAAGGTGTTGGCGGCTTTCAGGCTGCTGCCGGTGATCTCGATATTGCCCTGGGTGCCGGGCGCTTCGCCGGTGGCGACAATCGACAGATCCTGCCCGGCATTGAGCGTGCTCTGGCGCGCCGTCAGGCTGTTGTACTCGCTGCTGGCCTTGCTGCGGGTGTTGGCCAGTTCGGTGCCAATCTTGATCAACGAACCGTTGCTGGGTGAGCCGCCCTGCTTGTTCTTGAAGCCGGCGCTCTGGCCGTTGGCGTCCGAGGCCTGGCCACCCAGGTTGTAGGCCGCCAGGGCGGCCTGGGCGATTTTCACCGCCTTGAGGCGCGGGTCATCGGCGTTCTTCGCCGCCTCGGTGGCATCGTGAATGCTGCGCGCGGTGTCGATCACCGCACCGCCAATCACCCGGCCCACGGCCAGGCTTTTGGAGCTGTCTTCGGTGGTTTGCCGCGCGGTTTCAGCGCCGGCGGTGATGGTCACGTTGGCGCCACTGAGGTCCATGTTCTTGGTGCTCACCAGATCACTGGCGACCACGTTCAATTCACGGCCGGCAATCAACGCAACGTTGCCTTCGCTGGAGCCAATGGTGCTGCCGGTCAGGGTGGTTTCCTGGGCGGTGCCGTTGTGTTTGCTGCTGCTGATGGACAGGTGCTGATTGCCGGTGATGTCGTCCAGGCCCAGCTTATTGCCGGTCAACACGCCGGTCAGGTCGCGGTTCTTTTCCTTGTGCATGTCGGTGCGCGAAAAGGTGTTCTGCGCCGCATCAATCGTCAGGTCACGCCCGGCCTGCACGGCCAGGTCGCCGGTGCTGACCAGCGCCGAGCCGGTCACTGTCGCATCCTGCCCCGCCACCACGCTGACCGTCTCGCCCGAGACCATGCTGCCCACGGCCACGGTGCGCTTCTCGTCGACCTTGTCCTGGACCTTGCTCGACTTCAGCCCGCCCCAGCTGCTTTTGCTTTCCTTGCGCTCATGCCGGGCACTTTCGGCATCAGTCACCGCGACAATTTGCACATCCTTGCCCGCCACCAGTTTTGCCGCGCCTTTGTCGGCGGCCACGGTGCTACCCGCCAGCAGCAGGTTTTCACCGGCTACCAGGGTGCTGTTGCCGCCAGAGCTGACACTGCTGCCAACGTTGTTGATGGTGTCGGTCTCGTCGAGACGGAATTTTTTCCCCGAGGAGCTTTTCTTGGTCTTGCTGTAGAAGCTGTAGTCCTGATCCTCGGCGGCCCGCAGGGCCAGATTCTTGCCGGCCACCAGGTACGCTTCATTGCCGGCGCTGACGTTACTGGCGAGCAGCAGTAAATCTTCGCCCGCATTCAAGCTCACGTTGCCACCGGCCTTGAGCACGCTGGAAACCTGGCTTACGTGGTCCTCGATGCTCTTGACCTTTTTCGAGTTGTACGCCGAATGCTGCTCGTTGGCCGCCGCCGCCAGGGTCACATTGCGCACGCCGCCGACGCTCAGGTCGCGCTTGGCTTCGATCTGGCTGCCCACCGCGCTCACATCCCGCCCGGCGACCACATGGAAGTCACGCCCGGCTTCAACCACCGAGCCTTGCTGGGTGATGATCTCGTGGCGCGAACGGCTGCCAATGGCGCCGCTGTCCAGGGTTTGTGCCGCGACGATATTGACGTCGCGCACCGCCTGGGCGGTGGTGTCGCCGCCGCTCTTGAGCGCGCCGCCCACACTGTTGATATCGCGCCCGGCCTGCATCGCCAGAGTGCTGGCCGACTCGATGCGCGCAGCGCTGTCGATAAAATCGCTGCGCTCGATGCGGTAGTCGCTGGCGCTCTGGTGCGTGGTGACGCTGCGCTCGTTGAGCAGGTCGGCACCGGCCACCAGGTTGACCTGCTGCCCGGCGATGATGCCGCCGGCACGGTTGTTGAGGTTCTTGCCGGTCAGCAGGTCGAGGCGGTTGCCAGCCTCCATCAACCCGCTGTTGTGCAAATCACCGCCAATATTGGCGCCCAGGTTGCTGGTAGCACGCAGTGTGCCGACGTTGTTGAGGTTAGCGCCGGTCATCAGGCTCAGGTCGCTGCCGGAAATCAGCGCGCCATTGGGTGCCAGGCGATTGCTGGCCTGGGCCAGGTAAAGCACCGGCACCAACACGTCTTGACCGGCAACGGTGGCGTTTTCCAGCCACACGATATCGTGGGTCAGGGCCGCCACTTGTTCGGCGGTGAGGCTCACGCCCACGGCCAGGTTCAGTTGCTGGCGAGCGCCGATGGCATTGTCCATCAGGTACTTGAACACACCGGCGTCGCTGGTCTGGCCGTCGATAAAGCGCTGGCCGGTGCGGGCAAGTACGGCTTGCTGGATCAGGCGCTGCTCGTAGAACCCATCGCCCAGGCGCTTCTGGCTGGCGTCGGGGTCGTAGCCCAGCTTGGCCAGCATGTAATCCGAGCCCAGGAACTCAGCCATATTGGTCAGCTGCGAGTTGGTCTCGATCAGGTACTTGTGCGGGTTGGCGGCAAACTGGCTGTTGGGCAGGCCCTGTACACCACTGCCGTCGCTGAAGTGAAACAGGCCGTTCTGCCCGGTGGGCAAGCTGAAGCCCGGCAGGCCCAGCGGGTTGACTTGTTGCTGGGCGACATCCGGTGGCAATTGCCCGTTGAGCTTCACCTGGGTGGAGAAGCCAGGGGCGTTGGTGTCGGTCTTGGCGCCGCTGCCGACGTAGGTGTAGCCACCGCGCACCACGCTGTTGTCGATGCCGGCCTGGGCCTGGATATTCACCGCGCCGCCGGCCTGGATCACCGCAGCGTAGCGCTGGTCCGGAGCCGCCAGTTGGGTGGTTTTGGTCTCGCCCCATTGGCGCTCCATCGCGCCGATAAAGAACGCCATGGCCGCTTCCAGGCCCCCCAGGTTATTGGGGTTGTAGGCCGCGCCACCGATGGAATAACGCTGGGTAAATTGCGCGGCGGTCTGGTTGTAGCCCGACGGATCACGGGTGCGCTCGGAAGAAAATACGCGCTCGGTCAGGGTGTCGTGGGTTTCCAGGCCGAGGTTGGTCAACTGGTTGACCCGCGCCGTCAGGCTGCCGGCTGCAGCGATGCTACTGCTGCTGTTGAGCACATCGCCGCCGACCAGCAGCAGGTTGGCGCCGGAGGTAATGCTGGAGGCCGCGCTGGCGTCGGTGACCCTCAGGCGCTCCCGCTGGGCAATCAGGAACGGACGGTTTTCCTTGCCGCCTTCGCAGTCACCGCCGTTGACGTTTTCAATGCACTGCACCGGGCTGATCGAGGCGCTGTAGATCCCCGACTCGCTGGTCAGGACCGTGCGGATATTCTGGATGGTGCCGGCGGCCAGGCTCAGGTTGCCGTCACTCTGAATGCTCGACGAGCTGTTGATGATGCTGGTGGCGAACGCGCCCTTGCCGTCACGGTCGATGCTCAAGTTGCCCATGGCATAGATATCGGCAGCGAGGTTTTTCAGGCGATCGACCCGCAGGCTCATATCGCCGCCGCTGAACAGCAGGCCGTTCTGGTTAAGCAGGCTGCCAGAGGTCAGGGTCATGGTGCGACCGCTGCCCAGGGTGCCGAGGTTGTTCAGCGCAGCGCTGGCCAGGCTGAAGTCCGTGGCGGCGGTCAGGCGGCCCGTGTTGTTGAGGGTGCCGCCCAGGGTCAGGTCGAGGCTGCCGTTACTGGCGATCACGCCCTGGGTGGACCAGTTCTGGCCGGTGCCCTTGATGCGGTTGGCCGCGAGCAATTGGCCGCTGGTGGTTTGCTCGAGGGTGTCGACATTGACCGTGAGGTTGCCGGCCTGGATCAGGCTGCTGTTGGTCCAGTTGGTTTTGTCCAGGCTCAGGTCGCCCTGGGTCACCAGGCTGCCGCCGACGTTATCGAGGTTGATGCCGGCAATATCGAACACGCCGGTGCCGACATGCAGCACGCTGCCGCCCTGGTTCTGGAAGGTGCCGGCGGCCAGGCTCAAGTCGGCATTGGCCGCTTCCAGCTTGCCGCCGCTGTTGTCCAAGGTACCGCCAATCGCCAGGCGGCTTTTGCCAGTGCTCCCCAGGGCGCGCAATTGCCCGCCCTGGTTGTTCAGGCTGGCGGCAGCGATATCCAGGGTGCTGGCGCTTTCGATCAGGCCACGGTTGTTGAGGGCGCCCAGCAGGCTGAGGTCGACTTGCTGACCGGCGATCTGCCCGGCGTTATCGACGCTGCCGCCACTGAGGCGCACGCGCTGGCCGGCGAATACACCGCCGTTGCCGTTGTTGAAAACATCGGCGTTGATCAGCGCGTCACCCGCCTTGGCCGAGAGCTTGCCCCCGGCGTTGTTCAGGCTGCCGACGGTGAGGTTCAGGCCGGCGTTTTCGCTGTGGATCAGGCCATCGTTGTCGTTTTGCACCAGGCCGCTGGCGTTCAGGGTCAGCCCAGCGTTTGCCGCCAGGGTGCCGCTGTTGCGGTTGTCCAGGCTGGCCGCCAATACCGTCAGCAAGGTTTGGCTGGTGAGTTTGCCACCCTGGTTGTCGAGGGCGGCGACACGCTCGATCGACAGCGGGCCGGCGCTGGCCAGCTTGCCGTTGCGGTTGATCAGGTCGGCCAGCAGGTCGAGGGTCAGCGCGCCGTTGCCGGTGAGGCTGCCGGCGCTGTTGTCCAGGCTCTTGCCGCGCAGGGTGAATGCGGCGGCGCTGTCGATGGCGCCGCCCTGGCTGTTGTTGAGCGCGCCGCTGAGGGTCAGGGTTTGCGCTCCAGCGCTGGAGATCACGCCTTTGTTGCTGTTATCGAGGTTGTCGCCGGTGACGCTGAGGGTGTCGTGGCTGACCACCGCGCCGCCCTGGTTATTGACCTGCGCGACGTTGGCCTGCAACGCGCCGTCGCTGATGATTTCGCCCTGGCTGTTATGCAGCGCAGCGGCAGTCAACTGGGTGCTGCCGCTGGTCAGCAGGCGGCCTTTGTTGCGGTTATCCACAGTGCTGGCGGTGATGTCCAGGGCCTTTCTGGCACTGATGACGCCGCCTTGGTTATCCACGGTCTGGCTGGCCTTGACGGTGGCGGTACGGCTGGCAACCACACTGGCGTTATTGCGAATATCGCGGGCGTCGAGGCTGACGTCGCCGGTGGTGGTTCGGGTGTTATCGGGATTCACGCCGGCTTCGATGATGCCGTTGTTGGTCAACTGCCCGCCGCTGCTCAGGCGCACCGTGTCGCGGGCGGCGAGGCTTTTCTGGGTGTTCAGGTCGCCGCTGGTTTTCACCGTCAGGGCGGTGCCGGCGTAGGCCGGGCCCTGGGCGTCGAGGCTTGCCGCCTTGACGTCAATCGCGCCACTGGCCGCCGCTTGCGCCATGCTCAGGTGACCATTGGCATCGAGTTGGATATCGCCCGCGCTGGCCGCCAACGTGCCGTCCAGTTTCACCCCGACACCGGCCTCGGTGCCCACCAGCTTGATCGCGCCGGCATACATGCCGCCCAGGGCCGAGGAGTCAATCGCCAACTCCGGCTTGGCGCTGCCATCGTCGGCGCGCGCGGTGGCATTCAGGGTCTGTGCATTGACGTCGTTGCGCCCGGCAATCACGGTCAGGTTGCGGGCATTGATCTGCGCGTTGATCTTGGCCGTGCGGGTGATGATTTCGAAGCGGTCGACATTGCTCGCATTCAAGCCCTGGCCGTCGATGGTCACCGCACCACCATCGACCTGGTAGCGGTCCAGGCGGCCGTTATCGAGGATCGGTTTGCCGGTGGTCAGGGTCACGTTGGGCGTATTGATAAAGCCGCAGCCGTTGCAGGTCACGCCATAGGGGTTGGCGACGATAACCTTGGCCGATTGGCCCGCCACCTCGGTGTAGCCGCGCAGTTGGCTGGGGCTGCCGCCGTTGACTTCATTGAGGATGACATTCGCCGAGCCACCCTTGAGGTTGGGGTTGCCGACGATAATCCCGCCCAGTTGGGTGGACTGCAACGGGCCGCCGGCGTTGTTGAGGATCACGCCATTGGGGCCGACGTTGTAGTCCTTGAAGTGGTTGTGGGACAGGCCGCTGCCATTGGGCGTGGCGATGTTCACCACCGGCACCCCATTGCCCGCCGCGCCCACCGTCGTGCCGGGGCCGCTGACCACAATGCCGTCGGCCTGGGCCAGCAGCGGCTGCCAGAACAGCGCGTTGGCCAGGATCAGCACCAGGCCGCGCTTGGGCAGGCCGCAGAACGCGTCACGACGCTTCAAGGCAGCAGAAGGCAGGCGGGCGAGGAAGGCAAACTGGCGGACGTCCATGTCAAATTCTCGATGCGGCTAGGCGTTGAATTACAGGTAGAAATCCATCCGGAAGTAGATCGGCGCTTCGCGCTCGCTCATCACTGCCGGACGTTCCAAAGAATGGGCAAAGGTCACGCTGGTGCTGACATTCTTGCCACGGGCGAACAGCTCCACGGAGTTGCTGGAAACCCGGCCGTGGACAGTGTCGTTGTAGCGGTCATTGCGGATCACGCCCTGGTCGTAACCCAGGCTCACGCCGTACTCGCCGAAGGCCGGGCGCAACCAATCCACCAGCACCGGCCGCGCCCAGCGCAGGTCGTTGCGCCAGTAGCCGCCGCTGTCACCGTTGAGTTGCTGGTCCTTGAAGCCGCGCACCGAGGATGAGCCACCCAGGCTCATGCGCTGCGGGCTGAACAGTATGTCTTCGCTGCGTTGGCCGGTGGCCAGGCTGGTGAAACTGAACGACTCGCCCCACAAGGTGAACGGCTGCAGGTAGCTGACGGTGGCGGTGTATTTGCGGTAGCGCGAATTGGGCTGACGACTGCCAAACTCGCCGCGTTCGTCCTGGGACTGGGCATCGAGCAGGCCAATGCCATTCTGCATGCCCAAATCCATGTTGACGAAGGCACTGCCGACCCGCCGACCGTGGTTGATGCCGACCTGCATTTCACTCAGGCGAGTGCTGCTGTCCAGGCGGGTGGTGAACACATAGTTATTGGTGCGCAGGTGAGCCAGGCCGACGTTGACCGAGGTCTTGCTCACGTCATCACGATGCACCACGCGCTCGGCGCGCAGTTGGTGGTTCTGGCTGTCACCCGATTGCTTGAAGCTGAACGTATCGGCCTGGCCCAACGCGCGGTAATCGCTCTCGCTGTAGGTGTAGCTGAAGTTCCACCAGCCCCACGGCACGTTGTAATAGAACATGCCGTTTTTCGAAGTTTTCTGGTGATCGCTGATCGCATCATGGCCGCCGCGCAACACCAACTGGTCCGCCAGGCCCAGGGGGCTGTCCCACTCAAGGCCGGCGCCCCACTGCTGCTCGCCAGTGCTTTTTTGCCCGTCGTTATTGCGCGACAAGCTGGCGCGCCAGGGCTTTTGCGGGTTGTTTTTCACCAACACCGAACTGCCGCCGACGGCTTCGCCGGGGGCCAGTTCCATTTGGGCCTGGTTGGATGGCAAGCGGTTGAGCTGGTCGATGGCCTGCTCGATTTCCCGCAGGTTGAGCAGGTCGCCGTTTTGGCCAGGAAAGGCCATGGCCAACTCGCGTGCCGAGAGCTTGCTGTTATCCGCGCCTTGCAAACTTTCGAGCTTGCCTTCGACCACCAGCACCTGCAGATGCCCTTTGGACAAATCCTGCTGCGGCAAGTAGGCACGGCTGGTGACCATGCCCTTGTCGATGTAGTGATCGGTGACGGCCTTGAGCAGTTGATTGAGCTGGGAAACGCCCAGACACTGGTCGATGTAAGGCTTGATCAAGCGCTCACGCTCGGTGGCGGACAGGCTGTCGGCGCCCTTGAGTTCAATGGTCTTGATCGGGAAGCAACGGTTATCCACCGGGGCGGTGGGCGCTGTGGGTTTGACTTCCTTGCCGGGCAATTCCTTGAGGTCTTCGAGGCGCCGGCGCTGCTCTTCGAGCAGGCGGTTTTGCCGCTCGCGGATCAGGTCCTGATCGCCAGGCGAAGTCGCGGCCACTGCGCTGTTTGACCCACAGAGGGCGAACAGGGCAATACACAGGGAATACCGAATCCGTGGCAATAACGAAGGCATTTTCGATCCATCGAGTAACAAGGGGCGGCAAACTAACATCGAACTTCCACCCAGCCAAAACTCCCGGCTAGTTGAAGCTAAAAATTAAATCACCCGTAAGCTGCTGATTAATAACGATAAAAACTATCAGCAACAATTAAATGCTTGTATTCGGAATTTTTATTCCGACAAGCGGTATCAGTTTTGATACAGCTTTCGGCACAACTTGAAAGTTGCCATTAGTTAGCCATCAATGTTGTGCCGAGATGGGTTAGTAGCCAAATAAGCGGAAAAGTTCGCGGCTATTGTGTGAATTGGATCCCATTTCTGACGACAGGCATCGCAGCCCCCCCTGACACCACCTCCTCCCGTGGAACTGGCTTGCCAGCGATAACGGCCGTTACAGCGCCGCCGACTGTCAGTTGCCCAGCGTCATCGCTAACGACCACCGCCGGGTCGGCTCCTAGAGGGTCGCGCACGGGAATGGCATCACAGATCTGCCTTCGCGGCTGTGCCGCCCTCACGAACGCCAAAAATAGCCCCCTTCAACTGTCATGGTCGCAGCACCAGACAGTTTGCTGCCCCCCCTCATCGCCGTACCGGTACATCGCCTGGGATGCTTTCTAATCTGCGGGAGCTCACTAGGCACCGACGCGTCTGCTCTCCAGTTATCCATAAAAACCACAATCAAAAGGGGCTTCAATTGAACAGTGACGTGACGGTTGTCGTAACTGGGGTGACATCTGGCATTGGGCTGGCATGTGCCAGAAAGTTGATCGCGCAGGGCAACAAGGTCGTCGGCATCGGGCGTCGTACCGAACGGCTATCTGCAATAGCCGATGAGCTGCGCGAAAACTTCTATCCGTTGACCAATGATGTTCGGGACAGTGCACAGCTCAAGACTTGCTTGAAAGGCCTTCCTGCCGAATTTGCAGACATTAGTAAACTTATCAACTGTGCAGGTTTGATCCAGGGCCAGGGCACACTGTTGGATGTCTCGGACGAGCATGTATCAACCATGTTGGATACCAACATTAACGGCTTGATCAATGTCACGCGGGCCGTATTGCCAGCACTTATAAAAAGTGGCTGCGGGCATGTGATCAACCTGACTTCGATCGGTGCTCATTATCACTATAAAGGCGGGCACGTTTATGCCGCCTCCAAAGCATTTGTCGATCACTTTGGCCGGTGCCTGCGTACGGAGTTGGTCGGTACTAAAGTGCGCCTGACCAACATCGCGCCCGGCAAAACCCGCTCGGAGTTTGCCCTGGTTCAATGTGCAGGCGACCAGTCCCTGGCTGACCGGGCGTATAGCTCCCTGACGCCACTTGAGCCAATGGATGTTGCAAATTCTGTTCTTTGGGCCCTGCAACAGCCGCAACACGTCAACATCAACAGTATTGAACTAATGCCTGCCGACCAGAAACTTTCGTACCGGTGAACCTATGAGCCAATCTCTCGCGCACTATTACGTCAGAAACAAACTTACGCATAAACTTATCAGCAAGCGTGTGTTGTCGCCGATATCGCTTTCTCAAATGCCGCCATCCGACTTGGTCAAGGCACTTTGCATCGAAGAAGAAGTTACAAAACTGTCGGCCGTATATGCACAGTTTCAACATTCAGATGATGTGGTTACGGGGCTCCCTCGCTACATGCCCTTTTATCGTTTTATCCAGTCAAAGTTCCCTGGCTTTCAGTGGGAAGTGCGCACACATCAAAACAAGAAAACGCTGGTTCTGAACAAGCCGTATATCAATCAAAGCCGCCCGTCGCTGTTGAACTTGCTGCTCTGTGCGGTAAACGACAACACCGCGACAACGCCAGCCTTGAAAGTACGTTATCCGGCCATGCGAGCGCTGCCAGATGCTCTGGTGGTGGACCTGGAGCAGGCGTTTAAACGGCTGTCATTCGCCCAATCGGCGCCTCACTTTATCGCGCGTTTCGCCGAGACCCTAGCCAAGGGGCTTGCCGGAGAAATCGTCACGCTGGTTTCCCCCGTATGCCCTGATTATGGCTACGAGAACAAAAACGGGCGACTTCGCTACACCTTCGATTATTTGGGCGAAGGCATCGGGCTGGTGGCCGGACGTGTAGTCAAGACCCTGCCCGACTTACAGGCAGTGTTGCAAAAACACGGCATTGAGACACGCATCGCCATCGCAGCCGGGGATTTTGAAGGGTTCGACGAGCGTACGTTGAGCCGTCTCAAGGAAACACGCGAAGGTTTCGCCCACAAACTGCGAGTCAGCCAGCAGAAAATCCTCGACCGCTTGGGGCGGGACACCGAGACGATCATGATCGCCGAGGCGGCCGGTGGGAAGGACATCTGGAACGCGCTGACAGCGCAGGCCCAGCAACGCCTGGCAATCGGGGATAACGGTTGCATCGTCGACAACGATCTGGACTACGCCGCGATCTTGAATGCGAGGCTGGCGCTCTATCAGGCCTGGCATCAACAGCGCAGTAATGAAGAGTTGATGCAGGTGCTGTATGCCCAGGGAGCGGAGTACGCCGCGATTGGCAAAGTGTTTGCCCAGCAGTGGACCAACCCCATAGTGATCGGCGCCGATCACAATCGCATGCAGCCATTCTATTGGCTGTACAGCACCATCCCCGTCCTCTACTTGACCAGGGTCTACTGATGAGTCCGGGGCAAGGTGCACGTCACCACACTCACTACTGTCAGTACGGGCCACGGGGCGATGTTCGAGCGGCCTATGCCCACCTGCCCTTTCAGGGGCTCTGGACGTGGCTGACCGGTAAGGGTCAGGCGCGGACAGCGCAGGTGTTGCAGCGTGAAATGGAGAAGACCGGGGAACGCTACCTGGTGGTTCATCTGTGCTTTACATGGGCCGTGATAATCGCCTTGGTGATGCTCGGCCAGGCCGTTCTGCAGGGCGCTTTTCAACCCGCTACTGCGGTGCTGCTGGTACTGATGGCCTGGGTCTTGATGGTCAATCGCCTGCGTAGCCTGCAAGCCACCTTTCACTACCTTACCCACGGTGCCGTACTCAAGGACAAGACACGGGCGCAGCGCTACGCCAGGTTATTTCTGAGCACACCGCTGCTCTATCAGGACTGGGACACCTACAACCAGAGCCATGTGCGCGAGCACCACAACATCCGCGTGCTGTGTTCTGACGAGGACCCCGACCAACGCTTTATCCGGGCGCAAGGGTTCTACCCGGGAATGCCTGAAACAGCGTACTGGTTGCGAGTGTGCTGCACCCCGTTTCGCCCTACTTATCTGCTGCGTCAATGGCGGGAGACATGGCTTGACTGCTTCGTGCGTCTTGACCGCCGCGCAGCGCTGTTTCGCTGGTGCTTCTGGGGGGTGGTGCTGGTGCTTTTGTGGGCGACGGGCGGGTTACCTGCTTTCGCATTGATGTACGTGATTCCTCGCGCCGTGCTGTTTGAACACTCCATGTGGCTGCAATTGTTTACCGAGCACCTTTGGTTTTATCAACGGGACGCTCGGCGCAGCGAAAAAGACCACTACGGCCGCCTGACCTGGGGTCGCTACCAGGGCCGCAAACCGCCGGAACGCGGCATCATCGCCCATCTGATCTGGGGTTTGCAGTGCGTGTGCCTGGACATCCCCGTGCGGATGTATGTGTACCCGCAAGACTTGCCGAACCATGACGCGCATCACCGCCGCCCCAACGTGCACTTCCGGCACATCGCCAACTATCGCGCCAGTCTCGAGCAACAACCCTCGCCCTATGGCCCGTTCCTGGAAGTCTGGGGGTTCATGGCCGGGCTGTATCTGATTCGCGACCACTTGTGCCGAGGTGTGCAGGAGCCTTTCGGCCCTCTCGAAACCACTGTCTCGGACACTCATAACTGCCCGTTCTCCACTTCCACCTCTCAAGGAGCCTGACCATGCAAGAGACGATTCAAGCAGCCAATCAACAGTTGCACACCGACGCCTACGCACGCCTCAAGGCTTCACAACTGTTCTCAGATGAAGATATCGACTACTTGGAGACCGCGTGCCAGGTCATCCCCAAAACCATCATTAAAATCGGCGATGTGGGCGAAGAAAACTTTTTGGCGGTTGGGCGCTTCATGGAAGACCAAAAAGGCCAGTTGCCCGTGTATCGGAACACACCGTATGGCGAACGGGTGGTGGAAATTCTCTCGTCAGGCAAAAGCCGTGAGTTTTTCAACGGCATCATGGAGGGAGAGTGTTTTATCCGTCGTTGCCAATCCAACCTGCTGGAGGCTGGGAACTATATCGGTAAGCACATTGATACCTACAGCAACCTGGAATATCGCTACTCGGTGGTCATTCAGTTCGGCAGGCAATACGAAGGCGGCGAGTTCTTTATCGAGCATGAAGGCCAGGAGTCGCAGTTTAAAACCGGCTATGCCGATGTGCTGATCAATCGCTGCGAAATCCCCCATGGGGTACGCAAGGTACAAAGTGGCACACGTTCATCGTTGGTATTTTTCCTGAGTACCAGCCCCCTGGATAAACCCAACCTCAATAACAAACAGATCTGACCGGCCTGCGCATCCACCCGCATGGGCGGATGCACCACCGGCGAAACCAAAGGAAACGTCCCATGACGCAAACCAATATCGCCAGCTTTCAAGAATCAAAAAACCAGGACTTGCAAGCCTACTTCCTAGGGCTCATTTCGGTCGCAGCTTTCGCGATGACCCTACCGGCGGCCAAGATACTCGCGGGCGATCTAAGCGCCCTGCAAGTCGGTTTTTTCCGGTCGGTGCTGGCAGCGTTTGCGGCAATTCCATTTCTGATTCTCGGCCGAGCCAAGCTGCCCACTCGATCGCAAATCAAACGAATGCTGCTGACATCCACCGGGATCGTTTACGGCTTTCCAATCCTTACCGCCCTTGGCATGCAATACGTTCCCGTGAGCCACGGCGGCGTGGTGCTCGCGGCGCTGCCACTGTCTACGGCTATCTTCGGCACGCTGATCACAGGTACCCGCCCCTCCAAAATGTTCTGGGTGGTGTCGAGCCTGGGTTTCCTGGTGGTCATGACCTATACCGTGATCAACTCGAATGTCTCGGATATCTACATCGGTGACTTGGCACTACTGGGCGCCGTCATGCTGGCCGGCTTTGGCTACGCCCAAGGCGGCGCGCTGTCCAAGGAACTGCCGGGCTGGCAGGTCATGTGCTGGACCCTGGTCATCAGCCTGCCTGTGTTACTTCCGGTCAGCCTCTGGCTGTATGACGGCGAAGCTATTGCCAACCTGCCTGGCCAAGGGGTAGCAGCCCTGCTCTTCCTGGCGCTGGTCAACTCGCTGCTGGGCTTCTTTTCATGGAACCGTGCACTGGCACTGGGGGGCATCCAACGCATTAGCCAGTTGCAGTTGCTACAGCCGTTCTTCACGTTTGCCTTTTCGATCTGGCTGATGGGTGAGCTCTGGAACTGGTTGACCCCGGCCGCATGCGTCGTGGTAATCGTGCTGGTCTGGTTGTCCAAGCGCATCTGAACCGGAGCGTGCGCCGGGCAACCGGCGCGCCCTTTTTCACCTCGCCCAAGGTGATGCTTAGAGGGGCTTGCAGCCCGACAGCCACATCACCTCCCCTAAACGGAGACCTCCCGATGACTGCCTCAAGCTTTTTCCGACCCTTTTTCGAGTTGCAGGAAAGGAACGCCCTGCCTTATGAAACCAACACGTGTTCGCAGATTCACCGGGCCAACGGTGCGATCGAGTTGCTGGCAATCAAAACGGGGGAGCGGGTGCTGGATATCGGCTGCGGTGATGGCTATTGGAGTGAACAACTCGCTCGCCAGGGTGCGGAGGTGGTGGGGTTCGACTCCAGCCCCGAGAAGGTGAACGCCGCACGCTCGCGCAACCTTGAGGTGAAACTGGGCAATGCCGAAGAGCTCTACTTCCACCAGGAATTCGATGCGGTATTCAGCCATGCCGCCCTACATTGGATGCGTCATGCTGATCAAGTAGCCCGTGGCGCCTTCATGGCACTCAAACCCGGCGGGCGGTTTGTGGGTGAGTTTGCCGGTGCGAAGAACGCCCTGTTGATCCGGCGGGCCATCCATGAGGCCCTGGAACGCAGGTCCGTCGATGCGCAGGACATTGACCCTTGGTATCTGCCCTCCGCCCACGAGTACCAACAGGTGTTGGAGCAGGTGGGGTTCCACGTCACGTTCATCAGTTGGTTCGAGCGCCCAATGGTGCTGGATTACCCCGTCAGCGAATGGATAAAAACCTATGGCAGCCCCTATTTAGCCGCTTTACCGGTAGACGCACACGCGCAGTTTCTGGAGGAGGTCACGGAGGAACTGGCCAGCGACCTGCTGGACTCCAGCGGACATTGGACGGTGGACTACACACGGCTGCGCTTCAGGGCTGAAAAAAAACTGACCCACGCAGTCTGATCTAACCGAGTGCGGCTGATGTCATCCATCAGCAGGCATCAAGAACACTCCCAGCAGTAAACGGGGTTAACGCTATGCCCATGAAAACCAACGGACTGGCCCTGAAGTCGTTTTACGCAGACGCTCAGGTCTGGTCCGGCCAGGACGGGAAACCGTTGTACTGGATCGACAACATCAGCTTGGCTGTCAATGGATTGGAAATCGCTGAGGATTCATCCATCCAAATGCTTCACGACGATGATGACGTGCAGATCCTTACCGGCAACATCTACTCTTATGAAGACCTGGGAGAGGTAGCAACCCTGGCGGAGTACTTCAAACGCTGGCAACGAAACCTCGACCCGGCGCAACATTCACCGCACGATACCGGGTCACGCATCAAGCCTTGAGGGTCAGGCGTCTTGTTCAGTCTTGCCTGTGAGCGCAGTTTCACAGTCCAGTTGGGCATCAATGAAGTGCTTGAACCGGATATCGTTGCAATGACTGACGTTCAAGCGAATGTACTGATCATAATCGTGCGTGTTACTGAACAGTGATCCAGGCGCCAGGAAAATGCGGGCATCGTGTGCCCGCTCAATCAGGCGGCGCAGATCCACGTGCTGAGGAAACCGCGCCCACAAGAACACCCCCTGCGCACTGGCATCGTCAAACACCACCCCCTTGTTCCCCAACCACTCCCGCGCCCGGACACGCTCCTGCGTCACCCGCTGGCGCAAACCATCCAAATGGTGTCGATAGCGGCCGGACTCCAGGGTGTAGGTCACGATCGTCTCGTCCAGTGATGAACCGCACAACAAGTTGTACATTTTCTGTTCGATCAGTCCCTCGACAAACTTCGCCGGCGCCACCACATACCCAAGGCGCAATGCCGGGCTAAGTACCTTGCTGAATCCGCTGATATAGAAGGTGCGGTTCCATTCATCCAGGCTGCTCAAGCGCAGGGTTTGCCGGGCACATAACGAACCGAAGATATCGTCCTCGACAATATGAAAGTCATACTTCTGCGCCAACGAAAGAATCTTGAAGCCCTTGGCCGGCGAGGTATTGCCCCCGGTAGGGTTGTGGATCAGGGTCTGGGTAAGAAACAGTTTTGGTCGATACTGGATCAACATGGCTTCCATGGCCTCCAAGTCCGGGCCATCTGCCATGCGGGGGACGGTGATGATGTTGAAATCCCGGTCTTTGATCAGCCGCAACTGCAGCAGCAGGTAGCTTGGATCCTCGACCAACAGGTAATCACCAGGCTCAAGCATAACACTGCGAATCAACGAGAACGCATGGGTAGCCCCCACAGTCACCACAATCTGGCTGCTGGAGGCATTGATCTGAATTTCCCGCAGCTGTCGCGCAATCACCGAACGCAACTCCTGCTTGCCCGCAGCAGGCGCCGGGGCACTACAAGACAGCGTGCTGCGAATCAGCCGGCCGGTCACTGATGCCGGAACGGCGTCCGCCAACCAGGCAGGTGGAAAATACCCTGAACTGACAGGAATATCGTATTGGGAAGGATCCAGCGCCCGATAAAGAAAACCCGCGTGCAAACTGGATGGCGCAATGATCTTGTCCAGATCCTTGGAAACGTCCGGAGCAGTGGGCGCAAGAATGTAGTAACCCGCACCAGGCCGGGACTCGATGACCTGTTGGGCAACGAGATCCTCGTAGGCACTGCTCACCGTAAAAATACTCACGCCCAACTGTTTGGAAAGTGCCCTGAC
This sequence comes from Pseudomonas sp. WS 5411, assembly GCF_012985595.1. Taxonomy (NCBI): domain Bacteria; kingdom Pseudomonadati; phylum Pseudomonadota; class Gammaproteobacteria; order Pseudomonadales; family Pseudomonadaceae; genus Pseudomonas; species Pseudomonas sp. WS 5411. The sequence continues at coordinate 587,007 of NZ_JAARMC010000002.1, forward strand.
TGACGGTAAACGGCTGCCTTGCACCCATTGAAAAGATTCGATGCGGCGGATGATTTCGCTGCGAATCTGGTCCACCAACAGTACTTTGCTGCCGCGATCTATCTCGAACATCTCAATCCTTTATAGAAATAATCGCCATTGGTGGTAACTGGCCATCGTAAAGACTGTGATCAACAGTCTCCCTGACAGCACATGCCTGCCCAGCAAACTCTTGGGGCCTTTTAAAGTGGAGTTTTCACCAAATGCACAGAGCTGGCAAATTGTCACGACGTGCCCTCGTCGTGTCAGGTGACGCACCTGCCTTTTTTGATGAAAGAAGAAGCAAATAGGGGGCCAGACAATCAGTAGCGGTTGAATCGTGGTTTAAGCCTGTTTTCCCCCAGCGGTTGGAAAACCTAGCCTTGCGCAATCGCTACGATTTGATTGGGCGACGGTTGAGTCTGCAGAGCACATAAAACGAGCAATAAAAAAGGGCCAGACCCCGATTAAAAATTCAATCGTGGTCTGGCCCCCGGTTTTTCTACTTAAAACGCGTACCGCGCCTTAACCATCACCCCATCGGCATCAAACCCACTGCGAGCCTGACGGGTGTAGCTGGCGCCGACGCTGAACGCCGAGACCTGGTAGTTCACACCCACGCTGGCCTCATAGCTGTCACGCGCTACCGATGCGCCGGTCACGCTGAACGTCGAACCACCGTTCACAAAGCTGGAAGTCTGCGCCACGCGATCCCCCATCAGGTCGTGATAGGCCATCACGGTCGCTTCCGGTTGCAGAGTGCCGGCACCCAGCGCCAGGTTGCCTGCCACACGCAGGCCGGCGCCCAGCTCACCGACTTCGTAACGTTGGGAACCAGTGTTCAGCGCCGCCGAAGAGCCCTTCTCATGCAGGCTGTCCATGTGCACGCTGGAGTAACGCGCGGCGACACGCGGTTCGATCAGCACACTGTCCGACGCTTTGAAGCTGTAACCGCCCACCACACTGGCCGACAGCGCCTGGCTGTCGTAGCTGCCCTTCGCTGTAGTGCCGGTGACATGACGCTTGCTGTCGTTGTCGTTGACGCCATAGCTCAGGCTGCCATCGACAAACCAGTTCTGCAGCGACCAGTTGCCATACAGCGACAGCGCGTTGCCCTGCACTTCAGTCTTGTTGCCCAGGTCCGAATGGATATTGGAGTTGAGGTAGCTGTACGCCACACCCACACGGGTGCTGTCGTTCAAACGCCCGTCCACGCCGACGGCCACGCCGCTGCTGTTGGCCGAGTAACCGTTATCGCCACCGCGACCGTCCTGGTCCATGTTGCTGCTCAGGCCTTGCACCCACACGCCGCCACGCTCGCTACCATCGCGCTGGCCGGCCAGGCGGTTGAGGATCGTGCCGTTGATCACGGTCTGCCCAGACAAGGCCACGTCCAGCGCGCCACGGTTTACGTCAGGCTTGAGCTGTTCGCCAATCTGCGCCAGTTGCTGGGCGCTGCCGGCGTTGGCCACGGCCTGGAACACCGGATCACTCTCATCCAGTTGCCCAAGCACGTCATTTTTCACTTCGTTAACGGCAGTGATAACCGGCTAGGTGGCGCCGACATTGGTCAGCTCCTCTTGCACCTGCTGATCTCTCTTCAAGCCCACCACGGCCTTGACCGTCTGCGCATCGGCCGAGTAGCTGAGCACATCGAGCAACGACGAGCTGCTGGCGACCGTCAGGCCGTTGTTCTGCACGCTGCTGGCTTGCAGCAAGGTGTATTCGGTGCCGCTGGGGGCTGCGGTGAAATCACCGGGCTTGGCGCTCAAGGTCACGTTGGAGCCCTGGGCGAAGTTCGCAGCGCCGCTGACCGTGAGGTAAGGCGTGGTCGGTACGACGCTATTGGACAGGCGCATATCAACCCCAGCGCCGCTGGCTACATTCAGGTCGCCAGTGATAGTGGTGCCGGCGCCGGACAGGTTCAACGAACCCGCGTTGACCGATACCGGGCTGCCAATGCGCGCGCCGGTAAAGTCGGCCTGGCCGTTGATGTTCACAGCCGTGACACCGAGCACATCACCGACGATTTTGCCGCCGCTCCAGTTCAGGCTCGCCAGGTTGGCCGCGTCGATGGCGGTGCCAGAGTTGCTGCGGATTTCGCCGGCTTGCTGGTTGATTTCGAAGGGGGAGGTTTGCTCGTCGATATCTGCATAAATGGCTACGCCATCGGCACTGATGGTGCCTCGGTTGACGATGCCGCGAGAGCCGGGCGCACTGTTCTGAGCGAAAGTTGCTCCGTGGAAGTCAAAAGCATCAGCCTTTTCGCCTTTTGCTTCGATCGTGCCGGTATTGAGGATGTAATCGACAGTGCCGTCATGAAACACCACGCCAGCGGAAGCAGCGCCGTTCGCGGAAATCAGGCCACTGTTTTCGATCCTCAAGGGAGATGTGGAGGTTTCCACCTCGAAAGCCCAGGAGTCGTCGCCCGTCACAGACAACGTACCGGAGTTGAGAATCTTGCCACCTATGCTGATCGGGAAGACGCCGCCTCGGTCAAGCAGCATAGCAAGCGAGTTGACGCCCATCATCCGTATCACGCCAGTGTTGGAAACATCCCCCGCCACCGTGGTGCCATGCAACCGGATGCCATCGCGAAAAGTCCAGGGATTGGATACTGGGGCCGTGGATTGAATGGTCCCGGAGTTGATCACGCTCCCGCCAATATTAGTAGCGCCGATCTCAAAGGCTTGAAACGCCCCGTTACTCTGGGTGATGTCGGCTGCCTGGATAACATCCCCCGTGATGGTGCTACTTCCTGGATTAGCGGTCAGTTGCAGAGATGGGTCCACGGCGAACCCGTGAATGTCGAGCCCTTGACCATCCAAATTAATATTTGCACGATTGATCAACGAGCCCTGAATGCTCGTATCAGCGACACTCACCCCCATCCAATTGCTAATGCCTCGGCTAGCGGTCACATTCGTGGGTTGAGTCACCGTTCCGGTGAAGGTCAGTGATTCACTAAACTTCTCACCGCTCCAGGTGCTCTTGCCTTGGCCAAGATCCACTTCAACGGCCAGCACTTGAGTGCTGATTGCCCCAACGATTAAAGCCAGCAGGCTTTTTTTAAACGGCTTTGGCTTCATGTAAAACTCCATGTATGACTGGGGCTCCGCTCACGATCTCGCGGCAGCAGGTATAAAACCGAAACAGCCTGTTGAGCCCTTGCACTGAGCGACGACCTGCATCATTTGAGCTGATCAATGGCCAGCTCAATTTCCCGCAGATTGAGCAAGCGTTCGCGGTCATCGCCGAACAGGTTGTCGGCACACAGGCTCTCAAATTGAGCGAGGACCTCATTTTGATTAACAGCCAACCCATTGATTTATAACGAACAACTACTCATCAAACGTTTAAAGGCGCGCAACTCCGTGATTGTCAGCGGGCCGCCGAGGCGAGATAAATAGGAGTATTCCTAAATCTATTGGCGAATTTTCCCACAATAAAAGGTCGCCTTCCCTACGCGCCTAGTTTTCCTGCCCCACCACCAGTTTCAACCCTGGCCGCCGCACCTCACGGGAGTGATGCGCCGTCACCGCCTGCACCCCGCCCTCCTGATCGTTATGAATCACCAACACCCCCGGCCGGCGCAGTTGCTCAAGCTCGCCTGCCGCCAGGCGGAAGCTCTCGCTCAAGCCGTGGTCGCTCAACGCCTTGGTCGCCGAGCGCCGCTGGGCAAACTGCTTGCCGCGTCGTTGTTGGTAGCGCGCCCAGACGATCAGCAGCACCGCGTTGAACAAGGCGATCCACAGGTAGATCTGCAAGGTGTTCAGCGCGGCAAAAATCGGTGCATCGATGCGTGGGCCACCATTGCTATCGAGCATCGGCACTAGGCCGCGCACCAGCAGGATCACCAGGCCGGCCCAGGCCATCAGGGTCAGGAAAATATCAATGGCCTGCATCACAGGCCGCTGTGGGGTACGGATCAGGTTCATGGCTTAACTTCCTTGGCAGGTGCCTTGATGCCGCGATCCGGGCTGACCCAGCGCGCGCGTTTTTGATGTTGGCGGAACAGGACTTTGGGGAAGCTGACCAGGGTGGTGAACAGGCTCACCAGCCAGAACACCAGCGGGTACCAGACGGTCCAGAACAGGGTTTTCCACAGGCCGCGCTCGTAGCGCCGGTCAATCATGATGCTCACGGCAAATTGCACCAGGCACACCACCGCCAGCAGCAACCCGGTGAAGGCCGGCGGCATCAGCGAACCGACGGCAATCGCCTCGGGCAACGGCACCACTTTCCCTACGCCCCAGAAGATCACCGACAGCAGGAAAGTGAAGGCCCAGCCGGTGGACAGGCAGTACTCGAACAGCAGCGGCCACAGGTAGCGATGGCGCCATTGCCAGATCCCGCGAATATTCTTGAACAGCACTTCGGCGCCGCCCTGGGCCCAGCGCAGACGCTGTTTCCACAGGCCGCCGAGGGTTTCCGGCATGAGGATCCAGCACAGCGCACGCGGCTCGTAGAAGATGCTCCAGTGGTCCAGTTGCAGCTTCCAGCTCACGTCGATGTCTTCGGTGATCATGTCAGTGCTCCAGTAGTCGACCCGGTCCAGGGCCGCCCGCCGAAACGCCACCACCACGCCGGACACGGTGAAGATCCGCCCGAAAACCCGCTGGGTACGCTTGATCAAACCAATGATCGAAGAGAACTCGCCCACCTGTACCCGACCAATCAAAGTCGAGCGCGTGCGGATGCGCGGGTTGCCGGTGACCGCGCCAAGCCGTGGGTTGTCGAGCATCGGCGCCACCAGATAGGCCGCCGCGTTGTGGTCGAGCAAAGCGTCACCGTCGATACACACCAGGTATTCGCTGCGCGCCGCCACGGCGCCCATGCGCAAGGCCACGGCCTTGCCCTGGTTTTGCGCCAAGTGCAGCACGCGCAAGCGTGGCTCCAGCAGCGCCAGGGCGTCGAGCACAGCGGCGGTGTTGTCGCTGGAGCCGTCGTTGATCGCAATCACTTCCAGGTTGCGATAGCGCTGGGCCAACGCCGCGCCGATGGTCTCGGCGGCGTTGTCGCCTTCGTTGTAGCAAGGGATCAGGATCGAGATCAGCGGCTCGCCTTTGAGCACCGGCGCCGGGGTGTCATCGGACCACGGCCAGTGGCGCTCCCAGTGCAGCCAGAAGTACAGGCCGCCGGCGATCCACAGCCCGGACATGAACAACGGGTAGAAAAACACGAACTCCATCAGGAACTGCCCGGTGACCAGGAAGATCAGGCCCAGGGGCACACCCAACACCAATGCCAACACGAGAAGAGCAAGGATTCTGTCGAACATGAGTCAAGGATTCCATTTGTTGGAAAGGGCCGGACGCACGGTGTTCAGATCCGGCGAATTCTCCAGGAAGTTGTCGGGGTAGTAGCCAAAACTGCTGGCACCCTGGCGCTTGAGCACACCCATCCACTCGGCCATTTGCACGCCGGAAATGTCCGGGGCGGCTGGAGTGCGCCAATCCTTGGCCTGTAGCTCGAAGACCGTGCGCTGCATCGCACCGGGCCGGGCCTTGACCGTGGCCACGAGCTTTTCCAGCCAGGCGTTGGAGTTTTTCAGTGACTGACCTTCCATCAATGGCATCGCCATCGGCGCGGTCCAGTCGTAGTGCTTGAGGAAGTCGTCGAGGTTCTGCGCAAACCAGGCTTCGCTGGCCGGGTTGAGCATCGGCTCGGCGAAGATATTGCGCGCGGTGAGCACTTCCGGGCCGCGCAGGGCGCGGACCTTGGCGGTCAGTTCATGGGTGAAGTCGATCAGGTACCGGCTCTTGAAACGGGTCCAGCGCTGCATCACTTCAGGGTCGGCGCGCAGCGCCTGGATGCTGCCCGGCAGGCCGTTGGCGGCGTAGGTTTTCAGGGCTTGGGGGCTGGCGTCTTCAAAGTCAGAGAGCACGGCGTCATCGTGGAACAACACACCGTGGATAGCGCTGGTACGGGCCAGGTCTTCGTAGATCTCACCAATGACTTTGCGCACCTGGGGATCGAACGGCGACAGGCGCTGGTACTGTTTCGGGTCGACAGCCACCTTGCCGGTGGCCGGGTCCCAGCGGCTGACGCGGGGTAGCTTGGCATCCAGGGCAAAGCTCAGCACGGGCATCCAGGCGTAGACTTTGACCAGGCCGGCACGGGTATGCAGCTGCCAACTGACACGGTTGAACAGGTCTGCGCGCATCGGCAGATGGCGGTTGGGGAAGTACAGCGAACGCGCCAGGCCATCACCCTTGGGGTCGGCAAAAGCCTGAAGGAACACGGTGTCGACGCCCATGTCCAGCACACGCTGGACCAGCGCGTCGAGGTTGCGCACCTCCTGCGCCTTGTCCGGGTCGTAGACATGATCGAGGTCCACATGCAGCACGCGCATCGGTGCTTTGACCTGCGCCGAGACCATGCTGTTGGCGAAGTCCTCACCGTACGGGTCGTTGTCCACCAGAAAGCGCGGGCTGCTCATCAAGTTGCCGAGGTTGTCGAGGCCGTCCTCCAGGGTCAGGGCCATCTGGTAACCCTGCTCACCCACCACCGCCAGAGAAGTGCCATCCGCCGCCCCATACGGCCATACCCACACACGCGGGGCCTTGCCGGTAACGGCGCGGATCTTATTGGAAATCGCCGCGACGTCGGCGCGCATCCGCGCCCGGAACTGCGCTTCGGACTCATAACTGCGGGTGACCGGGTCATAGCGCCGGGTGGCGGCGGCCGGTTCCTGGTTGCCCTGGGGGTTGGCCAGCACGCCCTTGTGGCTGGCGTCGGTGTGGGCGGCGATTTCCACCAGGCCCGATTGCGCCACTTCGCGCACTTGTTGCCAGGTCAGAAACTCCCCGCGGTTACGCGGCACGCCGGCAAAATCCACCGGCTGGTTCAACGGCGTGTCGACCCAACTGCCCACTGGCGCCAGCACGGCCGGCCACCGGTAGGCACGCAGGATCGGCATAACGCGGGTGTAAAAGCTCGAATAACCGTCGTCGAAGCTGAGCATGACGGCTTTGGGCGGCAGCTCTGGCCCGCCGGCACGGGCAGCGAGGACCTGGTCGACGCTGACCGCCTGGTAGCCGTTCTCGCGCAGCCAGGACAACTGTTCGATCAGGCGTTCGGTACGCACCGCCACCACTCTCTGGTCGGGGTCACGGTCGTTGACATCGTGGTAGGCAATGCCCAGGAAATGGTTTTTCGGCCACGGCGCTTCGTTGACCGGTTTGAGTCGTTCAGCAGGTGGCGTAAAAGGCGCGGGGGACTGGGCACAGGCACTGCTCAGCAAAAAACCCAGGGCCAGCAGGCAACGGGAAACAAGGGTCATGATCGGACTCTTCTAGAAACGGTAAGTGAGGTCGACGATCAGGCGCACATCGCTTTCGCGCTCACCGTCATAAGGTCGGTTGATCCAGCTCAGGTTGGCGCCGGTTTCCAGTACGTCGTTCCAGCGATAACGCTGGCCGTAACTGAGCAAACCTATCGCGCCGGTGGAGTAATCGCGCTGGCTGTAAGTGCCCGCACCGGCCTGGAACTGCTGACTCCACTGGGTTTCGTAGCGGTGATAAAGCACATGGTTGACGCTCACCGTGGGCAGCACGCTGAAGTCTGAGCGCGGGTTGAAATACGCGGCCTCTTCCTTACTGTTGCGGCTGGCGGCGACTTCCAGGCCAAGGTCCACTTGCACGCCCGGCGAGCGGTAGACACCCTCACGGCCGATGAGCGACGCTTCGATACGGTCGTTACCGTCACTGAAGTGGGACGGGCTCAGGGACAGTTTCCACTCACGGCTCTCGTTGGCGCTCCAGCGGATAAACCCGCTGCCGCCGTTGGCGGTGACGTTGGCATTGAGCGCGCGCAACGGCGTGCTGGCGGCCAGGTAGTCAAGACTGCCCCCGTACTGCCAGTGGTCGTTGATGTCGCGGGCAATCGCCAGGCGTGCGCCCTGCTTGGTGCCTTTGCCGTAGGAGTGATTGGAGACTTCGGCCTCCAGGGTCATATCACGGGTACGCCGCTCCACACCCAGGCGCTGCCAGCGGTGGTGGCCCGTGCCTTCTTCAAAGTCGGCGGTGGCGTAGCCGATACCGCCGAATATCCGCCAGTCTTCATCGATGGGCGGGCTGTAGAGCAGGGTTTCGATCCCCCAGTCACGGCTACCGGCAACCGCCCCGCCGCCATGGCTTTTACCGGTCTCGGCTTCGATACGCAGCTCGGCCATCTCATGCACTTTGCGCAGGCGCTGGAGGCGTTGGACCTGGCGATTGTCCGGGGCGCGGGCGACCACGTCATCGGCGAGCATATCGAGCTGGCGCCACTCCTGCAGATCCAGCGCGTTGTAGCCTTGGGAGACTTCCAGGTCGATATGGCGCGGGTTCTGGTTTTCGGCGTTCTTGAGGGCAACTTCGGCACGTCGCGGCCAGGCGCGGGCGCGGAACATGTCCGCCTGGGCCACGCGCATGCCGACATTGCCGGGCGAGGTGCGCACCAGGGTTTCCAGGCTTTTTTCACTGGTCGGCAGATCGGCGCCGTAGGTCGCGGCCTGGGCCGCCAGTTGCTGGGCGGCCAGCCACGCGTCGTTGGGGTTACCGAGGGGCAGCCCCTTGAGTTCAACCCGAGGTTTTTGCGTGCTCGCCAGGTCGTTTGCGACGGCGCGAGCTTCGCGGGTCTGGTCGTTTTCCAGCAGGGAGTAGTACAGCGCGGTGCTGTCGACCACTTGGTTGCTGGGGTCGGCATCCGACGCGGTCACTGCCTGGCGATACAGCGGCGCGGCCTTCTCGGGCAAACGCTGGTCGAGGTAGGCGGCGGCCACCCAGCGCAGGGCGTAGTTGGGCAGTTGCACGCCTTGAGCTTGCAAGGCTTCGTAGTCGTGGAGCACCTCGGCGGTACGTGCGCGGGCCTTGAGCGCGCCCAGGCGGTCGATGCGCCAGCGCACCACATCGTCATGGGCACTGGCGTCCGGGGTCCAGGTGGCGAGCAGTTGGTCGTAATTCTTGAGGGCGCGGTCGGCGATCACAAAGCGTTCGCTTTCACTGCGCGTCGGGAATTCAGCCAGGCGCACGCGTTCGGCAGCCAGGTCGCCTTCCAGGCGGCGCTGGGTCACCGGGTCCAGCAAGCCGGGGTGGCGGGCGCTCAGGCGCAGGGCCGGTTCCGGCATACGTGCACGTTGCAGGGCGATCAGGTATTCGCGCACCACCTCGGGCTGGTTACCGGCGCGGATAAACGCCTGGTCGAATTCGAACAGCGAATCATAGGGCTGCCCGGCACGGGACAACGCATAGCCCAGGGCCATACGCCGCTCGACATTCTCGGGCTTGGTCGCCACCAGGGTGCGGGCACGCTGCACGGCTTCGGCGGTTTTGCCGCCATCGGCCAGGGTCATGGCCAGGCCCAGTTGCAGGTCCGGGTTGCTCGGTTCGCGCAGCAAGGCCTGGCGATACACCGCCTCGGCGGGGGCCCAGCGCTGTTGATTGCGGTAGGTGCGGGCCACGGTGGTCAGCGCTTGGGCGGTCAGTTGGCGCTGGCGCCCCTGGGCCTCATAGACCTTGAGTACTTCGTCATCCTGGCGCGCCCAACTGGCGATCAACAGGTGATCGCTGACCTGGCCAGAGGTCTGGCGCTCGGCAGGCAATTGGCGCAACAGGTTGAGCGCTGGCGTGTAGTTGCCGGTACGGGCCTGGCGAATCAGGGAATCATAGGCAGGATCGGCCACGGCCAGGGTCGGCAGCAACAAGGCAGCACCGATCAGTAGACGCAGGCGGCCAGGGCCAGAGGGAGAGAAATTACGCAACATGTCGTCAGCTTCCTTACTCGGAAAGCTGTAGCGATAGGTTCGCCTGTACAACACGCATCAGGCCGCCGGTGTCTGATGACCCGGCCAAGCTTTCCTGGGCGCAATATCCCTGAGAGGGATATGGAATAGGACAAATTAGGACAATTGTTCAGAATCGTCCTAAAAGCCAGTGGAGATCAAACGTGGGGCTTGTGTGGGAGCTGGCCTCTGTGGGAGCTGGCTTGCCTGCGATGGCATCACCTCTGTTTCACTGACACACCGAGGTGATGCTATCGCAGGCAAGCCAGCGCCTACACAAACCGTATTCCTACAGGGGGTCGGGCAGCCTTATTGCGCGCCGCTGACCGCACCCAGCTTGCCCAGTACGCCGCCGATAAACTGCTCGACGGTCATTTTCTGGCCATTGAAGGTCACTTCATTGTTGGCGTAATGCAGCTTGGCCAGGATGTCGTTGCCTTCCAGGGTCGCCAGTTGCGTGCCCACGGCCATGCCACTGACCATCTCGCTGGCCATCTGGGCCTGCTGCTCGATGGCTTTGGGGTCAGTCACACCACCGATCTGCGCTTGCAGGGCGGCCACGTCAGCGATCATCGGCTTGGACAGGGTCAGGTTGGCATCCAGCAGCGTGATCATCTGCTTGGCCAGTTCAACCGGCGGCAGCTCCATGGTGGACGGCTTGGTCAGGTCTACCACCAGGTTGAAGCGGCTTTCGCCATTGGCGGTCTTCAGGGACAGATTTTCCAGGGCCACTTGCGGCTTGGCGGCCAGCAGCAGATCAACGTTGGCCTGGGCCAGCACTTGCTCGGCTTCGCTCAGTTGCAGCTCAGGAATCGGTTGGCCGGCAGCCTGGGCAGCCTGCACCGGTTGCATCTTGTCCTGATACAGCTTGGTCAGCACCATGGTCGATGGCACATCGATGTTCTTGACGCTCACGGCCATGGCCGCCGAACCCACGGGTTTACCCTGGTAACCGATCTCGGTGATTTTGTAGTCGACGCGACCGTCCAGGTTGTTGTCCTTGGTATCGCTGCTGTCTTTCTGCTCGAACCCTTTGACGGTCAGCACGGCTTGTTCCGGGCCAAAGGTGAACGTGCTGTTGCTCAACACGACGGTATTCTGGCCGACATAAAAACCGAAGCTGCTCTTGGTCAAGTTACTGGCGAGGGTCAAGCCATTGAGCTCTGCCTGGAACGGTGCCCCCTTGGGGTCGACCAGGGAGACCTTGAGGGCGTCCATGTAACCGTCGACCTTGATCTCTGTCGCCTTTTCGGTGTTGAAGTAGTCCATGTTCAGGCCGGAGAAGGTGACGCTGGTGGTGCCGTCCTTGTACTCCAGGGGCAGCAGCTCCAGGTTGCCCGTGACCGAACGGTTGAAACCGATGTTGGCGACGCCTTTGACCGGCGAAACGTCCTTGGTGGCGGCGAACCATTTTTCGGTGGTCGGGTTCTTCTCAAGGGCCAGGTGACTGGTAGCCAGCACTGGCCACCACTTCAGGGTGACCAGGCGTGAGACCGGCAGCGGACCGTGTTCGATACGGTCGACAAACAGCAGTTCGCTGTCTTTGAACTGTTCACCGAACACCGCGCCTTCAGCCTTGAGACGGAAGTGGCCGGTGCTGCTGAACCAGCCGCGATCCAGGGAGACCATCTCCAGGGTCATACGGCCATCGACGCCGGCCAGGGAGCGTTCCATCTCCTTGTTGGCGTCTTCGATCGTGGTTTTAAGCACACCTTCCAATTGGCTGCCGGTGTACCAGGCACCGCCGGCACTGACCACGCCGACGGCGGCAACAAAACCCAAAAGTACAACGGCTGATTTATTCATGAAGTGTCCTGATCCAATCCTGTGCGAAGTGGGCTGTCTTCCCTGAACCCCGAAGTGGGGCGTCGGCTCAAGCCCGCCGAAAATCGGGGCAAGGTTAGCACTGGCGGGGGGGCTCGTTGCAATCTCTTGTGGCGAACAACGCGGCCCAGGGGATGGAAATGGAACATTGTGGCGAGGGGACTTGCCCCCGTTGGGCCGCGTAGCAGCCCCAATAAGACTCACGGAGTTTTATCAGGTCCACCGGACTCAGCCCTGGGTCAGGAGTATTCCATCTCGATTTCGTCGAGCTGGTGATCAAAACTCTTCAGCCGCGCCGTCCAGGTGTACACCAGCACTTCAAACTCGCGGTGAATCACCGCATTGCCCGGCGTATCCGCCTTGGGGTCGTAGAAGTCCAGTTGGTAACGCTCGCGGGCCATGGCGGTGGCGACGTCGGACAGTTCCCGGGCGTTGTTCAGCCAGTGCCGCCCTTCGGCCACTTGTCGGTCGAGTACCACGCATTGTTGCTTCAAGGCTTCGAGGCTTTTTTCCAGGGGCGTGCCGGTCAGTTCGCCCATGACTTCCTGGAAGGTGCGCCCAGGCTGCCAGTAGCTGCCCCAGAAATAGCGGTCGAACACGGTTTCGACCCGGCGCAGGGCGACCTTGGTGTCCCAGATCGCCACCCGCGTCTTGCCTTGTTCGAGGATTTTTTTCTGGGTGCGCTGGCCCTGGTAGGAGGCCCAGGCCACCACACCAATGGACAACGCGGCGATCAACGCACAGGCGCTGTCGAGGAACACCATGGCCTTATCCAGTTGATGGGCCAGCATGACGCCGTAAAAGTAAGTCGCCGATAACAACACCAGTGCGAAGAGCACGCACCAGAACGCGGGAGCATAAGGGTTTTTCATTATTGGAATCCCCATGAGCAACGCAGGCAGTGATCAGCGGGCCATCACGCAAGCCCGTCTGATCAAAGCATAGCAACCGCCTCAGGGTTTGCCGGGTTGTGTGCCTTGCGTTCGTCCGCTTTCCCAGCCACCGCCCAGGGCCAGGAACAGGTCGATCTGGCTCATCGCCACCTGGGTATTGGCCTGAGCCAGTTGCGCACGCATATCGGTGTAGGTGCGCGTGGCTTGCAGGTCGGCGAGGAACGACTCGCGCCCGGCCTGGAAGAAGCGGTGCGTCTGGTCGGCGGCCTGTTGCGCCGACTGCTCGGCCTCGGCCAGGGCATCGCGGCGCTGCAGTTGGGCGGTGTATTGCGCAAGCCCGGTCTGGGTCTCACGGATGGCGTTGAGCACCACCCCATCGAAGTGCGCCAAGGCGCCCTGGGTCGCGGCTTCGGCTTCATGGATGCGCGCACGCGAGCCGTTGGACGGCACCGTCCAGCTCAACAGCGGGCCGAAGCCCCAGCGGTTGGCGGCCGGTTTGCCGAGGTTGTCGATAATGCCCACGGTGCCGATGGAGGCGCCGATGCTGATATCCGGGTACAACTCGCCGGTGGCCACGCCAATGCCCGCCGTCGCCGCCGCCAGTCGGCGTTCGGCCTGGCGCACGTCAGGGCGGCGCTTGAGCAGGGTGGCGCCGTCGCCCACCGGCAGCAACTGGGCAATCTGCGGCAACTCGGCGCAATCGCGGGTGCCGGCCGGCAATTGGTCCAGGGGTTTGGCCAGGAGCATCGACAGGCGGAACAAACCGGCCTGGCGCGCCGCCTCAAAGCGCGGCAGTTCAGCGCGCAAAGACTTGAATTGGGTTTGTGAGCGGGTGACCTGGGTTTCATCGCCACGCCCCGCATCGCGCAGGCGCTGGGTCAGGCGCGTGCTCTGGGCTTGCAGGTCCAGAGACTGGCGGGCGATGTGCAGCTCTTCATTGGCTGCACACACCTGGGTGTAGGAGCGCACCACGTCCGCCACCAGGGTGATGCGTGCGGTATCCACCGCGGCCTGGGTCGCGTCGGCATTGGCCTGGGCGCCTTCGATGCCGCGCTGCAAGGTGCCGAACAGGTCGAACTGATAGGAGGTGGTGATGCCGATATCACCGACATTCGCCACCGGCACTTTATTCGCCTGCAAAAAGGCCTCGCCGGACTCCTGCAAACGCTGGGCGCCGAGCTTGACCCCGCCGCTCCAGCCGCCCGCCGATTGCGCTTCCTGCACCTGGAAGCGCGCCCGTTGCAGGTTGGCCGCCGCCACCCGCAGGTCGGTGTTGGAGGCCATGGCCTGGCGCACCAGTTCATCCAGGCGCGGGTCCTGGTACAACTTCCACCAGTCGGCGGGCACCGGCGCCGAGACTACATTATTGCCCTGCCCGGCCAACTGGCCCTGCAGGTCGCCACGGTTGACGGCGGCTGCATCCGGCAACTGGTAATCCGGGCCTACTACCTGGCAGGCCGACAACAGCAGCCCCAGCCCAGCGGTCGCCAGCAGTTGCTTCATGGCTGGTCTCCGGACTTGGGCTGGTCATCCATGATCGACACGGTGGCCGTGCGCCCGGCAATCATGCGGAAGTCCGCCGGCACATCATCAAAGGCGATACGCACCGGGATCCGCTGGGCCAGGCGCACCCAGCTGAACGCCGGGTTGACGTTGGGCAGCAGGTTGGAGCCGCTGGTGCGGTCGCGGTCTTCGATGCCGGCGACGATGCTCTGCACATGCCCGCGCAAACGGGCGTTGTCGCCAATCACGCGGATATCCACGCTCTGGCCGACATGAATGCCGTCCAGTTTGGTCTCTTCAAAGTAGCCGTCGATGTGGAAGGAGTTGCTGTCCACCACCGACAACACCGGGCGCCCGGCGGTCACGAACTCCTGGGGCCGAGGCGCACGGTCGTTGACGTAGCCGTCCACCGGGCTGCGGATCACCGAGCGGTCGAGGTTGAGCTGGGCGCTGTCCACCGTCACCTGCGCCTCGGCCAGGGCCGACTGGGCGCGGGCCACGCGGGACTGGCTTTCTTCCAGTTGCTCGCTGGCCACCAGGTTGCCCAGGCCGCGGTTGCGCTTGGCTTCGCGCTGGGCCTGGGCCAGGGTTTCCTGGCGGTCGGCCACGGCCGCCTGGGCCTGGCGCAGGGCGAGCTTGAAACGGTCCTGGTCCACGGAGAACAGCACCTGGCCCCGGGTCACCAGTTGGTTATCGCGCACATCCACTTGCTGGATCAGCCCGGACACGTCCGGGGCGATCTGCACGATGTCGGCGCGGATATGCCCGTCGCGGGTCCAGGGGGCGAACATGTAGTACATGACCATGCGCCAGACTACGACGCAGGCAAAGGTCACTACCAGCAACGTCAGGACCACACGGCCGATCGTCAAAAAAGGTTTTTTCATGTCATCAGGTATCGACTGAGTGAGTCCACAGCGCCCAGCAACAGCGCGTAGAGAGCCACATTGAATAATGCCCGGTGCCAGACCAGGCGGTAGAAGTGGACGCGGGTCAACAACCCGTGCACCACCAGGTAAAAGCCATACGTAATGCCCATCAGCACCAGCAGCGTGGGCAGGAACACCCCGCTGATATCCAGGTCACCGATCATAGAGGCGCTCCATCGGGTAACGGCGCGTCCATCTCGCCTGTACTGACAAACTCCACGCCGGGCAACAGCGCCAGGCGCAAACCGCTGAGGGCGTGCAGCAGGTGCAGGCGGGTTTCGCCCTCGCCTTGCAGGCCCTGGCCGTTGAGGGCGCGGCGGGTGCGGTCCAGGGTCATCAGCAGACCGCTGGGGGCCGGCAGGCGCTCACCGGCCTTCAGGCACGCCTTGAAGTACTCGCCGACCTCGGCCACCACCTGGTCGAGCAACACTCGCGGCACGCCGAGGATGCGGGGTGCGTAGGCCAGCAGGTCGAGCAGGTTCAGCGCCACGCGCAGCTCGCGCAGGGCGACGCCGGTGTCCTGGCCGGTCATGGCCAGGCGCGGCAGGTGCTGCATCAGGCGGTCGAGCATTTGCACGCCCAGGCGCCGGTGCTCGGCGAGGGTGGCCGGCTGCGTGAGGCCAACGATATCGCGCCAGCTGAAACGGGTCAGGCGCTTGGCCGCCAGCTCAGCGCCAAAGGGCCGCGCGATCAGGGTCCAGACAAAGGCAAACAGCAAGCCCACCGGGCCGGCGAGGTTGGAGTTGGCGAAACTCAGAAAATCCGCGTCGTAGGCGCCCTGGATGCTGATAAAGGACGAGGTGTTGACGATGGTCAGCAGCATGCCCAGGTAGAAACGCGGTTGCACCGTCAGGGTGCCGACCCAGATAAAGGGCACCGCAAACGCCAGCACCAGCATCGGAAAATCATGCAGATTGGGCAGGATCAGGAATAGGTAGAGGCTGGCGAACAGCACCGACATCGCCGTCCAGAAAAAGAACCGGTAGATCTGCGGCGCCGGGTCGTCCATCGAGGCGAAGAAACTGCACGCCACCGCCGCGAGGATCACTGCGCTGCCGCCATCGGTCCAGCCCAGCAGAATCCACAGCACCGAGGCGACGATGATCGCGCTGACCGTGGAAAACGCCGAGTAGAGCATCAGGCCGCGATCAAGGAACGGCGTCAGCCGGCCCAGGCGCCAGTGGCGATAGACCGCGCGCCACGGGGCCTGGCTTTCACTGTGGATGGCGGCTTGCAGGCTGCGGCAGTCTTGCCACAGGTCGATCCACTCGCCGAGGCGATACAGCGCGTTGGAAAACAGCAACTGATGACGGTCGTCCAGGGCCTCGGCGTCGGGTTGCAGGGCTTCGAGCTGGTCACGCAGGACGCGCCAGCGTTCGACCGGCGCCTCATCGGTGGTGCTTTGCAGCCACTCGGTGGTGGCCGCCAGCAGCGGCGCGAACTTGCCGACCAACTCCGGGGTGCGGCGCTCCAGGGCATACAGCGCGTCATCCAGGGCATCCACCACCGGCAACAGATGGATCATGCGCCCGCGCAGCTCCTTGGTGTTGCGCACCGTTTGCGGCCGCGCGCCTTCGTGGGGCAGTTGGCCGATCATCAATTCCAGGGTGTTAAAGGTCGCGACCATGCCGCCGCGCAGACTGCTGACTTCCTCGGGCTGTACGTTGCGATTGAGGAAGCGCTGGCTGTAGATCGTCGCGTCGGCAAACCATTTACGCACCGAGTCATCGAACACCGGTGCCAGGCGCCGTGGCCAGAACATCGCGCCGACCACCGCCGCCACGGCGATGCCAAGGAAGATTTCTTCGGTACGCGCCTCGGCCACATCCCACACCGCCAGGGGGTTATCCACCACCGGCAAGGCGATCAACGGCAAGGTGTAGCCCGCCAGCATCAAGGCGTAGCTGTTGGCGGTACGCAAATGCAGGGACAGAAACAGCAAAATGCCAGTCCACAACGCAATCACCACCACCAGCAGGAACGGTGTCTGCACAAACAGCGGCACGAAAAACACCGCGGCCATCGCCCCGAGAAAGGTGCCGATGGCACGGTACAAGGCCTTGGAACTGGTGGGCCCGACAAACGGGCTGGAGACGATATACACCGTGGCCATCGCCCAATACGGACGCGGCATTTGCATCAGCATGGCGATATACAGGGCAATCATCGACGCCGCGAAAGTGCGCACACCGTAGAACCAATCCCGGGCCGGCGGCATGCCGGTAAAAAATCCGTTCAAGAAGCCACGACCAACGGTGGGTGGTTGGCTGCTTCAAAAGCATGCAGCACGCGCAACGCGGCTTCCAGATCGGCAGGGGCCATGTCTGCCAGCACTTCATGGCGCAAGCGCACCAGCTGGGCTTCGACCGCCTGCACCAACTCGCGGCCGCGCTCGGTCAGGCTCAACGCCTTGGCGCGGCGGTCGTGCAGGTCTTCGCTGCGGCACACCAGGCCGGCACTGCACAGTTGGTCGAGCAGGCGTACCAGGGACGGGCTTTCCATCCCCGAAGCCTGGGCCACCTTGACTTGATGCACGCCGTCGCCGAGACGGCCGATCATCAGTAAAGGCACCGCACAGGCTTCGGAAATACCGTAGCTCACCAGCGTGGCCTGGCAGATTTTGCGCCAGTTACGGGCGCCTGCCACCATGCTGCTGCTGAGGCTCATATGAAGGGTTTCGAGGGTTTGAGGCACGAGATCATTCGCATACAGTTAGTTTGCTAACTATCAATATGGTGGAGGAATGGAATCTCGTCAAGTTTTGATACAGATTCACAGATAGGCGGTGGGCCCCCTATAACGCGCCGCCTCTGTGGGAGCTGTCGAGCCTTGGCGAGGCTGCGATGGCGGTAGCACTGCTGGATCCACCGCTATCGCAGCCTCGCTCGGGCTCGACAGCTGCCACATTCGAATGAGTTCACTTAAGTACGGCCGCTGCGCAACAGCACATTCAACTCATCCACCACTTCCGCCCAATCCGCATCCTCCAGAATTTCTTCGCGTAGAAACGCCTTCTGGCTACCCGTCCAGAAAAACGCATCTTCGAGTTTCAACTCCGGCTTGAGCGGCGAATGCACCGCAACAAAACGCTCAATGCTGGTGGCGTCATCGGGCAGCCCGAGCTGTTTGAACAACGACGGCAGGCTGTGAACAGGCGATTGCATGGCAACTCCAGAAAATAAGGGATTGCCCTCAGTCTAGACCGATAAAACCCACAGATTGGCCGCCATTCGTGCAACATTTTGCAATGTTCACGCTATCATCTTCACCTTTCGCCCAGCGGCATTCACGGACTCCCGGAATAAGGACAATTCATGCGCATCGGTCTTCTGTCATCCCTGACCCTGGCACTGTGTGCCGCCTTTTCCCTGCAGGCCCAGGCCAGCGGCGACGACTCGTGCTACCCCGACTGGCGCGTGTCCCAGGATTCGCTGACCGCCTGCAGCAACATGCCATTCCTGAGCCCCGGCAATGACAGCCGGACCAACCTGCGCCTGTTGCTCGCGGCAAAAAAGAACGCGCCCCTGACCCCTAATGCGCTGGGTGAAGATGACCTGGCCCAGGGCTTCGGCCCGGTGCCGTTCCCGGTGTATCGCCTGGTGCCGCACCCGCCCGAAGGGCAGACGGGCGAAGAGCAAGGCACGGAGCTTGCGCAACTGTTGGCCTCGCTGGGCATCCAGCGCGAGGCCACGGCGGCGGCAGGCGATCAGTTTTTGTGGGGCGAAGGCAGCCGCTGCCGCAGCAACAATGTGCAGAGTGCCACCGACTTTGTGCGCCAAGTGATCAAGGCCGACGTGCCGGCGAATGAGCGAGTGCTGCTGGCCAATGCGCGCCTGAAATTGCTCGGCACCTGCGACTGGCAGGGGGAAGTGCTGCTGGAGCCGCAGTTGATCACTTCCACCCAGGGTCGCGAGCTGACCACCTACCTGCTCGCCGCTTCCGACTTTTACAGCGGGCGCTTTGTGTATGCCGAGCGCGGGTTTGCTGCGGTGACCCTGACCACACTGCCATGGCTCAAAGAAACGGCGGTGTACATGATCGCCCGCGCGTCCCTCAATCATGCCCAGGAAAACGCCTTCGATGAATATGGCCTACCCCAGCGCCAGGCTGTGGATAAGTCCGCGCTGGACGAAGCCGAGCACAGTTTCCTCAGCTACCTGAAAACTTATCCACAGGGTGAATACGCCCCTTCCGCCCGTGGCCTGTTGCGCCGGGTGCACTGGTTGGCGGGCGATGCGAGCAAGCTGGCGGACGATTACGCCTGGCAACTGACCGAGGCCGGCGATGCCGAGCGCAATGGCTCCATTGATGAGCTGGTGGAAGAAACCGACAACAAGCTGCTGACCAGCTACGCCGAGACCATCCGCAACCCATTGTTGCTGGCGATCAACGACCTGATGTGGATGCGCGCCAACAACCCGCCCAAGCTGACCCGCGCCACCCTCGACGGGCAAAAGGCCGCGTTTGCCAACGAGCCGGCACTGTACGACTACTTGCAGGCGGCGTTCGCCCTGTATGTCGAGCACCAGCCAGACAACGCGTTGAAACATCTGCCACAAGAGCTGCCGTCGAGCCTGGATTACTTGGCCTTCAGCCAGCAAACCCTGCGCGGCCTGGCCCTGGAAGCCAAGCAGGACTGGAAAGGCGCCGAGGCGCTGTGGCTGCAACTGCTACCCCTGGCCAAGCAGCCCTTGCAGCGCGACCAACTGGAACTGGCCCTGGCGATGAACTACGAACGCAGCGGCCAATTGGCCAAGGTGTTCGCCGCCGACTCGCCGATCCAGACCAAGCAAGTGCGCTATATCCTGCTGCGCAGCGTGGCCGGGCCCGAGTTGCTGCGCCAGCAGATCAGCCAGGCCAGCGACCCGCTGGAGCGCAGTACCGCGCAATTTGTCTTGCTCTACAAAGACCTGCTGCGCGGCCAGTTCGCGACCTTTGCCGAGGACTTGCAGCAACTGCCGGCCTCGCCTGCCGCCGACAAGATCGGCACCAGCCTGGGCTATGTGTACGACGGCGGTCAGGCACTGACGCTGTTCCGCTGGAGCGGCGACAAGGCCGCCTCCGGCTACACCTGCCCGACCATCGCGCAAACCGCCAGCACCTTGCAGAGCGAGCCGAAAGACCCCCACGGCCTCAACTGCCTGGGTGAGTTCATCCTGCGCAACGGCCTGGATGGCATGCCCCTGGAAGAAGTGCGCTCGGCCGGTAGCCTGGGCAGCACCGCATCGGCCTTCAAAGGCGAAACCTTCTCCCGGCTCGAGGGTTATAAACAAGTGATCGCCAACCCCAAGGCGCCCCGTGACGACAAGGCCTATGCACTGTTCCGGGCGATCAACTGCTATGCGCCGTCGGGCTACAACAGCTGCGGCGGCGAAGATGTGGACAAGGCGGTGCGCAAGGGCTGGTTCCGCCAGTTGAAAACCGGGTTTGCCGACACCCAGTGGGGCAAGTCGCTGCAGTACTACTGGTAAGCCGGTGAAAGGTTTCTGGCTGGCGCTGCTGGTACTGGCGAGCCCGGCCTTCGGCGCGGTCGATGCCCGCGACTATGAGGCCTTCTGGCTGTGGAGCGGGGTCGCGCCACAGCCGGTGCTCAAGCAGGCCAAGACGCTGTACATCCTCCAGGGCCAGATCAACTCGACCCGCCGCCAGCCCGAACGCGGCGTGCAGTTCATCGCCCAGGGCATGAGCGTGCCGCGCATCCGCCAGGGCGAGGTGTGGATTGTCTACCGCGCCCACACCTTGCGCTGGCCAGAGCCGGTCTACACAAAAATGCTCGGCCAGGTGCAACGCTGGCGCGCAGCGGGCAACCCGGTGGTGGGCATCCAGATCGACTTCGACGCCCGCACCCAGTACCTGCATGAATACGCCGACTTCCTCAAAGACCTGCGCCAGCGCCTGCCAAAGGATTTGCGCCTGAGCATCACCGGCCTGATGGACTGGAGCAGCAACGCCGACCCGGCCGCCATCGCCCAGCTCAAGGGCGTGGTGGATGAAGTGGTGGTGCAGACCTATCAGGGCCGCCACAGCATCCCGGATTACGCGGCGTACCTGCCACGGATGAACCGGCTGGGAATGCCGTTCAAGATTGGCTTGATCCAGGGCGGGCAGTGGCAGGAGCCGGGGTATTTGCAGGGGAATGAGTGGTTTCGGGGGTATGTGGTGTTTTTGCAGAATCCGGGTTGACCCCCTGTAGGAGCCGGCTTGCCGGTTCCTACAGGGGGTAGCGTCTTACCAGTCGTAAGTCAGGCTCGACACCACCGTACGCCCTTCGCCGTAGTAGCAATCCAGATCGCTGGTGCACTGCGACACATAGGTTTTATTGGCAAGGTTCTGCACATTCATCGCCAACTTCACGCCTTTAAGCTTGAGAGCCGAGGCGCCCAGGTCGTAGCTCAGGCTGGCATCGTAGACGGTGTAGGACGGCACCGTGAACGCGCCGGCAACGTAGTCACCCATGCTGCTGCGCGTGTAGCGGGCGCCCAGGCCTGCGCCGAGGCCGGCCAGCGGGGTGTCACCGATCACGGTGTAGTTGACCCACAACGCGGCCGTCAGGGGTGAGATACCGGCCGGGTGGCGGCCTTCGCGACCTTCGTTGTCCTTGGTGTACTTGATGTCGTTGCGCGCCGCCGAAGCGACCACATCCCAGGAATCGTTCAGCACCGCCTTGGCTTCGAACTCGACGCCACGCGAACGCATGGCGCCGCTCTGGCTGCTGAAGTTACTCGGCGGGTTGGCCGTCAGGATGTTTTCCTGGTCCAGTTGATAGACCGAGACCTGCACAAAACTTTCCTGGCCCGGTGGCTGGTACTTCACCCCGACTTCGTACTGGTTGCCGGTGGACGGGTCGAAAGGCTTATGGTTGACATCGGTGCCGGACAGCGGCAGGAAGGACTCCGAGTAACTGATAAACGGCGCCAGGCCGTTATCGAACAGGTACACCAGGCCCGCACGGCCGGTGAAGGCCTGGTCCTTGCTGCTGGTGCGGTCATCGCTCAGCGGCGCCTTGTTGACCACATTGGCCCAGTCATAGCGCCCACCCAGCACCAGCGCCCATTTGTCCCACTTGATCTGGTCCTGCACGTACAGGCCGGTCTGGGTGATGGTGTTGTCCCAGCGATACGGCTGGCCGAAATTCAGCGGCTGGCCATACACCGGGTTGAATAGATCAATGATCGGCGCGGTACGGTCGTAGAGGCCGAGGAACCTGGAGTTGAAGTGGTAGTAATCCAAGCCCACGATCAGGGTGTGGGAGAACTCGCCAGTGGTGAATTCGGCCTGGGCGATGTTATCCACGCCAATCACTTTGTTGTTCTGCCTCCAGTCCACGCCGAAGCGTTCCAGGTAGCGTTGATCCATGGCGCCAGTGGCCGGGTTGGCGACAAAACGGTAGCCGTGCAACGGCGCCACATAGCGGTCGTCCACTTCGGCATAGCGCGCGTTTTGCTTGAGGGTCCAGGTGTCGTTCAAGCGATGGGACAACTCGTAGCCGAAGGCGAATTGTTCGCGGTTGTACTTGTTGACGCCCGGCTCGCCGATAAACACATCACGGTCGATCTTGCCGTTGGGGTTGCGCCAGACCGTGCCGGACGCGGGCAGGCCCTGGGCCTCGGGCATGCCCTTGTCTTTCTGGTACTGGGCGAACAGGGTCAGGCTGGTGTCGTCGTTGGGCCGCCAGGTCAGGCTTGGCGCAATGAATTGGCGGCGGTTTTCGAAGTAGTCAATCTCGCCTTGCTCGTCCTTGAGGCGCCCGGTAAGGCGATAGAACAACTGCCCTTGATCATCCAGCGGACCACTGAGGTCGATGGCCGCGCTTTTGTGCTCGTAGGTGCCGGCTTCGAGTACCACCTGGCGCACCGGGGTCTCGCTGGGACGCTTGCTGACCATATTGACGATGCCGCCGGGCTGGTTGTGCCCGTACAGCACCGACGCCGGGCCTTTGAGCACCTCGATGCGCTCCAGGGAATAGGGCTCGATCTGCAACGCTCCGCCGGTACTGCCGCCACCGTAAGGCAGGTGCAAACCGTCGAGGTACAAGGGTGTCGGCGAGAAGCCACGGGATGTCGGTTCATCGAACAGCTTCACCCGGTCGGAGAAGCCGCCGGCACTCATGCCAGGGGTGTAGAGCAGCGCCTGGGTCACGCTTTGCGCGCCGCGCGCCTTGATTTCGGCGGCGCTGATCACGTTGATGGTCTGGGGGATTTCCACCAGCGCCGCATCGGTCTTGCTGCCCGTGGCGCTGCGGGTGGCGACGATGCCGTCGACCGGGCCCCAGGCGTTTTCCTGGTGCTGCTGGGCGCTGATCTGGGTCGCCCCCAGTTGCACCGCACCGTCCCCCGCGAGGGCCTGCACCGACCAACCGCTCCCCGCCTGCATCGCCACCAGGCCGCTGCCGGCCAACAAGCGCTCCAAGCCCGGCCCGGTGGCATAGCGCCCCTGCAAGCCAGGGCTGCGCTTGCCGGACGTCAGTGACGCATCCACCGAGAGCAAAATCCCCGAAGCGCTGGCGAAACGGTTCAACGCCTGGTCCAGGCTGCCGGCAGGGATGTTGTATTGGCGCAAGGCTTCGCCGGCGCTCTCCTGGGCCTGGACCAGGGTCGGGACGAGCGGCACCGTCGCCAGCACACTGACAAACAGGCCACGACGCAGGGCGCGGGCCAGGGGTTGGATTGGATGGTGCGGCATTGCAGGACTCCCCGTGAGAACGCTTCTTGATTGGCTTTCAAGAGGTAACCCGGACGGGATTGGAAAACCGACAAAGGAAAATGAAAAAAAATGCGCCCACTGACTTTCCACACCAAAACACCCATCAATGTAGGAGCTGGCTTGCCTGCGATAGCGGCGTATCAGTGACAGATGGGCCAACTGACCCACCGCTATCCCAGGCAAGCCAGCGCCCAAAGTTGATCGAGTCAAACCCTGGCTTTGAGGGTGACCCAATAGCGGGTCACCGCTTGTACCCGCACCGGCAGTGAGCGCTCAAGGGCGGCGAGGATCGCGTCGGTGTCATTCAGCGGAAACACGCCGGTCAGTAACAAGCCGGAGATGGCCTCGTCACAGCGCAACAACCCCGGGCGATAGCGACTCAGCTCAGCCACAAACCGCCCCAGTGGCTGGCGTTCGGCAATCAGACGGTGCTGGGTCCAACTGCTGGCGTTGGCATCCAGCGCGGTCACTGCCGAGGTCTGTGTCGCACTGAACCACAGGCTGTCACCCGCCTTCATCAGCACCGGCACACCCTGCACCGGGCGGACCTGTACGCGCCCTTCATAGAGGTCGACCCGACTGCCGTCGTGCAGTTCGCGCACGGCAAAGCGGGTGCCCAGGGCCTGGATATCGCCCGCGGTGGTTTCGACGATCAGCGGCCGGGATGGGTCGTGGCCGCTGGTCAGCAGGATCTCGCCGCGAATCAAGCGGATGCGCCGCTCAGTGGCACTGAAGCGCAGGTCGACGGCGCTGTCGCTGTTGAGGTCCAGCTGGGTACCGTCGCTCAGGGTCAGGTGGCGAATCTCGCCGGTGGCGGTGCGATGCTCGGCAAACGCCGCCTGCCACGGCTGGCTGCCCTGGACCAGGTAGCCGCTGCCGCCGGCCACCAGCAACAGCCCAAGCAGTTTCAACGCCGCCCGACGCTGGGGGTCCGGCGCGTCACGCAACACCGCGCGGGCGCTGTCGGCGGGGACGCCGCCCAAGGTCTGCTGCAACTGC
Source organism: Pseudomonas sp. WS 5411 (assembly GCF_012985595.1). Taxonomy (NCBI): domain Bacteria; kingdom Pseudomonadati; phylum Pseudomonadota; class Gammaproteobacteria; order Pseudomonadales; family Pseudomonadaceae; genus Pseudomonas; species Pseudomonas sp. WS 5411. The sequence goes on from NZ_JAARMC010000002.1 coordinate 611,642, forward strand.
TGCAAACGCTGCCAGGCACGACGATGCTCCGGGTCGGCGGCCTGCCAACGGGCAAAGGCCTGGCGCTGGGCCCCGTCGAGTTCGCCGCCCCATTGCAGCATCAACCACTCGCTGGCCTGCTCGACCACAGCCTGGGCAATCGGCGCGTCATGGCGGGCTCTCATTCTTCGTAGACCACCTGGTAGCAGGCGATGATCGCGCGGGTCATGTACTTCTGCACCGAGCTGACCGTCACCCCCAGGCGTTCGGCGATCTGCGCGTAGGTCAGGCCTTCGAACTGCGACAGCAGGAACGCGCGGCGCACGTTCTCGGGCATGCGGTCGAGCATGGCGTCGATCTGCATCAGGGTTTCGAGGATCAACGCGCGGGTTTCCAGGCTCGGCGACTCGGGTTCCGGCAAGTGGGCAATGCTTTGCAGGTAGGCGCGCTCGATGCGCAAGCGGCGCCATTGGTCGATCACCAGGTTGCGGGCGATCTGCGTCAGGTAGCTGCGGCTTTCTTGGGCACCGGGAAAACGCCCCGACACCAGCAGGCGCAGGAAGGTGTCTTGCGCCACGTCGGCGGCGTGCTCGCGGTCGCCCAGGCGCTTGCGCAACCAGCCTTGCAACCAGCCATGATGGTCGCGGTACAGGAGATGAAGCTGTTGCTGGCCGTCAGTCGCGGTGTCCATGAATTGCTCGGATACACTATTGAGAGCAATTATCATTACAGCTTGTATCGCGACTGGCAAAAAACTTTATCTGTTACCGCCCGGCGGTCTGCACCGGATACACCGACTCCCAGCCCCCGCCCAGCGCCTTGTACAAGCCGACCATGGCCAGGGACACGCCGGTGGAGCTTTCCACCCATTGCTCCTGGGTCGCCAGCAACGCGCTCTGCACCGTGAGGACGTTGACGAAATCCACCACCCCTTCGACGTATTGGTGCTGGGCGGTGTCCAGGGCGATCTGGTTCTGGCGCACTGCTTCGGCCAGGCTGTCACGGCGCAGTTGGCTGGCGTTGTAGCGGGTCAACTGGTCGTCGATTTCATGCCAGGCGCGCAGCACAGTCTGCTGGTACGCCAAGGCCAATTCCTGCTGCTGGGCTTCGCGCAGGTCGAGCATGCCCTGCAGGCGGCCACCGTTGAACAGCGGCAGGCTCAGCGACGGGCCGAAAGCAAAGGTGCGCGAGCCCCAGGAGCCCAGATCCGACAATTGCATGGCCTGGGAACCGAGGCTGCCCGACAGGGTGATCCGTGGGTAGAAGTCACCTTTGGCCACGCCGATGCTGGCGGTCGCCGCATGCAGGCGCGCCTCGGCCTGGCGGATATCCGGGCGGCGCTGTGCCAATTGCGACGGCAGGCCAATCGCAACCTGACGCTGGGTCTGGGGCACCGCGGCGTCCGGCGACAGCTGCGCATGCAAGGCTTGCGGAGCCTGGCCCATCAACAGGCTCAGGGCATTGATCAACTGGTCCTGGCGCTGTTGCAAATCCGGCAGGCGCGCTTCGATGGCGGCTACTTGCGCAGCGGCTTCAGCGACATCCAGATGAGTGGCCACGCCATCGGCCAAACGCAGTTGCGAGAGCTTCAGGCTACGGCGCGCCACGTCGAGGTTTTGCTCGGTGACCGCACGGGTGCTTTGCACGCCGCGCAGTTGGATATAGTCCTGGGCGGTCTCGGCCAGCACCGATAGCAGCACCGTGCGGCGGTCGTTTTCCGCCACTTGCAGGGTGGCGTCGGCGGCTTCGGTTTCACGCCGTACCCGGCCCCAGAAGTCCAGTTCCCAGGAGGCGGCGAAACCGGCGTCCCACAGGTTGAAGGCCGAACGGCCGTTGTTGCCGGATGGATCGCTCAGGCCATTGGCGCTATTGCGTTTGCGCCCGTAGTTGCCATCGGCGCTGAGCTCTGGATAGCGCCCGGCGGTCGTCACCTGGCGTACTGCGCGGCTCTGTTGCAAGCGGCTGCTGGCCAGTTTCAGGTCGAGGTTGTCGGTCAATGCCCGGCGCACCAGGGCTGACAGTTGCGGGTCGTGGAACACATCCCACCACTGTTCTTCCAACGGGTCGCTGACCGCGCGGCTGGCGGCCTGGCGGCCCTGGGGCTCGGCCCATTGCGTCGCTGGCTGGGCATCGGGCCGTTTAAAATCCGGGCCGACGGTGCAGGCACCCAAGCTAATCAGGCCGAGAGTAAGCAGCGCGAGTTTTCTCATTGCTGCGCCACCTCACGTTGCTGTGCACTGGGATGGGTATTGACGCTGGCCTCCACCGACATCCCGACCCGCAGGCGATGGACCTGTGCCTGACCCGGCTCCAGGATGATTTTCACCGGGATGCGCTGCACCACCTTGGTGAAGTTGCCAGTGGCGTTGTCTGGTTTGACCGAGGCGAAGGTCACGCCCGTGGCGGGCGCCAGGCTTTCCAAGTGGCCGTTGAGGACTTCACCGTCGAGGCTGTCGACCCGCACTTCAACCGCCTGGCCGGCGTGCATATGGGACAGTTGGTTTTCCTGGAAATTGGCCACCACATAGGCGTCGGCCAACGGCACCACGGCGAGGATCTTGCTGCCCGGGGTGACAAAGGCGCCGACCCGTACCGCCCGCTCACCGACCATGCCATCCACCGGCGCGACGATGCGCGTGTACGACAGTTGATAGCTGGCCATTTCCAGCGCCGCCTGGGCGCGTTTCAAGCCACCTTCGGCGGCATCGCGCTGGGCGCTGAGAATCTCCACCTGCTTGCGTTCGGCGGCCAACACCGCCGTGGCGTTGGCCAGGCGTGCGGTGGCCTGGTCGATGCGGGTCCTGGCTTGCTGGGCGTTCTGCACCGTACCGGCGCCGACACCGGCGAGGTGGTTGTAGCGGTTCAATTCGTGCTCGGCAAAGGCCACTTCGGCGCGATCGGCGGCCACCGTGGCCTGGGCCTGGGCGATCACCGAGCTTTGTCGCTCAAGGGTGGCCACCGCATTTTTCAGCTGGGCCTGGGCCATCAGGGTCTCGGCATCGGCGGCCTGGGCGGCGGCGCGCAAGTCACGGTCGTCGATCAGCGCCAGCAACTGCCCGGCCTTGACCTGTTGGTTGTCTTCCACCAACACCTCTTTGATAAACCCGGCGACCCGTGGCGCCACCAGGGTGTAGTCGGCGGCGACGAAGGCGTCGTTGGTGGTCTGGCGCTTACTGCCAAACACACCCGGCGCCAGCAGGTACACCAGCACGCCCACGGCGAATAGGCTGATAACAGTCACGGCAATCTGGTCTTTGCGTTTCATAAAAATCCTTGGTCTGCGTCAGCAATCAAGCGGGTGCGCGCGGCGGAAAAATCCGCGTCGGCATCCAGAAAATCAGGAGGATCAACGCCACCGCGACACCGGCCATGACGTAATAAAGATCCGAAGAAGTCAGCACTACGGCCTGCTGGTGCAGCCGGTGGGCCAGGCCCGTGGCGTCGCTGTCGGCCAGGGGCGAGTTGCCCAGGGCGTCCACCAGCATGGTCGAGTGGAAATGCAGGCGGTGGGTGGTCAGCACCTCGATCACCCCGGTGGCGACCACCGCCGCCAGGCCCTTGACCGTGTTGAACCAGGCCGAGGCAAACGGCCCGTCGGCGGGCACGATGCTGCCGGTGGACAGCATCAACAGCGGCAACACCGCCATCGGCTGCCCGAAGATTTGCAGCAGTTGCAGCACGTAGAACTCATCACGAATCCACGCCGAGGTCAGTTGCGCGCCGCCGATGCACGACAGGGTCAGCATGCCCAGGCCAATCCCCAGCACCCAGCGGCAGTCGACCCAGCGCAGGTTGCACAGGGCGGCCACCAGGGGCAGCGCGATCAGTTGCGGCAGGGCCATGATCAGCATCACTGGCGCGGTTTGCAGCGGCCGGTAGCCCTGCACCTGCGCCAGGTAGCTGGACGGCAGGATGATCACCGCCTGCAACACCACCAGCACCCCGGCTAGCACAATCAAGGCAAAGGCCAGGTTGCGCAGGCCAAGCATCTGCAGCTTGAAGAACGGCATCGGGTGTGACCATTCATTGAGCATGAACAGCACCAACAACAGCACCCCGCCTATCAGCAGCGTGGTGATCAGCGGCGACTCGAACCAGTCCAGGCGGTTGCCCTGCAAGATGCCGATCACCAGCATGCAGATCGCCGGGAAGCCCAGCAGCAGGCCGCGCCAGTTGAACTGCTTGAGGCGCTCCAGGCGCAATGGGTCCTGGGGCAAGCCATAGGCCACGGCGGCCATGGCCAGCAGGCACGGCGCGACGATCTGCCAGAACGCCCACTGCCAGCCGACGTATTCGGTCCACAGCGCCGCCAACGGCGTACCGAGGCTGGGGCCGAAGGTGGCGGTCAGGGCGTAGCCGGCCAGGCCGTAGAGTTTGACGTTGGCCGGTAAAAACCGCAGGGCCACGGTCATCAGCATCGGCGGCAACGCGCCGCCGGCCAGGCCTTGCAGGGTGCGCAGCACCAGCAGGCTTTCGTAGTTCGGCGCCAGCGGGCAAAGCACCCCCAGCAGGGTAAACAGGCCGATGGCCCACAGGGTGAAACGGCGCAGCGAAAACGTCACCGAACACCATGGGGCAAAGGCCATGGCCGAGACGGAGGTGGCGGTGTAGGCCGCGACCAGCCAGGTGCCTTCGTCAAACCCGATGTACAGCGCACCGCGAATATCGGCGAGGGCGACCTTGGTCACCATTTCGTTCAGGCCCGAGACCAGCACCGCCAGCAGCACGCCGACCAGGCCGATGATGATCCGTGGGCCGAACACAGGGGGGCTGACGGCGGCGGGTTTGGCGGTGGCCAAGGGCGCGGGGGCAGCGAGGGACGTCATGAAAGTACAACTCGGCAATAGAATACCCGAGCAGTTTAATAAGGCTTAGACATGACGAAAACTGACTTATCGGAAGGTTATAACTGCGCCAGACGCAATGATTGAATGTGGGAGGTGGCTTGCCTGCGATAGCGGTGTATCAGTGACAGATGCCTTAGCTGACACACCGCTATCGCAGGCAAGCCAGCTCCCACACAAGCCAGGCTAGCTCCACACATTTTGATCGTGGTCGTCAGGTGGGTTGGGCTTCGCGCCAGGTCGCGGCGCAGCTTTCGCGCATGGTTTCGCGCAGCCATTTGTGCGCCGGGTCTTTGTCGAAACGCGGGTGCCAGGCCTGGGTCAGGACCAGGGTCGGCAGGGAAATCGGCAGGGTAAATGCGCGCAGTGGCAGTTTCAGGCGATTGGCGCTGTAGAGCGCTTCCTTGGGCACCGGCAGTATCAGGTCGGAGTCAGGCAGCATAAACATCGCACCGTGAAACCCCGGCGCGATCATCGCCACCCGGCGTTCCAGGCCCTGGGCGCTGAGGGCGGTGTCGATCGGCCCTCGGGCGATACCGCGCCGCGAGATGCTGATATGGGAGTAGCTGGCAAAGCGCGCAGCGGTGATTTCTTCGTCGAACAACGGGTGGCCTTCGCGGGCCAGGCCGACGAAGGTGGTGGAGAACAGGTTCTGCACCTTCACTTCCGGGGTAATCGGCATGGTGTTGCCAACGCGCAGGTCCAGGCGCCCTTCGCGCAAGGCTTCGTCATCGCTATCACCTTCCGGGACAAAGCGCAGCTCGCAATGGGGCGCCACCCGCTCCATGGTGTCGAATAAACGACCACCATACACGCCGACAAAAAAGTCATTGGCGCGCACGCTGAACCGTCGGCGCAAGGTGCTCAGGTCAACCTCGTCCGCCGAGCGGAACAACAACGCCGCCTGCTCCACCACGTTGCGCACCTGGCCTTGCAACTCCAGGGCCTTGGGCGTGGGCACCAGACCGCGACCGGCGCGCACCAGGATCGGATCGCCCACCGCTTCGCGAATGCGCGTCAGGGTGCGGCTCATCGCCGCCGGGCTCAGGTTCATCCGCCGCGCGGCACCCACCACGCTGCCCTCGTCGAGCAAGGCGTCGAGGGCCACCAGCAGGTTCATATCCGGTAATTGCATGCCAAGCACTCGTGATGGGTTTGGAGTACAGCGCACGCAATCGTAGCAGGCTTTTTAGCGCTGCATGCCCCAGCGCTTCACGGTGACGCGCTCGAGGGTATCGAACACCAGGTTTTCCACGAGCAGGCCGATCAGGATCACCACCGCCAGCCCGGCAAATACCTTGTCGGTGTACAGCTCGTTACGGTTCTGGAAGATGTACCAGCCCAGACCGCCTTTGCCGCTGGTGGCGCCAAACACCAATTCGGCAGCGATCAACGTGCGCCAGGCAAAGGCCCAGCCGATCTTCAAACCGGCGAGGATCGACGGCAGCGCCGCCGGGATCAGGATAAACAGCACAAAGCGCATGCCCTTGAGACCGTAATTGCGCCCGGCCATGCGCAGGGTTTCCGACACCCCCATAAACCCCGAGTAGGTGTTGAGCGCCAAGGCCCACAGCACCGAGTGCACCAGCACAAAGATCAGGCTGTTCTGCCCCAGGCCAAACCACAGCAACGCCAGGGGCAACAGGGCAATCGCCGGCAGCGGGTTGAACATCGAGGTCAGGGTGCTCAGCAAGTCACGGCCCATCTGGGTCGAGACTGCCAGGGTGGTCAGGGCAAATGCCAGGACAATCCCGATCAGGTAGCCCTTGAGCAGCACCACCAGGGAAATGCTGACCTTGCCCAGCAACTCGCCACTGGCAATGCCGTCGTAGAAGGCGTGGAAGGTCTGCAAGAAGCTGGGCAGCAGCAGATCGTTGTTCTGATAGCGCGCCGCCGCCTCCCAGAGGATCGCCAGCACGATCAGGATCAGGCCCTTGCGCAGCCAGCCTTGTTGCCACAGGCGTTGGCGCAGGGGTAAGGCGCGCTCCACGGGCACGCCGGGCAGCGGTTGCAGGGTGATTTCATATTCCTGGCGCATGGGCACGGTCCTTCAATAAGCGATGCGGATATCGGCGAAATCCAGTTCGGTTTCGGCCTCGGGCGACTCATCGAACAACAGGCGATGAATACGCCGCGCCGACGCCTGGAACGCCACACCCCCGAGGCTGTGCAGGTCGTATTGATGGCTGTGGATTTCGGCGCGCACGCGCCCTGGATGGGGCGACAGCAGCAGGATGCGGTTGCCCACCACCAGTGCCTCTTCGATGGAGTGGGTGACGAACAACAGGGTGAAGCGCACCTCTTCCCACAGCAGCAGCAGCTCCTCCTGCATCTTGCGCCGGGTCAGGGCATCAAGGGCGGCGAAGGGCTCATCCATCAACAGGATTTTCGGCTGCATGGCCAATGCCCGGGCAATCGCCACCCGCGCCTTCATGCCACCGGACAGGGTGTGCGGATAGGCGTCGGCAAAGGCGCTCAAGCCAACCTTGTCGAGGTAGTACAACGCCCGCTCCTCGGCCTCGCGGCGCTTGAGGGTCTTGGACGCCAGCAACGGGAACATCACGTTCTGCTTGACGGTTTTCCAGGGCGGCAGTTGGTCGAACTCCTGGAACACCACGATGCGATCCGGGCCCGGTTGCTCGACCTTCTGCCCCAGCAGGCGAATCTCGCCTTCACAGGGCTTGATAAACCCGGCCACCGCCTTGAGCAACGTGGACTTGCCGCAGCCCGAAGGCCCCAGCAGCACGAAGCGGTCGGCCGGGTCGATCTCGAAACTGACCTGGTGGGTGGCCCGCACCACCCGTTCGGGGGTGCGATATTCCAGGCTGACGTGATCCACCGCGAGCAAGGCTTGGGCGGTAATCAGGTTGCTGGCCGTGTGGCCTTGCAAGGGCGCGTTCATCTCAGCTCCCTTGCAGCGGTTTGGCATCCTGGAAGAAGTAATCCTTCCACGATTCGGGTTTGTGCTTGATCGCGCCCACGCGGTAGAGGAATTCGGCCAGCGGGTAGGTGTTTTTCGGGGTGACACTGAATTCAAACTGTGGGTTATCGATGATTTTCAGCAACGCGGCACGGTCGATCTTGGCCTTGGTTACCCGAATGTAAGTGTCGGCGGCGGCGCCCTTGTCGTTCTGGGCGAATTGCGCGGCTTCGGTCAGGGCATCGACAAAGGCTTTGTAGGTTTTCGGGTTGTCATTGCGAAACTTCTCGGTGGCGAACAACACGGTCGGCGAGTTCGGCCCCAGCAGGTCATAGGTGTTGAGCACCACATGCACGTTCGGGTTGGCCAGGGCCTGGTCCTGGAACGGCGGGTTGGAGAAGTGCCCGGTCAGCTCGGTACCGCCGGCGATCAGCGCGGCCGTGGCGTCCGGGTGCGGGACGGCGATGGTGTACTTGTCCAGGCGATTGAACTCCTTGTCGCCCCATTGCTTGGCCGCGGCGTATTGCAGGAACCGCGACTGCACGGAAACGCCCACGGCCGGCACGGCGATGCGGTCTTTCTCGGTGAAGTCGGCGATGGTCTTGACCTTGGGATTGTTGCTGACCAGGTAGTACGGGAAGTTGCCCAGGGAGGCCACGGCCTTGACGTTTTGCTTGCCGTGGGTGCGGTCCCAGATGGTCAGCAGCGGGCCGACACCGGCACCGGCGATGTCGATGGAACCGGAGAGCAGCGCGTCATTGACCGCCGCGCCGCCGGACAACTGGGTCCAGTCGACCTTGATGTCGATGCCTTGCTGCTTGCCGTATTTCTCGATCAGGTTCTGGTCGCGCACCACGTTGAGCAGCAGGTAAACGATGCCGAACTGCTCGGCAATGCGAATCTCGCCTTCGGCCTGGGCGACAGTCGGGGCAACCAGACTGCCGGCCAGCAGGCTGACGCCAAGGCCCACAGTCGCGGCCAATCGTGCAAAGGGGGTTTTCCTGGACATGGTCATGCTCCGAATCAGAAGGGGGCGTCGCCCTGGATGGTGGTGCGAAACAGCTTGCGGCGCAGGTGGCTGGGGCAACCGGCGGCCAGGTGGATCAGCGAGCGGTTGTCCCAGAACACCAGGTCGTGGGGCTGCCAGCGGTGGCGGTAGATGTTTTGCGGATGGATGCTGTGGGCGAAGAGCTGGGCCAGCAGGTCGCGGCTTTCGTCTTCGGGCAGGCCGACGATGCGCGTGGTGAAGCCCTCGCTGACGAACAGTGCCTTACGGCCGTTTTCCGGGTGGGTACGCACCACGGGGTGCACCACTTCGGCGACCTGGGCCAGTTGCTCGGGGGTCAGGGTTGGGCGCCAGTTGCCTTCGAATTTGGTTTCGCTGTAGCGCGCGGTGTAGGAATGCGCAGCGCTGCGGCCTTCCACGGCTTTGCGCAGAAGCTCGGGCAACTGGTCCCAGGCTTTGTGCATGTCGGCAAACAGCGTATCGCCGCCTTCGGACGGCAGCTCCTGGGCGTGGAGCATCGAGCCCAGGCTCGGCAGTTCCTTGTACGACAGGTCCGAGTGCCAAAACTTGCCCGCATCACCCAGGCCGATGGATTGGCCGTTCTCGATGATGTTGGAGACGATGAGGATTTCCGGGTGGTTGGCCAGCAGGAACTGTTTGAGCAAATGGATCTGCAACACGCCGAAACGGCGGCTGAAGGCGATCTGTTGCTCGGGGGTGATGCGCTGGTCGCGGAACACCACCACATGGTGGTCCAGGTGCACACGGTGGATGCGAGCGAAATCCTGGTCGTTGACCGGGCGCGACAGGTCCAGGCCGATGATCTCGGCGCCTACGCTGCCGGGGAATGGGCGGATGTCGAAGGTTTGGGCGGTGGGCAAGGCGGCTGTGGCGGTGGACATGAGATCACTCCCTGGCAGTCAGGAGAGTGACTTTATAGATATAAGAATTGAAATTTAAATATCGTTAGAGAATAACGATATGGCCTTTTTGCGGCAGGGCTGAGGGATAGGGTGAAGTTGAGGGCCCCTTCGCGAGCAAGCCCGCTCCCACATTCGACCGATTTCCAACATAGGAATGCGGTTGAGTGTGGGAGCGGGCTTGCTCGCGATGAGGCCCGCCCAGACACTGAAGATCAACGCTCCTGCAGCGACTCCGCCCGGGCCTTGATGATGGGCTTGAGCAGGTAGCTGAGGATGGTTTTCTTGCCGGTAATGATATCGACCGAAGCGACCATGCCGGGGATGATGATCAGCGGCTTCTCATCGGTACCCAGGTGGCTGCGGTCGGTGCGCAAGGTGATCATGTAGTAGGTGGTTTTCTTGTCTTCGTCGGTGATGGTGTCGGCACCGATGCGCTCCAGCTTGGCCTTGAGGCCGCCGTAGATGGTGTAGTCATAGGCGGTGAACTTGACCACGGCCTCTTGCCCCGGGTGCAGGAAGGCAATGTCTTGCGGGCGGATCTTGGCTTCCACCAGCAGGGTGTCGTCCAACGGGACGATTTCTACCATGTCGCTGCCCGGCTGGATCACCCCACCGATGGTGTTGACCAGCAGTTGCTTGACGATCCCGCGCACCGGCGAGGTGACCAGGGTCCGGCTCACCCGGTCTTCGAGGGCTTTGCCGGTGGCCTGGGCCTTGTTCAAGTCGGTGCGGGCTTCGTTGAGCTCGGTCAGGGCTTCACTGCGATACTTACCGCGAGTCTCGTCGATCTTGCGCTGTACTTCCTTGATCGCCGAGTCGGCACGGGGGATGGCCAGGGTGGTGGCGTCCAGTTGGCCACGGGTTTCCATTTCTGCGCGCTTGAGGCGCAGTACTTCCACCGGCGACACCGCACCCTGGGCGACCAGGGGTTCGGACATGTTGATTTCCTGGCGCTGCAACGACAGCTGGTTACGGTACTGGCTCTGTTTGGAGGTGTACTCGCGCATTTCTTGCTGGCGCTGGGTCAGTTGCTCCTGCAAGCCGCCGATTTCGTCCTTGAACTGCTGGCGCCGGCTTTCGTACAGCGACTGCTCGTTGATGGCCTGGGTGGGCGCAGCGGCCCGCACATCTTCAGGGATGTTCAACGGCCGGTCTTCGACCTGGGCGCTCAAGCGCTCGATACGCAACAGCAGGGAAAGGCGCTGGGCCTCGGTTTCCCCGGCGTTGGAGACAAAACGTGTGTCGTCCAGGCGAATCAGCGGCGCGCCGGCTTCGACGATCTGCCCTTCCTTGACGAACAGCTCGGCAACGATGCCGCCTTCCAGGTTCTGGATCTTCTGCAGCTTGGAGGAAGGAATGGCCTTGCCGTCACCGCGCGTGACTTCGTCGACCTTGGCAAAGCCGGCCCACAGCAACATGCACAGGAAAAACCCGATGATCCCCCAGATGGTCAGCCGCACCACGCGCGGGGCATCTTCGATCAGGGCCTTCTTGACCTCTGGCAGTGGCTGGCCGTCCAGCGAATCGGAACCGATAAAGTAACGACGGACTGCGTCCTTGAATTTACGCAACACTGATCTGCCCCTTCTTCAACGCTTCCATCACTACGGCTTTCGGACCATCGGCGAGGATTTGCCCACGGTCGATGACCAACAAGCGGTCCACCAGGGACAACAGCGACGCCCGGTGTGTCACCAGCACCACGGTCTTGTTTTCCACAACGGATTGCAGGCGCTGTTTAAGGCGTTCTTCACCGGTGTTGTCCATGGCGCTGGTCGGTTCGTCCAGCAGCAGGATAGGCGGGTTGAGCAGCAGGGCACGGGCCAGGGCGACGTTTTGTCGCTGACCGCCAGAGAGGTTCTGGCCTCGCTCGCCCACTTGCAGTTCGTAGCCTTGCGGGTGCAGACGGGCAAATTCGTGGACGCCGGCCAGTTCGGCGGCTTGCAGCACCACTTCGTCTTCAACGTAGCGGGCGCCGGAGACCAGATTGTCGCGCAGGGTGCCGGCCAGTAGTTGAATGTCCTGAGGCACATAGCCGACGTTGTGGCGCAGTTCGCTGACGTCGATCTGGCGAATGTCCACCCCGTCCACCAGCAGGGCGCCGGAGTCGGGCTGGTAGAGGCCGACGATCAGCTTGGCCAGGGAGCTTTTGCCCGAACCGCTGCGCCCGATGATGCCAATTTTCTCGCCGGGCTTGATCACCAGGTTGATGTTCTTGAGCGCCATGTTCTGCTGGTTGGGGTAGGTAAAGTTCAGGCCCCGGCATTCGATGGCACCTTGCAGGGTGCGGCGGCTCAAGGGGCGCTCTTCGAAGTTGCGCTCCTGAGGCAGTTCCATCATCTGGTCGGTGGAGACCATGGTGACTTTGGCCTGCTGGTAGCGGGTCATCAGGCCCGACAGCGACGCCAGGGGGCTGAGGGCGCGGCCACTGAGCATGTAGCAGGCAATCAGGCCGCCCATGCTGAGGTTGCCGCCGATGATCTGGTAGACCCCGAAGACAATCATGATCACACCCGCCAGTTGCTGGATCAGCAGGGTGATGTTCATCGACAGCCCAGAGAGCATTTTCACCCGCAATTCAAGGCGGCTGAGGGTGCCAATGGTCTGCTCCCACTGGTACTGGCGCTCGCTTTCCGCGTTGTTGACCTTGACCGCATCCAGCCCGGCCAGGGTTTCGATCAGGCTCGACTGGCGCTCGGAGGCCAGGGCCATGGTGCGTTCCATGGTGGCGACCAGCGGCTTTTGCAGCAGGTAACCGATGCCCAGGGCAATCGGGAAAGCCAGCATGGGGATCCACACCAGGTGCCCGCCGAGGATGGCGATCACCATGAAGATCAGCAGGGTGAACGGCAAGTCGATCAGGCTGGTGAGGGTCAGGGACGCGAGGAAGTCGCGCAGGCTCTGAAACTCGTGGATGTTCTGGGCGAAACTGCCGACCCGCGCCGGGCGGTACTTCATCGACATGCCGACGATCCGCTCGAACAGCGTGGCCGAGATGATCAGGTCGGTTTTTTTGCCGGCCAGGTCCAGGCACAGACTGCGCAAGCTCTTGAGGACCAGGTCGAAGACGTAGGCGATGAAAATACCGGTGGCCAGCACCCACAGGGTGGCGGTGGCCTGGTTCGGCACCACGCGGTCGTAGACGTTCATCACGAACAGCGGCGCGGCCATGGCAATCAGGTTGATCAGGAAACTGGCAGCGATGGCATCGGCGTAGAGCCAGCGCGAACGCTTGAGGGTGTCGCGAAACCACGAACGGGCCCGAGGGATCAGGGTGCCGTGGCTGACATCGAATTTGTGCTGGGGCTGGGCAAAAAACACTTTGCCGATGTAGTCATCAGCCAAGGCTTGACGCTTGACGATGGTTTCACCGCCATCGCTTTCGCTGAGCAGCACCTGGGCCTCGTCTTCACCCTGCCAGCCGAGCAGCACGGCACTCCGGCCGTCCTTGAGCAACAGCAGCGCCGGCATGGCAATCGCGGGGATCGAATCGAGTTTGCGTTGCAGCAGCCGGCCTTGCAAACCGGCGCGGGCCGCGGCCCGGGCCAGCAAATCGGCAGTCAGTTGCTGTGACGGCAATGGCAGACCGGTGGTCAGCATTGCCGCACTGGCAGGCTTCTGGTGCAGGGCGCAGAGAGCCAACAACCCGTCGAGTAACGGGTCGTCGTGCAATGTGCGTGGATCATGACTGAGATGGACTCGACTAACTTCTGATTCCACGCGGGCTCTCTCAACTAACGGATGGGTCTATAAGGAATAGCTCAATTCATCCCCGGCAGTTGAACTTTCGGCTTCACATCGTTCTGGACGACGGAGGCCATCGGTGCGACCACTCCCTGGCTCTTGAGCAACTCGCCCATGGTCGCCTTGATTCGGTACTGAGTAAATAACTGAACGTTTTTTATCTCTTCCAGACGACGCGAAGCGGTGAACAGTTCGTTTTCACTGTCGAGCAAGTCGAGCAGGGTCCGCTCGCCCAGGCTGAATTGCTTCTGGTAGGCGCCGCGTACTTTGCTGCTGTGGTCGACATATTGCTGGGCAATCGGCACCTGGGCATTGGCGTTGTTCATGGCGTTCCAGGCCAGGCCCAGTTCTTCGTTCAACTGGCGCAAGGCGTTGTTGCGGATATCCAGGGCCTGGTTGGACTGGTAGGACTTGGACTCCAGCTCGGCTTTGTTGCTGCCACCGGCATACAGGTTGAAGCGCATACGCAGCATAGCTTCCCAGCCATTGTTGTGGCTGGCGTCGCCGTCGATGTTGTTGTCGGCGTTGCGGCCCAACTCGGCGTCGAAGCGTGGGTAGAAGGAAGACTTGGCGGCTTCGTATTGTTTTTCGGCGGCGGCGATGTCGGATTCGGCCGAGCGCAGGATCGGGCTGTTATCCAGCATCTGGCGACGTGCTTCGTTCAGGTCTGCAGGCAGCATCGCCATGAAGCTAGGCGGGCGCTCCAACTGATCGGCTTCCTGGCCGACAGCGCTCAGGTAGTTGGTCTGGGCATCGGCCAGGTTGGTCTGCTCGGTGATCACGTTGTTGCGGGCCTGGGCCAGACGGGCTTCGGCCTGGTCCAGGTCAGCCCCGCTGCCGACGCCGCGCTGGGTGCGCAACTTGATCTGGTCGTAAATGCGCTCGTGGTTACGCAGGTTGTCTTCAGCCAGGCGCACGAATTCACGACGGGTCAGGACGTCCAGATAAACCTGAGCTACCGTTAATGCAGTGCGCTCGGAAGTGCCAAGCAACGAAAACGCGCGGGAGTTAACGGTGGCTTGTTGACGCCCAACTTCACTGGAGGTGGCAAAACCGTCAAAAACCATTTGCTGCAGACGCAGGCTCGACTCACCGCGATTGAGGGTGTCCCAATGGCCACCACGGGCACGGGTGGACGAGCTGTCGGTGCCTTCACGGCCATAACCGGCGTTCAGGTCGACACGGGGCAGGTAACCGCCCTTGGCCGCACGCAACTGATAGTCAGCCGCGATACGAGCATTGACACCTGCCTGAATCTCAGGGTGCACATCCAGCGCTTGCTGCATGGCCTGGGGCAGGGTTTGGGCTTGAACGAAACTGGCGGCGAGAACGAACGGTATTGCCTTAAGCAGGTGCAAACGCATTTAAGAATCCCCAGGACTTCTTGTCTCAAGTCACAGCAACTTGGCGTGCTGCGTTAGAAAATGGCTACCGTAATGACCGTACGTCGGAAAGTTCAAAAGCGGAACTGGTTCACACATGTAGGACGGTTCGCCGCGTGAATATCAATGTGACATTAGCGAGGCGATTGTTTAGGATGGCGCCAAGAAGGTCAATAGTTTGGCATAAAGTAAATAGCCAAAAAATACAGCCAATTATTTGACGTCATTCGTTTTATAAACTACGCACCTCCCAGGCTGATGAATCCCATCGGATCTCAGCCCTAGGAACACCCACAGAATGGATCGCCGGAGAAATCTTCAATGAGCAGTGTTGTTGCCATCGTCAAAAGCATTGTTGGCCAAGTTTTCGTCATTTCTCCGGAAGGGGCCCGCCGGGTGCTTGTTGAAGGTGATCGCCTTTTCGCCGGCGACCAGATAGACACCGGTATGTCGGGCGCAGTCAGCCTGGAGCTGGCCGATGGCCGTACTCTGGACCTGGGCCGTGACACCCAGTGGAGCGCCACCGCGCCCGACTCCAGCACGGACCTGGCACAAGCCACCGCACAGGCTGCACCTTCGGTTGCCGAACTGCAGCAGGCAATCGCCGCCGGCGCTGACCCGACCACCGACCTGGAAGCCACCGCCGCAGGCGCGGCAGCTGCTGGCACCGGCGCGGCGGGGGGCGGTCACAGCTTTGTGATGCTCGATGAGACCGCAGGCTCGGTTGATCCGACCATTGGTTTCCCGACGGCTGGCCTGGGTTTCGGTACCAATGCGTTGACCAACGAACTCGGCGGGCAGCCGACCGACCCGCTCACGGCAGCACCTTTGCCGTCGACCCTGTCCCTGAGTGCCACCCCGACCATCACCGAAGCCGGCGGCGTGCTGACCTACACCGCCACGGTGACCCAGCCGTCTACCAGCAACCTGACCGTCACCCTGTCCAACGGCGCGGTGATCACCATCCCGGCCGGCCAGGTGACTGGCTCCGTGAATGTGCCCCTGGCGCCTAATGACAGCCCGTACATCGACCCAGGCCAGATCAGCGTCACCGTCACTGGCACCACCGGCGGTAACAACCTGATCGTGACCGTCGACCCGACGCCGGCCGTCACCCAGATCACCGACACCATCGACACCACCACCGTGACCCTGACAGCAGGCGAAACGGTGACCGAAGGCGGTCAGATCACCTACACCGCGACCTTGACCAACCCGGCGCAGACGCCCGTCACCATTACCTTGAGCAACGGCTCGGTGATCAACATCGAGGCAGGTAAGTCCACCGGTACAGTGGTGGTAGAGACACCGGCCAACGACGTCTACAACAATGGCAGCACGGTCAGCACCACCATTACCGGGGCAACCGGTGGCAACTTCGAAAACCTGGTGCCCAACACCACACCAGCCGTCACCACGATTACCGATTCGGTCGACGACACCGGCGTGACCCTCACCGCCACTAACACCGTCACCGAAGGCGGCCAGATCACCTACACCGCGACGCTGACCAACCCGGCGCAAACCCCGGTGACCGTGACCTTGTCCAACGGCTCGGTGATCACCATCAAGGCCGGCGAGTCCGTCGGTACCGTGGTGGTCGACACCCCGGCGAACGACGTCTACGTCAACGGCAGCACCGTCACGACGACCATCACCGGCACGACCGGTGGCAACTTTGAAAACCTGGTGCCCAACACCACGCCAGCCGTCACCACCATCACCGATTCGGTCGACACCACCACCGTAACCCTGACTGCGCCAGGCGATGTCAGCGAAGGCGGCCAGATTACCTATATCGCCACGCTTTCCAATAAAGCCGACACTGACGTTACGCTGAAACTGGATAACGGTTCGACCATCATCATCAAGGCGGGTGAAACCGTCGGCTCCGTCACCGTCGATGCTCCAGGCGATGATGTGTTTGTCGACAAAAGCACGCAAACCGTAAAGATCGTCGAGACTACTGGCGGTAACTTCGAAAAACTGGAAGTGGCCGGTAATGGCGCTACCACCACCGTCAACGACACTATCGACAAGGTCGATGTGGTCCTGACTGCGACTACCACCGTGGGCGAAGGCGGTAATATCGTCTACACCGCGTCGCTGGTGGACAAGGCAGGTAACCCGGTCACCAACACCACCAATCCGTTGACCGTGACGCTGGACAATGGCCAGACCATCACCATTGGTGTCGGCCAATCCGCTGGCACTGCCACCACTGTTGCGCCGAACGACGTGTATGAGGGCAACCAGACCGTCACCACCGCTATCACCAATGTGACCGGCGGCGCGCATTTCGAGAACCTGGTACCGGGCACCACGCCGGTCAACACCACCGTGACCGACACACCCGGCACCACCGACACCACCACCGTCACCCTGACCGCACCAGGCGAGGCCGACGAAGGTGGCAACATCACCTACACCGCGACCTTGAGCAATAAGGCCGGCAGCGACCTGACCCTGACCTTGAGCAATGGTGACGTCATCACTATCGCCAAGGGCGAGACGACAGGCCAGGTGACGTCCAAGGCACCGAGCGACGACGTATTCAAAGATGCAGGTCCGATCAACGTCACGATCAATCCGGACATCGTGGGTGGTGGCTTCGAGAAGCTTGATATCGCACCGGGTGGGGCGACGACGCAGATCAACGACACTATCGACAAGGTTGATGTGGTACTGACCGCCACCAAAACTGTGGGTGAAGGCGGCGAGATCGTTTACACCGCTACCTTGGTGGATAAAAACGGCGCGCCGGTGATTAACATCACCAGCCCTGTGACCGTGACCCTGGATAACAACCAGGTCATCACCATTGGTGTGAACCAGTCGAGCGGGACTGTTTCGGTTGTGGCTCCAGATGATGTGTACAAAGGCGACCAGACTGTTACTACCGGCATTAAAGAAGTCACCGGTGGCGAGCACTTTGAAAACCTGGTTCCAGGTACTGACAAAGTCACCACGACTGTCACTGATACCCCAGGTACCGATAACACCACGACAGTGACGCTGACGGCTCCTTCGGAAGTGAGTGAAGGTGGCCAGATCACTTACACCGCCACCTTGAGCAACAAGGCTGACACTGACGTCACCCTGACACTCGATAACAAACAAACCATCACCATCAAAGCGGGCGAAACAGTCGGCACCGTCACCGTTGATGCCCCTGGCGATGACGTGTTCGTCGATAAGAGCACCCAGACCGTCCAGATCACAGGGACTGACGGCGGCAACTTCGAGAAGCTCGTGGTTGCTGGCAATGGCGCAACTACCACCATCAACGACACCATCGACAAAGTCGATGTAGTGCTGACCGCCACCAAAACTGTGGGTGAAGGCGGCGAGATCG